>CAZJWV010000030.1:0-30440 GCA_964549855.1 uncultured Ohtaekwangia sp. | reverse complement strand
CCTCCCGACGTCGGCGGCTTGGTGACCTGGCTTAGCGGCGCGGTAGTCGATGTGCAGGGCGACCAAGTCACCATCAAGCAGAAACTTGAGCGGGTGGAGGCCGGAAATCACAACAAATTGAAATACACGCGGATCGAGGTGAAGTCGAATGCCTCCGCAGAAGAGGTATTTGAGTTCAACCTCGGCGACCTCTTCCCACAGAGTGTCACTTACGACGTGCAGGGAAAATTCCTCACGGTGAAAGTGGAGACCGCCTTTAAGAACAAGATCATCAAGGCCTACAAGGCGGGCAAGATTCAGCCATACGTCAGCACGCTGGAGTTTGTCACCCCGGACTCGGAGTCGGCACGTGGGCTGGTGGCAGCTTTCAAGCTTGGTGCGGAGAAGCTTAAGGAGAAATAGAACCCCGCGCCGCATATAAACCCTTTTTGCGCTATTTTTGAGAAAAACCAATTTGTCATGAGAAAGGTGTTGCTTGTTTTGTTTTCGATGATTGCCATGAATGTGCTGGGGCAAGACGAAGGCGCGGTAGTCAAAAAGGAACGGATTGAGTATGACAATGGCATTTTCGTCGGTGGCGGCGTTTCGATTGTCCCCGGCTCCAACCTGGGCGACTACACCACAGGAATCAATTTTGAGGCTGGGTACATCAAGCGGATGAACAGGGTGTTTTCCATTGGCGGCAGCATTTCTTACTTGTCTTTCAAGTATGATCCTGATGTGACTGGTAATATTGTCGCGGGGACAGGCTTTCCCTCAAACTTTTATTACAATGCCGCACAAGACCAAGGAATTCTGCTCGCACTTTCCGGCGGCGATGTGAGCCTGCTCACGCTGGCAGCCAACTTCAAGCTGAACTTCGTTCCGGTTAAAGACAATTCAACTATTTCCGTGTATGCCTTCGCTAAACCATTCATTGCATCGGCAACGGTGAGCGAACTGACCGGGTATGGCTCGTACTATTACTTTGACGGCACCGATTGGCTGGCCGATCCAAGTTCTGATATTGACGCCAGTGACGGCCTTGTGTACGAATCCAAGTCGTCGATAACAGGTGGAATCTTCATTGGCCCCGGCATCGAAATCAACCCGGCCAAACCCATTTCTATATTCTTACAAGCATCCTTCGGTTACACCTTCCCACTCGATGTGGTGAGCACGCTATCGTACCCGAATTCGATCAACGACCTGGTGGGTACGAATTTCCCTATGAAGAATCTTGGGTTTTCGTCCATCAACTTTTCAGCAGGCGTTTCGTTCAATATTGATTGATATCCTATGCGAGGCAACATACTGGTTGCTTTCTTCCTGTGCCTGCCGCTGCTGGCAGGTGCCCAGTTCAAGCTCTATGAGCAGGGTATTGACGCATACCAGGCCAAGGAGTATGAGAAGGCAATAACCAATTTTAACGAATACCTCGACAAACCAACACGCGACAAGGCGCTGGACGTGGATGTCCATTACTACCTGGCGCTGTCGTACTTCAAGACGCAATCACACACGAGTGCCGTGCGCGAATTCGATGAATCGCTGCGACTAGGCCACAAAAACAACGGCAACATCCATTGGTTCATGGCCAAATCGTATGCTGACCTTAAGGCATACCCGTCAGCGATCTCCTCCTACGAAAAGGCTGCGCCACTGATCACCGACAAGCCTTCGCAGGCTAAAATCTTCTACGAGCGCGCTCTCGTCTACGACCACATGGGCCAGCGCAGCCTCGCAATCGAAGATCTCAACAACGCCCTGACGGCGGATGCAACCCATGTGGAAGCCAGGAAGCTGCAGAAGGAATGGGCTGGTGGGCAGGTGGCCGGAAACGTGACGCCGACGAAGACACCCGTGGTCGATCCGAAGAAAACAGAAAAAAAGCCAGAGACGGAGAAACCCGGAGCCGGCAAGACCACCGCACCCCTCACTCCGCCAGTGACGGTGCCTGTGGCTACAGCGGTGGTTCCTACGCTGGCGGAATTGTACAAGGATGAGAAGCGGTACGCCCTCGTCATCGGCAACAGCAAATACAAGTTTGTTTCTCCCTTGAAGAATGCGGAGAACGACGCCAACGACATGGCGGCCGAGCTTCAGCGCTGCAACTTCGAAGTCATCAAAGTGATCAATGGTGATTACAACCAAATGCGCGATGCGTTTCGGAAGTTCCATGAAAAACTGGTGGCGGGTCCCAAGGATCAAACCGTTGCCCTTTTCTATTACGCTGGGCACGGGCTCCAGAACCAGGGCGAAAACTACCTTGTGCCCGTGGAGGCGAACATTCAATACGAAGACGACATCCCTCGTATGTGTATGCCGGTGCAGCGCATCGTCATGGCAAACATGGAGCGTTCCAGCTCAAGGATAAACATCCTTGTGCTTGATGCCTGCCGAAACAACCCTTTCCCTTCGACGTACCGCTCAGCAGAATCGGGTCTTGCCGAGATCCGCAGGGCACGGGGTTCATTTATTGCCTATGCCACCGCGCCGGGATCGGTGGCCTCAGACGGAGATGGCCGCAATGGTCTTTACACCCAGGAACTGCTCAACGCGATGCGCAAGCCAGGGATGACCATCGAGCAGGTATTCAAGGATGTGCGGAAGAATGTGCTGCAGCTATCCAAAGACCGCCAGTACACCTGGGACAGCTCGAATATTATCGGAGATTTTTATTTCAAGTTCTGAAGGGCTTCACTTCCCGTCCAGCATCCGCAGCACAGTCACCGCGGCCTCTTCACCCTTGTTGCCGAACTTTCCCCCAGCACGTTCAAGAGCTTGTTGTTGGTTAAGCGTTGTTAGCACTCCGAACGCAACAGGCTTGCCGGTAACCAACGAAACCTGCATGATCCCCTGGGCGGCCGCCTGACAGATGTATTCGAAGTGTGGTGTGTCGCCCTGGATCACGCAGCCAAGAGCAAGTACGCCATCGATGCTCTTCTGTTCAGCCAATCGTTGGGCGCCTAGTGGAAGCTCGAAACTCCCCGGAACGTGGACGACCTCGATGTGACGCTTCTTGACTCCCGCCTGAAGGAGTGCCGCCTGGGCGCCGGCGACGAGGGCTTCCGTCACCTCAGGGTTCCAGTCTGCCACGACAATGCCGATCTTCTTGCGAGAGAATTTCTTGCTGGGAGAGAGGTCATTGATGGTCAGGCTGCCGGGCATAATGTACGGGAAGAGGTGCCTGAGGTTCTCGAAGGCACCGGTTGCTCAGGAGTTGCTCTCCAACCTTGCCTTGTATTTGCGCGCGTTCTGGTAATCGCTGCTTTCCCAATACTCGTCGATCACCCGCTGGTAGGCTTTGATGGCTTTGTCTTTCTGGTTTGCCTTTTCAAAGGCGAGACCTGCCTTCATGAGGTAGGTAGGTGTAAAAGACTTGTTGGGTTTGTAGTTGGCAGCTTTGTCGTAATGGATGCCGGCTTCCTCGTATTTTTTTTGCTGCATGTATGAATCGCCGATCAGGCTGTAGGCACGGGCCTGAACCAACTCGTCATTGGATGAGAAGTCTTCCAGGTAGAGGATGGCCAACGGATATTTTCCCTGCTTGAGGCAAATGGCTCCAGCATAGAAATTCGCCAGGTTGCCGGCCGGAGTGGAGGCGTAGTCTTCGATGATTTGCTTGAAGCCGGCGTGGTTACCGTCACCTTCCATGGCGAGGTTCAAACTGTCGGCCTCGAAATAACGGATGGCTTGGAACATCTCGCTTTGGGCGAGGTCGTCCTGGCTGGTTACCCAGTAGCGGTACCCGAAAAAACCTCCGACCACCAGGGCGATGACGCCAAGAACGCTAAACACAATCTTCGGATTGCGCTCAATCCAATGCTCAACGCCCTCCACCTTCTCGGCCAATGCCTCGGGGCTTTCCAACAGGTCCTTACTTTCTTCTTTTTTTGCCATGATGTTATACTAAGCAGTTTCCCACAGTTCCCCGGTCAAGCCCGGGAGGGAAAGGGCTGCAAAACTATACATTAAGGCTCATTTAACAAACTAGCAGGAGTCACTTGGTTCCCCTTTAGGGGAGCAGGGGCGAGTGGGAAACTCAGTCGACCGAGTAGGGGTAGTCGGACTGCACGTAAATGTCGGTCATGGCCTCCTTCGGGTCAGGGAAGTTGGACTCCTCGGCGAACTTGACGCTGTCTTCGACTTCTGCGTTCACCTTTTCGACGATGGCGTCGAGTTCCTTTTCTGACGCGAATTTCCGTTCAAGAATCGTTGCGCGGACCACCTCAACGGGGTCGCGACGCTTGTACTCATCCACCTCTTCCTTGGTGCGGTACTTCTGCGGGTCAGACATGGAATGTCCCTTGTACCGGTAAGTGCGAAACTCGAGAAGCGTAGGTCCATCGCCGGAACGTGCACGTTCGGCGGCACGAGCCACGGCCTGGTGAACCGCCTCCACGCTCATGGCGTCAACAGGTTCGGACGGCATGTCGTAACTGTCAGCCAGCGTATGCAGTTCCGTTACGTTTGACGTGCGCTTGACAGAAGTGCCCATCGCATAACCGTTGTTTTCGATCACGAAGATTACGGGAAGTTTCCACAGCATGCTCAGGTTGAGTGCTTCGTGGAATGCTCCTTGCCGCACGGCGCCGTCGCCCATGTAGCAGATGCAGACGTTCTTGGTCTTGTTGTATTTCTCGGCAAAGGCAATGCCGGCGCCCAGAGGTACCTGGCCGCCAACGATGCCGTGACCGCCGAAAAAGTTTTTTGATTTATCGAAGATGTGCATCGAACCTCCCTTGCCTTTGGAGATGCCGGTTTCTTTCCCATACAGCTCAGCCATAACCGCGCGGGCCGAAGTACCCAGTCCCAGCGGGTGTGCGTGGTCGCGATACGCGGTGATCCACTTATCGTCGGCCGTTAGTGCCGTGATGGCACCAGCTGCACAGGCTTCCTGCCCAATGTAGAGGTGGCAAAAGCCACGAATCTTCTGCATGCCGTACAGTTGCCCTGCCCGGTCCTCGAACCGGCGCATGAGGTACATCATCTCGTACCAGCGCATGTAGGTTTCCTTCGAAAACTCGGCCTTCTCCTTGGTACCCTTGGATTTGGCTTGGGGCGTGGCGGACATATGAATTACTTTTGAAAGGAACTGCGAAAATAGCCCCTCCAATCAACAAATACCAATTTCAGCCGTGCGCTTGCAGAAACTGCACCTTTTGAACTTTAAGAACTATGCTGGTGCGGACGTCGAATTCACCGGTTCGATACACGTTCTCCTGGGGCGCAACGGCGAAGGGAAGACCAATCTCCTGGAAGCCATCCACTACCTGTCGCTGACCCGTGGCATCGGATCAGCACCCGACACGGAAAACGTTCGGCATGGGGAGGAGCATTTCATGATTCGCGGTCTTTTCGAAATCCGGGGCAAGCAAAAAGAGGTGACGTGCACCTACACGCCCGACCGAAAGAAGAAGGTTGCGGAAGACGGGAAGGAGTATGCACGGTTCTCGGAGCACATCGGGAAGTATCCCATCGTCCTCGTGGCCCCAGGTGATATTGAATTGGTCTGGGATGGCGGCGAAGTTAAACGCAAGTTCTTCGACACGCTGCTCTCGCAAATGGATCGTGAATACCTCGGACATCTTATTGTATACCAGGCCAACCTGAAGCACCGCAACGGTTTGTTACGCATGGCGGCAGGCCGGACCAACATCGACCGGGAGTTGCTGGCCACGTATGATGAAAGACTGGTGACCTCCGGTAAATGGATTCATGCGCGCCGCGCCGCGTTTGTCAAGCAACTGATTCCACGGGTGCAAAAGCACTACGCATTTCTCGTCAACGGAGGCAACGAGGTGCCTGGAATCTCTTACACTTCGCATCTCGACTCACTGGATTTTGCAAAGGAACTGGTTGACCGGTTGGATGGTGATCTTCTGCTGGGCCGGACGTCAGTGGGCGTGCACCGCGACGAGTTTCGGTTTACCCTGAACGACAACGAGCTCAAGACCTTTGGATCACAGGGACAACAGAAATCGTTCCTTATCGCACTTAAGCTCTCGGAGTTTGATCTCTTGAGCGAAATGAACGGGTTCAAGCCGCTCCTGCTGCTGGATGATATTTTCGACAAACTGGATGACGAGCGGATTGTGCAGTTGTTAAAACTTGTTGCCGGCGGGTCATTCGGGCAGATTTTCCTCACGGATGCCCGGCCCGGGAGAAGCCTTGAGGTGCTGAAAAATGCCTCTTTGACTGCACAGTGTTTCCAACTGGCCCAGGGCCGGGTTACCGCCATTAGCGACCGGTAATTCAGGAGTAGGCCTATTTTCTTAAATTCGTCAACGCATTTCGACGGGCACCATGAAGTCGCTTGGTTTCTTGCTGTTGATACCCATCGCCTCCTTCTCCCAGAAGATTGAAAACATTCGGGCAGCGGCGGAGGCGGATAAAATAATCGTTACCTACGACCTGGTCCAGGGCGAGTCCGATGAATCCTATACCATTTCCCTTTACGGCTCGCACAACAACTTCCGTACAGCGCTGACCCGCGTTCGTGGAGATGTGGGTGCCGGGGTCCGGCCGGGAAGGGGCAAGCGCATTGAGTGGGATGCCAAAATCGAGATGGGTCCGTTCAAAGGAGAATTGACTTTTGAGGTGGAGGCCATTGTGATCGCGCCTCTTACTTTAAAGACAAGCCTGACAAAGGTGAAACGAGGCTCCACGCAAACCCTTCAGTGGCGCGGAGGCGATGCGGGGCAGAAAATCCACATTGAATTGTTGAAAGGCGGGCAAGTGCAGGCCGACCTGGGGACGGTCACCAACAACGGTTCCTTCTCGTGGGCGGTGCCCGGAAAGCAGAAGCCCGGGAGTGATTACAGCGTCCGTCTGAGCAGTGGCCGGGAGACAACAACCGGCGGGTCTTTCTCCATAAAGCCAAAGATTCCGACGTGGGCGAAGATTGCCGTGCCCGTTGTGATAGCCGGGTTGTTGCTTATTCCGAAGAGCGAGCCAACCAAGGACTCCCGGTTACCGGCACCGCCGTCGATATTGGATTGAGGATATGAGGCGTATTGTTCTGTCTGTGTTGTTGTGGATGGGTTGCCTGGTTTCCTATGCCCAGGTTCCCACCATTACGTCGTTCAGTCCAACTTCGGGGCCTGTTGGCACAATCGTAACCATCACAGGAACCAATTTTAATTCAACCGCAGACATCGTGATGTTCGGAGCAACAAAGGGAATAGTTACAGCAGCAAGTTCTACACAATTGACGGTGACTGTACCAGTGGGTGCATCGTACGAACCCATCACAGTTTCAACGGGAGGCTTGATTGCATATGCGCGGCAACCGTTTGTCCTCACTTTCCCGGGTGGTAATCCGCTTGGATCAAATTCTTTTTCCACCGGAGTTCACTTTACCCCTGGGAATGGTCCATTATACATTGCGTCGGGGGATTTGGATGGTGATGGAAAGGCAGAGGTAATCGGGACCATCAACAACAGTGACGTCATCTCCGTTTTTCGGAACACAGGCACTCCAGGATCAATTAATGGGGGAACCTTGGCATCGTCCGTTGATTTTATTACAGGCTCCATGCCGCGCGGCTTTGATATGGATGACCTTGATGGCGATGGAAGACCCGAAGTTGCGGTAGCCAACTCCAACTCCAATAGCGTGTCAGTCTACCGAAATACAAGTTCACCGGGATCGTTTAATTCAGGTTCCTTGGCTACCAAGGTAGACTTCACGACCGGCAGTACCCCCTATGACGTCGAAATTGGGGACCTGGACAAGGACGGGAAGCCCGACCTTGTTGTTGCAAATGCGGGCGCTGCAAGTATTTCGGTTTACCGAAATACAAGTACACCAGGGGTAATAAACTCAGGCTCCTTTGCCGCAAGGGTTGATTTTTCCACAGGAGGAAACCCCTATGACGTGGAATTGTGTGACATGGACGGCGATGGACTAATGGATATTCTGGTGGCCAGTAACACCATAGGGGTATCTATCCATAGGAACATTTCAACACCCGGGACAATCAACGCCGGGTCCTTTGGTGCTCGGGTTGATTTTGTAACGGCAAACGGTCCATACAAGGTGGCAATTGGCGATTTGGATGGTGACCAAAAACCGGACCTGGCGGTAGCCTGTTATTTCGGGCAAGCCATATCTGTATTGCGCAACACCAGCACCCCTGGAAGCATTTCCGCCGGCTCCTTTGCTTCAAAGGTTGATTTCGCAACCCCGGCCGGGAACTACGATATGGTTTTAGCGGACTTTGACGGCGATGGCAAACCAGACATGGCTTCTGGCACGGATAATGCAAATCACATTTCAATCTTCAAGAACAACGCGACAAGTGGTGCATTGAGCATTGCTTCGTTCGGGGCACGCATCGATATCAGCAGTGGGGCCTACAGCAACATCCTTGCGGCAGGCGACATTGACAATGATGGCAAACCCGAATTAATCGGTGGGGGTGAAAGAGTCACGGTACTCCGCAACATGGTGCTTGCTACGGAACCCACCTCCCAACCCACGAACCTGACCTTCTTCCACATTACCAGTACAGCGTTCGACGGCAGTTGGACAGAACCAGTGCCACAGCCCGACGGTTATCTGGCCGTCATGTCTGGGACTGTGGCTCCAAATTTTATACCAGTGGATGGAATTGCGTACAACATTGACCTTGTGGGGGTGGGGACCGTCCTTGGGCACACCATGTACATTGTGCAAAACTCAAGCGAACCAGGTATCGACCTATCCGGCCTCGCCTCCGAGAATATCTTCATAAAGGTATACGCCTTCAATGGTACAGGCCCAACGACTAACTACCTGACCACGGCTCCACTCTCTGGTTCCCAGGTGCCAACATTGGACACCAACAAACCTACAGTCACTACCAACCTTACGCCAGCCATCATTTCACCGGGCGCGGATTTAGTGGTATCCGGCAACTTTGCTGACGTGGGGTCAGGCGTGGATTTTGTCACCTTGGAGTATAGACCCATCGCCGGCGTTTTGCCAAATAACTTCTTCTCCGTTCAAATGCTTGCCGCAGGAGACCCCAAACATGAGTACACCATTCCTGGCGGCGAAGTCACGGAGCTGGGTATGGAATTCAGATTCCTTGTACACGACTTCGAAGGAAACGACAACTCGGTGGCACAGACGACATATACCTCACGCGTTCGCTATGAAGGCGACGACGAACTGCAGATTCCTTATCCCAACGAGGGCCGTACTATTCAAAACTATCGGATCATCAGTGTTCCCCTGATCCTCGATGATATGTCATTCAACACGGTTCTCGGATCCACCCTGGGGCCTTATGACAACACGATCTGGGCTGCTTACCGGTGGAACGGAACCCGATTGGACGAAATGAATAACGATAGCCAGATGGAAATCGGTAAGGGCTATTGGTTTATCACGGAGACCAACGTAGGCGACGGAATGTACACCGGTCCAGGCGTCACACCCGACGTAAGCCCATCGAATCCGTTCCAGATTACCCTCACTCCCGGTTGGAACCAGATAGGCAATCCGTACAATTTCCATATATCATGGAATGACATCCTCCAGGCGAATCCGACCCAACAGACTGCCCTGGGAGGAACACTCAGCAAGATCCGCGTGTTCCGCGGCACCGTGGACAACGTCGATGAGCTGGTCACCTTTGAAGGCGGATTTGTAAAAAACACTAGCGCCAGTAACATTACGATCGACATCCCCGTGGCAAAGAATCCGGCGATCAACAGCCGCAAGGCAATCGCAGGCCCGTTGCGCAATGCCATCGATCAGTCAAACTGGGAAATCAACTTCAACCTCTCACAGGGTGCCACAACCTACAACTTGGGCGGACTGGGGATGCGGCCGGATGCGGAGCTGGCTTATGATAATTATGACGATTTCAACCTGCCGCGGTTCTTCGAGTACCTGGAAGTGAAATTCCCGAAAGAACGCGTCGGCATGACCTATACGAAAGACGTGGTTCCCACCGCCAATCAGTTTGTTTGGGAGTTCACTGTCGAATCCAACATAGCTGAAGGGCCGATCCAGATGGGGTGGGACAATTCCTATTACGGCGATGTCAAAGAGATTTATCTCGTTGACCTGGTCGAACACCGGGCCATCAACATGCGCGAAAATGATTCGTACGCGTTCGTCGCTGGTCCCTCACGGCTATTCAAGGTTGTCTTTGGTGACTCAGAGTTTGTGAAGAATGAAGTTCTTCCTGGGCAACCCGTCTTGTTTTCGCCGTATCCCAATCCGTTTGTTGATCGCGTAACCATTGGCTACACACTGCCAAAAGAAGCGGTTACGCAAGGGGCGGCAGTCGATATTTATAGCGGGCAAGGAGTCAGGGTATCCACTGTTGATCTCCCTGCACAAGCTGGTGAAGGAAGTTGGGAATGGGTCAGTCAGCCGCAGACACCGGGAATGTACTTCGTTCGTCTGCGGGTGGGGGACCAAACCGTAGTGAAGAAAATCATTAAACAATAAGGTATGAAAACGTTGTGCTTGCTTCTCATGGCCATCAGCGTCGTTTCGTACGGACAAACGCTGAAAGAAAAGTCAAACGCAGTCACCGTCGACTTCTCGGATCCGGTGGTCGCAAAGGTCGAACGTAAGAACCGGGCCCTCATTATGGGTGTGTCCAAATACCTCTATGAGGATGCCTCGCTCCAGTCGCTCGATCGGCCTGCGATCGATGCCCAACAGGTGTATGACCAGCTGACGCAGAAATACACATTCAATCCGGAAGACGTGATCCTGCTGAAAGACCCGACGCGCCAGCAGATCATTGACGCGTTCGACAAACTGGCCCACGTCACAACCGAGAAGGACAACCTCGTTGTCTTCTACGCCGGTCACGGTTATTGGGACAAGCAACGGGAGCTGGGCTACTGGTTACCGTCCGACGCCAAACGAACGAGCCGGAGCAACTGGATCTCGAACAGCGACGTGAAAGACAACCTGGCGATGGCGTCAATAAAGGCCAAGCATACGCTGCTGATCACTGACGCTTGTTTTGGCGGCAGCATCTTCAAAAGCAGGAGCATGACATCCGAGCGCATGCTGCAGCTGAACGAACTTTACCGCGACCCCAGCAGGAAGGCGATGACCAGCGGGAACCTCAGTGAGGTGCCTGACAAGAGTGTTTTTCTCCAGCAGCTCATCAAGAAACTGAGCGACAACACGGATGAATACTTGCCGGCGACCACTCTCTTCACCCGGATGTACGAGCCTATCACGAACAACTCCGCTACCAACCCGGTCTATGGAATCATCCAGGGGGCCGGCGACGAAGGTGGCGACTTCATCTTCGAACGGAGGAAGAACTAGGCGGGGCGAAATGTCTTACTTTAGCGGATGGCCAAACCCACAAAATCCGGCGCTGTCCACATCAGCAAGGCCATCCAGGATCTCCTCAAGACCCAGCACCTCAAGCCCAAGTTTGACGAGGCGAACGTGGTGGTTTCCTGGGAGCGGATTGTGGGCAAGTCGATCGCCCGGCGTACGCGGCGCATTTACATCCGTGATAAGGTGTTGTTTGTGGAGCTCCAATCACCGTCGTTGAAGCATGACCTTTCCTACAGCAAGTCCCAGATCCTTGAAAAGCTAAGCAAGGAGTTCGGTGACGGTGTGGTCAGGGAGATCATCCTGATGTAGCTGGGAGGGGGTTTTGAAAAACCCTGAGCTGGCTTGCCGATACCGAAAAAGCCATTAATTTTGCACTCCTGTTTTTGGAATCCAGGCTGTTTTGCGATGGTCTGACCCCTCAAGCAGGGCGTTCTAAGAAATACTACAACACAGTTTTCAACTGAGCTGGTTGAGCCACGGAACGGTGTTGAAGCCCCGGGGGGATACTCAAGCGGCCAACGAGGACAGACTGTAAATCTGTTGACTTATGTCTTCACAGGTTCGAATCCTGTTCCCCCCACCAAGTCAACTGAAACTTCGCACTAGCGGGCCTGCCCGCCGGAGCGAAGCGTAGGGACAGAGTTCTGATTGACTTTGCACCAAGCGGGCCTGCCCGCCGGAGCGAAGCGCAGGCGGGAGTAGCTCAGTTGGTAGAGCGATAGCCTTCCAAGCTATAGGTCGCGAGTTCGAGCCTCGTTTCCCGCTCAAAGGAGCGTAGTGGTTTGAAACTTGGGTCGCGCTTGCCCCGATGCAGCGAAGCGAAATCGGGGAGTTCGAGCCTCGTTTCCCGCTCTTATGGGCTAGTGGCCAGGGACCAGGGGCCAGCAGCTAGCAACGCCGTTGTAGCTCAGTGGTAGAGCACTTCCTTGGTAAGGAAGAGGTCGACGGTTCAATCCCGTTCAACGGCTCCAGAAGGAAGTGCGTGAGTTGTTGTCACGTCCTTTCTTTCACTCACGGTACGTCACCCTGAGCGAAGCCGAAGGGCCGTTCAACGGCTCTGAGTAGTAGTAGTGGTAGTATTTGGTTCCAGGCAAACGGCCCGGAACAAGGTTGACATAAGAAAGAGAGATTTCCGGTTGCTGATGCCTAGCGAACATCACGAAGGCGCCCGGTGGTTTCAGCGAAGAACCCATTCGACAGGCTTAACATGTTTAGGGTGTATGCTTCTCAGGCGGAGAAGCGTGATTGAGTATTTAGGTAAATCATTTTATACACGTTAAACAGTTAAACACTAAACCGGGATTTTCAAATATGGCTAAAGAAACCTTCGATCGTTCGAAACCTCACGTCAACGTGGGGACCATTGGTCACGTTGACCATGGAAAGACGACTCTCACTGCCGCTATCACCAAGGTACTGTCTACCAAGGGACTTGCCGCTGTCAGGGACTTCGCTTCCATCGACAACGCACCAGAAGAAAAAGAGCGCGGTATCACCATCAATACCTCGCACGTTGAGTACGCAACGGAAAAACGTCACTACGCACACGTAGACTGTCCAGGTCACGCCGACTATGTGAAGAACATGGTAACGGGTGCTGCACAAATGGACGGAGCTATCCTCGTGGTGGCTGCCACCGACGGACCTATGCCCCAGACGCGTGAGCATATCCTGCTTGCCCGCCAGGTAGGCGTGCCCGCCCTCGTGGTGTTCATGAACAAAGTGGACCTTGTCGACGACCCCGAACTCATCGAGCTCGTGGAAATTGAAGTCCGCGAACTGCTCACTGCCTACAAATTCCCCGGCGACAAAACTCCGGTGATCAAAGGATCGGCCCTCGGCGCGCTGAACGGCGAAGCCAAGTGGGTAGAGAAGATCGACGAACTGATGAAGGCTGTGGATGAATTCATCCCCCTCCCGGTTCGTGCCATCGATAAGGACTTCCTCATGCCTGTTGAAGACGTGTTTTCGATCACAGGTCGTGGTACTGTTGCCACCGGCCGTATCGAGCGCGGTGTGATCAAGACCGGCGACCCGGTTCAGATCCTAGGCATGGGCGCAGAGAACCTGACGTCCACCATCACGGGTGTTGAAATGTTCCGCAAGATCCTGGATCGCGGCGAAGCCGGCGACAACGTGGGTCTGCTCCTCCGTGGTATTGAAAAGACCGACATCTGCCGTGGCATGGTGATTTGCAAGCCGGGTTCCGTAACCCCGCACGCCAAGTTCAAGGCAGAGGTTTATGTCCTCAGCAAGGAAGAAGGCGGCCGTCACACGCCGTTCTTCAACAAATACCGTCCCCAGTTCTACTTCCGCACCACCGACGTTACGGGCGAGATCATGCTCCCCAAGGGCGTTGAGATGGTGATGCCTGGCGACAACGTGTCGATCGACGTGGAGTTGATCAACAAGATCGCCATGGAGAAAGGTCTCCGTTTCGCTATCCGCGAAGGCGGTCGTACGGTGGGTTCCGGACAGGTGACGGAAATCCAAGACTAAATGCTGTCAGGTTGGGGGGAAATCCCGGCCTAACCTACTGATAGCCAAGAGAGAGCGTTTCCAGGATTTTTCCTGGAAACGCTTTTGTTTTAGGCCCCTGATCTTCTACCTTTGCAGTCCTTTTGAATTCAGGGTAGGGTGGAAATTCGGAAGGAGTCGCTCTCGAAAGAGGCGATAAGCCAAACGGGTGTAGCTCAATTGGTAGAGTAGCGGTCTCCAAAACCGTTGGCTGGGAGTTCGAGTCTCTCCACCCGTGCAAAAAATTGAAAATCAAGGGGGTTAGCCCCTTGCGGACACATGGAAAAGGTGAAAACATACATACTGGAGTCGATCGATGAGGTCCGCAACAAGGTGTCCTGGCCCAAGTTCAATGAACTGCAGTCCAGCGCCGTACTGGTGCTGGTGGCCTCACTGATTTTCGCCCTCGTGATCGGTGGCATCGACTTTGGCTTTAGCAACGCATTGGCCTGGTTTTATCGCGAGTTCTAAGATGAAAACGGCAATGGGCGAGCTTAAGTGGTATGTACTGCGCGTGATCAGTGGCCAGGAGAAAAAGGTCAAATCCTACCTGGAAACTGAGATTGAGCGATCAAAACTGACGGAATCGATTCCACAGGTATTGATCCCGTCGGAGAAAGTATACGAGATGCGCAATGGCAAGAAGAAGATGCGCGAGAAGAACTTCTTCCCTGGCTATGTGCTCATTTCAGCCGACCTCGCCCATCCGGAGGCGCACCACACGGTGACCAATATTCCGGGCG
Organism: uncultured Ohtaekwangia sp.; assembly: GCA_964549855.1. GTDB lineage: Bacteria > Bacteroidota > Bacteroidia > Cytophagales > Cyclobacteriaceae > ELB16-189. Next base: position 15,887 of record CAZJWV010000030.1, on the reverse strand, counting down.
TGCTTGGGTTCCTCGGCGGCTCGGGCACCGGCTCGGCCAAAGACCCGGTTCCGCTTCGGCAGTCCGAAGTCAACCGGATCCTCGGCAAGGTGGATGAGGTCGACGAGGTGGGAGAGAAATTAGAACGGCCCTTCATCAAAGGAGAGTCGGTAAAAGTAATGGACGGTCCCTTCAGCGGCTTTACCGGAGCTGTAGAAGAGATTTTTGAAGACAAGAAGAAGCTGAACGTGATGGTGAAGATCTTCGGCCGCAACACGCCCGTCGAACTGAGCTACATGCAAGTGGAAAAACTGGATTAAGTAAGAAACTTATACTGAGCGAACACGAAGTATGGCAAAGGAAGTAACAGGATATCTCAAACTCCAGGTTAAAGGAGGCTCGGCCAACCCCGCGCCGCCGATCGGACCTGCGTTGGGTTCGAAGGGCCTCAACATCATGGACTTTTGCAAGCAGTTCAACGCTCGCTCGCAGGATAAGCCCGGCCAGGTGTTACCGGTGTTGATCACCATTTATAATGACAAGTCGTTCGACTTCGTTATCAAGACCCCTCCGGCCGCCGTGCTTATTATGGAGGCGATCAAGATCCAGAAGGGCTCCAAGGAACCGAACCGCACCAAGGTCGGCTCCATCAGCTGGGCTCAGGTAAAGAAAATCGCAGAAACAAAAATGACTGACCTCAACGCCTTCAAGGTGGAGTCGGCCATGAAGATGATAGCGGGGACAGCCCGCAGTATGGGTGTCACGGTGAGCGGACCCGCCCCGTGGGATAAATAGTAACAGTGTATGCCAAGGATTTTTAAAAATAGAAAGGCCGTCATGGCCAAATACCAGCCCGAGAAGGAGTACTCCCTCGAGGACGCCGCGAAAGTGGTTAAGGAAATCACCTTCACGAAGTTTGACGCGTCGGTGGATGTAGACATCCGCCTGGGTGTTGATCCGAAGAAATCGGACCAGATGGTGCGCGGCGTTGTGTCGCTGCCCCACGGCCTTGGTAAAGTGGTGCGCGTGCTCGTGCTCTGCACCCCCGACAAGGTGCAAGAGGCAAAAGATGCCGGTGCCGAACACGTCGGGCTCGACGAATTTGTGACCAAGATTGAAGGCGGATGGACGGACGTGGATGTGATCATCTGCACGCCGACCGTCATGGCCAAAGTAGGAAAATTGGGCAAGGTGCTGGGACCGCGTGGTCTCATGCCGAACCCGAAGTCCGGAACCGTTACCCTTGAAGTGGGGAAAGCAGTGAAAGAGGTGAAAGCGGGTAAGGTGGACTTTAAAATCGACAAACAAGGAATCATTCACGCTTCCGTTGGTAAGGCTTCCTTCAGCGCGGAAAAAATCAAAGAAAATGCCGCTGAACTTATTCACATGGTAGCGAAGTTAAAACCGGCCTCTTCGAAGGGAACCTATTTCCAAAGCATCAGCCTTTCGACGACCATGAGTCCCGGTGTATTGATTGATCGGAGTACGATTGGCGGTATCTAATTATTTACAACGATGACCCGCGAGGAAAAAGGACAGATTATAGATGAGTTGGCTGAGAAATTCAGCCAGCACAATCACTTTTACATTACCGACGCGTCGGGTTTCACGGTAGGCCAGATCAATGCCTTCCGGAGGATTTGCTTTCACCAGGGCGTAGAATACAGGGTGTATAAAAACACCATGATCCGCAAAGCGCTGGAGAAGCAGTCGGGCAACTTCGAACCGGTGTTCAAGGTGTTGCATGGGTTTTCGGGCGTGATCTTTTCGAAAGAAAGCGGCAACGCCCCGGCCAAAGCCATCAAGGAATACCGCAAGAAGAATGAAGGGAAGCCTGCTTTCAAAGCGGCGTCCATTCAGGCCGACTTGTTCTTCGGGGAGGATAACCTCACCATGCTCAGTGAACTCAAGTCTAAGAATGAGCTCATCGGCGACGTGATCGCCCTGCTCCAGTCGCCAGCCAAGAATGTGCTGTCGGCCCTGTTGAGCAGCAAGCACACGGTGGCTGGCCTGGTGAAGACCCTGGAAAAACGCGCAAAATAAAATTGTTGAACTGAACTCTTAAACACTTACAAAAATGGCTGACATCAAAGCAATTGGCGATCAACTGGTGGAACTCTCCGTGAAGGAGGTTTCTGAATTGGCTTCCTATCTGAAAGAGACATATGGCATCGAACCCGCAGCAGCAGCCGTAGCAGCCGCTGGCCCGGCGGCCGGTGGTGGTGGCGGTGCTGCCGCAGCAGAGAAGACCAATTTTGACGTGGTCCTCAAGGCAGCTGGCGCTAACAAGCTCCAGATTGTGAAGCTCGTGAAAGAACTCACCGGTCTTGGCCTGAAAGAGGCTAAAGACGTGGTAGACGGCGCTCCCAAAACCATCAAGGAAGGCTTGCCGAAAGACGAAGCCGAGAATCTCAAGAAGCAACTCGCCGAGGCTGGCGCTGAAGTCGAGTTGAAATAATCTTCTTGAAGACGCCGGGTATCGTCTAAGCCTCGATACAGGCCCCAACCCTTCCGAAAGACCTTCGGGACCGGGATGGGGTTACTGTATTTATACCCAGACAAGTTTTCGGACCGGGAACCTAAACGCATTGCACTTTGGCTAAGAAGACCATTAACAACCGGATTGACTTTTCGAAAATCGAGAGAATCATTGATTATCCCGATTTCCTCGATCTCCAGCTTCAATCCTTCAAAGACTTCCTGCAGATTGAAACCCCTGCCGAGAAACGCCAGAACGAAGGGCTTTTCAAAGTCTTTGCTGAGAACTTCCCCATCTCGGACTCGCGCGAAAACTTCGTGCTCGAGTTCGTCGACTACACCATCGACCCGCCGAAATACGACGTCGATGAGTGCATCGACCGGGGACTGACTTTCTCCGTGCCCCTCAAGGCCAAACTCCGCCTCACGTGCAACGATGAGGACAACGAGGACTTTGAGACCATTGAACAGGAAGTGTTCCTGGGCAATATCCCCTACATGACGGAGAAAGGTTCCTTCGTCATCAACGGCGCCGAACGCGTCATTGTATCACAGCTGCATCGCTCACCGGGCGTGTTCTTCGCCATGAGCAAGCACACCAACGGCACGAAGCTTTACTCGGCCCGGATTATCCCCTTCAAGGGTTCCTGGATCGAGTTCGCCACCGACGTAAACTCGGTGATGTATGCCTACATCGACCGGAAGAAGAAGTTCCCCGTCACCACGCTGCTCCGCGCCATTGGGTACGGAACAGACAAAGACATTCTCGACCTCTTCGGCCTGTCTGAAGAAGTAGAGGCTGCCAAGCCCACCCTCAAGAAAGTGGTGAACCGCAAACTCGCTGCCCGGGTGTTGAAAACCTGGACAGAAGACTTCGTGGATGAGGATACCGGTGAAGTAGTGTCCATCGACCGCAACGAGGTTCTCCTGGAGCGCGACCACGTTCTCACTGCAGAAGATGTCGACACCATCCTCGATAGCGGGGTGAAGTCGATCATCCTCCACCGCGACGATGTGAACATCACGGATTACCACATCATCTTCAACACGCTGTCGAAAGACAACTCCAACTCGGAAAAGGAAGCGGTTGAGCAAATCTATCGCCAGCTCCGCAACACGGAAGCCCCCGACGAGCAGACGGCACGCGACATCATCCAGAGCCTCTTCTTCAGTGAGAAGCGTTATGACCTGGGTGAAGTTGGCCGCTACAGGATCAACAAGAAACTCGGCCTTGAGTTGAGCGCCGACCAGCGTGTACTCACTACCCAGGACATCATCCTGATTGTGAAGTACCTCATCGGTCTCGTGAACTCCAAGGCCCTCGTGGACGACATCGACCACTTGAGCAACCGCCGTGTCCGTACGGTAGGTGAACAACTCTATACACAGTTCGGCGTAGGCTTGGCCCGCATGGCGCGGACTATCAAGGAGCGCATGAACGTGCGCGACAACGAAGACTTCAAACCTGTTGACTTGATCAACGCCCGCACTTTGTCGTCAGTGATCAACTCGTTCTTCGGCACGAACCAGCTGTCGCAGTTCATGGACCAGACGAATCCGCTGGCCGAAATCACGCACAAGCGCCGCATGTCGGCCCTCGGCCCCGGCGGTCTTTCACGTGAACGTGCCGGCTTCGAAGTCCGTGACGTACACTATACACACTACGGCCGCCTCTGTACCATCGAGACGCCGGAAGGTCCGAACATCGGTCTTATCTCGTCGCTCTGCGTTCACGCGAAAGTGAACAAGATGGGCTTCATCGAAACGCCCTATCGCAAGGTCGACAACGGCAAGGTGAAGACGAGGGACATCATCTTCCTCACCGCTGAAGAAGAGGACACGCATAACATCGCGCAGGCAAATGCCCGCCTCAAGACGAATGGCGAGTTCGTCGACGAGAAGGTGAAGGCCCGTTTCGAAGGTGACTTCCCCGTGGTGGAACCGAAAGAAGTCCGCTACATGGATGTAGCTCCGAACCAGATTGTGTCAATCGCTGCGTCACTCATTCCATTCCTCGAGCATGACGATGCCAACCGTGCGCTCATGGGCTCGAACATGCAGCGTCAGGCCGTGCCGCTCATGCGGCCGGAAGCACCGATCGTGGGTACTGGTCTCGAAGGCCGCATTGCACTCGACAGCCGCGCACTCCTGCTTGCCGAAAGCAGCGGGGTGGTTGATTCTGTCGACGCGAAGAAGATTGTGATCAAGTATGACGTAAGCGAAGAGCAGCAGATGGTGCGCTTCGATGACGCATACAAGTCATACAGCTTAATCAAGTTCCGTCGTACCAACCAGGATACTTGCATCAACCTGACGCCACTGGTTAAGAAAGGCCAGAAGGTGGAGAAAGGTCAGCCGCTTTGCCAGGGTTATGCCACTGAGAACGGTGAACTTGCCTTGGGACGGAACCTGCTCGTGGCCTACATGCCATGGCAAGGGTACAACTTTGAGGATGCCATTGTTATCTCCGAGCGTGTCGTACAGAACGACATCTACACGTCGATCCACGTAGAGGAATTTGAACTTGAAGTCCGCGACACGAAGCGGGGTGAAGAGGAATTAACCTCTGAGATCCCTAACGTGAGCGAGGAAGCGGTCAAGAACCTCGACGAGAACGGCATCATCCGCGTTGGTGCGGAAGTGCGCGAAGGGGATATCCTGATCGGCAAGATTACGCCGAAAGGGGAGACAGACCCGACGCCGGAAGAGAAACTCCTCCGCGCCATCTTCGGCGACAAAGCTGGAGATGTGAAAGATGCGTCCATGAAGGCGCCGCCATCATTGAAGGGCGTCGTGATCGAGACGAAACTCTTCTCACGCCCCAAGCGCGACAAAGATGTCCGTACGAAATCCAAGAAGGAGCTCGAAGCGCTCAAGAACCGCTACAGCAAATCGCTGGCCGACCTGCGCAACGAGATGATCAAGAAGCTGACGACCATCCTGACCGGCAAGTCCAGCCAGGGTGTGAAGCACAAGTTCGGCGACGAACTGATCAGCAAGGGTGTCAAGTTCACCGGCAAGGTGATCGAGAGCAACCTGTTCCCCGACAAGAACATTTACCGCGACGAAAGCAACTACAACGTTCCCGAAGAGGTTAACCTGATTGCAGACATCAGCCTGGATTCATGGACTACAGATGACCATTCGAACGCGCTGGTGGCTGACATCGTTAGGAACTTCCTCAACAAGCGCAACACGATCGCGGGTGAATTCAAACGCGAACGGTTTACGCTGGAAGTTGGCGACGAACTGCCGGCAGGGATCGTGCAGCTGGCTAAAGTTTATGTCGCCAAGAAGCGCAAGCTCAAAGTTGGTGACAAGATGGCCGGACGTCACGGAAACAAGGGCGTTGTCGCGAAAATCGTACGCGACGAAGACATGCCGTTCCTCGAGGACGGTTCACCAGTCGACATCTGCCTCAACCCGCTGGGTGTGCCTTCGCGGATGAACCTGGGACAGATCTACGAGACAGTGCTTGCCTGGGCCGGACAGCGGCTCAACCGCAAGTACGCGACCCCGATCTTCGATGGCGGAAGCCTCGATGACGTGTCGGCCGAACTCAAGGAAGCTGGTTTGCCTGAATTCGGGCGCACCTACCTCTACGACGGCCTCACCGGCGAGAAATTCGACCAACCGGTGACCGTGGGCGTGGCTTACATGCTCAAACTGGGTCACCTCGTCGACGACAAGATGCACGCTCGTTCCATCGGACCCTACTCGCTCATCACGCAGCAGCCGCTGGGTGGTAAGGCGCAGTTTGGCGGTCAGCGCTTCGGCGAGATGGAAGTGTGGGCCATTGAAGCATTCGGCGCTTCGAACATCCTGCAGGAGATTCTCACGATCAAGTCCGACGACGTGATCGGCAGGGCGAAGGCCTACGAGTCAATCGTGAAAGGCGAGAACATGCGGAAGCCGAATATACCGGAGCCGTTCAACGTGCTGGTGCACGAACTCCGCGGCCTTGCATTGGAGATTACTATGGATTAGAGTCCATAGTCTATGGTCGATAGTCTATATCAGGCTATCGAACATGGACTATCGACCATGGACTTGACAGATATTGAACTAAACTGAAAACAACTCAAAGCATGTCTTTCAGAAAGAACAGAAAAATCAACAACGACTTCTCGAAGATCACGATAAGCCTGGCTTCCCCGGAATCTATCCTGGAAAGTTCACATGGCGAAGTGACGCAGCCGGAGACCATCAACTACCGGACCTACAAGCCGGAAATGGGCGGGCTCTTCTGCGAGCGGATCTTCGGGCCCGTGAAAGACTGGGAATGTCATTGTGGTAAGTACAAACGCATCCGCTACAAAGGCATCATTTGCGACCGTTGCGGCGTAGAAGTGACGGAAAAGAAAGTCCGTCGTGAGCGCATGGGCCACATCGAACTCGTGACGCCCGTTGCACACATCTGGTATTTCCGCTCCCTGCCTAACAAGATTGGCTATCTGCTCGGACTTCCGACCAAGAAGCTGGATCAGATCATTTATTACGAGCGATACGTCGTCATTCAGCCCGGGATCAAGGAAGAGGAGGGCATCAGCCGTCTCGACTTCCTCACTGAGGAAGAGTTCCTCGACATCGTGGACAAACTGCCACGCGAGAACCAGATGCTCGACGACAACGATCCTCGCAAGTTCATCGCCAAGATGGGCGCCGAGGCACTTGAAATGCTCCTCAGCCGAGTAAAACTCGACGAACTTTCGTACGAACTGCGCCACCAGGCAGCCACCGACACTTCCCAGCAGCGCAAGGCAGAAGCCCTGAAGCGCCTGAAAGTGGTCGAGGCTTTCCGCGAGGCCAATACCCGCGTGGAGAACAGGCCCCAGTGGATGATCATCAAGATGGTGCCTGTCATTCCCCCGGAACTGCGTCCCCTCGTGCCGCTGGACGGTGGCCGGTTTGCCACATCAGATCTTAATGATCTGTACCGCCGCGTCATCATCCGCAACAACCGCCTGAAACGTCTTATCGACATCAAGGCGCCGGAAGTCATCTTGCGCAACGAGAAGCGCATGTTACAAGAGGCCGTTGACTCCCTGTTCGACAACAGCCGGAAAGTAAACGCCGTCCGCAGCGAAGGCAACCGCGCACTGAAGTCCCTCAGCGACATGCTGAAAGGAAAGCAGGGCCGCTTCCGCCAGAACTTGTTAGGAAAGCGCGTCGACTACTCCGGTCGCTCTGTGATCGTGGTCGGTCCTGAACTGAAACTGCACGAGTGCGGTCTGCCGAAAGACATGGCGGCCGAACTCTTCAAACCATTTATCATCCGGAAGCTCATCGAAAGGGGCATCGTGAAAACGGTGAAGTCGGCGAAGAAGATCGTCGACCGCAAAGACCCTGTGGTATGGGATATTTTGGAGAACGTGTTGAAAGGACATCCTGTCCTTCTCAACCGTGCCCCAACGCTGCACCGCCTCGGCATCCAGGCTTTCCAGCCCAAGCTGATCGAGGGCAAGGCTATCCAGTTGCACCCTCTCGTTTGTACAGCCTTTAACGCTGACTTCGACGGTGACCAGATGGCCGTGCACGTGCCCCTCGGGCAGGAAGCAATCATGGAGGCCTCCCTCCTCATGCTGTCGTCGCACAACATCCTTAACCCCTCCAACGGCGCGCCTATTACTGTTCCTTCACAGGACATGGTGCTTGGCCTCTACTACCTGACTAAAGGACGTAAGGGAGAGAAAGGCGAAGGCAAGAGATTCTATTCACCGGAAGAAGTAGTCATCGCCTACAACGAAGGCCGCCTCTCGAAGCATGCTATCGTGAAGGTGCGTGTGAAGGTGAGAGACAAGAAGACGGGCGAGCTTTCTCGCCAGATGCTTGAAACCGTCACCGGTCGCGTCATCTTCAACCAGGTATCACCGGAAGAAGTGGGCTTCGTTGATGAACTTCTGACGAAGAAGAAACTGCAGACGATTATCGCTGACGTGTATAAAATCGCCGGCCAGTCGAAGGCTGCCAAGTTCCTCGATGATATCAAGGAGCTCGGATTCCAGATGGCCTACCGCGGCGGCCTCTCCATCGGCTTGGACGATGTAAAGGTGCCTGTTGAGAAAGAGAAGCTTGTGGCTTCAGCACAGAAAGAGGTTGACGGCGTGTGGAGCAACTACATGATGGGCCTGATCACCGACAACGAGCGTTACAACCAGGTGATCGACATCTGGACCCGGACCAACACGATGCTCACCAACACGCTGATGAAGCAGTTGGAAGAGGACCAGGGAGGGTTCAACTCGATCTACATGATGATGCACTCGGGCGCCCGCGGATCTCGCGAGCAGATTCGCCAGTTGGGCGGTATGCGCGGCCTCATGGCCAAGCCCCAGAAGAACCTGGCAGGCTCGGTTGGCTCTATCATTGAAAACCCCATTCTGTCCAACTTCAAGGAAGGACTGGATGTATTGGAATACTTTATCTCTACGCACGGCGCACGCAAAGGCCTTGCCGACACGGCTCTTAAAACAGCTGACGCCGGATACTTGACACGGCGCCTCGTGGATGTTGCACAAGATTTGGTGGTGACGGAGGATGACTGCGGAACGCTCCGTGGCCTTCGTGTTACGGCATTGAAAGACAATGAGGACATCGTGGAGCCGCTCTCCGAACGTATCCTCGGCCGCGTTTCCGTGCACGACGTCTATGACCCGATCACCGACGAGCTCGTGTGCACTGCAGGTGAAGAGATCACCGAAGAAACTGCCAAACGTATCGACGAGACTGCGATCGAAGAGGTGGAGATTCGTTCTATCCTTACTTGTGAGTCACGTATTGGTGGCTGTGCCAAATGCTACGGCCGGAACTTGGCCACGGGCCGCATGGTTCAGGCTGGTGAGGCCGTGGGCGTTATCGCCGCCCAGTCTATCGGTGAACCCGGCACTCAGTTGACGCTCCGCACCTTCCACGTAGGGGGTGCCGCGTCGAACATCGCTACGGAAGCGAGCATCAAGGCGAAATTCTCAGGTACAATCGAATTTGAAGGCATCCGCACACTCGATATCGAGAAGGATGGCGCGAAGGCGAAGGTGGTGATGGGTCGCACAGGCGAGATTCGGATCATTGAAAAAGATAAGAACCGGGTACTCATCACGAACAACGTTCCTTACGGCGCATTCCTGCACGTGAAAGACGGACAGAAAGTCGAGAAGGGTGATGAACTCTGCAACTGGGATCCGTATAACGCAGTCATTCTCTCTGAGTTTGACGGCGAGATTGAATACGAAGCCATCATCGAGGGAATCACATTCAAAGAAGAGTCCGATGAACAGACGGGCCACCGCGAGAAGGTGATCACGGAGACCCGTGACAAGACGAAGAACCCTGCCCTCATCGTGAAGGGCAAATCGGAAACGAAGACCTACAATATCCCGGTTGGCGCCCACCTGGCGGTCGACGAGAAGGAGGCGATCAAGGCCGGTAGCGTGCTGGTGAAGATTCCCCGCGCCGTGGGCAAGTCCCGCGACATTACGGGTGGTCTGCCCCGTGTAACTGAGCTGTTCGAAGCGCGCAACCCGTCGAACCCGGCGGTGGTGAGCGAGATCGACGGCGTGGTGACCTACGGAGGCATCAAGCGCGGCAACCGCGAAATCTTCATCGAGTCGCGCGATGGCGTGCAGAAGCGCTACCTCGTGCCGCTCTCGAAGCACATCCTTGTCCAGGACAACGACTTCGTGAAGGCAGGCCAGCCGCTTTCGGATGGCGCCATCACGCCTTCTGATATCCTCTCGATCAAAGGCCCGACGGCTGTACAAGAATACCTGGTAAACGAAATCCAGGAAGTGTATCGCCTGCAGGGTGTGAAGATCAACGACAAGCACATTGAGTGTATCGTGAGCCAGATGATGCAGAAAGTGGAGATCATCGACAACGGTGACACCAGCTTCTTGCAAGGTGAGTACGTCGACAAGTTTGAGTTCGGTCAGTTGAACGACCTCGTGCTTGACAAAAAAGTAGTGCTCGATCCAGGCGACAGCCAGAAGTTGAAGGCGGGTATGCTCCTTACAGCCCGCGAGCTGCGCGATGAAAACTCGACGCTGAAGCGCAAGGACCTGCGTATCGCCGAAGTACGTGATGCGATGCCGGCGGTTTCCCGTCCGACGTTGCAAGGGATTACCCAAGCGTCTTTGAAGACGGAAAGCTGGCTCTCTGCGGCTTCCTTCCAGGAGACCACCAAGGTGCTCAGCGAGGCCGCCATCCGTGGCAAGGCCGACACCCTGGCGGGCCTGAAAGAGAACGTGATTGTTGGGCACCTGATCCCGGCCGGTACGGGTCAGCGCGTGTTCGAAAATCTCATCGTCGGCTCCGAGGAAGAGTACGAGCGCATGATGGAGGCAACGAACGCGCCGCCTGCATTCCCTCGTAAGGAGCGCGAGTTTCAACCAAACAACTAACCCAAATCCTTCCTCCCCCTCTCCCCCGGAGAGGGGGCCGGGGGGTGAGGCCCATGGCTGAAGAAAAGAAGAAGGACTTGCCGCAGAACCAGATCAACATCGAGTTGACCGAGGATGTCGCGGAGGGTGTGTATTCGAACCTGGCCATGATCGCGCACTCGAACAGCGAGTTCGTGATCGATTTCATTCGCCTGATGCCGGGCGTCCCCAAGGCAAAAGTAAAGTCACGCATTGTGATCACCCCCGAGCATGCCAAACGCCTGCTCGCCGCGCTGAAAGACAACATCGAGAAGTACGAAGCCGCCTTCGGCGCCATCAAGCAGACCAACGACATGCCGAAGTTTCCGATGAATTTTGGCGGGACTACAATGGGAGAGGCGTAAGCAGGTTCCGAGTTCGCAGTTTCAGGTTCCAAGTTTCAGGATTCAGGTTCCGGTCTCAGGTTAGATCGGTTGGCATTATTTTAGCTTCTCGGCTAGTGAATATGCCAGGATAGCTACATTTAGGAACCCCAAACCCACCCCCATGAAATCGAGACTCACTTTCATTCTCCTCTCCATCTTGTGTGGATCCCAAACTGTTTCTGCACAATTGAATTGGGCAGCATACAACGGTTCACTGCCTGAGAACGCCGTTATCGGCGGCAACGAGCATGGAACCGACTTGCCGGTATGCCGTGCGCTCTACAAGGAAGCCTGGCACTCGGGTAAGGTGGTGGGCAACAACTGCAACATCGGTTGGGGTGGTGATGAAATTGTGATCTCAGAATTTGAAGTGCTGGTGAACCAGGGTGCCGTCCGCATTGAGTGGGTGCCTCTGAATGGTCAGATCCCGGCGAATGTCGTGGAAGCGGGAGTCCAGGAAGGCAAGCGTATTCTGGTTGGGCAGGCAGACCGTGCGGAAGACAACTCAGTGCATCCAGGCAAAATCATCGGGGTACCTGGCGAGTTCATTTGTAATTACGGATATGGCGGCGCCGAGATTGTCGAGAGAACTAACTACCGGATTCTCATCGCCACGCCTGTGATTGAATGGACCGCCTACGACGGTTCCCTTCCAGAAAATGTTGTCAGTGGAGGAAAAGAGAACGGAACGTCGTTGGCGGTCTGCCGGGGCTCTTACAAAGGAACTGCGCACCCGGGCAAGGTGGTGGGTGGAAAGTGCAACATCGGCTACGGCGGGAAGGAAATCGAGTTGACCGCCTTTGAAATACTTGTAAACGGCGGCGTACCGCTGAAGTGGGAAACATTCAAGGGCCGAATTCCAAACGGGGCGGTCAAGGCAGCTGACGAAAAAGGCAAGCCACTCTATGTGGGGCAGTTCACCCGCCCGGATGGAAGTGTGCATGCCGGGAAAGTGCTGGGCGCGCCCGGATCATACATTTTCAATTACGGATTCGGCGGCAAGGAAATTTCGGTGAAAACCAACTTCAGGATTCTCGTTTTAGGACAGGCCTTCATAGATGGCGGCAAGTAGGGCCACCGACCTACCGACCCACCGACTTGTCCGCCGAAGCGCTTCGCGTAGGCGGATCACCGACCACCAATCACTGATCACCGTTCTCCTCTTCCCCGTGCGCGAAGTAGTCAATATGAATCAATGACCCTTCGTATTCCCTGAACTTGATGCGGTCACCGACATTCTTCACGGCATGGTGGCCCGGGTGGCAATGTACCTTGAGGGTGTCGCCCCGGTCGGTGAGGACAATGGCGATCCATTGCTCTTCAGGGGCGACCATCACAGAGTATGGCCTCCTTCTTACGCCCCCATAGGGGGTGGGACCGACCTTGCGCTCCGCAGGGACGTATATCTTTTCTATAATGGTTCCTTCCAGGTGCTCGGCAGGCGCGAAGACAAAGCTGCCGATGAGAACTATTGCGCCAAAGAAGCCGACCAATCCCACGACCAGCATTCCGTTCTTGTTGATCCATTCGCGCATGCTCATACAGTAAGGGTGTTAGTTTGTCATTAATGCTAATTTAGCCGGTAGGGTGAGAAAGAGAATGTCGTTTTTATTGGCAGGTATAGCTTTATCGGCCTCAGTCTCCCCAGGCGATTCTAACCAAGAAGATTATGGCAAAGCAATTTGACTACGTTACAAAACTGGATGTAAAGTTCGCACACCTCGAGCGGATGGATATTCCGCAAATGGTAGAAGACTGCCGCGACAAATGGTTCAACCAAACGCTGACCCAGGTGAACGAAAGTGTGGTCCGGCTCGGAATCGTGGAAGGGGAGTATCATTGGCACAAACACGACCACGACGATGAGTTTTTCTTCCTGCTACAGGGACAGCTCCTTATCGACCTGGAAGGTCAGACCATCGAGCTGAATCCAAACCAGGGTGTTACAATATCGAAGGGCGTGATGCACCGGCCACGGGCACCGCAGAAGACGGTGATGCTGATGGTGGAGACCAGTGCAATCCAGCCGACGGGTGATTAGGCTTCGTGACCTATATTCAAAGCATTGCTAGCATTTGGGTGTGGATTTGATCATTGAAATTCTCGTGCAAATTGTACTAGTCCTTATTGGAGGGACAATTTTCTCATTCGTCGTTTGGAAACTTAGAAGAGGAAAGACTGGCTTTGGAGATTTCGTAAACAAGTATGGGGAGATATTGGCATATGCCGGACTATTTTTTATAGTTGTTACTATTGCACTGATCCAATGGTTGACGAATTAACGATGGCCTTAAGAGGTCAATACCTCGTTAGATACTGGAAACAAACCATATGAAGTTCCACTTGCTTCCTGTCGCGCTCCTGCTGATCTCTTCCGCCGCCCACTCACAGACTGCTGAATCACGAAAACTCATCGCGGAAACCAACCATTCCACCATCCAGTTTTCTGTTCCCATTTCCAGCGGTCTTACCCGGATTACCGGAAAATTCAATGAGTTCACCATTGATGTGGACATGACAGGAACCGAAATCACCAAGGGAAGAATCTCTGCCACTATCAGGGTCAATAGTATTAATACCGGGATCCCGGCACGGGACGAGGACCTGAAGACAAAAGACTTCTTTGAAGCAGAGAAATTCCCGGAGATCACCTTTGTGAGCGATCGCATCGAGAAAAAGGGCGACTCCTACATCGCCCATGGACAATTCCAGATGCACGGGGTGACGAAAGCGATTACCCTGCCTTTCCGCATCACCGGAAGACAGAGCGACGATGTCATTGGGTTCTCCTGCCACTACACGATCAAGCGCAGCGACTTTGGTGTTGGCACCGCCTGGAAGCACACCACCGACGACAACTTCATCGGGGATGAGATCGGCGTTGAGATTGATTTTTGGACGAAGAGGGCGAAGAGGTAGTTGCGGCTATTGACAGCTTTTCCGTTGTGCCCCTGACCCCTAAAGGGGAACTTTGAGTTCCCACTCGAACTTGATTTAAGTCAACTTCTTTGTTCCCCTTTAGGGGCAAGGGGCCGGGGAGTTAGATGACTACGCCGCTGCCGCCGGTGACTGAGAAGCTGCCGGCATTCTTTGTTTCACCATCCGGTCGATGAAGTAGAGCAGCACCATGGTGATCGCTATCGCCCCCGCGACCACGTATCCCAGGATGCCATAGTTGACAAGAACGCCGGTGCTGGTTTGATAAACGATAGAACCAGCCACCAATGACGCAATACCGCCCGAAACCATCTGAACCGAAGCGTTGATACTCATAAACGCCCCGCGGTCCTTGGCATTGGGCACGGCGGAGAGCAATGCCGAAGATGAAACCATCCGGGCGGAAACACCGATGAACATCACAATGCTGAAACCAATGACCATCCACAAGGGGGTAAGGCCGAGGTTGCAGTAGACAACGACAACAATAATCATCAAAAAAGAAAAGAGGCTGAAGACTTTGTACTTGCCCCAACTGTCGCTCAGCTTCCCTACCAGCGGGGACGAAATCATCGAGCATATGCCGGTAATCAGGTAAAGCATTGGCAAATCGTTCAGGGTAATGCCAAGGTTGTTGACGGCAAATGCGCTTCCGAAAGGCATCAGCATAAACCCACCGGTCGCCAGCAGTATGGTAGATACGAACGCTTTCTGGTAATCGCGGGTGGCTACCGTCTTAGCCAGGTGTGCCAGCGCATTTCGTTCTGCGTTAGCCGTGAGATGTTCATTCACCGGTTTCATGCCAAAAATTATTGCAGCACCCAGGGGTAGTCCAAGGGCTACAATCAACAAGAATGGAGCATGCCAGTCCCAGGCGTTGGCCAGGTACAGTCCCACCGGTAAGCCAAGTACCGTAGCGCCCGCAAAGGCCATCTGCACAAATCCCATCACCCGTCCCCTGACCTCCATCGGAAACAGGTCGGTAATTATCGCGAATGTGACTGACCCGATGATGCCGCCAAAAACTCCTGTCACCACCCGCGCCACCAGCAGGAAGGCGTAGTCCGTGGCGATGCCACAAAGCAGCGTACCCACGAGGAACCCGGCATAGAAAATAAGGAGCAGTTTCTTGCGATCGTATTGATCCGCGAAACCGGCGGCAAGGAGTCCGGCCGTTCCGGCACTCCAGGCATACACGGAGACGACCACACCAAATTGTGCAGTGGTAATGTTGAGTGTCGGCAAAAGAATGGCGCTTAATGGCGACAGCACCATGAAATCAAGAATGGTAGTGAATTGGAGGATTGCCAGGACGGTGATTACAAAGACCTGATAGCGTGAGAATTGTTGGTTCATTGGCTTGTTGAGTTCAGCACTCCTCAAGGGTTTACGACTTTTACGGGCCAATAGTCGGAAAGGAAATTGGAAAATGGAAATGGGAAATTGGACGGCTCTTCTAATTTCCAGTTTCCAATTTCTATTTTGGGCGCTATCTTCGTTCAATGCAGTTATCGTTTAAGCACTTTCTGACATTGTTTTTCATAGTCATTTGTGTGAAACAATCCAGTGCTCAAAAAAGGCTGAGGTTATCTAAAGAGAATTCCAAAAAGGAGATCTTTCTCCCCGAAGGAAAGAGAGTGCAGTGTGTTCTGAAAAGCGGTAGAAGAATTGTAGGAACGCTGGCCAATGTGAG
>CAZJWV010000029.1:17264-30591 GCA_964549855.1 uncultured Ohtaekwangia sp. | reverse complement strand
TCGGCCATCACGGACAAAACAAAACTACTGATGGTGTGTCACATGGTGAACATCACCGGTCAGATTCTGCCCATTCGCAAGATCTGCGACATGGCACACCGACGTGGCGTACTCGTCCTTGTCGATGGCGCGCACACCTTCGCCCACATCACGTTTGCTATCCCTGATCTCGGCGCTGATTTCTATGGGACAAGCCTGCACAAGTGGCTGAGCGTTCCGCTGGGTGCCGGCTTCCTCTACGTGAAAAAGGAAAACATCCCCAACGTGTGGCCCCTCATCGGCGATGGCAACCAGAATGTCAACGACATCTATCGCCTCAACCACATCGGTACACACCCGGTGCATACCGATCTGGCTATCAACAACGCCATCGACTATCACCTCGTAATTGGACCGGAGCGCAAGGAAGCCCGCATGAGATTCTTGCAGAATTACTGGACGGACAAAGTGCGAAACGTGAAAAACATCGTGCTGAATACTCCAGCTGACCCTGTGCGCTCTTGTGGTATTGCCAACGTCGGCATTAAGAACATGAAACCTTCGGATTTGGCCGACACGCTGATGAAGAAGTACAAGGTCTACACGGTTGCGATCGATGGCGCCAATGTACAAGGCTGCAGGATTTCTCCGAACCTGTACACTACCCTGACTGAACTCGACACATTTGTGGCAGCGTTGAAAGAGATGGCTGCATAGCCGAGGATTTATTGCCACGGATTACACGGATTTGCACGGATTTAGTGCGTGAGCTTTGGTGCTAGGTAGTCCGCACTCGATACCCAGAAACTTAGACACCCAGACACTTAGACACCTCGACACAAGAATTCACCGTCTCTTGATTTCAAGGATCTCTATTTCATAAACTATGGTCCTATGAGGTGACACGTGAAAACGTTTCTCCCCTTTCCGCTCTGGGGGATAGTACCCTCCGGCGCCATAGGCGAGCACGGAAGGAACAATGACAACATCGCGTTCACCTTTTCGCATAGTCCGTACGGCTGCATCAAAGCCTGGATTCAAAGTCGTCGTGCCCACGATGTAAAGAAATGGCTCCGGGGCCGCGCCGTACCAGGGCTTGCCTCCGTCGCCGGTGCTGACAAAGGACTCTCCACCAGGGAACTGCGCTTTGTACTGCAGGCGCAGCGTGTCACCCCTTCTCACGAGAGGACCTTCGCCGGCTTGTAAGATTGTCTGACGCAAAAGTGGCTGGGCATTGGGCCAATTCTTCTGTATAAAGGTTTCCTCGTCGGCCAGTCGTTTCTCCTCCATCTGCTTTACTTCCACTTTCTTGCGTTCCACCATAGCCTGAAAGGCTGAGGTTGTTGGATGAAATGCACTCGCCGCCTTGCCAACGCGAACGATGCGTAGCTTGAGAATGTAGTCCTTGTCGGTGATGAGCGGGAGGACTTCCAGTCCGGAAGTCACGTGACCGAAAATGGTGTAATCGCCATCGAGGTAGGACCGGTCTCCCAGCGTGATGTACCACTGGCTGCCGTTGGTGTGCCATCCTCCATTGGCGATGCCAACCATTCCGGCCTTACCGTGATTCAGTCCCTCGACAATTTCATTCGGGTATTGATAACCCGGGCTTTCCGCCGTGGTGCGGTTCGGGATTCCACACTGTATGACGTGGCCCGGCACTACACGGTGCCATCGAACGCTATCGTAGTAAGGTTTGCCAGGTGGAAGGGCCTTGTTTTCCAGGGTGCCTTCGGACAAGCCAACGAAATTCATGACCGTCATCGGAGTCCGCTCAAATTCGAGCTGGATGACAACGAGTCCCTTGGTGGTGTTCACCTCCGCATAGAGTCCATCGGGATAGGTTGCTTTCTTCTTCTTCTGTGCCGGCGCTCCTATAGCTGCCAACAGACACAGCACTATGATCGACGACCGCATCAGTGTTTGGCGGGAGCTGCAGGACTGGCAGGTGCAGGATTGGCAGGTGCAGGACTGATCATGATGTGCGCCCGGTGGGTACCTGGGTCCATGATCCACGGCTGGCCGGGGAAGGTCGGTTTCAACGGCAGGCCTGTGCTTTCACTCGTTGCATAGGCGATATAAATCACATAGCGCAGGTAGCCATTCTTTACCGTGCCTGTTGCCGCATCGAATTCATCGGCGGTGTAGACATAGAGCGTCGATGGGTTTGTCGGCATTTTCAATGTGCCTGCCTTCACCTCAGCTTCGCGAAGGTCGAACACCTGTTGGAATGTCTTTCCTTCTGTTTTGAGCACCCTTCCCCGCGCCATGAATGGTTCAAGGTCGACGTGGTAAGCGGAAACATTAATGCCCTTTAGCCTGTAATCATCGCCAAGGCAAATCAGTGAATTTGTCCCTTTGCGGATCACCGTCAATTCTCCTTTTTCGTTGTACCCGTACACTTGCGCGCCGTCGCGCAACTCCGCGGGCGCCGCCAATACGGCGGTCTTGATCTGGTCCTCAACAGAGGGGACAGTGGGGGCAGCGGGTGCGGTTTGTGCCAACGCTGCTGCGGAGGCTAGCACAAACAGGGCGATTATGGTTGCTTTCATATGCGTGGTCGAAAGGTGTTAGGCTGTTTTTGGCTGATTTTGTTTGGCGTAGTCATCGCCATAATATTTGCTCGTGATGCGGGTATGGAACTCTTCTGCCCGGATGGGTTCGTACTTGGGCTTGCCGGTGTTGGGGAGCACCTCAAGTATTTCGTCCTCCCAAACGTAAACGGCCATGGGGAAACTGATCCGAGGTTTTACGTTTAATGCTTTGTTGCGAGGCTTGCTCACCCGGTGCGTTGTGGAAGGCAGCACATCGTTGGTAATTCGCTGCATGTAGTCGCCGGTGTTGAGGATGATGCTTCCCTTAGGCGCTTTCAGGTGGATCCACTTCATGTTCTCGTGATTAAGTACTTGCAAACCGTCCACCGATTGTGCCGGCAGGATGGTGAAGAAGTCGACATCTTCGTGACCCAGCATGCGGCCCCCGCCACTTGCCTCGTCGTCGGCGCTGAGCGGGGGGTAGTAATTCAACCGGAAACCGAAATTCGTACGAGTGAATTTCTTGTCATAGAGGTGCGGATCAACGCCAAGACCTGTAAGGATACTCTGCATGATCGGAAGAATCAACTTCTCATGCTCGATCACCAGCTTTCTGAAGAAAGGTTCAAATCCGGGCGCAGGCCAATAGTCGCTCTCCTTGTACTCCGGCTTACCATCAAGGTTGAACGCCCGGCGGCAGAAAACCCAGCCTTCCACCAGGTCCGGGTGAATGATGGTAGTTTCCTTGATGGGGAAATATCCCTGGTTAACTGACCCAAAGCGTTTTGCATGATACTTCATCCTCTGCTCACGCGTGGTCTTCTCAAACACTTCAGCTGTTTTGCGCTCCGCCTCATCATAAAGTCCTGGGTCGACGCCGTGGTTGGTGAGTATGGCGAAGCCAATACCGCGCATCGCTTCGGTCAACTGCCTGGCGAATTCCTTCTTGCCTGCTTCGCCGCCATGGAAATACAAAGCCATGTCGCACGTGCGGATCTGGTAGACCTCATCAAATTGTTCAGTAGCAGACTCTGAAAGATGATACGACTGGTTCTTTTCGACCTGCTCGTACTTACGAAACTCCTGGTTTACCGATTCAATTCCCTTCTCTTGACTCATATCACTTTCTTAATTCCAGATTCCAACTCTCAAATCCCCCGCCTTCGCGAAACGCTACTGGGGGGAGGCAAGCACCAAATCCCAAAAACCAAATCCCAATTTCCTAATCTTCAATTTCCTCACTCTACAATGAGTTTGCCTGTAGCACGATCATAGGGGATTATGGCATCCCACTCATTGGCGCTTGAGCGCGCTACGAATGCTACTACCGGTTCCGTTTTGCTCATATTAAATACTTCGTGAGGAACGCCGGGCTTGATGTAAATAAAATCTCCCGCCTGGTTTTCAAGCGTCTTTTTAAGCTTGTCGCCGAATTCATGTCTTACCTTTCCTTCGACGATGTAAAGCATCACTTCGAAACCATCGTGGATGTGGGCATACGCAACACCACCCGGTGGTATGGTGGCTACATTCACCGACAGGCTCGTCGATCCAACATTTTTCGCAGACATGCCCTGCTGGTAATGGATGCCGTTCCAATCCCTCTTGCCACCGCCTCCACGAATCGTGAGGATCCCTTCATGATCTTCGACGACCTTCAATTCGATATTGTCAGAAGTCTTCTTCATACCAATATGTTTAAGGAAATGTACGCGTTTTACCCTAGGATACCGAGGACATAGTTGACGAGCACGGCCGCCAGCGACAGCGGAATAAGCCATCGTATCCAGAATAATACGGCGCGGTAGATGGGCGGTTGAGTAGTAGTGTTGAGCATCTCTTGCAAGGCCTCCTCCCGTCGAAATCCCCACGTCAGGCCAATGATGCAGATGCCACTTCCGAGCACTTGCATCCCCGACCCAAAAATCAAGTCCAACGGACCGATGATCGATGGGTATATGTTGCAGGGTATCGTCAACACCAGTTGACCGACAGCTATGCCCCAAAGTAAATGTGACTTCTTAAGCCCTGGGAATTCATGCTGAAGGCTTGTGTACGGAACCTGGTAGGCGGCCACCAGCGACAGGAAGGCTACGATGACAATCGACAACAAAAACAGAAAGCCAACGATGCGGCCACCGGGCATGGCGTTAAACAACTGTGGCAGCGTCTCGAAGAGCAGGCTAGGGCCGGAATCCATCGGCATCCCCAAGGCGAGAATAGAAGGAACCAGGAAGAGGGCGAACAGTATTGACGCACCGGCATCACCCACTGCGGTAGCCAGCGCCACCTTCGGGAGACTTTCCTCCTTCGGCAGGAAGGCGGCATACACCACCACAAACGTTCCGCCCAGCCCTACGGAGAAGAAAGCCTGGCCCAGCGCAGCGAAAAGTTCGGGCGCACCCAGCGCGCTCCAGTCGGGGCGAAGAAATTCGCGGCTTGCCTCGATCGCCCCCGGCATCATCCATGCACGGACAATCATGTACACCAGGGCGATGAAGAACAAGGGCATCACCCGTTTGCTGATCCTCTCGATGCCGTTGACGAGGCCCCGCCTTATAACCTCGATGGAGCCGAGGATGATGATGACAGTGAGGGCATACTGAAGCCAACCATTTGAAAGTCCTGCATGGTAGCCCGTCGGGTCATCCGAAAAGCCAGGCCATGCGGCAAAGAGGGTTGTGTAGAGCACATTCCCGATCACGGCTGCATAGTAAGCTCCTGCGATGGTGATGACAATCATCAATCCGATGCCGATCGCAGTCCCTGGTTTCCCAAACGAGAGTTTCAAGGCATCTATCGTCCCTTTCCCGCTTCGTCGGCCAATGGCCATCTCTGCCATCAGTGCCGGGAAAGCAATAAGCAGGGTGAAGCCAAGATACACCAGCGCGAATGCACTGCCTCCGTACTTCCCCATCATGTAGGGAAATCGCCAAACGTCACCCAAGCCGATAGAGACGCCCAGCATCGTGAGGATACTGGCTATTCGCGAAGTGAAGAGAGGCTTCACCGGCCCAACCTCAGCTAGTAGTAATAAATGTGCAGTAACGCCCGTCTCTTGACCATATCAACGGACTGGATCTTCACACGTTGAATCTCCAGGCCGGTTTTGGACCGGAGATCTGCAAGAAGCTTGTCTGTCTGCTGGGGAACAATGTTATCCAGGGAGTCCACTCGTATCTCCCTGATGTGAATGCTCTTCGACAGCCATTCCTTGTCAAGGCCGAACGTGATGCCAACGATCACGACATCGAGCGTGATTAACTCATAGAGCGGCCCCGACATGGTGGCATTGACGAGGCCGATCGTGAGCACGACAAACAGGTAAGTCATGTCCTTCATTGTAATCGTCTCGGTGCGCAGGCGTAAGAGAGAGAAAAACGCCAACAACCCCAGTGCCGTTCCCATTCCACTGAACGCGCTTGTCTTGTTGATGAGGAACGTGATGATGAAGACAAGAAAGTTCATGATGAGGAACGTAAAGAAGTAATCCTTCTTCCGGTGGATGGGGAGATAAACCGCCATCACCAGGATCACCACTGAGACAATGTTGGTCAGCAGCCTCGTGTAAAATTCAGAAGTAAAAAGCTGGGGCTTTGCCACCGGCTTGGTCGCCTGGACTACTTGTTCCTGGGCAAGCAGCACTTCCGCCGGAAAGAGGAGAAGTGTTAAGACAACTCCGGCGAACAGCATGAATTTCCATTGGTTAGCACCACGTTCGGATGGCAGGGTCATAGTTGAATCGAATTAAGTCAGCGACTAGTTCAACGAAAGGTACAAACTATTCCCACTCGCCCCCTGCCCCCCTAAAGGGGAAACAAGTGGGGACTAAATTTTCAATCCAATTCATCCTATCTTTAAACTACCTCCCCTATGAATCCTACCGTTGGCACCATCGAGACCCTGATCAACCAGGGCAGAAACTTCGAGGCCAGGGCCATGGCACAGGAGGTCCTCAAGAGCTCCGCCGAAACATCAAGTACCTTGCGGGTAAAACAACTCCTCGGACTTGCCATTTCAAAAGCCGGCGTACCGAAAGCGGCGGCAGAATTCCTGGAGCCGGTATACCGTGCACAGCCAGACGACCCTGAAACCGCCGGCATCATGGGCGGGATTTACAAAGCGATCTTTCGAAAAGACCAGGAAACCCAGTACGCTTTCTTGTCTCGCGATACCTACCTGAAGAATTTCACCCTTACCAAGAACTACTATACGGGTATTAATGCGGCCACCATGTCGGCGATCATTGGCCAGGGGGCCAAGGGGAGAGAGATTGCAAAAGAAGTTCTTGCCTTGCTGCCATCGCCCACAACCAGCTTTTGGGAGCAGGTGACCCTGGCAGAAGCATTGTTACTAAATAAGGAGCGCGAAAAGTCCCTGGCGGCGTATTTCGAAGCAAAGAAGATGGCAGGCACGGATTGGGGAAAGATCAGCACCGTGCACAACCAATTGTGGCTCCTCAATCATTACGTCCCTGTCCCTAAGGAAGTACTCAAAGTCTTTCAACCACCCGGTGTGGTTTCGTTTATCGGTCACATGATTGATCATCCAAGCCGCCCCATCCCACGCTTCCCTGCCCAGATCGAGAATTCAGTTCGCGATGCAATTGCCAGTGCTCTTCAGACACTTAACGCCAAGATCGGTTTCTGTTCCCTGGCTTGCGGAAGCGACATCATCTTTGCTGAAACGATGGCCGCCGCCGGTGGTGAACTCAATATTTGGATCCCGTTTGCCAAGGAGGACTTTATCGATGCCAGCATTCGTTTTGCCGGTGAGGGCTGGGTTGAACGTTTTCATGCACTGGTCAATCGCTTCCAGGTCACTTACCTCACCTTCGAGCCGTACGCCGGCTACGATGATCTTTTTTCCTTCCAGAACAGGGTGCTCTTTGGTTCCGCCATTATTCGCAGTGCGATGAATCACACGGAACCTACGCTGCTCACCGTGCTTTCCGACACTGACCTTCGTCTCAAGGAAGGCGGCACCCGCGACACCGTGGGGTTGTGGCCGTTCCCGGCGAGGCACGTGAACATCAACCCGGACAATTATTTCTCGGCAGGAGCAGCTTCCCCGACGACGATTGCAGCAAAGGCCTCTAAGCCATCTTATCCGCCTTTGGATCGTCCCGTGTTGTATGGGCTTGTCGCAGACTTGCCTGGCATGACCAAGCATGAACAAGAGGCCATCTGGAAACAGCTGGATGCCCAGAGCCTGCCCATGCTGGCGCCCGTGACAATTGAGACTGATGAGATTCTCATTATCTCTTTCGGATCTATACTCGGTGCCATGGATGCAGCCAAAGTCATCCTCCGCGAAGTGAAAGAGCACTACCTCGGCAGCCGCCTTCGCATGAGTTTATATGCGAGTCCAGTGCATCTCGCGCCTGGAGAGAAGAAAAAACAGAAGGTGTTCGCCCCAGAAAGCCGGGCCAGGATCATCGAATTGCATAGCCTGGTTCCCCCCGGAGCCATCTACGCCTTCGCCCGTTTTTCGTCGGCCCTGTCCCTGGATGTTCAGCACTATTCCGTCGATTATGCCGGGGTCGTGTCGCTCGAATGGCACCCCCAGCCCATCGAAATCTACCGGGTAAACTTCCTGGAAAGCCCCTTTTAGGACCTCCCCCTTCCGGCCCTTCGGCTCACTACATCATTTCCACAACTCAGGGCATCGCCCTTGGTGAGGCGGAACCCCCAACTCACCTTTGCCCGTCTAAATGACAAAGTGACCCCATGAAAGCGCTCTTTTCTCTCATTTTTTTCCTCCTCGCCCTCACCGCCGGCGGACAGGGCATCTCTGTCGAAAAGCGCGGAGGCTCCAGCCGCACCACGTTCAACCGGGGTGGCATGTCGAGTTTCAAGGTGGAAACAAGCGGCAGGATGGAAGTGACCGACGACGACAAGGACATCAAAAGCATGTCGGCGGATGGCTACCTGGAAATCGAGAAATCTGTCTTCGGCAACCGCCGCACCATCGTCATTACCCCTACCGCCAACGGACTTAAGAAGGAATACTATGAGGGCCGTACCATCGTGGATTTTGAACCGGAAGGCCGGAAGTGGCTGGGTGAAATCCTCCCGGAAATCCTCCGCTCCACTACCATTGCTGCCGAGAGCAGGGTCAATCGGTTCTACCGCAACGGTGGAGTAAACGCTGTGCTCGCCGAGATCCGAATTATCGAAAGCGACTACGTGAAGTCTCACTATGCCAATTTCCTGGTCGCCCTCAACCAGCCGTCACAGAACATGGCTGTTATTGTCTCTGGCGTTGCTTCAACCATCGACTCAGATTATTACCTGGCAGAGTTTTTGAAAGACAACATGAAGAAATTCCTGCCTGTAAGAGATGCCATGCAGGCTGTTTACAACGCGGTCAAGAACCTCGACTCAGATCACTACAAGACAGAAGTAATCAAGGAGGCGCTTGATGGCGCACCTGCCACACTGGAAAATGTGCGCGCTGCCCTGGATGCTACGTCGAACATGGAGTCGGATCACTACAAGACGGAGATCCTGACGAACCTTCTCCGCCAGGAAAACCTCACCGACGATGTGATTGCCGAGATGATGGGCGCCACGCGCAACATGGAATCCGATCACTACCGCACGGTCGTGCTCACCAAGGCACTGGCTAAACCGGGCTTATCTACCACTTCGTTCCAGAAGACGCTGGAGACCGTGAAAGTGATGGAGTCGGACCACTACAAGACGGAGGTGTTGACCAACCTGCTGAACAACTCCATCACCCCCGATGTGCAGACCATATTGGTCACCGCCACCTCGTCGATCGAGTCGGATCACTACATCACGGTGGTGGGAAAACAGATTCTCAAAAAGGTGAATTTGAGTGATGAAGCATTCAAGAATTTGCTGGAAGCCATGGCTTCACACAACAGTGACTATTACACGGCAGAATTCCTGAAAACAGCTGCCGAGCGTCCAAATATTACAAAGGCACATTTGCTCATCATTCTGCAGGCAGCCGGCAACATCGAGTCCGATCACTATATCACGGAAGTGCTCAAACAATTGGCACCCACAATTCGGCTAATGAACGACGCCGGCCTGAAAGATGCCTACCGCGCGACTGCGAAGAAAATCGAGTCGGAGACTTACTACGGACGGGCGCTTCGGGCCATCGACTGACGCTTGGCTTCGAGAGCCTCAGCCACCACCTCAGGCATAGGCCTTCCTGCACCGGCGAAAAAACGCTAGCTTAAGGTTGTCATGAGTCTTCCATCCCTTATTCAGCCGCTCGTTGTCAGGAAATATGTCCTCCTGATCGCCGGAGGCAGCGCGCTGGGTATTCTCTTTTACTACTTTATCGCCTACGGGAATTCCGGCCTTCTGCCTACGCTGGAAGAAAATTCCAAGGAGATGCTCATGGCGGCAACGAGCACCACGCTCTTCGGTTGGCTCGTATTGACCCTCGATGGCCTCCTCGACCGAGCCATTCACTGGCGCAGTAATTTCCTCCTTCGGTTCATCAGCGGCCTTGGCGCCAATACCCTGCTCGTCGTCCTCTACTTCACGCTTGCCGGGAAGTACTGGTTTCACAGCGATACTCAAACCATTGTGAAGCTGAACATGCTCTTTACCATTGCCGTGTTCATCTACGAAATCTTCTACGGGCTGTTCTACTCCTACCGCTACTATGCCGTCACCCAGGCCGAGCAACTCCAATCGGAACGCTGGCAGCTGGAACTACAGTTTCAATCCCTCAAGAGCCAGATCAGCCCGCATTATTTATTCAACTGCCTCAACACCGTTTCCGCGCTGTTATACAAGGACTCCCGGATAGCCGAAGAGTTTGTGCGTCGCATGGCCGACACCTTCCGCTACGTGCTCGGCAACCAGCGCCATAAGCTGGTTCTGCTTCGCGACGAAATGGAATTTGTAAAGGCTTATTATTTCCTGCTCCAGGTTCGCTATGAGTATCATCTTCAGATGGAAATTAATTTGCCTACGTCACTCCTGGACACCTGGATCCCACCCATGACGATACAACTCCTTGTGGAAAACGCGGTGAAACACAATGCCATCAGCAAGGACCACCCCCTGCTTGTCTACGTGGGTGCCCGCGACAATACGCACCTGGTGGTGTATAACACCAAAACGCAAACCATACGCCCTTCGACCAGTTTCCGCGTGGGATTGGAGAACATTCACAAGCGTTATGGTTTCTTTACAGATCAACCGGTTACAGTCACAGATGGGGAGCGCTTCCAGGTGCAACTCCCGGTGATCAAGACCGCACCAGCAAACGGGCTCTGAAATGAAGCGGCTGTTTATCCATAATCCCTTCTTCCGCATTCTCACGCCACCGGTGTACGGGGTTATCGTCTACCTCATCATCCTGCTGGTAAACAACAACGTGGAGCAAATCTCCACGCTAATCAGCAACCAGGAAGTTTACGTGAGCATGGCGCTTAGCCTGATCGCCTTCGAGTCTATGCGGCTTGCCCTCGTGGGCCTCGAACGGCTGAACCTGTCGACCCGGCATGCGGTTTGGTTGCAAGTATTGGCCACCTCAGCGGTCAGTGTCGCCATGGTGCTGCTCGCCATTGGCCAATACTATCAACAGGCGATCGGTTATGACATTAGCATCCGCGAACAGATTCTCTTTGGCTCGATCTTTTTCCTCACGGCCCTTTTGTACAACGCCCTTCACCACGGAAACCGGTACATCCTCTACGAAAACAAGCAACTGATCGAGCAAGAGCAGAAGCTCAAAGAAAACCTTGAAGCAGAGTTTTCGTCATTTCGCCGGGAAATCAATCCCAACTTGCTCTACGACAGCCTGGAGGAATTAATCCTGCGTATGCATACGCAGGCCGATTCTGCGGAAGAACTCATCGACAGCCTCGCGGCCCTATACCGATACCAGTTGGTGAACCGGCAGCGCGAGTTTGTGACATTGGCGGAAGAGTTGGCAGCAGCCCGCCATCTTCTTCGGCTGGCTGACTTCAAGCATCCCCGCCAGGTCATCTGGAAGGAATCGGTACCCGACCCCGAGAGTATCCAGGTAATGCAGGGGTCGTTGCTCACCACGCTGGACAGCATCATCCGCAACACATTGATTTCAGAAGACGTACCCCTCGTATTCGAACTGGGGGTTGAAGAGGAGGACTACCTGGTGCTCACCCATGGCCTCAACGACCGGCTGCTGACTCACCCGGAAAGCCAGGCTGCCTTCCGTCAACTGCAGCGCTCCTATTCCATCTATAGCGACAAGCCGTTTGTCCAGGTAAAGGCAGGCAGGGAAAATTATGTTAAATTTCCCATCCTCACGATCCAACAATCCGCCGCCGTCGTTGCATGAGTCTTGCCCTGAATGTGCTGATCGTCGAAGACGAAACCCCGGCGGTGGAGAAACTCCAGCGTTATTTACAGAGGTATAGCCCATCCATCCGGGTAGTCCAAGTCTGCGACAGCGTTGAACAGGCAGCCTCGTGGCTTACCGACCACCAGTCGGAAGTAGACCTTCTTTTCCTGGACATCCAGTTGAAAGACGGAGTGAGCTTCGGCATCTTCACCCGCGTGGACGTCACCAAGCCAGTCATATTTATTACCGCTTACAATGAGTATGCCCTGGAGGCATTCAAGGTCAACAGTATTGCCTACCTCTTAAAGCCCGTCACCTTTGATGACCTCAAATCGAGCCTTGAGAAATTCGAGAAACTGCGGGCCCAATTTCTCCTCCAGGACAAACGGGCGGAAACGGTGAAAGCTCTTGCCGGAAATAGTAACCCGGCCACCTTCAAGAACAGGTTCATGGTAAAGGTTGGCGACCACATCCGGTCCATCACAGCCGATCAGATCATTCTATTCTATGCCGATGGCCGCGACGTCTACCTCGTCACCCTACAAAACCGCAAGTTCATCATCGATTTCACCCTGGAGGCGCTGGAAGAAGTGCTGGATCCTGCAGTTTTCTTTCGCGCGAACCGGACTTACATCGTCAACATTTCGTGCATACAGGATGTCGTGATGTACTCCAACAGCCGATTGAAGATTTCCACGCAACCGGTGTGGGACAAGGAGATTATCGTGAGCCGCGAGAAAGTCGGCGAATTCAAGAATTGGTTCGACGGTAAGCCCGTCTAGAACAGAAATTGGAAATTGGAAATTCGAAACTGGGCGGGCCCCTAGAACTTCAAATAGGCGTAACCCTTCAACTGGTACGTCGTAACTGTTGTCAGCATTGAAAGTGCGGGCTTCACTTCCGGAACCATCCTCATCCGGTCGACCTTGCGATTCACAATCGACTGGCCGCAGACAAACAGCTTCACTCCTGCTGTCTCCAACTCCTTATACAAACCGAGATTCGGGTTGTCCACCTTGTACTTCGCCCGGTATTGATCGTTGTTCATCGCCGTGTAGGTGGCTCCACCATGGATAACCACCACTACATTGACATTCTTCGCCGGCACACCACCCACCGAAAGGAGGTTGAGATACCGTGCGACATTGTAGAGTGACCAATTGAGGGAATCCGGGCCATCACTGTGGCGTTCTACTTCGATCACTACGTTATACACAAGGTTCGGATCCGGGCGCTCCACGGCAAACGGGATATCGAAGATTCCTCCCGTGCGCTTGATAACCGGGTTCACCCGCTGGAGAGATTGTGCCGTGGCAAACCCGGTGAACACCAGGAAGCCGACTACTGCTGTGATTTTTTTCATGACCAATGGTTGATAAGAATATTTGCACCGGCAATCAGGATAAGGACGGCGGTGATTTTACGGATATGGCCGGCCTGAAACTTCTTTGCTCCCCAACGTGAACCCAGCTGACCGCCGGCAAGCACCGCCA
>CAZJWV010000029.1:1858-17164 GCA_964549855.1 uncultured Ohtaekwangia sp. | reverse complement strand
GGCCAGATGCGTCTAATTTCCAACAGGCCTTCACGGTAGAAGATGATGCATCCTCCTGTCACCACCACCAGGTTGCAGAGCAGCGCCGCCGGGCGCATTAGTTCGAAGGGTACGGCCATCACGGCCATGAGGGCGAGGTAACTGGTTCCGCCGCCGAAACCCACTGAGGCATACACTGCGGCTATTATGAAAAACGAGAATATTAAGATGTAATCCATGAAAATCTCACCTGTGGAGAACCAGGGTACTGGGCCCTGGGTACTGGGATTTGTGATTTCGGCTCAGGCCAAATTTCCAATTTCGAATTTCCAATTTCCAGTCACGTCAGCCTCCAATCGTTGACATAGATTCGACGACCTTACCTGAGCGCTGCGCTTCGGCTTCAAAACCATCCTTGGGGCGATTGGCAAACGCAACGCGCAGCAGGCTTTCCAGTTCGCCGTCCGTGGCGCCGTCGCGAATCTTGTCGCGAAGGTTGAGTACCCCGGAATCATAGAGGCAGGTTTTAAGATCGCCCAGTGCTGTGATGCGAATCCGGTTGCAACTTCCGCAAAAGGTACGGCTGAACGCGGCGATGATCCCGATGTCGCCGGGATGACCCGCCACCTGGTAGTGCATGGCCGTCGCATGTGGTCGATCAGCAACCTTTTCAATGGTTGGAAATGCCTCTTTCAATTCGGCAAGGATGCGCTTGTGTGTCCACTTTAATACCGGGTAATGCTGGCCTTCGCCGTTGAAGGGCATCTCCTCGATGAACCGAACGGATACCGGGTACTGGCGGGTGAGCTCAGCCATAGAGATGATATCCTCGGTGTTTCGTCCTTCCATGACCACCGCATTGATCTTGACAGGAATATTGTGCTTCAGCAACGCCTCGAACGTCTTCCACACACGGTCAAATTCATCGCGACGGGCGATCTCCTTGAAGCGTTCACGATTCAACGTATCAAGACTGAGGTTTACCGACGCGATGCCCATGGCCTTCAACTCCGGCACATGAGGACCGGTGAGAACACCATTGGTTGTGAGGTGCACCTCCTCAACCCCCGGTATCGCGACCAACGACTTTAGCAAATCCATCAGGTCAGTTCGCACAAAAGGTTCACCTCCCGTGATACGGACTTTCGATACCCCCAGTGATGCCAGCACGCGAATCAGCCGCTGGATTTCTTCAAAGGTCAACAGTTGCTGACGGGGCACAAACTTGACGCCCTCTTCCGGCATGCAGTAGAAACACCGAAGGTTACACCGGTCGGTTACGGCGAGCCGAACGTAGGTAATGGGTCTGTTGTGGTTATCGAACAGCATAGGGCTACCCGAAGATACGGATAGGATTGGTTTCTCGTGGTAACCAGGTTTTCCCCACCTGCGGAAAGATTTGCGTGGTTGTTGAGTGCAGGGCCTCACCCCAGCCCTCTCCGAAGGAGAGGGAGCAGTACTACACCCCTCTCCTCCGGAGAGGGGTTGGGGGTGAGGCCCGAAACTTGGAAACTACGAGCCCAGTGGCTTCGAATGAAAAATAGAAATTTGAACCCCGAGCCTCCAATTTCTAATTTCCAATTTCCCTCCCCCAAGCCACACACTCCATAAATTAGTAGCTTCGCAGAACGCCATGAATATTCGAATTAAAGCATTTGGCATCACCCGGGACATCACCGCCGGTGCAACGGAAATATCGTGCCAGGGAGCAACCGTCGGAGACCTGCGAAAAGCCCTCCTGGAAAAATACCCGTCACTTCGCGACCTCGCATCGCTGATGATAGCCGTTAACTCTTCCTACGCCGCGGATGATCTTCCTCTGAATCCCGGCGACGAGGTGGTGCTGATTCCGCCTGTAAGCGGCGGCTGATCCCGATTGCTATCGGGATGGCCAAAACCATACGTTTTGGAGGGTGTCGGGATGGCACTGAAAATACATGACAAAATTCATTGCCTTCGCCCTGCTGATTGGGTACATTCATTCATCCGTAGAAAACCACCGACCTAATGATAAAAATCACCGAAAAGCCGATTGACATCCCAAAGGTCATCGAGACGGCCTCCAGCCTGAGTGCGGGGGCCGTCAATGTTTTTATTGGTACCGTGCGCAATACTGCGCACAACAAGCACGTGGTCTGGCTGGAGTATGAAGCCTACGAAAGCATGGCTGTTGGCGAGACTCGCAAAATCATCGACGAGGCTGCTCACCGCTGGCCGTTACTCGGATGGGCCGTAAGCCACCGGATTGGAACCCTCAAGCCAGGAGAAGTTGCCGTTGTTGTTGCTGTTTCGACAAAACACCGGAAGGAGTCGTTCGAAGCCTGCCAGTTCATCATCGACCGGTTGAAAGAAAAGGTTCCCATCTTCAAAAAGGAAGTTTTTGAAGATGGTGAAGAATGGGTTGGCGCACGCCCCCAGGCCCAAACAGCCGCCTCACCTCAACTCAACTAGCCCCGGGTCAAAGCCCGGGATTACTGGCCAGCGAGTTTTACAAAAACCATGTAGCCGGTCGCGATAAACGCAACCGACATCAGGAAAGCAGCGACAAGTACAAGGGCAACGTCGCGAACCACGGGATCAACAGTCGGTATTCTGCCTCGCTTCATAAGCCTACTAGACTCATTAAATTTAGCCAGGCTTCACTTTCCATGCAGTACAGAAAACACCAGGCGGCCCTGCATGTAGTGTTTTAACAGGTATTTCAGCACCACATTTCATGTGCTCATTGAGCCATCCCGAGTTAAGTAATTTGAGATGTGATTGTTCCCCAACGGGCGACCCCGAACAGGGGGATAGCCGTAACAAGTAAGGTTCTTGCCCGGAATGTCAGCTTTTCTATTTGCGTGTCACCGGGACCCTGTGATAGTCCTTCTTTCCGCCGGTCTTACTGAGTAATTGCAGCGACTCGATGCGGATGTCGTGGGAGAGCGCCTTGCACATGTCGTAGATCGTGAGTGATGCAACCGCAGCTGCCGTCAAGGCCTCCATCTCCACTCCTGTTTTCGACTCCAGGGCAGTAGAGGCTACCACAACAGCGTAGTCTCCCTCTACACGGATGTCGACGGAACAATGATCCAGGCCAAGGGGATGGCACAATGGGATTAATTCAGAAGTGCGTTTCGCTGCCTGCACCCCTGCCAAAACTGCGGTCTGGAAGACAGGGCCCTTGGGCACCACCAACTCAGATCCTTTTAAGGCCTTGAGGATGCCCTTCCCCAGCCAAACCCTTGCCTCCGCCGTGGCCTTGCGGGATGTCACCGCCTTGGCCCCAACGTTCACCATTCGGGGCTGTCCATCAGCATCTACATGGGATAGCTTCCTCTTCATTTCTTTTTATCTTGATCAAAAATAACCATTTCATGGTCAGCGTCGCGGAAGCCACCCGGCTTATTCAGGAACAGAACTTTCGCCCTGCACTGCAACGCATTAAGATCGAAGAGGCCGAGGGACGTGTGCTCGGCGAAGAAGTGCGTGCCGACAGGGACTTTCCTCCTTTCGATCGTGTGGCCATGGATGGTATTGCCGTTTGTTACCAGGCAATCGAAGAGGGTTGGGAGGGCTTTAAGGTCGAGGGCCTGCAACCAGCGGGCCAACCCCGGCTTACGTTGAAGAATGACAAGAACTGCATCGAGGTGATGACGGGTGCGATGCTGCCCATTGGGTGTGATACCGTGATACGTTACGAAGATGTGACGGTGATCAACGAAATGGCCAAGCTCAAAACGAAGGCCATCACCCGCGGTCAGTGTATTCACCCGCGCGCACAAGATGCGAAGCGAGGCGACGTTATCCTGAGCCCTGGCATTCGCATTTCACCCGGAGAGGTGGCGCTGCTTGCAAGTGTTGGCAGGTTGCAAACTGATGTTTACGGCTATCCGTCTGTCGCGCTCGTCTCCACCGGCGACGAGCTGGTTGATATTCATGACAGCCCCAAGCCTCACCAGATTCGTCGATCCAATACCCATGCCCTGTCTTCCGCACTTCATCGGCTTGCCTGTCCGAGCCAGCTCTTTCATGTCACCGATGACCGCAACGCATTGGAGCGCGACCTCGGAAAAATCTTTAGCAAGTTCGAGGTGGTCATTCTAACAGGTGGTGTTTCTAAAGGAAAATTCGATAATGTGCCCGCCACGCTTAAGTCGCTCGGGGTCGAAATGCTTTTCCACGAGGTTAGCCAACGGCCTGGTAAGCCGATGCTTTTCGGGATCACCAAAAAGCAAGCGGTATTCGGACTACCAGGAAACCCGGTATCATCCTTTCTTTGCTTTTACAGGTACGTTCGGCCGTGGCTGATGAAAGGCCTGGGCCAGGCGCCGCCGGAAGAGACTGCTATCATTGATGGGCCCCTGGATCTGAAAAACTCGGAGCTGACCCACTTTGTCCAAGTTAAGGTCCGCAGTGAAAATGGAAGGCGGATGGCGCGACCAATTCCAGGTGGTGGGTCTGGTGACTTCGCCAACCTTCGTGATGTGGATGGGTTTGTAGAAATCCCGCAAGGCAAATTAGTGGCAAATGCCGGGGAGGTGTTTCCGTATCTTCAGTTCAGGGGAGCGTATTAGGTCGGTGAACAGTAAACTGTGAACGGTAAACAGTGAACGGTAAACTGTGAACAGTAAACAGTAGGCTGCTTCCAATTGTCACGATCCGGCTACGTAGGACGGCTCTGAGAATTCTCGAATTTCCACCGTTTACCGTTTACTGTTCACGGTTTACGGTCTTTCCCTATCTTTGCCTCCCTCATTTAACTAAATCAATTTCCATTCTCGCCCATGTTTGAGAGCCTGAGCCATAAGATTGAAAAAGCCATCCAGACGCTGAAGGGCCAGGGGCGTATTACGGAAATCAACGTCGCGGCCACCATCAAGGAAATTCGCAAGGCCCTCATTGACGCCGACGTAAACTTCAAGGTCGCCAAGGAAGTCACCGACGAGATTAAAGCCAAGGCCATGGGCCAGAATGTGCTCACGGCGATTTCTCCGGGCCAGCTGCTCACGAAGGTCACGCAAGATGAGCTTACGTCCCTGATGGGGGGTTCAAGTGAAGACATCCGTATCGAAGGAAATCCGGCCGTCATCCTCATCGCCGGCCTGCAAGGTTCAGGAAAAACAACATTTTCGGGAAAACTGGCTAATTACTTAAAGCGCCAAGGCCGCCAGGTGTTGCTTGTTGCCTGTGACGTCTACCGCCCGGCAGCCATCGAGCAACTCAAGGTTCTCGGAACCCAGGTTGGTGTCGATGTGTATGCCGACGCCGAATCGAAGGACCCGTTGAAAATTGCTTCGGCGGCTATCGACCATGCAAAAAAGAACAACCACCGCGTAGTGATAGTCGATACTGCCGGACGCCTGGCCGTTGACGAGGAGATGATGGCGGAGATTGCCTCGTTAAAGGAGAACCTCAAGCCCTCGGAAACCCTCTTTGTTGTGGACGCCATGACGGGCCAGGACGCGGTGAACACGGCCAAGGCATTTAACGAGCGGATTAATTTCGACGGTGTAGTACTCACCAAGATGGATGGTGACACCCGTGGCGGTGCTGCCCTTTCCATCCGGCGCGTTGCCGAAAAGCCGATCAAGTTCGTGAGTGCAGGCGAGAAACTGGACGCCCTCGACCGGTTTTTCCCCGATCGCATGGCCGGCCGTATCCTCGGCATGGGCGATGTGGTGGGGCTGGTGGAGAAGGCCCAGGAGGCGTTCGACGAGCAGGAGGCCGCCCGACTTCAGAAAAAAATCCGAAAGAACCAGTTCGACCTCAACGATTTCCTTAACCAGGTGGCCCAGATCAAGAAGATGGGCAACATGAAAGACCTCCTTGGGATGATCCCCGGGGTCGGTAAGGCCATGAAGGATATGCCCGTTGATGACAATGCTTTCAAGCCGCTTGAGGCCATCATCCGTTCCATGACGATGGAAGAGCGCGAGAATCCGGAGATAATCAATGCCAGCCGCAAAGAACGGATCGCCAAAGGCAGCGGCACATCCATCCCGCAAGTCAACCAGCTTTTAAAGCAGTTCGGCGAACTCCGCAAGATGATGAAAACCATGAACAAAATGGGGGGAGGAAAACGAGCATTATCTGCGTTGAACCCGTTTGGTAAGAACTAAAGGGGTTGGTTTCAAATTCAAGGTTTCAGGTTCAAGGTTCAAGGTTTAAGGCTCTTGGAGGGCTGAGAACCTGGATCAAGTCTGACTCGTTAGAAGTATCACGACCAAATGAACTCTCATCTAACAAAAACCAAAAACACTATGAAACGATCCTTGATTGTCCTTTCCTGCCTCCTCACGATGATTTTCTTTGCGCCGGCATCGGCCCAGCCCAAGAGCCCTTTTGTCACTACGGAAGGAACCATTGATGGCGTGCTGGTTCATGTTGAATACAGCGCTCCCTCGGCCCGGGGTCGCAAGATGTTGGGAGGCATCCTTCCCTATGGAACCGTTTGGCGCGCTGGGGCCAACAAAGCCACTGTCTTCGAAATCAACAAGCCCATCAAGGTAGAGGGTCAGGCCCTTGCCGCCGGGAAATACGAACTCTTTGCGATCCCGGGTGAGACCGAGTGGACCATCATCTTCCAGGTATTCAAGGGACAGTGGGGTACGGATTACGCCGAAGCAAACGATCACCTGCGCGTGAAAGTCAAGCCCGGGAAATCTGCTGCCTTTGTAGAGACTTTTGTCATTGCCGTCGACAAGGACAAGGTGACGCTGCAGTGGGAAAATACCGCAGTCTCATTTAAAGTAGCGAAGGGCTAGTCAACAAATCCCAAACACCAAATCCCAAATTCCAGAGTGACGATAATCTGGGATTTGGGATTTGGATTTTGGTGCTTGGGATTTTGGCGACGGTCCCGATAAATATCGGGGACTATCTGGGCGGAGTCAAAGGGTATTGAAATAGTCTACCATCAACATCAGGTCGCGCTCCTTGGAAGGATTCAGTTTATTGATCTTCTGGAACTTTTTCATTTCAGCACCCTTCTCCGACCAGAGTTTTGACAGTTCCTTTTTACTCAGCGGCCTAAGTTCGGTGCCTGGGCTGTACAATAGAACCCTTTTCTTGCTGATCTGGTAGTTCTTGTGTCCGGAGCCAATGGCCATATTATAATTGGGCTTCAGCAGGATAGCTTCAGTGAATGCGTACACATCCACTTTGCCCCAACAGAGGACTTCCAGGAATCCTTTAAGGGCAGCACCGTCGTGGACAAAGTCCTTTGCATTGATAAACCGGTGGGGCAATTGGGTGAGGGAGTCCTTGTACTCAAATTCTTTTATCAGGCCGCCATCCAGCGATTTTAGCCGGTCCTTGTCGAAGAGTATGTCAATTCCGTAGTTCAAGACGTCATATTTTAGCCCGGGCAGTTCATAGACCTTGTCCTCACGGTAAAGAGTCACACTGCCGGGACTCCAGCGGGTCCACAAGTACGGGTCCCCATCCACTTCATCTCCCGCACCACCACTGCGATACGGGCGCGATTCGCGTTCCAGGTCCTGAATTACCCGCATATTTCGCACATCGTCATTGCTGACTTGCCCTACCACAATACACGGGATAGCGACCAAGAACAGCAGCACCAATTGGAATACCTTTTTTCTCATTCCGCAATAATAAGAAAAGCCCGGCTACGAATAGCCAGGCTTTTCATTAACGGTCAACTAATGATCAGAACGTCAGGGCCAGAGGCCAGGTCTTACCTGTCCGGGTCAAGTCGGAATAACCGGCATCCCCGTAGTCGTTAGACCAGTTGATTCTCATTGTTGTGCCATCGTTGGCGGTGATGACAAACGTATAGATCAAGCCATACTGGTCGCTGCCATTGAGTGACAGGATGTTGCAGGCATCAACCAAGGTCAATCCAGAGGCCGGGTTGTCGTTCCATGCGCAATCGTACTGACCAAAAGTTCCATCCTCTACATCGTAGGCACCGGGGCCGAGCACATCCCAATGGGTCACCCCGCTAATCGAGGGCAGGCAGGGAGCAATCGGAACAACAGCGGCCGTAACGACGGTGACATAGTCGATTGCTCCACCGATATCGGAAGGGCAAATAACTGAAACCACGTTTTGGAAGGGTGACTTATACACACCACCGCCAGCAGCAATTGCCACGTTCACGTTGGTGCTGCTGAACACCTTGCCATCCGGGAAAATCATCGCCTGGCGGAAGACAAACTGGTCGGACCCTTCCAACTCGCCGGCCACCAAACCAAGGGCGGTCAAAGTCGCCGGTGCAGTAGCCGATATGGTCAGCCGGGGCAAACCCGTTGTCGCATCCTCAACAAACGCAGAAGCGGGGAAGTTCGAAAGTAGAACCTCAGCTTTTGAGTTGTTGCCGTTGGCAGAAGCGGGCGTGCGATCTACAAACGAGACAAACAAGTCAACGGAAGAGAACAACTTACCGCGGTCGCGGTCGTTCGCCTCCAGCGTGACTGAATAAACAGCGTTTGGAATATCAAACTTGTCGAATGCGACAGAGATGATATCCACCTGTGAGAGAATTCCTCCGTTTGAATTATTGACCAGGTCAAAATCTATCGGATAGGTGCTCTCATCGGTACAAGAGAAGCCGAACCCCAGAAGCATGAGGATCGCAATGATTCTATTTCTGTATTTCATGGTGATCTTCATTTTTAGTTAATAAAACCATCGGGGTTGTTGTCCCAGAACACCTTGACTTTGTTGTCGGGTTTCTGAGTGGCATTGTTGTTACGAACAACATACACTGCAGGGTAGGTGAACGAGCGGTAGAAATTGCCCGGGTTAAGCGCCAGGGCAGGCTGCATGTTCAATGGTCTGCCATTCCTGCGGTACAAGTTGTAGGCTTCGATGCCGTTACCCCAGAGGGCAAGCCAGTATTCCTTGCTGATTACATTCAACTCGTCACCACTGGTATCGTACTGGTTGAGTACTGCGGTAACATAGTTGTTTATACCTGTTGCAGAAGGAACAAATCCAGCAACAACTGCTGAAGGGATGAAATTCATCACCTTATCAATAGACCGGCGTACAGCCTGATCCAGCAGGGGGCGTGCGGCTGCCGCGCTACCTCCTGGCCTGGTGAGCTGATGTTCAGCGCGCATGAACAGTACATAGGATGACATCATGAACGGCAGGACACCACGTCCTCTACCCCCTGAAGCAAGGCCTTGGGCCGTTACCGGTGCAGCGTCGTTTGCATCGAACCGGCCACCAGCAGGATACAATCCGTAGGTGGTCTTCTTCAGACCATCGGGAGGAGTACCTTCAAAATTCAGGTGGTCGCGTCCCCAGTAGCCTTCCGGCAACTGACAGTAGGCTGTTCCCGGAGGATAGTGCGCCGGGGGGATGGCGGTGTAAGGAAACACTGGTATCGAGCAAGTTAACTCGTTCACATCCGTTGTCGGCACGTTTACCTGGCGGTAGAAATAGTAACGAATGCGCGGATCCTTGAAGCCCTTTCCATCATACAACTCCTTCATGTACGAATTGGACATGTAGGGGCCCGTGCTGGTCAGGTAATTGTTGAAGAACCACGGATGGTACGTATTCGGGTTACCGGTGCTGTTGGCTGTGTAGGTGAACACGAAGTCTTCTGCATTGGTATTGATCATGTCATTACCAGCAACAAGAGCTGTCATCGCCGCATCGGAACCTGCCGGGTCAATCAGCCTGCGGTTCAGGTGCCATTTAAACAGCAGCGAGTTGGCAGCTTTACGCCAACGAGCCTCGTTGGCCCCGTAGAACAGGTCGGTACCTGGTTTCGGTGTTCCAGTAACAACTGCGTTGAGGTCTACAACGGCCCCATCGAGCAGCACTTTGACAGAATCATACACCACCGCCCCGGTTTGCGACGCCGGGAAGAAGTTGCTGGGGTCGAAGGCTTCAGCGTAGGGAATATCTCCGAAGAAGTCCACCAACGTCATGAGGGCATAGGCCTTCATTACCTTGGTTGTTCCCTGGTAGAACGGATTGTATTCGATATCCGTCGTAGCCGGGTTCTCGGTTGTCTTCTGAAGAAGCAGGTTGGAGTTCACCATCAAGTCGGAGTACCCACTCTGCCAGACGCCGTTGAAACTGTTCTGTGTGTAACAGTTTTCATAGGTGGCGCCGAACAGGTTACGCATCCGGGTGACATCCTGGCCAAAATCCGTTGTGTTCAGGAAGAAGTTCGCAAGATTCAACTGCATTCCGTTCCATATGAATTCGTTGCTTGCTTGTTCCGGGGACAACGCGCTTGGGTTAGACAGGTTGTTCTCCAATCCTTGCGTACAGGCCAGGGCTGTCAGCATGCCGACTGCCAGGACCATGCCTCTTACGTATTTTATTGTTGTGTTTTTCATGGTATTCATCAGTTAAGGCTTAGAAAGTGAGCCGAATCGAACCACCAAAACGCTTGGCGCTGGGACCCGTAAACATGTCAAATCCAAGACCATTGCCTACGCCAGTGCTCAACTGATCCGTATCGAAATTCATTTCCTTCGGGAAGTTCACCGCCTTGAACCAGAGGTTCTGGCCAGAGATACCGATCGAGGCCCGCTTGAAAGGGGTCTTGGAAATGATCGACTGGGGGATGTCGTAGTTCAGGCTGATGTCGCGCAGACGGATGGTCGTTCCATCATACATCTGCAAATCGCTTGGGCCAAACGCCACGTTGTTGAAATACACGGCTGCCGATGTGATCTGTATATCGTTGGGGATATACTCACCAGGGGTAGCAGGATTTTCCTTAACGCCAGGCAATATGAAGGTCCGGTCGTGGTCGAAGTCCACAAACTTGGAAACACCGCGGCCGATGAGAGCAGCCGTAGTGGATGACCAAATCTGGCCGCCGCTGCGATACTCCAATTGCGCGGTGAGGGTGAAGTTCTTGTAGGTGAAAGTATTGATCATCGCTGCATTCCAATTCGGGTTGGGGTCGCCAATGCGTGCGATGTCATCGGAGAACAGGTAGTCACCCGTGCCGGTAACTATGCGCTGACCCGTCAGTGGATCGCGCGGTACATAGCTGCCGTAGATCACGTTGAAGGGCTCTCCGGGAACGGCATAGTTGCCCAAATCCAGGAAGCCTCCGCCGGGAATCTGCACGCGGGTAAGACCGCCGCCGAGTTCATCAATTACGGACCTGTATAACCACCAGTTCAGGGTAATATCCCACTGGAAGCCACCCATTCTGATTGGTGTGCCTTTCAAGGTCAATTCAATACCCTTTGTGGAGCTGCTACCGGCGTTATACTGGGTAACCGTGTAACCAGTAGAAGGATCAAGGGGAAGGTCTGTAATCAGATCCCTTGTTCCGCGATGGTACAGCGAAAGGTCCATTGACAGGCGGCTCTTGAAGAAGCTGCCTTCAATACCAAACTCATACTCATAATATGTCTCAGGACCCAGGTTCGGGTTACCCAGACGGTTAGAGAGATAGTTCGCAACGACCGGTTGACCCGATGCGGCCAGGAAGGAACGCGGCTCGGAAACCAGCTGGTTCCGGGTGCCATAGGCAGCAGGGAAGCCGGCTGACGTACCGTAGTTTATGCGAAGCTTGATTTGGTCGATCTTGTCAGACTCAAGGCCAAAGGCCGTTGTCGGGATGAAGCTCAAGCTGACGCTAGGATAGAAGATGCTCTGGTTCGCCGGCTCAACCGTTGATTTCTTTTCATAACGGCCTTGCAGGTTGAGGTAGGCAAAGTCCTTGTAGCCCAAAGTTGCAGTAGCATAGTATCCATACAGTGCAGACTTAATCTCGTAGTTGAGATTTTGGCCCGTAAAGCTGTTGACGTTGGAGTGCGTCAGGAAGTTGGAGTGGTTCATGAAACCAAACACAACTTGCTGGGCGCTTTCCATGCCATCCGATGTGAAACGATCCTGACGATTCTGCATCCCAACGACCGCATTCAGGTTGAAATCCTGGTTGAGGTCCTTGTTATAGGATACAAAAATGTCATGGTTCCAGATCGTGCTCTGGCCCGTAGTAGTACGGTACATGCCGAGAATATTCTGGGGACCGCCCTTGTTGATTTGATACGCCTGGTTTTCTGTGTACGTATCCAGACCCACGCGGTAAGTGACGTCAAGGCCTTCCATGAGTTTATATTGGAATGCAGTACGTCCAAAGAACCGTGTTACTTCGTTTTTGGACAAGGAGTACTTGGCCGTCCAACGGGGGTTTTCGATATCGTTACCAGCGCGGTAGTAGGCACTCGCGTGGGTGTTCGGAGTTTCGAAAGGCATATCCATCAAGGGTATGTTCCTCGGCGTAAAGAATATGTTTGAAAAGATTGAGGAACCGGGACCTGAAGTGGAGTTACCTGTGGCGGCCGAGATCGGAGGCGTTTGCTGATCCGTACCTGCATAGTTGAAGCTCGTGCTCACGTTGAATTTTTCCGTTACCTGGGCATTGAATCCCATACCGAAATTCAATTTCTGGAGGGTATTGTTTGGGATAAAACCCTCGTCCTGGAGGTAGCTCAGCGAAGCGTTATAGCTCAACATTTCTGTTCCGCCACTCACGTTCAGCGAAGTGTTGGCCGAGAAACCGCTCTTGAAGAAGTCCTTTACGTTGTTCGGACTTGCTACGTAAGGAATTTTCGTACCGAGCAATTCAGGAAACTCGTTCTTGGTTGCGTTGGCGTTCGTCAGCGGGTGCACAATTGAATCGGGTGCGTTGAGACCACCAAACTTCGGACCCCAGTTACTGAAGAAGAATCCCCAGTTCTGGTCAAAGCCATTGCCATAGTTGTTCTGCAACTCCGGCATAGAGGCGATGTCAGTGACGAAATAGGTTTGGTTCAAGCTAACTTCGAAACGCTCCTTCTTCTTGCGGGCGTTCTTGGTCGTTACAATCATTACACCATTACGGCCTTGCTCACCGTACAACACGGCTGCGCTGAGGCCCTTCAACACGTCGATACGCTCGATGTTGTTAGGATCGAGGTCGAGGAAGCGGCTCGGTGTGGCCTGGTTACCTGCCAGGAAACCACCTTGTGCGTTTGTGTTGGAGTTGAACGGAACACCGTCCACAATCCACAGCGGCTGTTTGTTGCCGGTGATCGTGGTGTAGCCACGGATAATGATGTTCGTACCCGTTCCTGACACACCGTTGTTTTGCGTAATGTTTACGCCAGGGATTTTGCCCTGGAGCAAACGGCCGAGATCAGCTTCGGGCTTCTGGGCTACTACGTTGCCACCCACGCTGGTGACCGCGTATCCCAGCGCACGCTTGTCCTGCTGGATCGCATGTGCCGTAACTACAACCTCGGTCAGTTGCTTGACGTCGGAAGAGAGTCCCATGTCTACCACAGAACGCTCGCCAATGTCAACCTCCTGAGAGGCGTAGCCGATGAAAGAGAATACGAGTGTCCCCCCTGCTGAAGGAACAGACAACTTGTAATTTCCATCGGCATCCGTAACGGTACCATTGGAAGTGCCTTTTAGCAGTACGTTAACTCCAGGTAACCCACCTCCGTCTTCTGCGGAGGTAACCTTACCCGAGACCGTCCGTTCTTGCGCGAAAGCACTCAGCGCAAAAACTGACGCAAATAGTACGAGTAAAAACTTCCTCATAACATGTGGTTTAGGTTTGAAAGTCCTAAAAATAGGGAACCTGAGGCCGACTCGGAAAACCGACAGGGGTTATTTTTAACGACTCCTTAATATTTCGACGACTACTAACACAAATGATAGTATTACTTCCAGCACCCAAATTGGGGATATGTTGTACAGCCTTAGCCGTTTAACCGCTCAATCAGTTGACTCTCCCCTATCTTGGTCCACCTATCGCCGTGAAGCGACGAAAAGACATCCCCCTTACCGTTCTCGGTCGTTCTGACCGGGTAGACCTGCCAGACCTTGGCCTGGAGAACGTCCACGCAAAGATTGACACGGGTGCTTACACGTGCAGCCTGCACTGCAGCCAGGCCAAAATCGTTGACGGCATCCTTGAGTTTATCCTGCTTGATGAAGAGCATCCTGAATTCACAGGCATGCCGTTTCGGGTGCGAAAGTTTGATCAGCGCGAAGTGCGCAATTCGTTCGGAGAAGCAGAACTTCGCTTTGTCATCAAATCAAGAATCCGCATTCAAGGTCGGGTGATCCGCGCTGAGTTCTCACTCAGCAACCGGGGCAACCTTCGTTTCCCTGTGCTCCTCGGACGAAAAATCCTCAGGCACCGGTTCCTGATCGACGTCACTAAAAAAGATTTATCTTTCAACAGCAAAGAATCGGGTCCCGCTGCCGATACCTCCTCAACGCCTTCATGAACATCGCCATCCTTTCGCGAAACTCGCGCCTTTACAGTACGCGCCGCCTGAAAGAAGCCGGCGAGGCCCGCGGGCACCGCGTCGAGATCATTGATCACATGAAATGCCTGTTGGTGATTGAAAAGAAGAATCCCATGGTCTGGTACAACGGTCGCAAGCTGGATTACTTCGACGCCGTAATCCCGCGCATCGGCGCCTCAGTCACTTTCTACGGGGCAGCCGTGGTGCGGCAGTTCGAAATGATGAAAGTGTTCACCGCTGTGGAATCGCAGGCGCTCATTCGCTCCCGCGACAAGCTTCGCAGCCTGCAGATCCTCTCGCGCGCCGGCCTTGGGTTGCCCAAGACTGTTTTCATGGATTATTTCCGCGATACCGAAGGTGTGGTGACTGCAGTTGGCGGTCCGCCGGTGGTCATTAAACTACTGGAAGGAACACAGGGTCTCGGCGTTGTACTGGCAGAAAACAAGAAGGCTGCCCAGTCCGTGATCGAAGCCTTCCATGGCGTGAAGACGCGCATCATCGTCCAGGAGTTCATTAAAGAAGCGAAGGGAGTCGATATCCGCGCATTCGTCGTGAACGGCGAAGTAGTGGGCGCCATGCGACGCCAGGCGCGCGAAGGCGAGTTCCGCTCCAACCTCCATCGCGGTGGGAAAGCTGAAATAATAAAACTGAAACGCACCGAGAAGCACGCCGCCGTCACCGCAGCCAAGAAAATGGGATTGGCCGTCGCGGGTGTCGACATGCTCCCATCGCGGCGCGGCCCCCTCATCATTGAAGTTAACTCCAGCCCTGGGCTGGAAGGAATCGAAGGCGCCACCAAAGTTGACATTGCCGGGAAGATCATTACTTATCTGGAGCGCAATGCCGGGATGAAGAAGGTGCAGAAGGATAAGGTGAACGCATAAATC
The DNA here is from genome assembly GCA_964549855.1 of uncultured Ohtaekwangia sp. Lineage (GTDB taxonomy): Bacteria > Bacteroidota > Bacteroidia > Cytophagales > Cyclobacteriaceae > ELB16-189. The sequence goes on along the minus strand of CAZJWV010000029.1, from coordinate 2,052 downwards.
GGTGATCGGTGGTGCTTGTACGCATCGCACTTTCCTCAATCCGAAAACTACCGATTACCGATGTTAGTTCGCGGAATCAGTGATCGGTGATCGGTAGTGTTTGAATGCATGACTCTTTCTTCAAACTGAAAACCACCGATTACCGATGTAAGTAACCAGAATCAGTGATCGGTGATCGGTAGTACTGGTACTCA
>CAZJWV010000029.1:0-1758 GCA_964549855.1 uncultured Ohtaekwangia sp. | reverse complement strand
CACCGATTACTGTCATTTAGCTAATTTTATCTAATGAGTACATTCTCACTCGCTTGCTTCGCTTCTGCTGGACTGATCTTCCTCTTCCTGGGTACGGTACACCTATTATATACGTTCTTCACCGACCGGTTCCAGGTCTACGACCCCGCAGTTGAGGAGGGCATGAGAAAAACAAGCCCCAGGCTTACACGCCGTACTTCCATGTGGAATGCGTGGATCGGCTTCAACGGCAGCCACAGCACAGGTGCCATGTTCTTCGGCTTTGTCCTAATCTTCGGCGCCTGGATCATGCCGTCGCTGCTGGAGTCACCCATATTTCTCTCGGTCGCGATGGCCAACACCTTATTCTATGTATGGCTGGGCGTGAGGTACTGGTTCCGCACGCCCCTGGTCGGAATTGTCATCGCTACTTTGCTCATGGTAGCTGGAACGGTTCACTACTTATTATTGTCTCCCACCCATTCGGCATGAAGGAGTTTAAAATTGCAGGCCAAACCATCCTTCCCGGAGAGTTTAAGGAGATTGTCATCAACATAGCCCGCCTGCCTTCGCGCACGCAGATCGACACCCCTTTGTACGTTTATCGCGCCGAGGAAGCCGGTCCTGTGCTTGCGCTCACCGCCGGGATGCACGGTGATGAGATCAATGGCATGGAGATCGTCCGCCGCATCATCGACGGCGGGCACAACCGGGTGCTCCGGGGCACGACGGTATGCATGCCTATTATCAATGTGTACGGATTCCTTAACTACTCCCGGGAGGTTCCCGATGGCAAGGACGTGAACCGCTCCTTCCCCGGCAGTCGCAGCGGCTCCCTGGCTTCACGAGTGGCGTGGCATCTTACGCACGACATCATTCCTTCCTTCGACGTAGGCGTGGATTTTCACACGGGTGGGGCGATGCGCACGAACTTTCCGCAGGTGCGGTGCGTGATGGCCGAGCCGCGCAACGTGGAGTTGGCTGACGCTTTTCATGCACCATTTACGCTCGACGCTCCTTTCCGTCCGCATTCTCTGCGGCAAACTGCTGCCAAACAAGGGAAGAACATAATCGTCTACGAAGGGGGTGAATCCCTCCGCATGGACTTTCAAGCCATCGAAGAAGGCATCAACGGAACATTGAGGCTCATGAAGTACCTGAGGATGATCGACAAGGCCCCGAAACCCTCGACGCCCTCGAAGATCATCTGGAGTTCCTCCTGGATTCGCGCTCGTACGGCAGGCATTTTCCACCCGCTAGTAAATGCCGGCGACCTGATCCAGAAAGGGCAGCACGTCGGCAACATCACCGATCCGTTCGGAGAGTACCGGGAAGAAATCAAAACAACGCTCACCGGGTACGTGGTAGGAATGAACAACAATCCGGTTGTCAACGCCGGAGACGCGCTGATGCATGTGGGGATGGATGATCATTGCAAACTGAATCCTGGTGAGGAATAGGTGACTGCTAAGAGCTAATGGCTAATAGCTTATGGCTGATAGCGAATTGTTCTTCAACGTGGACCACCAATGTCGGCTAGCCATAAGCCATTAGCCATATGCTATCAGCCGAGCGAGGGAAATCTTAATTGAGTTACGTGAACGTCCAGCTAACCTAGAAGTCCGGACAAGGGATGATCAACTTGTCCTTCGGCGGTTTCCTTGGATTGCGTGTCGGCCAGGAGTAGACTAGGCTGAACTCGTGTGCGCCGCCGCTTGCTGAGCCCAGTTGCGAGATGGTGTAGTCGTAGCTGTACCCAATGTTGAGGATGTCTTTCTC
>CAZJWV010000028.1:16561-30595 GCA_964549855.1 uncultured Ohtaekwangia sp. | reverse complement strand
TGCCCAGGGTGTCTGCATTTGACTTCAAATAAGAGAGCGCTGCCATGGCCGACTCTTTCATCACATCACCGAGCTGGCCAGACAAGGTTAACTGTCCCTTTCCCTTGCTAACACTGGACTCTACAAAAAGGATATCTCCGCCAACCTGTGTCCACGCCAGGCCCGTGACTACACCTGCTGTCTCATTGTCCTGGTAGAGTTCTTCATCGAAGACTTCCGGACCGAGGACTTTCAACACGACTGCTTCAGTGATTGTAGAGGCGGGTTTCTCATTCATCGCCACATCCTTGGCCAGGTTACGGATAACCGACCCAATCTTACGCTCAAGGGCACGAACACCGCTTTCGCGGGTGAAGTGCATGATAATCTTCAGCAGTGCCTCCTTGGTGAATTTAAAATCCGAGTCTCCAAGGCCATGTTCCTTGAGTTGCTTGGGAACGAGGTGGCGCACCGCGATCTGCAGCTTTTCTTCCACGGTGTAACCGGTGATCTCAATGATCTCCATCCTGTCGCGCAAGGCAGGTTGAATAGTGTCCAACGAATTTGCAGTGGCGATGAACAATACTTTTGAGAGGTCGTATTCGACTTCCAGGTAATTGTCGTTAAATGTGTTGTTCTGCTCCGGGTCGAGGACCTCGAGCAATGCTGATGACGGGTCGCCGCGGAAGTCGCTGCGAATCTTGTCGATTTCATCGAGGACGAATACCGGGTTAGACGACTTCGCCTTCTTAATATTCTGTATGATTTTCCCCGGCATGGCGCCGATGTAGGTCTTGCGATGGCCGCGAATCTCCGCTTCGTCGTGGACGCCCCCCAACGACATACGCACGTAGTTCCGTTGCAGCGATCGCGCGATGGATCTTCCAAGAGATGTCTTGCCCACACCGGGAGGACCATAAAGGCAGAGGATGGGTCCCTTCATGTCCTGCTTCAGTTTGAGTACCGCGAGGTACTCAAGAATGCGTGACTTAACCTTTTCCAGGCCGAAGTGATCTTTGTCGAGAATCTTGGTTGCCCGCTTGAGATCGAAGTCGTCCTGGGTATACTCGTCCCAGGGCAAGTCGAGCATGAGCTCCACGTAGTTCATGGAAACCGGGAACTCGGCGGCCTGCGGATTCATCCGTTGCAGTTTGTCCAGTTCCTTGTTGAAATGATCAGCAGCCGCCTTCGGCCACTTTTTCGCCGCACCTCGCTTGCGCAGGTCTTCGATTTCCTTGTCGGGGCCATCGTAGCCGAGCTCGTCTTGTAAGACTTTGATCTGCTGCCGAAGGAAGTAATCACGCTGCTGCTGATCAATGTCCGTGTGTACCTTCTTCTGGATCTCACTCTTGATCTCCAGCATCTGAATCTCCTTCAGCATGAACTGGAGCAACAGGGTGCCGCGGTCGATGATATTCGGAGTTTCCAGGATGCGCTGCTTGTCGGCCACTTCGACGTTGAGGTTGCTGCTGAGGAAGTGCACGAGGAACGGCGGGCTTTGAATATTGTCGAGGGCAACCTGGGCCTCCTGGGGAATCTCGGGGTTGAGCTGGAGAATCTTCGAAGCAGAATCTTTAAGCGATTGGATGAGCCCTTGCACCTCCTGGCTTTGTAAATTGAGCGGAGGTTCGACCAACAAATCAATCTTCGCAGTGAGGTAAGGATCTTCCTGAACGATTTCGCGAATCGAAAACCGGTTCTTGCCCTGGATGATTACCGTCGTGTTGCCATCCGGCAGTACAAGCATCTTCAGGATGCGCGCTACCGTTCCGTACCGATAGATGTCTTCCACGGCCGGGTCTTCGATCAGTTTGTTCTTCTGGGCCAGCACGCCAATCATGCGGTTGCCCTGGTAGGATTTCTTGATCAGCCGGATCGATTTCTGCCGGGTGACAGTGATCGGGATGACTACCCCCGGAAAGAGCACCGTATTCTTGATGGGAAGAATAAGGAGATCACCAGGAATATCTTCCGGTTTGAGATCGGTCTCTTGTTCGGGATTGATCAACTGCACCAACTCTTCGGAGTCTTCCTGAATCATCGGGGCGATTGCCAATCTTTTGAATGAACTCATGCTATGCCAAGTTGACACACTGTAAATACAACGCTGGCCCTGTCGGGCCGTCACACCTTATGGTCAATCGGGGTGCCAACCCATTGTATATCAGTCAAATTTATTTGAACTTTCGGTATTCCGGTGGTGATTACTTTTTTTCCCAACCCGTGAAAACGTCGCTTTTCATACTTAGTACCCTCATTTTGTGCCTGTTAGCGACCCCGGGCTACGGTCAGAAGTCGAAGCGAAAAATCAAAACTGCGGGTACCATCCAACTGAACGATTCCCTGACGTCGTTCGGCCAGTCTGACATATTTGTTTTCCCCAACATTAACACCGTTTCCTACTACTATGATGCGAAGCAGCTCAAAAAGTTGCAGGAGCTGAAGGGGTCGGGCAATGACACTGCCTACTACGCGGCGCTCCGGGCCTATGTTTCAAACTTCGGCATGCGCAATTTCCCGGAGAACACCGCCATGATCTGGGCACTGGCCCGGCTTAGCGCCAGGCTGGGGCCCCCGGGAGAATCCATTTTGTTGTACAAGCTCGTGCTGAAGCATCATCGACAGGGCATCAACACCAACGATGTCTTCAGGGAATATGATTCTCTCGAACGCGATAAACAGCGGCACTACGTACCGCTCGAGTATTACTATCAATTGGTTGCTTACCGAAAGGAGATTGACACGCTTCGGCCTCCACACGCAGTGCTCGTAAACATGGGTGACAATCTCAATTCACTTAAAGAAGACTACGGGCCTACCATTGGGAATGTCGACACGCTGTTGCTGTTTACCTCCAAGCGGAACAAGAACAGCGTCGACAACCGTCAGTTCGACGAAGACCTTTTCTATAGTGTCAAGATTGGCGGGTACTGGGAGCCGGCGAAGGCTTTCGACAAAATCAACACGACCTACAACGAAGGTTCGGCCTGCATGAGCCTCGACGGGAAACTCCTCATCTTCTCCCGCTGCTTCGATAACAACTGCGATCTTTTCAGTGCGCAGCGGCCTTCGATCGACAGCACGTGGCGCAATATCCATAACCTCGGACCTACTGTGAACAGTACCGGGTGGGATTCTCACCCATCCCTCACGCACAGCGGTGATACCCTTTTCTTCGCGTCGAACCGGATAGGGAGTTTTGGACTCTCTGACATATTCCTTTCTAAACGAAATCCAGACGGAACCTGGGGCAAAGCGCAAAATGCAGGGCCCATCATCAACACGGTCAACAGTGAAGTCAGCCCGTTCTATCACCACGAGTACAACGTCCTGTACTTTAGTTCGAACGGTCAAGCCCTCAACTTCGGTGACTTTGATATCTACAAGTCATCGCGCCTTCCACATTCCTGGGGTGAGCCGAAGAACATCGGTCCATTGGTGAATGGCGCGGGGAGCGAGTATTACTTCACCATCGACTCCAAATCGAAGGTATTGTACTACGCCCGGTCAGAAGCCGAAGACAAGAAGAATCTCGACCTGTTCTCGTTCCCGCTTCCAATGGAAGCCAAACCGGACGCCACTACCGAAGTGAAGGGATCGCTGAAAGGCCAGGACGGTAAGCCGATGAAGGGCATCGTGTCCATCATCGATCTCGACGAAGGCGTAGAAGTGGCACCCAAATTTCTTCGCGAAGATGGATCCTTTGATTTTTCGCTCATTAGCAAACGCAATTACTTGCTGATCATTCAGGGTGACGAGTACTTCCGGATCGAAGAGATTTTCTTTCTCAACGGGGAAATGGTGATCGACAAAGTGGCTGAGCCCATTGAGAGCAAGATTGCCTTTGAATCCCTGGAGTTCGAGAACGGAAAGGCAAATATCCTTCCGGCCATGCACGGTGACCTCGACAAGCTCGGCAACTTCCTGATCGACCACCCTGACCTTCATCTGAAGATCTCCGGTCATACCGATTCTGCGGGTAAGGAGGAGTCCAACCTCAAACTGTCCCAGGCGCGAGCCGACGCCATCAAGCGCTACCTCGTCGACTCGTTCAGTATCGACTCGGCCCGAATCGTGGCCATCGGCTACGGAAGCTCTAAACCCGCCACTCAGGAAATTACGGATGAGCACAAGCAAACCAATAGAAGGGTGGAATTTGAGATCTCGAGGAACCACTAAGGGGACTTCAACTTTTCGACTTCGGTTAAGGTGACGTTCTAAATCCCAAACAACAAATCCCAAATCACAAGCATCAAACCCAAGCGTCATGCCTCGACTTCGCTCGGCATGACGTGTACCTCGCGCAATATCGGCGCCTCGTCCCCGCTCGGCGCCGTCATCCTGAGCGGACTCGAAGAATGGATTGTTGGGATTTGGGATTTGGTGCTTGGAATTTGGTGCTTGCGATTTATATTGTTCGTCTAAACCTATCCCATGCGCCTACTAACTGCTCTCCTCAGCCTGGTCTCGCTCGTGACCTTCGCTCAGACTGAGATCAATCCAAAAGTCAAGAATGACAAAGACAAGCAATTCCTGCTTGCTGAAATCGACAAGAATGCCGCTACCTATAAAAAGGTGTCAAGGGACATCTGGGGGTACGCTGAACTTGGCTTCAATGAGACGAAGAGTACCACTGAACTCCAGGAACTTCTGAAGAGCAATGGCTTCACCGTTGAAACAGGAGTTTCGGGAATGCCCACTGCATTCGTCGCCACCTACACGGTTGGCACTGGTGGTCCAACCCTCGGCCTTCTCGCAGAGTTTGACGCACTGCCGGGCCTTTCGCAAGACAGCGCCTTTTCAAAGAAGCCCATCATTGAAGGAGCCGGCGGCCATGCCTGCGGGCATAACCTCTTCGGAACAGCCTCTTCGGCGGCGGCCATTGCATTGAAAGAGTGGCTCGTCAAGAACAAGAAATCCGGAACGGTCAAATTGTATGGTACCCCTGCTGAAGAAGGCGGCGGTGCCAAGGTATACATGGTACGCGATGGTCTGTTTAAAGGCGTTGATGCAGTCCTTCATTGGCACCCGTCATCAACCAACGATGCCAGCCCCGAGTCATGCCTGTCGATCAAACAGACCCTCTTCCGTTTTTACGGACGCTCTTCCCATGCTGCGGCTGCTCCCGATGCCGGCCGGTCGGCCCTGGATGGCGTAGAGGCCATGAACTATATGGTGAATATGATGCGTGAACACATTCCTCAGGAGTCGCGCATCCATTACGTCATCTCCAAGGGAGGTCTCGCAGCAAACGTGGTCCCTGACTTCGCCGAAGTAGAGTACATGGTGCGCCATCCTGATGCCCGGGTGGTTGAAGAGATCTGGAACCGGATCGTGAAGGCCGCCGAGGGCGCTGCTGCCGGAACAGAGACCACTATGAAATACGAAGTGGTGTCAGGATCTTATAACCTCGTGCCCAACGTGACATTGGCCCGGCTTATGCATGCCAACCTGGTCACCGTTGGCGGTGTGAATTACTCTCCTGCGGAAGCCGCATTTGCCCGTGAGATTCAGAAAACCTTGAAGAAGGCTCCTGACATTTCGCAAGCGGCCACGGTAGAGCCCTTCGTTGTCGGTGGGTTCTTCCCTGCCTCCACAGATGTCGGAGATATCACGTGGGTAGTGCCCACGGTTGGACTCGGGACAGCTACCTGGGTTCCCGGCGTCCCGCCGCACTCCTGGCAGGCCGTGGCAACAGGTGGGATGGGTATTGGCCAAAAAGCAATGCTAAATGCGGCAAAAACACTTGCCCTCACAGGCGCTGACTTGTTCAACAACCCGGCCCTACTCCAAAAAGCTAAAGATGAACTGGCTCAGAAACTTGGTCCCGGTTTCCAATACAAGTCGATGATCGGAGACCGCAAACCGCCACTGGACTTCCGCACTGGGAAGTAGTTTCAAGTTCAAGGTTTAAGGTTCAAGGTTGGTTCTCTCAGGTGGGGAAGAGTGAGATCTTCAGCCCAACTTAGTCTAACCTTGAACCTTGAACGTGAAACCTCTCTAATTCGAGATTGCTTTGGCAATGTCATTGTAAAAGACAAAAACCATGAGTCCGAGCAAAATCGCCATCCCTATTTTGAGTGCCGTTTCGAAAACTTTCTCACTCGGTTCTCTGCCACTGATCATCTCGTAGAGGAGGAACATGACGTAGCCGCCATCGAGGCCGGGGATCGGCAGGAAGTTCATGAAGGCGAGGACCATGGAGAGAAGTCCGGTCATTCGCCAGAATTGTCCCCAATCCCAGGTTCCACCGTACGCTTGCGCCATGCCTACGGGGCCGGACAGCGATTTGCGGAAAGAGATCTCCCCCATGATTATTCGCTTGAATGCCTTGATCTGAATTAGGATCACATCGACGGCACGTACAGGACCGAGGGCCAGCGCCTCGCCGAAGGAGTATTCGGTCACGACCATCTCCGACGCAGGGATAAGTACACGTTCAATGTAGAATCCGATGGCGCTGTCGCCGCGATAGTAGGCTCTATGATGGATCAAACTTGGACCACGCTTCACCGTAAACATGAGCGTATCGCCGGAGAATGCGGCCAGCGACGAGGCCACCTCGTCAAAGTATGTGACGTTGGCGCCATTGACTTGAACAATCCTGTCGTCTTTCTGGAGGCCGACGCGCTCGGCAATGGATCCTTTCCTCACCCGGTTCACCACGGGTTCAGCCCGGGGAAGCACGAAGCGAGCAATCGCATCGCGCGAATTGAATTTCTCGATGAAGTTGATCGGAATAGGAATGTTCACTTCCTGCCCATCGCGCCGTACAGTATAGTGTGAGTTTTCTGCCAACAACACCCGTGGCTTGGTGAGGTCTTCAAAATTGACCACCTCCTTGCCGTTGACCCCTACAATCTGGTCACCGGTCTTGATTCCCAGTTCCTGGGCGAGCTCAAGCGCCTCTACACCACCGTGCTCGTTTACGTACTTCATGGGCACAAACCGGTCGCCCATGATCCACGTCATCCCGATGTAGATCATGATGCCGACGATAACGTTCACGATAATGCCACCCATCATCACGATGAGACGCTGCCAGGGCTTTTTGGAACGGAATTCCCAGTCTTGAGGAGGGAGCTTCATCGCTTCCTTGTCCATGCTTTCGTCGACCATGCCGGCGATCTTCACATAGCCGCCGAGGGGAAACCAGCCAATTCCGAACTCCGTGTCGCCCTTCTTGTATTTGAAGAGGGAAAAATTGAGCACGTTGGCCATTGGAAACAGAAAGTCGAAGAAGAGGTAAAACTTCTCGACGCGGATGTTGAACATCCTGGCCGTGATGTAGTGACCCCACTCGTGCACGACAATCAATATGGAGAGGCTCAGCAGCAGCTGGGCCGTCATGATCATTCCTTCCATTCAGTTATTCTTTATCCAATTAGTTCTTTTGCCCGAATCCGGGTCATTTTATCCGTCTCAACGTAATCCTCAAGGTTGGGTTCCCTCACATAATGCGATTTTGCCAGGCATTGTTCCACCACCTCTGAAATACCCAAAAAAGAAAGGCGGTCGTTCAGGAACTCTGCCACGGCCACCTCGTTGGCGGCGTTTAGCACACAGGCCATGTTGCCGCCGCGCTCCAGGGCTTCAAAAGCGAGCGCAAGATTACGAAAAGTTTCTGTATCGGGTTTCTCGAACGTCAGCGCCGGGTAACGGGCAAAGTCAAACCTCGGAAAATCATTTTTCATCCTTGCAGGATATCCCAGGGCATACTGAATGGGCAGCCGCATATCGGGGAGTCCAAGCTGCGCCTTGATGGATCCGTCCTCAAACTGCACCAGTGAGTGAATGATGCTCTGTGGGTGAATGAGTACCTCTATTTTCGACGCCGGGGCACCAAACAGCCATCGGGCTTCAATCACCTCGAGGCCCTTGTTCATCAGCGTGGCGGAGTCGACCGTGATCTTCGCTCCCATGTTCCAGTTGGGATGCTTCAACGCCTCGGCCTTCGAAACTTTTGCTAGTTCGGGGCGCTTCTTCCCCCGAAAAGGTCCGCCAGAAGCCGTGAGAATAATTTTCTCAATGGGATTTTGCAGCTCACCTGCCAGGCACTGGAAGATGGCGCTGTGCTCGGAATCAACGGGCAGAATGTTGGAGCGGTGCTGCCGGGCAAGGTTGGTGACTAAGGCGCCAGCCACCACGAGCGTCTCCTTATTGGCGAGCGCGATGGTTTTACCGGCCTCGATGGCTTTCAGGGTAGGTTTTAACCCGGCGTAGCCAACCAATGCCGTCAATACCACATCAATCTCTTCCATTTGCACAACGGAAGACAAAGCATTCTCTCCACCATAAACTTTGATGGGTTCGGCCGCCAGGGCTTTCTTGACAGTCTCATACTGGCTATCGTCGGCGATGACGACGGCGTTGGGTTTGAATTGCAGCGCTTGTTGGATGAGTGCTGTTGCATTACGCTGGGCGGTGAGGACTTCGACCTCAAAGTGATCGGGGTTCGCGGCGATTACCTCCAGGGCTTGTTTGCCGATGGAACCCGTGGATCCCAGGATGGCGATGCGCTTCGTAGTGGTCGCAGTCATGATCTCTCCGGAATCGCCTAATCTTGGTCTCAGTTTTTGACGAATCTGTAAGAGAATCTTCCGCTGCCTGTGCTGAAGAGCACTACATAGATGCCCGGGCTGAGGTTGCGGACATCGAGCACTAAGCTTTCACTTGTCGCCTTGCTTTCAATCTCAACTGATCTCCCTGAACTATCCAATAGCCTGATGTTGCTTGCGTGTCTTCCGATGCCTTTTAATTCAAGTAGATCCTTGGCGGGATTAGGGAAAGCAACAACAGTCTCATGTGAGTGAATGCCCGTGACAAAATCAACTCCCCGACCTTCGAGCTTATTTGAAACTGGATATGCACCTGTTGAAAAGAGTAAATCAATCTTCTTGGTGAAAACCGAGGTGACCGCATTGAACTCAAATAGGATCCCGTTGTTGTTCACTCCTCCTTCTAGTGTCATCCCATAGAGCTTGGAATTTGCAGCCCGGGTCATTGTCCCCAGCGGAAAACTGCCGCGGCTGGGACCATCAAAATTGATTTTCGTGGAATACGCCGAGGTCTTATAATCAAATTCAAAAAGTGTGCCCTTGCTGGAAGTACCGTCTGACGAGGTGAGCCCGTAGAGCTTTCCGCTTGGGCCAACAGTCAAACCACCGAAAGGCAACCCGGTGAAGGGGAAACTGCGCCTCGCCGTGATGGCGCCAGAACTTTCATCAAACTCAAACAAGACGCCACCATCCGAAACTCCGCCAAAAACGGTAGTCCCAAAAATCCTCAAATCCCAGGTTTCCACAAGCCCCGCGAATGGGAGTGCTCCATTGTCCACAGCAAAATTGGTTGCAGTTACGATCCCTGAAGATGGATCAAATACAAAAACGGTGCCTGCATCCTGGGGTCCTCCTGCTATAGTAACTCCCAGCAGTTTTCCACTTGAGGACAACAAAAGTCCACCACTGGGAAGGCCGCCATTTGGAGCTAGCCCAAAATCAAACTTCTTCGTTAGTACTCCGGAACCGGGATCAAACTCAAAAATGGCACCCCGATCATTGACACCCCCCCTTGCAGTAATTCCATAAATTTTTCCATTGGGCACCTGGACAAGGTGGCCCTGGGGGTTTGCGCCGGTAAGAACGGACTCAAAGTCCACGAGCTTCTGAAGTGTATTCGTGGCACTGTCATACTCAAAGAACACACCTTGGTTGGACAGACCTCCATACGTGGTGATTCCATAGAACATTCCGCTGCTTGCCAGGATCAGGCTACCATCCGGGTAGCTCCCTTCAGGGCATTCCGAAAAGTTGATCACCTTGGTGAAGCTACTCTGCGACGGGTCGTAAGCATACACGACTCCCAGGCCGCCACTGCCACCGTGATACGTCATCCCATAGAGTTTTCCATCAGAAAACTTGGTCATTGAACTGGCCGGTAACTCTCCATCGACTCCGTCAAAGTCATGCTTCTTGGAAAAGGTATCTGTAAGAAAATTGTATTCGAATAGGACTCCCTTGTTATTAACCCCACCGCGGGCCGCACCATACAGTACGCCATTGGTATACTCCACCAATCCGCAGTCATAGGGTTCAATTCCGGTTGTTGCCCCTGTCAAGTCAACAAGTTTTTCGAAGACGGTTGATACAGGATCATAGGAATAGAGCACACCGAGGTTTGCAGAACCTCCTGATGTAGTCATCCCGTAGAATTTTCCGTTGCTAGCCTCAATGAGGGCGCCATAAGGACTGGCTCCGTTAGGACTTGATGCCGGTGAATCCCTGAAGTCGCGCAACTTCGTATAGGCTTCAGTGCTTGGGTTAAACTTAAAAAGTGCACCTCCATCAAAACTTCCTCCGCCCGCATAGGCAGTTCCATACAGCATTCCATCGGACGCCGCAAGCAGGGTACAATGTGGATTCCAACCACCTGGCGAGCCAAAATCCCAGTGCTTGGTAAATAGCCCTCCAATGGGATCAAAGCTAAACAAGGTCCCATAGCCATTTGCCCCACCGCTGTAGGTAACTCCATAGAGTTTACCATTGCCGTGAAGCGTGAGCCCGCCGTAAGGACCTTGACCGGAGGTAGCTGTCGAAAAGCTGAATCTAACGGTGATCTGTCCGGAAGCAGGATCAAAATCATAGATCGTTCCCTTATCGTTGTCTCCCCCGACATTAGTCATCCCATACAACTTGCTCCCAACTTTGACGAGTTTGCCAACAGGATAACTGCCGTCGAGAAAATCTGCCCGCTTCTGATACTGCATGGTGTTGAGGTCAAACTCGAAAACCACACCTTTGTTGGCACTACCTCCCCCCGCGGCCCCGAACCTCCTCCCGTTCGAGAATTCAGTCGGCTGTGCATAATTGGGCTCTTTGCCCGGGTTTATTAGCTGAAAGCTCTTCTTGACCGTGTACGCTTCCCCATTGTGGTTGACGCTGAAAATTACTCCAACACCATACTCACCTCCTTGTGAAGTCATGCCCCAGAGGCCAGGCTGCGCATGAACGGAGCCCAGGCAACCGAGTAAAAACCAGAGGAACCCGAAATTCGAAAGTCTAATTCTCATGCTTATATACCGGCAATTTAACAATAGGCGGATAAGTCTGCCTCTATCCCTAGCTCATCTTGCGTTCACTGACAGCCTAGGCGATTTCCCGATCGTTGGCCAATCGGGGCACCCTCGACATTTTGATTGTGGTGGATGGAGAATGCCCGCTAATATCGCTGATTGACATTAGCCATCAAGATGAATACCCAACATCAAATAAGGCACCGTCTATTTCTGTTTTCGTACGAAAATGAAATCACCACCTTCATCGCCGGTTTCTCGTATTTCTCCAAATTGAGGCACCTGTCCGTTAGGGCTGTTGTTGATTACTGCAGATTTAAAACTTGCGAACAGCGTTTCTGATGACATGAAAGGTTTCTGGTTGTCGCCCAACCGTTTCAAAAGAAACTCAATGAATACGCTCTGATCAGGAACCGTTTTCATGGCTCCGCTGGTCATCGCTTTCCGGCTGCTGAGCTTGTATAACTCAAGGTCTGCTTTGGTCATGGTTTGAAATGCCTCACGCGTCTTGAAGATTCCTCCGCTGAAGCAGGCATCGGCAACAAGCAGGGTGTGCTTTGCTTTTATCCCGCCGATATAGTCGCGAAGCGATCCGTTTGAAATCCAGTTTGACCTGCTCCCCTGTGTCGCATCTTTCAGAAGCCAAAAACCGCTCTTCAACTGCTCGTCGTAGAGGCCGTGACCTGCATAGAAAATCAGCAAGTTGTCCTTGGCTGTCAATTTCTCCGTGAAAGAATCCAGCGCCTTGAGCAGTTCGGCGCGCGTCGGGTTCTTCAGCAAGATTGAAGTCTCCGGCGTAAAGGTGTAGTTCTCGATAAGCAATTTCCTGAGTCTTGTTGCGTCGTTAACCGGGTTGTCAAGGTCATTGATTTTGGGATCTGAATAGTCCTGCATTCCAATAAACAACCCATAGTATTTGGCGCCTTGCATTTTTTCATTCAACTCACTCACGGTCTCTTTATCTTCAAATGCTGCCCGCTCCTCAATTTCCGTGCTCCTCGATGCCGGGGTCGCATCTGCCATCGCGGTTTCCTGGGTTTCTGTCAAAGTAATCGCACTGTATTGATCAGGAAACTTTTCTTTCCTTTCCGAAAGGACCAAGTTCATTTCAAGCTGAAACTTGACCCTCGCCTTTTCATCCAACGCTTTACCTGCTGAGATTTTCGTCCATTTTCTGTAGGCCCGATCAATGATCGCGCGTGCGCCCGGAACAAGCTTGTCGATTCCTGTCTTTACGGTAACCCGATACTCCTCAATCGTTTTTTCTGATGGCAAAAGGGATTCAAGATTCGGCTTAACCGCTGTTTTGTAGTCAACCCCGACACTGATCGCTGAATCCAGAACCACGGTACCATCGAAGGCATAGATGCCGAAATTGAGGACTACAGCAGGTTCGTAATCGCCACCCTTTCTGAAGTAGGGATACTTGTCAGAAATTATCTTTAACCCAATCGTTAAGTTGACCAACAAATCGTTTGGAGAGAGGATGAGCGTTGATGGATTTTGCGCGCGCTGAACTCTTTTGAAGCTATTCCCGATGAGCACGGCCTTTTGAACCTTGAGTCCCAACTCGTTGCTGAGCTCAGCATTGTCAGAGGCGATTTTCGCGACAGCCTTGTCTTTCGAAGTCTTTGTAAATGAACTCTCCCTCCAATACTTACTGCTGCGGGTTCTCCAGTCAGGGTCTGCCTCCGTCCATAAATAGGCTGTTTGGGCCGTTGACAATCCTGGAATAGTTTCTGTACCCCTGAGTGAGGTTGTCTCCTCCTCTCTCGATGTTTCCGGCGCCTCCGAAATAGCCAACGCACTGTAGTGATCAGGATACTTTTCCTTGCGATCCGAAAGGAGCACTTTCATCTCAATCGCAAACTTGCCCTTTGCCCTTTCATCCAGGGCTTTGTTGGCTGAAATTCTCATCCACCTTCCATGCAAACGATTAATGACCGTACCCGCAACCGGAACGAGTTTATCGATTCCTGCCTGCACAGTGATCCAATACTCCTCAACCAACTTATCCGATGGCAAGTCCGACTGAATATTCGGCTTAACCTCTATCTTATAGTCAACGCTTGCAGTGATCGCAGAATCCAGCAACACGGTACCATCGAAAGCATAGATTCCAATGTTGAGGAAAACCACTGGCTCGTAATCGCCACCCTTTTTGAAGTAGGGGTATTTGTCAGAAACTGTTTTTACGCCAATGGTCAGGTTAACCAACAAATCGGGTGCAGAGAGACTGATGGCGGTGGGATTCTGGGTCCGCTGGACTTTGTTGAACGTGCCCCCATTGAGTACTGCCTTTTGAGCTTTGAGACCCAATTCATTGCTAAGCTTAGTGTTGTCAGTGCCAATCTTCTCGATGAGCCTCTCACGAGATCCCTTGGCCATCAAATCATTCTTCTTCCAGTAAGTTGTAATACGGCTCTTCCATGCTGGGTCTGCCTCGGGCCACAAATAGGCTGTTTGGGCGTTTGCCCATCCCGCAATAGTTAATAAGGCGGCGATTGTGAATGCTCTTGGATTCATTAGGATGTCGGTTATGCTGGCAATCCAAAAAACTCCAATCGAAGTTGGGAATATTTCAGGTGAGAATCAATCCAAAATCCTAAGGGTGAGGCCGTTACTGCTTGGCAGCAAGTACATCGGCAATTACCCTGTCGTTTGCGAGTCTGGGCACCTTGTTCTGTCCTCCGAGCTTGCCCTGGCTTTTCATATAATCTATGAATGCATTCTTCTGGAGTTGGGTCACTATAAGCGGTCGCAAAATGCTCCCAGAGACAAGGTCATCGTAGTAGGTGTTCAACGACCGCAGCTGCGCGTCCAGTTCTGCCGCAAAGGCGTTGGCTTCACGAGGCGCGCGACCAAACTCAACCAGCCATTCGTGATGCGGAAGTCCGCTTGACGGGGTCACCTGCGGCGCTACGGTAAATTCCACCAATTCCGTTTCCGGGGTCGCATAGGCGACGTCGGGCGACATGACGTCG
>CAZJWV010000028.1:0-16551 GCA_964549855.1 uncultured Ohtaekwangia sp. | reverse complement strand
CGGGAATTTTTCCATCGTCTTCTTCATGGCCTTCTCCACTTCCTCTCCAATCACATGCTCGCCAAAGGCTGAAATGAAGTGCTTGACGCGACCTGTCACCACCAGTCGGTAGGGATTCCTGGAAACAAACTTCACAGTGTCGCCGATGGAGTAGCCCCAAAGTCCCGCATTGCTGTTGATGATCACCGCATAATTCTTACCCAGTTCGACCTCGCCAATGGAAAGGCGGCGACGGTTTTCTGAAAAGTATTCGTCGGCCGGGATGAACTCATAGTAAATGCCCGCATTCAACAGCATGAGCATGCCTGGCTCGTGCTGCGAATCCTGGTAGGCAATGAATCCCTCGGAGGCCGGGTAGAGTTCAATCTGGTCGACCTTCCTACCGATAGATTCTTCCATCCTGGCACGATAGGGCTCGAAGTTGACCCCGGCATGGACCATCAGGGAAAAATCGGGGAACACCTCACCGACAGATTTCCCCGTACGCGCCTGGATACGGTCGAAGTACATTTGCACCCACGGCGGAATCCCGGAGATGAGTGTCATCTGTGCATCGATCGTTTCGTCGATGATGCGCTCTAGCTTCTCTTCCCAATCCTCGATGATGTTGGTGCCATAGCTGGGCTTCTGATTTGAACGCAAGTAGCCAGGCACGTGGTGGTTGACAATTCCCGACAGGCGTCCCGTTGGGATTCCTGATTTCTTGTCGAGGGCCGGACTGCCGGACAGAAAAATCAACTTCCCGTCGATGAAGGATGACTTCCCGGTTTCATGGATGTAACTGAGCAAGGCATTGCGCGCGCCATTGATGTGGTTAGGCATCGAATCACGTGTGACCGGGATGTACTTTGTGCCGGAGGTGGTTCCTGAAGTCTTGGAAAAGTATGACGGTAAACCGGGCCACAAGACGTCGCGTTTGCCTTCGAGCATCGCCTCTATGTAAGGTTGCTTCAGCGCCTCGTAGTCGCGAATGGGAACGTGCTTCCGGAAGTCCTCGGCCGTTTGGATGTCAATGAAATGGTGGTCGCGACCAAAACGGGTCCGGATGGCCCGATTCACCAGCGACTGACGCACCTTTTCCTGGGTTTTTTCAGGCTGCGAAGCCCACGATTGCGTTTCCCTGGCCACCCAGGCGGCAAACGGACGAGACAGGAAAGAGCGAAAACCCATAGAGCGGGGCAAAAATGTGATCACAAAGGTGAATACGCCCCGGAACTTATTAAAATCACCATCGTTTTATATTTGCGCAATTTTGCACCGTATGGGAAACTTGATCAGAACAATTGTGGTGGCGTTTGTGGCGGGTATCGCTGGCGCCTACGTGTATATGAACTACCAGCAGCGGCAGCAGGCTGCTGATGATAAATCGTCGGCCTCGTACACCGCCTATGAGCCCTCCTCGGAGTATCATCCTACCGTCGCCGAGCCGTCAACGTCAAGTCCCGCAGAGAATGTCGACTTCAGCCGGGCTGCCGCCAATGCCATCCCCAGTGTCGTCTTCATCAACAGCATATCACAAAGCGGGGCGAGCTACTCACATTGGGACTGGATCTTCGGGCGCGGCGGCCAGAACACGCGCGTGTCGAGCGGCTCGGGTGTAATCTTCACGTCTGATGGCTACATCGTTTCGAACAACCACGTGGTAGAGGCTGCCGAGAAATTGCAAGTGATCTACAACAAGAAAGTGTACGATGCCGAACTTATCGGCACAGATCCCTCCACCGATCTCGCCGTACTCAAGATCAACGAGACAAACCTTCGCCCCGCGACACTTGGCAATTCGAAGGATCTTGCCGTGGGCGAATGGGTAATCGCCGTAGGCAATCCGTTCTCGCTGTCGTCGACGGTGACGGCGGGTATTGTTAGTGCCAAAGGCCGTCGTATCAATATCGTCGAAGACCGGTTCCCGATCGAATCATTCATCCAAACAGATGCCGCCATCAACCCGGGCAACAGTGGTGGCGCACTCGTGAACAAGAATGGTGAACTCGTAGGCATCAACACGGCCATCAGCTCTCCAACGGGTTCTTACACCGGCTACGCGTTTGCCGTGCCCATCGACATTGCCAAGAAGATCGTGAACGACCTGATCAAGTACGGCATCGTGCAGAAACCGTTCTGGGGCGGTAGCGTGCTCGACTATGACTATCAAACGGCACAGAAGTACAACCTCAAAGTCACCGGTAATGAATTCCGCGGCGTGGTCGTCGCTGAACTCGAGAAGGAAGGGGCAGCGCGCCAGGCAGGACTTGAGCTTGGCGACATTGTGATCAAGTACAACGATATCGAGATCAACAGCAAGAGCGAGTTTGAGGAAGAACTGAGCCACCACTACCCGGGAGAAAAGGCAACGTTCACCTACCTCCGCGCCGGCAAGCCGGGAATCATTTCAGTTACGCTCCTGAACAAGAACGGGGCTACGAGCATCATCAAGCGCCAGATCTACAGCGACGCCACCCTCGGTGCCGAACTGGAAGCTGTGGACTACGGCGTGAAGATTTACAAAATCAAAGATGGCTTGTTCAAGCGCCTGGGATTGCCGGAGAATTACACCATCATCTCCATCAACCGCCAGCGTGTGAAGACTCCGCAGGAAGTGATCGACTTTTTCCAGAAATACCGGGGCCGTGTGCTGCTGTATGGGATCAACAGCTCGAAGGAGGAGTATCCGTTGCAGTTTAATTTGAACTGAGGAGCAGTCCATGGACCATAGTCCATAGTCGATAGCAACCATGGGCTATCGACCATGGACTATGGACTTTTAGGAAGCCATCCGCATCTTCAACTTCTTCGAAAGCTCATCAACGGAATTCTTAAAATTCGCGTCGGTCTTCATCATGTCTTCCACTGACTCGAGCGCGTGGATAACGGTGCTGTGGTCGCGGCCGCCGAAGTTTTCACCAATAAGGGCTAGTGTGAGTTGCGTGTAGCGCTTGCAGAAATACATCGCCACCTGGCGGGGGATAACGATCTCGCGTTTCTTCACTTTTCCTTTCATTGCATCGGGCTCCACCCGGAAGTAATCGCCCACCGTCTTCTGGATAAAGTCGACACTGACGTCAGACTGAATCTCTTTGACGATGTTCTTCATTACTTCTTTGGCAAGGTCGAGATCGATTTCCTTCTTCAACAGTGTTGCGTGGAAGATGAGGGAGTTCATTACGCCTTCCATGTCACGGAGGTTCGTATCCACGGTGTAGGCAAGGTATTCAGCCACTTCCGTCGGGATCTGGATCCCGTCGGACTGCATTTTGTTGTGAATGATGGCCAGTTTGGTCTCAAAATCCGGCTCCTGGAGGTCGGCGGTGAGGCCCCATTTGAAGCGTGACAGCAGCCGCTCCTGGAATCCCTTTAGATCGCGCGGCGGGCAGTCACTGGTCATGATGATCTGTTTGCCCGTCTGGTGCAACTGGTTGAAGATGTGGAAGAACATCTCCTGTGTTTTCTCCCGTCCCGCCAGGAACTGAACGTCGTCCAGGATCAGCAAGTCGACCTGAAGGTAGAAGTTCTGAAAGTCCTGGATCTTATGGTTCTGCAGCGCGTTGAGGAACTGGTTGGTGAAATCGTTCTGGTCGACATAGAGTACGATCTTTCCGGGCAGCTTCTGCTTGATTTCGTTGCCAATGGCCTGAACAAGGTGAGTCTTGCCCACTCCAACGCCACCATACAACATGAGCGGGTTGAAAGAGGTGACACCCGGCTTCTTGGACACGGCGACGCCCGCGGAGCGAGCTAGACGATTGCAATCACCTTCGACAAAATTCTCAAACGTATAGCTCGGATTCAGGCGTGAATTGACAGTCCTCGGGTCGATCGTGCGCAGCGAAAAGGGCGAATAATCGTCCAGATTGCCGTTTCCGTTGCCCGTGGGCACAGTAGCCCCCGAGCCTTTCGCACGATTGGGGTAGTTGATGGTCAGGGGTGGATTGCGCTGGTTTCCGCTGTCGATGATCACCGAATATTCCAGCCGGGCGCCATCGCCGAGAACAGAATGAATAGCTTTCTTCAGGATGTGGACGTAATTCTCCTCCAGCCACTCGTAAAAAAACTGGGAAGGGACCTGGATGGTAAGTACGTCGCCTTCGTGACGCAATGGAACAATCGGCTTAAACCACGTATTGAAATTCTGCTCGTCAACTTGTTTTTGAATTAGGTCGAGACAATCAGTCCAGACAGTTGCAGAATCAACTTCCATATAGAGAGGCGTCAAGATGGAATAAGAGTCGCCTGAAAAAACAGGCAAGGGTGACAAAGGTGTAAAAAAACGTTCCAACAAAAAAACAATCTCCGCTCTTGATTTTATTCTCTTTTTTCATTTCTTCTTGCGACCAATTCCATCGTAAATCAATATTTAAATGAGTGCGATAGAGGAATTTACCCTCGGTATCGTTTGCACAACTTGACCAAGAAAGAAAAAAATATTGTCGCTTTTCGCGAGACTCGGCTTTCAGACTGGGAAGAGGCAGCGCGTGAGGAATTGAAAGGCGCCGACCCCTGGAAGAAACTGTCCGTAACCTCCAACAACCTCCTCCTTAAGCCCATTTACGGTCCGGAGACCAAGCGTACAGAATCCTTTACCCTCCAACAGGCCCCTACTGGTGTCCGGGGCGCCCGCGCCTGGTTCAATTGCCCACGAGTGTTAGTTACTGATGCCGCGAAGGCCAATGCGATGGCGCTTGAGCACCTGGAAGGAGGCGCCGACGGAATCTATTTCGAGCTCCGTGGTGTTCTTGACTTCCGCCGCTTACTAAAAAAAATAGAATGGCCCTTCTGCGCCCTTCACTTTGCACCAGATTCCAGCGATCCAGGCATCCCAAAGGCACTTGAAGAAGTTCTGGCAGAAGTAAACGGTGAAGCCGCCGGTGCCTGGTTCGGGCCATCACCTGCCGGGCTCTCCCACCCCACCTTCCGCTTTGGTGGTATTGTGGTTGATTCGACATTCCCAGAGACAATCGGCTCAAGCCTGGTCTCCTGGCTCGGAGACGCATCAGGTTCCGGGACATCACGAGCGGCAGTAAGTATCGAGTTGGGCACTGACCTTTTTCTGGACATTGCCGCCTTGCGGGCATTGCGTGTCGTGTGGCGGCACATTCATGCTGGGAAACAACCTCCACCGCCCCTGTACATTCACGCGAACTCTCGCTCATGGAAGAACCCAGGATACGAACCCCAGGGCAACATGTTGAAGTCAACATCAGCAGCAATGTCTGCGGTACTGGGCGGAGCGGACGCACTCACCATTGACCCGGAGGATGCTTCAGACGCCATGCAGCGTCGGGTAGCACGAAATGTTGCCATCCTCCTTCGCGAAGAGTCGCGCCTGGCCAAGGTGGCCGATCCCCTCGCGGGATGTTATTTCATCGATGACCTGACGCAACAAGTTTCAGATCTGATCTTGAATGGACTAAAGTCCGCACCGAAATCATGAAGTCCCCTGACAGCCGCCCGAGTGAATGGATCTCGCCGGAAAAGATTACGGTGAAGCCGGAGTACAAGGCGGTCAAGTTTGATCACATGCAATTCACGGCAGGCATTCCTCCATTCGTCCGAGGACCGTATGCCACCATGTACACGGTGCGTCCGTGGACCATCCGCCAGTATGCTGGGTTCTCTACGGCCCGAGAATCAAATGCCTTCTACCGTCGAAACCTTGCCGCCGGGCAGAAGGGACTTTCCGTCGCCTTCGACCTGGCTACGCATCGTGGTTACGACTCCGATCACCCGCGGGTATCTGGCGACGTAGGCAAGGCTGGAGTTGCCATTGACTCCATCGAGGACATGAAGGTGTTGTTCGACCAGATTCCACTCGACCAGATGTCGGTATCGATGACCATGAATGGCGCGGTGTTGCCTATCCTTGCATTCTACATCGTCGCTGCTGAAGAGCAAGGCGTGAAGCCAGCCCAACTCCAGGGCACGATTCAAAACGATATCTTAAAAGAATTCATGGTGCGGAACACCTACATCTATCCGCCCGTTGCGTCGATGCGCATTGTCGCCGACATCTTTTCATATTGCGCGCGTCACATGCCGAAGTTCAATTCGATCAGTATCAGCGGCTACCACATGCACGAGGCTGGCGCCCCGGCTCACCTGGAACTTGCCTACACCCTGGCCGACGGGCTGGAATATTTGCGGGCAGGAATCAAGGCCGGTATCCCCATCGACGACTTCGCTCCCAGGCTCTCATTCTTCTGGGGCATTGGGATGAATTTCTTCATGGAGATCGCCAAGATGCGAGCCGCGCGTATGCTGTGGTCAAAACTCGTTGCCTCTTTCGAGCCGAAGAATCCCAAGTCGATGGCGTTACGCACCCATTGCCAGACGAGCGGCTGGAGCCTGACCGAACAGGACCCTTACAACAACGTGACGCGCACGATGGTTGAGGCTATGGCAGCGGTGATGGGCGGGACACAGTCGCTACACACCAACAGTCTCGACGAAGCCATTGCGCTCCCCACCGATTTTTCCGCAAGCATCGCTCGCAACACGCAACTGTACTTGCAAAAAGAGGCGGGCATCACCCGCGTGGTGGATCCGCTCGGTGGATCCTGGTATTTGGAAACGCTGACACAAGAGCTCATCAGCCGCGCCCAATCCCTTATCGACGAAGTAGAAGAACTGGGCGGCATGACCCGCGCTATCGACAGCGGCATTCCCAAGCTGCGCATCGAAGAAGCCGCTGCCGAGAAACAGGCGCGGATCGATTCCGGCGACGAAGTAATCGTCGGCGTCAACCGCTTTGAGACATCAGAAAAGACAGATCTCAATCTGCTTGAAGTTGACAACGCAGCCGTTCGAAGCGAACAGATCGGACGACTTACGGAACTGAAGCGTACTAGGGATGCAGTGCTCACGGCGGAAACGCTTGGCCGCCTGGAGCAAGGCGCCGCCACGGGTAAGGGGAACCTGTTGGACCTGGCGGTAGAAGCGGCACGGGCCAGGGCAACTCTTGGCGAGATTTCCAGCGCCCTTGAAAAGTCGTTCGGGCGTTACACGGCACCCATACGTACAGTTTCGGGTGTATATTCAAGCCAGATGAAAAACCAGTCGTTACTGGACGAAGTGCTCAAGCTATCTGACAAAGTGGCGAAGCGCGAAGGACGGAGAGCCAGGATCCTGGTGGCCAAAATGGGACAGGATGGTCACGACCGGGGTGCGAAGATCATTGCCACCGGTTTCGCCGACCTCGGTTTTGATGTCGACATCGGCCCGTTGTTCCAAACCCCGGAAGAAGTCGCCCGACAGGCGATAGAAAACGATGTTCACGTGGTGGGAATCTCAAGTCTGGCTGGCGGCCACAAAACCCTGGTCCCTGAACTTATAGCGTCCCTTAAGCGCATGGGTCGGCCTGACATTTTGGTTGTTGCCGGTGGTGTGATTCCCCCGGCTGACTATTCCATACTCCGGAAAGCGGGAGTGGCGGGCATTTTTGGCCCCGGAACACCGGTGACAGCGGCCGCAAAGGATATCCTCGAGCGGCTCCTCGCGAATCGATGAACGGCGTGCTGAAATGATTTCAGCGGTGTCTTCAAATCAGTATCTTTAGTTCCCCAATTCTATAGTTATGCGAGTCACCCCCATCCTCCTCTTGTTATTTTCTATCTCTTTCGTCGCCCTGGCACAAACGAAGGAAGAAAAGGCAAAACTGAAGGCCGAGAAGGAGCTTCAAAAATTTGTAAAAAGCCTTGTGGGTCCTGAAGAAGCATACGCCGAGGGGAACTACAAGAGTGCGAAGAGCGGATTGGCCAAAGCACGCAAGAAAATCAACGCAAAATTGGGTGTGCAAAATGGTTTATCCGCCCGCATGTTCATCCTGGATGCACGCTGCGATGTGGGATTGGGAATGCCAAAGGATTTTGAGGCCAATCTCCAAAGCGCTATTCGGGCCAGCTTTACTACGAATGGTGAGACCAGCGAAAAACACGCCTCCATACTGATCGACGCCGCCGAGTTATACAACCTAAGCGGGTCGTTCCGGCTTGCCCGGGAGTTTGAAGACCAGGCAAAACCGATTATTGATGCCGGCACATTCAACAAGGACCTGATTCGTGCGCGCCTGGATATTGTTACAGGCGAGACCATGGTGGGTCAAGGGTACTGGAACGAAGCACTGAAGTTGGCCCGAGGCCGGGAAAAATATTATGCCAAGCGTGCGGTGAAGCAGGAGACGATTCCAGACGGCAAAGGTGGCCTTACCAACCGCAAGATTCCCGAAGAGGAAATCAGCCAACGCATGGCCGACTACGGCCGGTGCCTGACGCTGATCGGCAACGCATACGCACTGCAAGGAGAGGTTGATGCTGCTGACTCCGCTTTTAATGTCGCCATGAACTGGATTGACCGGAACGTCAATGACCGGTGCATCCCCTATGTGCGCAACCAGTTCAGCAACGCCACCATGCTGGTAGACAATGGTCTGGGGGCGCGATTGCCCAAGGAAATGAGGTATGAGCGCCTGCTGGCAAAAATGAAGGCATACTATTACCCTTCCCACGAGCTGGCCATCCAGATCTACGAAGAGTACCTCAAAGAACTGCTTCGCACTGACGAAACTGCCGCCTATGCAAACACCAAGGCGGAGTATGAACGACTCATCAGCAAGGAGTTTCCAGACAAGAGCATCTACGTAGTGCGGCTCAAGGCAGTGGAGTTCGACAAACAACTCAGCAATGAGAAGACCAGGAACCTGGAACGGGAGGCCCTCGCGCTTGTTACCAACAATCCGAACCTGCCCAAGAACAATATCGTTGCGGCGCGGGTGTACGACTTCCTGGCTGCGCTATCGATCCAACAGAAGCTTTATGGCAATGCCGAGAAGTACCTCAAGCAAGTAATCGAGATAAAGACCGATCTGTACGGTGAAGGAGCTCCTGAACTTCACCTGGCACGCCTCGAATTGGGGAATATGTATCTCGACTACACCAACCGCCTTGCTGATGCAGGCAAGATTTATGAGGAGAGTTGGTCGAAAGGCGTGGAAAAGGAGATTGCGACAAAGCACAAGGATCACCTCGACCTCCTCAACCACCTCGGGGCATACTATGAAATGTCTGACCAGTACAAGCGTGCAACCGATGCGCTTGAGAAGGCAGGGTATGTAGCGCGAAAGAAGTTTGACCACGGCGACTTCAAGTATGCCGAGGAGCTTACGAGAATCGCCAGGCTTGGAATCCAGCTTGGACGCTATGAAGAGGCGGATGAGAACATTACCAAGTCTCTGAAAATACTTGAAGAGTCCGATGCCGAAGAAACCACGAAGAAATCCCTGATGGTTGAGGCCATCGATACGCAGGCCATCCTTTTCGGTATCAAAGGCATGTTCGATGAGGCTGAGGACGCACTGAATCGCTCGGCCAAGATCATTCGGAAGGCCGACAAGCCACTCGAAACGGATGAGCTGAAGAACTTGCTCCAGTTGTCAAACCTCTTCATCCAGCTCGGCTACTACAGCGACACACACGAAATCGTCGACAAGGCCATCGCAGAATACACCAAGACCTATGGTGACCAATCCCTTAGGCTCATTGAACCCCTGGTGAACAAGGGCCGCTTGCTCCTCGTGCAGGGCGACTACACCGAGGCCGACAAGTTGGCTCAACGGGCCAATGCCATGGCCGTGAAGATTTACACCGACAAGTCCACCAAGACCGCGTCCACCCAAAAGCTGCTGGCCGACATCGACTACACCATTGGCGATTACGACCTGGCAGAAGACAACATCGTTAAGGCCCTCGCTGCCCAGGAGAAACAATTTGGCCGCAATCACATCGAGGTAGCCAAATCACTCTCCCAGTATGCACTCATCAAATTCTACAAAGGTGACGACCGTGACGATGTCGAGAAAATCATGCTCGAGTCGCGCGACATTATGGGCAAGAAGCTGGGCAAGGACAATCCGCAGTACGCCGACATCCTGAAGAATGTCGCCATTGTCTACATCTCGGAGCAGAAATATCAAATTGCCTTCAATTCCCTTACCCAGGCGGAGGCCATATGGCGCACCAAGACAGGCCGCAAGAACAGCATCCAGGCTGCCTCAATCTATGCCCTGACCGGGGATGTTTACTACCAGCTGAAGAACTACAACAAAGCGGAAGAATTCTTCAAGAAAGGAAAGGACATCTACGAGAAATACTTCAACGATACGCACCCCGAGTACGTGCGGCTTCTTTCGAAGATCGCGAAGGTGTATTACATGGAGAAGGACTACAAGGGCGCGAAAAAGAACATCGAGCAGGCGCTTAACAACTATGAGAGTTTCATCAAGCTATACTTCCCGGCACTCAGCGAGCGCGAAAAGGCCAAATATTGGAACACCATCAAGGGCGACTTTGAGTTCTATAACACCCTTGCCTTCGGCCAGCTGGAGGATTTCCGCGACCTCAGCGGCAAAGTCTACAACTACCAGTTGCTCACCAAGGCCTTGCTGTTAAGTTCCTCGATCAAGATTCGTGAGCGCATCCTCAACAGCAAAGACGAGGCCCTTAAAGCGGCGTACACGTCGTGGGTGCAGAAGAAGGAGTTTCTCACCAACGCCATTTCCATGAGTGCAACACAGCTCGCGGAGAACGGTATTGACGTAACCGCCCTCAGCGCCGAGGTGGAACGGCTCGAGAAAGAACTCAGCGAGAAGTCGGAGTTGTTCGGGCAGGGATTTGAAAACAAGCGCATCACTTACGACAACGTGCAGTCGGCGCTCAGCAAGACTGAGGTCGCCGTGGAGTTGATTCGCTTCAGGCATTTTGACCACCAGTTGACCGACTCCGTGGTGTACGTGGCCCTCTATGTGCGGGGTGACAAGGCGCGGCCCAAGGTGGTGCACTTGTCGAACGGGAGACTGATGGAAGGACGCTACTACCGCTACTACCGCAACAGCATCATACGGAAAACCCATGATGACCTATCGTTCAAGATCTATTGGGAGCCCATCCAAAAAGAGATCGGGCAGGCATCGACCATTTTCGTTTCGCCGGACGGAGTCTACAATCTCATCAACCTGGAAGCAATACCAACGCCAGACGGAAAATATGTAATCGACAATTCGAACATCGTGATGGTGAGCAACACGAAGGACCTGTATTTACGAAAGGTGAAGGCAAAACTGGCTGGCGCCGGCGCCACCAACAGCGCCAGCATGTTCGGCAACCCGAAATTCTACCTCACCGCGTCGACCAAGCATGAGTGGACCGACCTGCCGGGCACGGAAAAAGAGGTGGATGAACTGATGAAGCTGCTGAAGCAAAAAGGATGGGTTGCGGAGGAGTACATGGAAGACGGCGCCAGCGAAGACAAGGTGAAGGCTCTCAACAGCCCTCGCATATTCCACATCGCCACGCATGGCTTTTATGCCAAGGCTGAGGCTGTCGATGCGCAGAAGCAGTTGACAGAGAATGAGGCGATGATGGCCGAAAACCCCTTGATGAAATCGGGGCTGCTGCTCACCGGGGCTGGAGATATCTTCTCTAAGACCAAAGTAAATTACAACATGGAGAGCGGTATCCTCACTGCTTACGAAGCCATGAGTCTCAACCTCGACAAAACCGACCTTGTCGTGCTCAGCGCATGCGAAACGGGACTTGGTGAGATTTCAAACGGGGAAGGTGTCTATGGCCTGCAGCGTGCGTTCTTCGTGGCGGGTGCCAAGGTGCTTATCATGAGTATCTTCAAGGTGGATGATGAGGCAACACAAAAACTCATTCTCAACTTCTACAAAAAATGGCTCAACACCGGTAACATGCGGCAGAGCTTTATCGATTCGAAAAAGGAACTCCGCGCCGAGTACCCCGAACCCATCAACTGGGGAGCCTTCATGATGATCGGCTTGGATTAAAACCGGACACTTGAAATTCACTATCGAACACCCCGACTGCGGTCGGGGTGTTTTAATGAGATAGGACCCCGGTCAACAAATTAGGCAGGGGGTTTGTGTAACGTCAGCCCAACTGGCCAGTTTACCGGTTAATCCGATCCCCTATGCTCAAAAACTACTTCGTCACCGCCTTCCGCAGCCTGTTGCGCAACAAGCTTACTTCCATCATCAACGTGGCAGGCCTTGCCCTGTCGATGAGTTGCGCGCTGATGATCTATTTCTACGTCACTGACGAGCTGCAGTTCGATCGTTATCATAGCAAGATCGACCGGACGTACCGGGTAACACGAAATTTCCTCGATGCGACCGGTGTGCCCCGGCTGCACCTGTCGTCCGTTGCGCCGCCCATCGGCCCACTGGTGAAAAACGACTTCGGTGAAGTTGAAGTGATGGCCCGCACGCTTCAGTTTGGACTTGTGATGGCCATCGAAGAAAATGGGGAGCGTAAGAAGATCGCCACGGAAAATGACGTGTACATGGCCGAACCTGAGCTCTTCAAGATCTTCGACATCGAAGTTCTCTCCGGCAACCCGGAAGAAGCACTCAACCGGCCGCTGACCGTCATGCTTTCTGAATCCATGGCAAAGAAGTACTTCGAGACGACTGATGTGATCGGCAAGCACCTCAGGGCCGGCCGCCGCCTGGATATAGAAGTTACCGGGGTATACAAGGACTTCCCCAAACAGTCGCACTGGCACCCCACGTTCCTCATTGCTTTCAGCACGCTTCACGACAGCACACTCTATGGCCGAGGGCGCCTGGAAACCAATTGGGGCAACAATGCATTCAGCACTTATCTCCTCCTCGCGGAAGGTACCGATCCCGGCAAACTGGAGAGCCGGTTCCCTGATTTCCTTGACAAGCACTTCGGTCCGGTAGCCATCGCCAACGGAGCACAGCCCAATTTCGTCGCACACAATGTGACAACCCTCTTCTTGCAGAAAGTCGCCGACGTTCACTTGAAATCTCACCTTGACGATGAGCTCGAAGTCGGGGGCAATATCAACAACGTCTATATGATGAGTGTGATCGGGGCCTTCATCGTGCTCATTGCCTGCTTCAACTTCGTCAATCTTTCCACGGCCCGGGCGACGAAACGCTCGAAAGAAGTAGGGCTTCGCAAGGTGGTCGGTGCATTCCGCCGTCAGCTGATCGTGCAATACCTCAGCGAATCGGTCCTCGTGGCGATGCTGGCATTCGTTTTATCTGTTCCCCTTTCCTTCCTGTCCCTGCAGTGGCTCAACGACTTTACCGGCAAGGCCATCGCGCTCGATCCGGTTTCCTCGTGGCCAATCCTGGCAGGCGTCCTGGCATTTGCTTTTGCCGTGGGAATCCTCGCAGGGATTTATCCGGCCTTTATTATTTCCGGCTTCCGGCCCGCTTCCGTCCTCAAAGGCAGCCAGGGATCAACACGCGGCGGCACGGCTATTCGCAAGACCCTCGTTGTTTCACAATTTGCCATCTCCATTGTGTTGATCATCGCGACGGGCATCACGACGCTCCAGTTAAACTATCTCAACACGAGCAGCCTCGGTTTCGAGAAGGACGGCGTGGTCACACTGCCGGTATACCCTGAACTGGTTGAAACTTACGATGCCTTCTACAACGAGTTGACCAAATCCTCGACTATCATGAATGCCAGCCGATCGTCGCGCGTACCCACGGGGCGCCTCCTCGACTCCCAGGGTGCTGCCAGCATTATGATCAAGGACAGCCTGACCAATACGGGTGTCACCCTCAAGATGGTTGGTGTCGACTATGAATTCTTCGATACCTACGGCATCGGCTTGGCGGCCGGCCGCTCCTTCTCCAAGGCAATTCCCACCGACGACACCCTGGCCTTCATCATCAACGAAACTGCTGCGCGCGAGATGGGTTGGAAAACCAATGAGGAGGGTATCGACCAGGACTTTCTGTATGGGGGCGTCAGAGGAAAACTAATTGGAATCGTCAAAGATTTCCATTTCGAGTCGCTGCACCAGGATTATGTGCCCATGTCATTCTTCATCAACAGCAACTTCTACAATAACCTGAGCGTCCGCTTTGCCGGCGACAACAAGCAAGCAGCGTTGCAGCACCTGGAGAAGACCTGGAGGGCTTTCCTTCCCATGCGACCCTTTGACTACCAGTTTACCAGCGACCGGTATAGCCAGTTGTATGAGTCGGAGCAGAAGCAAGGCCAGCTGTTTAGCCTGTTTTCGGGACTTGCCATCTTCATCGCCTGCCTCGGACTGTTTGGCCTGGCCACGTTCAACACCCTTCAGCGGGTGAAAGAAATAGGGATCAGGAAGGTGCTTGGCGCTACGGTGCCAAACATCCTGATGCTGCTTTCACGCGAGATCGTCATCCTAATTGTGTTTGCAAACCTTATTGCCTGGCCTGCCGCCTGGTACCTGATGGATATGTGGCTCAACAGCTTTGCCTTCCATATTGGTATGAACCCGGTGGTTTACCTCGGGGCGGCTTTGGCCGCCATTCTTTTGGCTTTGGTGACCGTGAGCACACAGACGATCAGGGCAGCCATGACCAACCCATCGAACACCTTGCGGTACGAGTAAAGGGCCGGTGCCCGAGGTCTCTCGAAGGTCAGGCACCGCCTCCCGGAGGGATGTTCATGCGGCGCTCGGCAAAGCGTTTGACAGTGAGTCCAATAGCCAGGCCGACAAGCGCGAATCCCAGGACCACCAGGAACCCGTGTTCCTCGTATGACGCAGGCGACAGCTCAAAGTACTTCCCGGCCAGGAAGCCAAAGGTGGTGACCGTGGCTGACCACAGGAGGCCGGCGGCCACGCTGAAGCCCAGGAACTGGAGTGGCCGAACACCCGTCAGGCCGATCATGAGCGGCAAGACGATCCTGAATCCATAGAGAAACCGGTAGCTGACCAATATTTGAACCCGGTGGGTTTCGAAGAAGCGACGGGCAGGTTCAAGTTTTGCTTTAATAGCGGGACGACGCTCGACGAAGTAGGTGCCGTTGAGTTTTCCAATGAGGTAGTAAAGCCAATCGCTCGCAAACGATCCAAAAAAGCCAAAAAAGACAGTTTCCAGCCCGCCAAAGGTCCCGCTGTAGACGAGTGAGGCCGCCACGAGGAGCGCCGTCTCTCCTTCAACAAAAGTGCCGAGTGCCAGCGCGAGGTAGCCGTATTGCCGGAGAAATTCTTCCACGTCACAAAGGTACGTCTCACCCGCCCTCCGCCTCCGGAACAATTCTTCTAAAAAAACGTAACCAGTTGGTGAAAATGTAATTTCTTAATGCGTTACTTTTGTATACCCGTTTGAAGGTCTGCAGAATGCTGGATCCTTAACCTGGAACAACGAATTTGAAAAACCACCTCACCCTTTCCGAGCACGAAGCCACGCTTCGCCGCCGGTTTGAGTCTCTTCCCCTGGTGATTAGAAGTTTCCGACGCCTTATCCGGATTTGATACCGCCGCCTGCGGTACTGTGACCTTCGGCCCCTTCGGCAAGCTCAGGGACCGGGTCGGTTTCTTTCATTTTTCAAACGTGTTCATGCTTAAACAACCACTGGGAATTGGAATCTGTCATTCGTGTTCGGGAAGCTACCCCGGACGATAAAAAATACGCCGAGACCATTACAGACGAGATGGCCGAATCGGCCAAAGCGCGCGGCACCGGCATCGCAAAGCGAACCCCTGAGTACATCCAGTCCAAGATGGACGAGGGCAAAGCGGTGATCGCCATCACCGACGACGGCACCTGGGTAGGCTTCTGCTACATCGAGGCCTGGCAGCACGGCAAGTACGTGGCTAACTCTGGCCTGATCGTCGCACCCGCGTTCCGCAAGTCAGGCGTGGCCACTGAGATCAAGCGGAAGGTGTTTGAACTTTCACGGAAGAAGTACCCGGACGCAAAGATCTTCGGCCTAACCACCGGTCTTGCCGTCATGAAGATCAACTCCGACCTGGGCTATGAGCCGGTAACCTACTCCGAACTCACCACAGACGAGGAATTCTGGAAGGGCTGCCGCAGTTGCGTGAACTTCGACATCCTTATGAGCAAGGAGCGCAAGAACTGCCTGTGCACGGCTATGCTCTTCGACCCGGAGAAGAAGAAGGAAATGCCGGCGATCAACGGTCACCGCATCCATACCCTGGAGGAGCCACGCCGCGTAATGGCCGAGAACCTGACGCTTTTCGACCGCTGGATGCACTTCAAGCAGTTTGTGCTGTTGAAAGGCTGGCGCCGGAAAGAGGCCGATCCCGATAGCTATCGGGACGACGAAAAAGGCAAGTCCATCCTCAGCTTCCTTTTCTTCTGGTAATCCCGGAACGGTCTTGGGGACACTATGTTGGTGAAGGACACCAACATAGTGCAAGAAGCCTTGTCCATTGTTGGTGTTTGCAAGGGGTGCACGGTGCGACACCAACAATCGGACACTGAACTACTTCCGTCTTACCTTGAACATTTACTTGAATCCATCCCATAGTGATACTCTCCATACACGATATTTGAATTCTGATCTGTAATCTCTTTGAATGAAGAAGGTCATATTGGCTTTTAGCGGCGGTCTGGATACCTCGTACTGTGCCGTGTACCTGTCGCGCGATCGCGGTTATGAAGTACATACCCTCACGGTCAACACGGGTGGATTCTCCTCCGAGGAAATAAAGGACATCGAAGCCCGCGCACTGCGCCTTGGGGTGACTTCGCACCGCACG
>CAZJWV010000027.1:0-32862 GCA_964549855.1 uncultured Ohtaekwangia sp. | reverse complement strand
GGCAGATCATAAGCCGATCCCTCCTTCCTGATATCAGCCGGAGCCAGGTTGACGACCACTTTGTTTCGCGGCATGTAGAATCGAGCCACCTTCATGGCAGACTCTACCCGGTGTGCGCTTTCCTTGATGGCATTGTCAGGCAGGCCGCTCATCCAGAATTTCTGTCCCGGAGTTACGTTGACTTCCACCGTGATTGTCCGTGCATCAACGCCAAAAACTGCGCTTCCGAATGTCTTTGAAACCATTCTCCAATTAAATGAGGAGAAGGGTAGGAAAGGGTATCTGGACTTGACGGTTTTCCTGACAGAAAGAGATACGGGATGCAGGATGCGGGATACGGGATACGAGATGCGGGATACGAGATACGAGATGCGGGATGGGTATCCAAAATTTGTCAGGTTTTCCGGCTTGAGAAAAGTTGATATGCTATTTACAAACTGCGTGATTTCGATGGTATGAGTTATCGGAATCTTGAAATATGGAAGCATGCCCGTGACCTAAGTGTCAAGGTACATGCGATGACTCTCACCCTTCCAAAATTCGAACTCTATGAGGAAGGAAGCCAGATTCGACGACGGGTTAAATCAGTACGTTCAAATATTGTTGAAGGGTATGGAAGGCGTCGCTACAAGGCGGACTTTATCCGACTTCTAACCTTCGCACACGCCTCAAATGACGAGACGATTGATCACTTGGATACGCTTTGGGAGACAAAGTCCCTGACCAGCCTGGCAACTTACAATGAACTGGTCCCCTCAGCAGACTTACTTGGAAGAAAGTTAAACGCTTTTATTAAGGCCGTGGAAAAAGGCCATCTTGTCTAGACATGTAATCCCAGGGCATGCATCCAGCCTCCCGAATCACGCATCACGAATCACGCATCGGGTATCTCGCATCACTTCTTCTGCACCTGCTCAAAGTAAAACACCCCATTCTTATTCCCGATCACGATGTCGAGCAGCCCGTCTTTGTTCATATCGTATGTCACAAACTGAATTCCGACCCCCGAGGTGTTGTCTATCAGATGCTTGATCCAAACTGGCCTGTTCTTGCCATCCTTGACAAGTTCAAACCAGTGCAAGACAGCCGGCTCAAGTCCGCCGGGCCCCGTGCCCTGGTGTGAGAAAAACCGCTTGCCAGTAATCAGATCAGGAAGACCATCCAGGTTTACATCTTCAAGTACCAGGCTATGAGTCTCCGAAAAAGTGCTGTCGATGGTGTGGGTCTTGAAATAGCTCTTGCCATCCTTATCAAACATTTGCTCATACCACCATATTCCGTACTCATGGGCCGAGGAGGAAACAACATCCTGGTCACCGTCGCCATCAAAGTCGTAGGTGAGCATCTGTGCGCACGATTCCCCGAGGTCAGACTCATGCCATGTCCATGGTGTCTGTTTGACACTCTTGGGGGCCTCCCACCATCCACCACGGATCATCACGTCTTTGAGTCCGTCTTTGTTGATGTCGCCCCAGCCCAAGCCATGAGAAAAGAGTCCAACACCCTTGGAGTTCTTTTCGGAGATGGGATACTTCGTCCAGGTCACTTTCTTCGCCTTCACTGAAGGGCTCCACCAGGCCATTTGTCCCAACTTCTCATTTCCGAAAACCAGGTCCTTCTTTCCATCTCCGTCAACATCCGCCATCGTGGGAGATTCATTGGATGCAATTGAATCGATGAGATATCGCTTCCACAGGACATCGGCCCCTTGCGGATTCTCAAACCAGTAGACTTCCTTTCCGGGAAAGTCAAAACAAATGAAATCCGGCCAGCCGTCTTCGTTCACATCCGATGAGAAGTTGAGGAAGGAGTCACTGTATCCCTTTGTATAGTCGAACTTCTTGTGTTTCCAGATGTCATGTGCTTTCCAATCCGGGGCTTCAAACCACCTGGCTCCCGCAATAATATCCATCTTCCCGTCCCTGTTCACATCGGCGACCGTGGCTGCCTCTGTATAGAATTCATCCCACAGGTGATATTTCTTGAATTTGACATCGTTGCCGGAAGTCTGGGCTATCGCCGGCCGAACAATGCTCAATGAAATGAAAAAAGCCAATGCGATTGATTTCATAACTCAGTAGGTAAGGAGATAGGCAATCAACTTGTTGAGCTCATGCTGGCTGATGCTCGTGCCAAAGGTTTCGGGCATAATAGTGAACGGTGACAACCTTGCTTCAACGATGTCAGCTTTAGGAACAAAAATCTCTGTGCCGTTTATATCCGCATAAACCGCCACTTTCCCTTCATCCCGACGATATACTCCGTTGATCACTTTCCCATCTTTCGTCTTCACCGTATAATTTCTGAAGGCTTCCGTGATGTTCCTGTTGGGGTCGATGATCTTTTCTATGATTGACCTGGCTCCTCGCTTGCCTATCCCGGCCAAGGGAGGGCCGACGCCGTCTTTGCTCACGCGCCGGTGACACATCGTGCAGTAGGTAACATAAACCATCGCACCGGAATCAATTTGAGCCTGGTTGAGCTTGGCTGATCGAAACGTGGCCACCCTCGACTCAATGAGTTGATCCTTTTCCTTGCTGATCTGGTTGAGGTTGGCAGTCAATTGGTCGTATTGCTTTTGATCCGCCGGAGTGATTTGAGTCAGCAAGCGTTCGCGCACCCGGGGATTCACCAGTGTTCTGGTTTGAATGTCGCCAGCCTTGATCTTGCCGAACAATATCTTCTTACCCTCTTGTGAGGAGGCCAGCGCGACAGCCACCGCGGCCTCGATATCGGCAGGGACATTGTTCACGGGTGCGAGGGCCCTGTTCACCGCTGCGCCAGGAAATGTGCTCAGGGCATTGGCCGCCCTTCTCCGCAGATCCAGTGACAGCGTATCATTGCGAACAATACTCGCGGCAAGTTCAATACTCTCTGATGGTTGTATTTTCAACAATGCCCCTAACGCCGAGGCCTTTATATCGTTCCTTGCCTTGCCAGTCGCCAAAACATAAGCCTTCAGCTGAGGACCCAACGCTTTCACCTGGTAATCACCTGCAAGTTCGAACGCAATTCTCTGCTTGTCCGCTATTTCGTCTGATGCCTCTTCATTTGAGGCGGGATATTTTGTCAACAACTCTGTAGCGATGCTTTGCCCCCATTCCCTAAACTTCGCAGGCTCTTTGGATCCTCGCTGGGCAAGTCCCATTCGCATGCCGCGGAAGATAGATGCGCGTTCATCAATATCTTTTGTCTGATCAGCCAAGGCCTTTGTGGCTATGGACTCAAATTCCTTGGGTGCAACAAAACGTCCGATCTGTTGATAAGCAAGACCACGCTTTGCAACAGGCAGCGGGTTCTGGTCCATGTACCTGGCAAGAAATAATCCTGCGGGCTCTGAGGACACATCCACAAGGGTTCCCTCAATCCAGGCTATCTCCGACGGAGTCCAACTTGCGGCTAGCACTTCTCTCATCAACTTCTCATTGCGAAGCACATTCCGCAATACCAGTCGGCCAGTGTATACCAGGTGCGTGTCCTCAACGGGGGTCGCAGCGAGCAAGGACAATACAGCTTTCACGGTCCCTATTTCCGGGTACTTGACCAGGTGTTCGGCCGCTGCGCGTCGCACATGCGCGATGGTGTCGGATAATGCATTCAAGGCAATGCCTTTGTATGCTTCCGAAGATTCTCCTTCCTGCATGATTCTCATTGCATGAACCCTCACCAGTTCTTGTGGGCTTGTAGCGGCGGTCGCCAGCTGAGGGACTGTAAGCAACCCCAATCGCTGGGCTATCCACAACAAATGCACCCGCTGCCGCGTCGTCCAATTGGTAGTCCGATCGATAAGCTCAGTTGAATGATCAACGACGTACTGGCTCAGCCGATCTGTAAGTTCATCGGTGGCGAGGAACCGGGTGGCAATGTTGTCGTGGTCAAGCGCCTTGAGCAGCTCTTCTGCTGATGCCACTGACAAATCCATCGGAGCATTTGATTTTCCCTTGTAGGTTATCCGCCAGATTCTACCACGGCTTTTGTCACGTTCAGGATGACCCAGCGGCACTTCGTAGTGGCCGATAATCTTGTTGTAGAAGTCGGCCACGTAGATCGCACCATCGGGACCTAACTTGATGTTGACTGGCCTGAACCATGGATCCTCACTCTTGACAAAATCCTCCTCTGATTTACCAACCGGTGAACTGCCCTTGTTCGCAAATGAGTAGCGCTGAACCCGGGAACTTAAGACATCACCGATTATAAAATTCCCTCTGAACTCCGGGGGGAACAGCGCATCCCCAAAGTAGGCAATGCCGCAAAGGGCAGTGCCCTCATCCTCGAAGGATTTCATATCAGGACCAAAGGCCATGATCTCGGGCTTGGCGAAGTGCGGATAATCGCCTCCAGTGATCAGCTGGTGCAAAGGCGAAGTGTGACTGTCCGTCGAGTAGACATAACCCCATTCATCATAGGCCAGTCCGAACGGGTTGACTTGGCCAAACGTCGTTTGCTCTATGCGACTGCCATCCAGCTTGAAGCGGTAGGTATTTCCGGAAACCAGGTGGATGCTGTCGCCATCGTTGCCTGAAACCCATGAATCGTTCGTGAACCCATGGCAACCATGAACCCAGCCGTCGTACCCACGGTAGAAGTTGCTGACCATGCCGTGCGTATCCACATAGCCGAACGGTCCGACCAGTTTCCTGGTGTTATCCGCTTTGCCGTCGTTATTGCTGTCTGTGATCAGCGAAATATTTGGTATGCTGAATGCGACAGCACCATCAGCGTTTGGGAAAATCCCGATTGGGATATTCATGGAATCGCTGAACGTGGTGAACTTGTCGGCCCTGCCATCACGGTCAGTATCCTCAAGAATGGTGATATGATCCCTTCCCTTTCCCTGCTCCGCCGGGAACGGGTAGTCGAATGACTGGGTCACCCACATTCGTCCTTTGGCATCGAAGGCCAGGTTCATTGGTTTCTGAATGTCGGGCTCAGATGCAAAGAGCTGAATTTCAAAACCGTCGGGCAGTTTGAAGCCCTGGCGTTCTTCTTCCGGTGTGCGGGCCGGTGTCGGCCGAATATTCTCCGCAAACAGAGCACCGCTGTATTTGCTTTCATCATCCACCGGCTTCGAACAACCGAGGATGGCCGAAACGAGAATTGCAATGAAGATCAGGCGTGACATCTGGGTAAATTGGTCTCTTGAAATATATAGAAATTCAACTAATTTACTGCTCTACCTGAACCAGCAAGCTCAATGAGCAATCAAGCGCAGTCTGACAGCAAGCCGGACATGAAGCTCTTCGTCGCGTGCGTCGTCGCGCTGACATCCACTTCGTTCGGCTTTATCCTTCGCGCGTTAACTCTTCCACAATGGGGCGGCGAGTTTAATCTCACCAACACACAGATTGGAGAAATCGCCGGCGTTGGACTCTGGCCCTTCGCCATCAGCATTGTACTGTTCAGCCTGATCATCGACAGGGTAGGTTACAAGAACGCGATCATCTTCGCTTTTTTCTGTCACCTCACCTCCGCCGTGCTCACTTTGTTCGCCACAGGATATTACTCGCTATACATTGCCACATTCATTGTAGCGCTTGGAAACGGAACTGTTGAAGCCGTAATCAACCCGGTGGTGGCGACCGCATTCACGAAAGACAAAACCAAGTGGCTCAACATCCTCCATTCGGGATGGCCCGTCGGTTTGGTCCTGGGTGGAATACTTGCGTTGGTCCTTGGCCCGGAAACATCCTGGAAGCTCAAGATGATCCTCATCCTGCTTCCAACCATCACCTACGGCATCATGATGTTCGCAAGGAAATTCCCCGTCAACGAGCGAGTGAAGGCAGGCGTGAGCTACCTCGAAATGTTAAAAGAGGTTGGTGTGGGTGGCGCCTTGGTGGTAGCCGGACTCATTGTGTTCCAGTTTGGAAGCATTTTCGGTTGGTCGAACACCACCAACATCGTGGTTACACTCCTGGTTGTCGGAGGATTTGGGTTCTACGTAAGGAGCCTTGGTCAACCCATCTTCATTTTCCTGATCCTTCTCATGATTCCGCTAGCCACTACTGAGTTGGGAACCGACAGCTGGATTTCCGATCTCATGGCCCCCGAGATGAAATCGATTGGGATCCAGGCAGGTTGGATCCTCGTTTACACATCAGCCATCATGGCCGTGCTTCGGCTCTTTGCGGGATCGATCACTCACCGCATTTCACCGCTTGGACTACTGGCAGTTTCATCAGCTATAGCTTGTGGCGGGTTGCTCTTGCTATCAGTGTCGAACGGAATCATGATTTTGGTCGCAGCGACACTTTTTGCATTGGGGAAGACATTCTTCTGGCCCACGATGCTGGGGGTTGTCTCCGAGCAATTCCCGAAAGGCGGTGCACTCACGATCAACATTACAGGAGGCGTTGGAATGATAGCGGCTGGTGTCATTGGGGCTGTCATCCTTGGCTTTGTTCAGGATAAGGAAATTGACGCGAAGCTGAACGATTATGATAAGGCCAACAACACGGCGCTGCACCAGGCCTATGCCACAGAAACCAAGTCAAGCATCTTCGGCGAGTACAAGGCAGTTGACCATGCGAAGCTGAGCTCATCATCAGCTGAGGATCAGACCATCGTGCAGAACATTCAAGAGACGGCCAAGAAGGGGGCATTGAAGACGGTTGCCATCTTCCCGGTCATCATGCTCATTTCTTACTTGATCCTCATTTACTATTTCCGTTCGAGGGGCGGATACAAGGCCGTTGACCTCGGTGGAAAAGCACCATGAAAGACAAAATCAATGTAGCCATCGTGGGACTCGGCTTCGGCGCCGAGTTCATTCCCATTTATCAGAAGCATCCGCACGCCAACATGGCGGCCATTTGCCAGCGGACCAAGGCGAAAGTTGACGAGATTGGTGATGCCTTTGGAATAGCGAAGCGATACACGGACTATGCCGAACTTCTGAAGGACCCTGAGATTCACGCCGTGCACATCAACACGCCGATCCCGGATCATGCGCGACAATCGATAGCAGCACTTCGCGCCGGAAAGCACGTGGCCTGCACGGTTCCCATGGCCACAACCGTAGACGAATGCAAGGAAATCGTGGAACTGGTTAAGTCAACTGGCCTCACATACATGATGATGGAGACCGTGGTGTACAGCCGGGAATTCCTGTTCGTCAAAGAATTGTATGAGAAAGGAGAGCTTGGGAAGATTCAATTTCTCAGGGCGTCACATCAGCAGGAGATGGCTGGTTGGCCAGGCTATTGGGAAGGGCTCCC
The DNA here is from genome assembly GCA_964549855.1 of uncultured Ohtaekwangia sp. GTDB lineage: Bacteria > Bacteroidota > Bacteroidia > Cytophagales > Cyclobacteriaceae > ELB16-189. The sequence continues at coordinate 25,642 of CAZJWV010000027.1, read as the reverse complement.
TCCCATGCACTACGCCACGCATTGCGTTGGACCCGTACTCGCGCTCACACGCGCCGAAGCAGAGTACGTGAGCTGCCTGGGCTCAGGCACGATTGACAAGAATCTTATTCCCAAGTACAATTCTCCATTCGCTGTAGAAACTTGCCACATCAAGTTTCGTGGATCCGACTTGTCGGCGGAGATAACCCGTTCCCTTTTCAACACCGCCCGGCAGTATCGCGAAAGTTTCGATGTGTATGGTTCCAAGAAATCATTTGAGTGGTCGCAGGTGGAACACGAAGAGCCCGTGATCCACACCGGGGAAAAGCCTGAGCGAGTAAGAGTGCCCGACTATGCGCACCTGCTGCCGAAAGAGATCGCCGCGTTCACCATGGGCGGCGTGTACGATGCTGACTCAAAAAAACATTTGTCCTTTATCCAGGGCAGCGGTCATGGCGGATCTCATCCGCACCTGGCTCATGAATTCATTGTCTCATTGATCGAAAAACGACAACCCTACCCCAATGCCCGGCAGTCAGCCAACATTACGTGTGTTGGAATTCTTGCGCATGAGTCTGCGATGAAAGGTGGGGAGATTACGAAGTTGCCAGCGTTCACCCTGTCGTAGCGGGATGCGGGATGCGGGATGCGAGATTGACGTCCGCTGAATACAGGAGAGAGTGAAACTGTATGGAAAAGAAACTAGTTTATCGGTGGTTGTACGCTCTATCATTTATTCTCGTCTCAACTGCAGTTTCATATATTAATGTGACAGATAGTTGGCACTACTTGCCGCTCATTCGGAACGACTATGGAAGAGCGTACAATGAAACAAGAATAACACTTGGGCGACCAATCATTGAGGACGAGTTTCAGCCCAGGATCAAAGGCATGTTCAACAAGCGACAGGTTTGGGTTTTGCCAGACTCACTGTGGCGGATGGGATTGCACATAGCCAAACGCTGTGAGACAAGTAAGGGCCTGATCACCTTTGAAACTGATACATATAGCCACTATATGGATTCGATTGAGGCCCACGACCTTGTAATCACCTATGATTACCCAACCAGAAAGGAATCCTACGAATTGAGGATTTAGATAAGGGACAGCGTGATTAGAAAGAGTATCGAAAAGTACACTGCGGATAGTCTGCTAATCGCGTGGAAAGACGTACTCAAATAGCCTTCAAAAGTCGCGCATCCCGTATCACGCATCCCGCATCTCGCATCCTACCCCACCTTACCCTCGATAAGTAAGATCAAGATGTGAATCACCTTGATATGCACCTCCTGAATTCGATCAGCATATCCATTGTGAGAGACCCTGATCTCAACATCAGCCAGTGGAGCAAGACTGCCACCGTCCTTGCCGGTAAGCGCCACAACCTTCATTCCTTTCTGCTTCGCGGTCTCTGCCGCCTTCACCACGTTAGCAGAGTTGCCGCTTGTACTAATCGCAAGCAAAACATCCCCCTCATTGCCGAGGGCTTCGAGGTAGCGTGAGAAGATGGCATCGTAGCCGTAGTCGTTACCCACGCAAGTGATGTGTGAAGCATCTGAAATGCAGATGGCGGGAATGGCCTTTCGGGGATTGCGGTACTTGCCAGTGAGTTCCTCAGCGAAATGCATGGCATCACAATGTGAACCACCGTTGCCACAAGAAATGATCTTCCCTCCTCCTTCCACAGCCGCCGACATTAGGCTGGCAGCGCGTGTGATGAGGGAAGTTGTTTCTTTCTGATTCAGGAAAGCGTCGAGGACTGAAGCAGCCTCTCTCAACTCCTGTTCGATCCGTTGTGGGTCGGTCATGGTTTTTTCTGGGCTTCGGCCTTCTTCGCAGACTCTTGCATATCGTAGATTCTTGCCTTCAGGTTGGTGTTCTCGTCTTTCAGTTCCTTCGTCTCCTGCCGTTTCGTCCTCCAGTCGATAAATGACCAGGCGACATCCAGAGTTATCATAACTACACCGAGAAGGGCAATGTATTTGAACCAGGGGACAAACTTCAACAATCCCAGCAGGTCAAGGTGACCGTCGACGAGATAGGTGAACGTGAACGCCCCGGCATGGTAGATTATGAAGACTAGGTAAAGGATGAGCCGCTTCCTGTTCATGCGCACGGGTTCATGCAAAACTAAGTAAATCCCCTAAATCAACTTAGCGTCCGCGAAAACACGCTCACGCGCGTCAGGCACTCTGAATTGTGCTGAGTTTCCAATACAGGCCACGCTTGTCCAAAAGCGCCTGGTGCGTGCCCCGTTCCGCGATCTGGCCATCCTGGATCACCGCAATTTCTGTCGCGTGCTGGATAGTGCTCAGGCGGTGTGCGATAATGACAGATGTCCGGTTCTTCATCAGGTTTGACAACGCTCCCTGGACGAGTTTCTCCGATTCGGTATCAAGTGCCGATGTTGCTTCGTCAAGGATAAGAATTGGCGGGTTCTTCAGCACGGCACGCGCAATGCTGATGCGTTGGCGCTGGCCACCTGAGAGTTTAGACCCCCGCTCCCCGATAAATGTCTGGTATCCATTCTCTGTTTGCATGATGAAATCGTGGGCGTTGGCAATTCTGGCTGCCTCCATCACGGCGGCTTCGCCTACACCCACCATACCAAAGGCGATGTTGTTGAAAATCGTGTCGTTGAAGAGGATGGATTCCTGGGTCACGATTCCCATATGGTGACGGATGGATTCGATCTGATAGTCCATGAGCGACTTGCCGTCGATACAAACCTCTCCCTCCGACGGGTCATAAAACCTCGGTACGAGGTCGGCCAATGTCGACTTCCCTCCTCCCGATGGCCCGACCAGCGCCAGGGTTGATCCTTTGGGTATCCTGAGATTGATGTTCTTCACTACGTGGTCGGTGTCGTAGGCGAACGAGACATTCTTGAACTCGATGGACTCTTTAAAATCCTTCAATTCCACCGCCCCCGGCTTGTCACGGATCGCCGGCTCGAGGTCCATCACATCAAAGATGCGTTTTGCCGAAGCTGAACCCCGTTGGAGTGATGTGATCCCATTGGAGAAGTTCTTGGCCGGCTGAATGATCATGGAGAAAACCGCCAGGAAGCCGATGAAAACTTCTGGTTTGAGAGACGACTCATCGGCAAGCACGAGGTTGCCGCCGTAGAAAATCGTGCCGGCCACGATGATCACACCTAGAATTTCTGAAACGGGTGACGCCATTTCGTTCAGGTACGACATGGACTTGTTCACCCTTCGATAAGTAGTGCTTTCCGTTTCAAGCCGGCGGTAAACAAAGTCACGTGCATTGAACGCCTTCACCACGCGCATGCCACTAAAAGCTTCATCCAGGATATTGACTATCCGACCCAACGATTCCTGGCTGGCGGTGGCTTGTTTTTTCAGGCGTTTAATGATCTCGGCCACCACTCCGCCTGTGATGGGCAGCACAAGCAATGTAAATAAGGTCAGCTGCGGGGAGATGGTGAAGAGCACAAAGAAGTAGACAAGGATGGTGATGGGCTCTTTCAGAACGGCTTTCAACCCATTCATCACGGCATTCTCCACTTCCCAAACGTCGTTGGTGAAACGGGAGATCAGATCGCCTTTCCGTTCATTGTTGAAATAACCGATGTGCAGCAGAGAGACGTTGGCAAACAATCGCAGGCGCATGTTTCGAACAAGATCCACGCGGATCTTCGTGGCAATGACGCGTTCGAGGTAGCGGAAAATGCTTGCCAGGATTATGCAAAAGACAATCAGTGTGCAGACAAATAGCAAGGCATTGAGCTTCCCGTAGTCGTGAATCACGAGCCGGAAATAATGATCGAACATTCCCGTTACAAATGCGGTACTGAAAGAGAAATCAGGGACAGGTGGCACCGTTGCCATCGCGCCTGACTTGTCAAAAAGCACCGAAAGCATGGGGATTACCAGTACGATGTTGAATGCCCCGAAAACTATCCCCAGCAATGCGTAGAAAAAGAAAAGCGGCAGACGCAGGTTAAGGCGGTTCGAGAAAGAAAGGATGCGACGAAAGATCTTCATTGCCGGTTAGAAGTCGTAATTACGGGCAGCCAGATTCCATCGCAGGGACAAAGACGTTACTGTCGAATTATTGTTGAATGACGCATCCGGGCTCTTGCTGTTGCGGAACGTTTGTCGAAAATCGATGAAGAAGTTGTGCCGGAGCATGTAGGAGGCCTGCAGATCCATGTACATTATCTTATTGTCGGTTCCCTGTGTGGTTTTATTGTTGTATTCCTGTTCCCGCAGGAGGTAGCTCTTGTTAATGTCCTGGCCCCAGTCGGTGGCCGTGGGGGCACCCACAATATTGTCGCGGCCGGTGCGGAGATAGGACCCCTTCAAGGTAAGCGAAAGCCTTGGCATCGGCTGGTAACGACTCACCAACGCCACTTCGTAGAAGTTGGCCCCCATAGGGTGGCCGATCGGCTGGAGGTATTGCGCGTAGTTGGTAAACAGGTTTTCATGGGAATACGTGTAGGGCCGCACCACATTTCCTTCCAATTGTAAATCCAGGTTTGGAATTCCGGCAACGTCGACATAATGGATACCTCCCTGGATCGCGTACTTGTTGCCCCACCAACCGTCGTTTGACGTGATGCTGCTCAGGACGAATTCATCCAGAACAAACTGCCCGTAGAACGACACACCCGGCGTGATGAGCCACTTCCAGTCTAGACCGAGAATCACATTGTCGGCGCTGCCGTTCTGTTGCTCGATAGCACGGTAGAAGATGACTGGGTTGAGGTAGCTGAGCTCAAAGGTTCCACCGTTCACCGAGTCTTGCGGCGAAAACATAACGGATTCAAAAAATCCAAGATTCAGTTTCTTCCCGACATTCACGCTGATGTGGTGAAAGGCCATGTATTTGTCTGGGTAACGTTGATTGGTGCCATTCACGTTGTTAGCCGTCATGCGGCTGAGTTGGAAGAGGTAGTTGAGTTTCCACACCTTCACGTTGGCACGAAGAAACTGGCTCGGCGGTGCAAAATCAGAATAGATCAGCGAGCGGAAGCCCGTTCCAATATTCGTGCGGTCGTGACCGAATTGCAGCCAGATGCTCTTGGAGATAGCGAAGTCGATGTAGCCGCGTGCCTCGAAGTAGTCGATGCCGGTTTTCTTAAAGTCTTTCCAGAACCCCACGTGCGGCACAATGTTGTAGCCGAATTGGGAACCGTACTCCATCGCGTATAGCGGAAGCCGGGCCTGGTTCTCCGTAAGTGAGGTGTAGAATCCCACCTTGCCGTCGATGATGCCGCGGATTTCCACCCCGCGTGTATTGAGAAACAGTGTTTCGTTGGTGCGCGAATCCTTGCCCGCCCCGACGTAGAGGATCGGACTCACGTGAAGATCAAACCCCGGCTCATCCACCATGAACAGGTCAGATTTCTTCCGGTAAAGTGACTTCAAGAAGGGCTTCTTGCTGTCGGACGTTGTGGCGCGCGACCATTCCCAGCTGTCGTTGCGGAGGTAGGTAAGGTTGTATTGGTCAGCAGCCGAGGTAAAAAGGTTCTCGCGTGCCTGGAGCGAGTCGACCATGGCAACGATGGCTGCTCTTTTGTAGGGTTTAACTGTTGTAAAGAGTTGCGGAACGATTTTGCCTGATTTTACCTCATAGCGGTCAACCCAATGGTAATAAGCCTCGTCGAGGGGAGCGTTGGTGCTTTGTGCAGAAGCCGTCCCGGCGACGATCGCAAGGAGGACTGCCAGCAGGCGGGCAGGGATCGTGATAGGGCCGGGGGAATTGATAAAATCGGCTATTTGCTGCCAAAAATACGATTCCAAGGGGGTTTTAACAACGTCGGCCTCTTGCAATTCCATCCTCGTCCGCTATCTTTGCAGTCCTTTTACAACGACCTATTGCAATGAAGAAAGAGATTCATCCAGACTACCAGGAAGTCATATTTTGGGATACGTCCAGCGATTTCAAATTCCTGAGCCGCTCGACCATGAGGCCCAAGGAAACCCTTAAGTGGACAGACGGCAAGGAATACCCGGTTATCAAGGTGGAAGTGAGCTCCGCTTCCCACCCGTTCTTTACGGGCAAGAAGATGTTCATGGACTCCGCCGGCCGCGTCGAGAAGTTCCAGAAGAAATACACGAAGAAAGCTTAACGCTAATTTCGTCCAATACTGAAAGGTCTCCTCTGGAGACCTTTTGCTTTTATACCGTTTTTAGGCATAGGTCAACTTCGTTTCAGGTCACCCTTCGACCCTTCGACTTCGCTCCCGCCTACGCGAGACGCTTCCGCCTTCGGAAACCTGCGGCGGACAGGTCGGCGGGCAGGCAGGGCAGGCTGCTCAGGATGACCGACTCTCCAATAAGTCCCGTGGGAACTCGGTCAGGCTGAGCGCAGTCGAAGCCTGACCAACCGGGAAGAAAGCAAACCAACTACTGTTTTTCATGGCCAAAGCCATACTTTAGCATCATGAACATTGTGCTGTTCGATGACGCTGGCATCCGCCAGGACCTGATGCCTTTCACGCTTACGCGACCCGTCGCGGCCATTCGAACCGGCATACTCACCATCTGCGAGAAGTGGGCCGCACACACCGGGAGCGAGTGTTCGTACGCCACAGAATCCTACTTGCAGTCGAAGTATCCTGGGACATCTGGAAAAGACAATCTTTTCATCAACGGTGCCCTCTGCCCTGATGAGTCACTGGTTAAAGTGGTGAGAGGCTTGGCAGCGGGAGAATCCCTTATGCACGAAGGCCGGCTGCTCGCTGTTCGCGGGTCAAGTGCCGAAGCAACATCGACAAAAAAGAATTACGCCGGGGACCCGCTTTGGATCGACCAGGTATGGAAGATCTTTCAGCACAACGGCGCTCAATTGAAGGCTGACCTTGCCTTGATCACTCGAGGAAGGAAATCTCAGCCGGTTACGGATCCGTACACGCGTGTTTACAAACCCGAAGACATTTTCATTGAGGCCGGTGCTGAGTTGAACGCGTGTGTCCTCAATGCTTCGACCGGCCCCATCTACCTGGGAAAGAACTCACAGGTTCAGGAAGGCACGGTCATACGCGGCCCCTTTTCCCTCGGCGAAGCTTCTGTCGTAAACATGGGCGCCAAGATTCGCGGCGACACCACCGTGGGCCCTCACTGCAAAGTGGGCGGTGAAATCAGCAACTCTGTTTTGTTCGGCTACAGCAACAAAGGCCATGATGGCTTCCTGGGAAACTCTGTTCTGGGTGAATGGTGTAACCTGGGTGCCGACACCAACGTGTCGAATCTGAAGAACAACTACGAGGATGTAAAGCTCTGGAATTACAGGAAGGGAGGATTCGTAAAGACCGGCATGATGTTTTGCGGACTGATGATGGGTGACCACAGCAAGTGCGGCATCAACACCATGTTCAATACAGGCACGGTGGTGGGCGTTGGCGCCAACATTTTCGGCGACGGCTATCCGCGCAATTTCGTTCCCAGTTTTGCCTGGGGTGGGGCGGCGGGGTTCAGCACGTTCCAGCTTGACAAAGTTTTTGAAACTGCTGCACGCGTGATGGAGCGAAGGCACGTGGCGCTAAGCGAGGCAGACAAGAAGATTCTCACTCACGTGTTTAATCAATCCGTCAACGAGCGGGTTTGGGAACGCAAAGCATGAAGTTCTCCTCTGTTCCCGGCCTGACAGACGTCAAACAGCGTCTCATCCAATCGGTGAAGAGCGGCAAGGTTGCGCACGCGCAACTTTTCATGGGCCGTGACGGGTCACTCAACCTGCCCCTCGCCCTCGCATACACCACATTCCTTCATTGCACCAACCGCGGAGAGACGGATGCTTGTGGTGAATGTGCCGCATGCTCAAAGAGCCTCAAGTACATTCACCCGGACACGCACTTCGTGTTCCCGATCAGCAACATCAAGGGTGACAAGGATGACGATCAGTTCCGGGCAGAAATGATGAAGAGCTGGCGTTCGTTTCTCCTGGAACAGCCTTTCGGAAATGGCAGCGACTGGACCCTGTCGTATGGCGGGGAAGACAAGCTGGCGATCATTTCCAAGGATGAGAGTCGTGAGATTGTGAAGGCCTTATCCTTGAAACCTTTTGAAAGTCCCGTCAAGGTGATGATCATTTGGCAGCCCGAAGTCATGCACCCTTCCTCTGCGAACGGCATACTGAAGATCCTTGAAGAACCACCGCAAAACACGTTCTTCTTGCTGGTCTCCAACAATGCTGAACGCTTGCTCCCAACGATCATATCCCGCACACAGGAAGTGACCGTGCCGTTGCTGAGCGACAATGAGCTTGACAACTTCCTCCAATCGAAGGTCGCAGACAAAGCCAGGCGAACTAAAGTAATCGACCAGGCCGACGGCCACCTGCGCCTGGCGCTTGACCTCCTGGAAAACGAGACTGAAGATCATCACGAGCGACTTGCCGACTGGCTCCGTGCCTGCTATTCTCAAGACACGGTTAAGATCCATATCCTCTCAGAGGAGTTTCACGAAATGGACAAACTTCAGCAGCATTCGTTGCTTGCCTATGGGCTCAAGACTATTCGCGAGAGCCTGCTCGTGAGGGCCGGGGCTGAACAACTGTTGAGGAGTCGAGATAAAGAGCAGGAATTTATCCGCAAATTCAGCAAGATGATGCGACTGGAGGCTGTGGATCAGGCTTACCTCCTTCTCAACGATGCCGGCGCCATGCTGGAACGCAACGGCAGCGCCAAGATGATTTTCATGGATATGTCCCTTCGGCTGGCCCGTGCCATGCATTTATCCTGAGCTTCGGTCCCTGCTTGTCCGCCGCAGGTCTCCGGAGGCGGAAGCCCTCGCGCAGGCAGGAGCTTATCGAAGGGATTTTTCAGTTTACCCGGAAGGATATATTTTTGCCGGACTTTCATCTAAAAACCAAGCGATCAAGAACCTGATAATCATGAAACGAATCATCACCACTCTCTTTGTCACCGTTTTCCTCTTCACTTCTTGTGCCCAGGACAAGAAAGACTATGTGGTCACCATCAAGACACCGTTTGGCGACATGGTTGCCATCCTGTACGACGAAACACCTAAGCACAAAGCCAACTTCATCAAGCTGGCCCAGGAACACTTTTTCGACAGCCTCCTCTTTCACAGGGTCATCAGTGGTTTTATGATCCAGGGTGGCGACCCCGATTCCAAAAAAGCCAAGTTGGGCGACCGCCTCGGAAACGGGGGACCCGGTTACACCACCGAGGCAGAGTTTGTGCCCGCCCTCTTTCATAAGAAAGGCGCCTTGTCTGCCGCGCGCCAGAGCGACGCAGTGAATCCACAAAAAGCATCCAGCGGAAGCCAGTTCTACATTGTCCAAGGCACCGTACTTACTCAAGCTGACCTCGCCGGGCTGACGCTTGACCAGACGCAGCTCATGACCGGTCTTCGGAAGATGTTCGAGGATCCCGCCAACAAGCCTTTACTCGATTCGCTCAACCAGATGTACTACGCCGGCGACATGCAAGCGTATCAACAGCGCCTTTTTGCACTCACTCCACGGGTGGAAAAAGCTACCGGATTGACCATCAAGAAGAACGTCCCACAGGAACGGATCACGGCCTACACCACCGTTGGCGGGGCTCCGCACCTCGACGATCAGTACACCGTATTCGGCCAGGTGATCAAGGGGCTTGATGTCATCGACAAAATCGCTGCCGTTGCTGTAACCCCAACAGAAGCGGGCAACCGGCCACTGGAGGATGTGCGCATGACGGTGACCGTGCAAGAAATGTCGAAGAAGAAAATCACCAAAGAATACGGGTATCAGTACCCGCCCGCGAAAAAGTGACGCGGATCCTTGTCACCGGTGCCAACGGACTCCTCGGTCAGAAGCTGCTAAAGCTCCTTGACCAGGAACCGGGTGTGACGCTGGTCGCCACTGCCCGCACACCGTTCAAAGGGAAGCTCAAGCAAGGAAGGTTTCGTCTACTCGATGTGACCAAAGAGGCAGAGGTAAACACCATTATCGAAGAATCACAGCCTAACGTGGTGATACATACTGCGGCAATGACGCAGGTGGACCAGTGCGAAACTGAGCGGGAGGCCTGTTGGCTCCAAAACGTGACGGCCGTGAGCCGGGTGGGAAGAGCTACCGAAAAGGCAGGCGCCCATCTCATTCACTTGTCGACCGATTTTATCTTCGATGGGTCCCAGGGGCCGCTGGATGAGTCGGCTACACCCAATCCATTGAGTCACTACGGTGTTTCAAAACTCGCCTCCGAACTGGAAGTGCAGAAACTGACCACAACGTGGACGATTGTGCGCACGGTACTCGTCTACGGCGTTACTCCGGATCTCAGCCGATCAAACATCGTTCTGTGGGTGAAGAAAAGCCTGGAGGAAGGCAAATCCATCCGTGTTGTGAACGACCAGTGGCGCACGCCAACGCTGGCCGAAGACCTGGCGATGGGATGCTGGCTCGCTGCCTCGAAAAGAGCCACCGGTGTCTTTCATGTGAGCGGCAACGAAATGATGACACCGTATGACATCGCGATACGAACTGCGGAGCACTTCAACCTCGACGCATCACTCATCATCCAAACAAATTCAAAAGAATTCCGGCAGCCTGCCGCACGGCCGAGGAAGACCGGGTTCATCATCGACAAGGCGCGCAAGGAGTTGGGGTTTCAGCCACACTCTTTTGCCGAAGGGCTCGCGATTGTTGGCTCTCAGTTCGCTTGATCGTGCGCACGTGCGGACGTTCGCACCTGCGCACGCTTCATGAATGGTTTCGGTCTTCTGATGGCGCGGAAGTAATTGGGGCTTTTCAGGAGCGTCACTTTCGATTATCGCAATATTTCTCAATCTTTCCCGCGTTTCAAACCAGCACACTATGTCTGACAATCGTGGACAATGGGCATCCAAGTTCGGTTTCATCATGGCGGCCGCAGGTTCCGCTGTAGGACTCGGCAACATATGGCGGTTTCCTTACCTCACGGGTCAGAACGGAGGCGCTGCGTTTGTCGTCGTCTACCTCTTCTGCGTAGTTCTCGTCGGTGTACCTATGCTCATGAACGAGATGGCGCTCGGGAGGATGACGGGCAAGAACACGATCGGCACGTTCCAGGCCACCGGAGCGAAACCCTTTTGGCTTCTCCTCGGCGGTGTCCTGGCAGTCCTGGTAAGTTTCTTTGTGCTCAGCTATTACACGGTGATTGCCGGATGGACCATCGGCTACATGGCCACGTCGCTGGTAAATGCACCTGTTCCTTTTAAAGAGTTCATCGCTTCACCCTCATACGTAATCCCGCTCTTCGCCCTCGCCATGTTGATCACGACAGTCATTGTGCTGGGTGGGATATCCGGCGGGATAGAAAAGGCGAACAAGATTATGATGCCTGCCCTGTTCGTGTTGTTGTTCATTGTGATCATCCGTAGCCTCACCCTCGAAGGGGCAGGGGCCGGGGTGGAGTATTACCTCATTCCGGACTTTTCGAAAATCGACGCGATGACCGTGCTGAAAGCGCTGACGCAGGCTTTCTTTTCGTTGGGTGTGGGCTGGGGAATCATGATTACCTACGGTTCCTATCTCCCAAAGACCCATGACATCCCTTCGAGTGCCGTGTGGGTCGGAGCCATGGACACTTCCGTTGCACTCCTTGGCGGACTGATGGTCTTCCCTGCCGTCTTTGCTTTCGGTCAGAACCCCGGATCAGGACCCACCCTCGTGTTTGAAGTATTGGCCAGCATCTTCCCCAAGATGCCATTCGGTAACCTGGCCGGCGCCGTCTTCTACCTCCTCCTTTTCTTTGCCGCTATCACTTCAACCATCTCCATGGTGGAGGTTGTTGGATCGTGGCTGATCGATTCGAAGAAATGGAGTCGGAAGAAAGCGACGTGGACCGTAGGTATTGCCGCCCTTCTTGTCGGAATCCCTTCAGCACTCGCCAACGGTAGCTCGGAACTGCTTACCAATGTTACACTATTCGGGCAAACCGGCGTATTCAATATCATGGACCATGTGTTCGGCACGGTGTCGATGCTCATTGTGGTGCTCACCACATGCCTGTACACGGGCTGGGTGATCGATACCAACAAGGTGATTGACGAGATCGATTCGGGCGCTCCCTACTTCAAATCAACGATCCTGGCAGGTGGCTGGAAGTTCTTCGTCCGGTTTGTTTGCCCCATTATCATTCTGCTCGTTGTGCTCAACGTGCTGGGCATTCTCGGCTGATTACTTCAGGGCCCGTGATATCGGGCGTCCCGTTGTGCCGCTGGGGAACTTGATGCTCAGAAGGACTGACAACGTAGGCGCGATATCCGTGATTGTATGATAGTCGGACGAACTGCCTTTCGCGATTCCCCAACCAAAGAAAATCACTGGAATGTGTGTGTCATACGAGTACGGCCCACCATGTGTGGTCCCCGATTCACTCCCTTCGAACCATTGCGGCTCAAGGACAACAGCTATGTCGCCCGACCGCTTGTGATGATACCCGCGGACGAGATGGCCTTTGATTCCTCCTTCGGTAAAATCGGAATTGCGGAGCGTGGTGCCCGAGTAGACTTGGGCAATTCCATCAACACTCAATAAATATTGAGTGATAAGCTCGGTAGCCACAAGTAGATCCACGCCTGCGCTCTTCAGGTCGCCAGAAAAGGCCTCGTGATTGAGAAACACCTGCCCATTGCTGATGCGCTCAATGATCTTCCGGTCACCGAAATAGGTCTTTAAGAATTCCGTTAATCCTTTGAGCACTGGCGCCTGCGTCACCACCCCTGCCGGGATCTTGTACGAGAGCAACTCCTTGGGAATGTCGGCTACACCGTGATCGGAAGTAAGAAAAACAACATAGTTGCCAGCACCTACCTTGCGGTCTAGCGTTGCCAATAGGTCTTCAATGTTCTTGTCAAGGCGAAGGTAGGTGTCCTCAATCTCAACAGAATTGGGACCCATGGCATGTCCAATATAGTCTGGGCTCGAGTAAGACACAGTCAGAAAGTCGGGGACTTCGTCCTTGCCGAGTTCTTCGCCATCGATGGCTGCCTTGGCGAGGTCAGTCAGGAGATCACTGCCAAAAGGCGAAGTGACGAGGAGATCGTAACCGGTTTTCTCCCCGCGCATTTCGCGTAAGCGGTATGGGAAGGTTGGCTTCTGATCCTGGCCTTTCATCCGGGTCTCATACTGGCTGTCGTCAGGGCCGCTCTCCTCGTACTTATCGATGGGGAGCAGGGGCTTCCACTCGCGACTGATATACTGCTCAGGAAGGTTAAGGCCGTTGAATCTCTCAAGCCACGACGGCAGTCCGGGCTTATAGTAGGTACTGCTGATGAATTTGCCAGAAGGTCCGTCGAACCAGTAGGCACCGTCGGGCATGTGTCCGGCGGGTAATACAGCACTTCGATCTTTCAGCGATACCCCGATTACTTTTGCACGGCGTTGTGTGAACAGCTTCAGCTCGTCGGTGATCGTCGTAGACATCAACCTCCATGGCGACACGGCGCCCCTTAACGCTTCGCCGCCCACTGACTTTTGCCGGCTGTCTCCCACACAATTGACCAGCTGTTGGGAATCCTTGTCGTACCAATCGTTGCCGATGATGCCATGAATGGCCGGTGTAGTGCCGGTGAAGATGGAGGCGTGGCCGGGACCCGTGTAGGTCGGCACGTAGTTGTAATGGGCACTTTTCAACATGAACCCGTCGTTCATGAGACGTCGAAAACCGCCTGCGCCAAACTTCTTTTCAAAGCGGTAGAGGTACTCCTGCCGCATTTGGTCTGCTACGATGCCCACCACAAGCTTAGGCCGGTCCTGGGCTTGAAGTGACCATGAAGAAGCGATCAACAAAATGAGAACAACAGCGCGCATGTACATCAGGTTTTGGGCGACAAAGTAAACCGATTGGTCAGTTATCGCAAGTGATTTTCTCCAACTCGTCGGCTTCGAGCGCCTGGCTGCGGACTGTCTTGCCACGATGGTCGAAATAAACGATGACCGTGATTCCCGCTTCTGTGATAAATCGCTCCGAATAGTACAGGGGCAGCTCCCTCGTTCCCAGGTTGATCACATCGGTATATTGAATCGGCACAACGACCCCGCGCCGGCTGCTGACCACACCAAATGCCTTGTCCTGCTGAACAATGGCCAGCTTTTCAGGCATGTTCTCGGAGATGAACTTGAAAGAGCGAACGTTGTCCAGCTTGATATTCTGCGTTGCAATGTCCATCAGTTTCCACGTACCGTCTTTTTTCACCCACGCAACAGAGTCGCTCCACAGGGAGACCTCCTCCCACGACGAGGAACCGAGCGGTTTGCCATCGGGCATTACAAATCCGTAACCATTGTCGCGGTACGCCAACCACAGTTTCGCATTGTAGGGTTTGACATTGCGATCATACAATGGTTTCATCAGGCTCCCTGTCTTCGAATCGAACCAGCCGAACTTCTTGTCGCGCAGCAATGAGAATGTTTGCTCACCATTCGACACAATGGCGTCATATTCCGGGGCAAGGACAATCTTGCCATCTGATTTTGCCAGCCCTTTTTTTCCCAGCTTTGTTATCAGCAGAAGCGAAGCCGAAAGCGGTTCCACCTGGTCCATTTCAATGGAACACAGCCTCGCTCCTGTCTTCACGTCGTAGACAGACTTCTTTTTCCGGTCGTCGAGAACCATGAAGGCAGCCGAGTCGGGCGTGACAGAAAGTTTAACAGGAGCGTCAAGTGAGAATGCAACTTTGCGTCCATCCGGCAGGCAGGCACGAATACTGTCGGCAAGTTGTAGAAACGCCACCCGGCCACGGAACCAGACGCTGTCGCCTTCGGTCAGTGTGGATTTCTTCCGTTCGAAGAGCCAATGCCTGCCACCATCGTCTTTCATTCTCAACCAACTACCCAACTCCGCCACTTGCTTGTATCCCTTCCCTTCCAGTGTCTTAATCCCCTGGATGTATTGTGACCCGCCTTTCGTGGTGAGAAACCCGAAAGTGGTCTTGAGCAAGACCTGCCGATCCAGGGGAATAATGAATTTCAGATTCGCGTCTAACACACCCTCCAGCACCCCGTTTCGCACCCAATAGTGCTGGTCGCCCCACTTGCGCGTTTCATCGAGGACAAGGTCTTCCTTGAATTCTGCTCCCAAGGCCACCCTCGAAATGCGGGAGGGCGTCGAGAGAATTTTCTTTTTGTTCTTCGTGAGTTGCACAACAGAATCCAAAACGGCGACATCGTCAAATTCATTCTCAATCAATGGAACCCCGGTGAGCGTGAGCAGGGACCAATGATCATTCTGGTTGATGCCGATCAGCCGGTTGGCAATTACCATGGCATCGTCGGCGGGGACAGTATTGATGCGGAACCCTGACTCGTGGATGACAAACCCGCCACTGTCTGTAGCCAGGTAGATGAAGCCGAGACCCAGGTCATCATAGTCTTTGATTTTTCCTGTCCAGATCATCTTCCCGTTTCGCGCCAACAGTCCGCGCGATGTGACGAGGTACCGGTCCGCAATCTCTCCACAGCGGTACCCCTCAGGAATGCTCTCGAACCTGGGTGAGACCACTTCCTTCCCCGTCTCATTGATGAACCCATATCGTCCTGACTTGATCACGGGCACCCAATAGCCCGAGGAAAAGTCCTTCTCCTTTCGGAGGGAATCAGACTTCCACTGGTTGCCAGGGACCGACTCTCCTTCCCGCTGCAGCGAAAAGAGTATTGCGCGCACGCGTGGGCTCCACCGGCTTTCAGGATAGTCGCCGACGAATTTCAACAGGGCTTTCGGCGAGCCTGCCGCGGTCATCATTTCATAGATTCGTTTCTCTGCCGCAGGACGATGAGGATTGTCAGGGTTCTCTTTATGAAACTTTTGGTAGCTGGCTAGTTTCCTGTCTTTTGTTCCCTCCTCGAATTCAAGTCGATCCATCTTGGCGCGTGCTTCCTTCGAGCGGTGAGATTTCGGGTACTTGACGAGAAATGCGTGGAAAGCCTTCGCCGTGTTCGATTTTGTCGCGGCGCTAAAACCTTTCTCATCGCGCAGGTCGATGGCATCTGGAACCTGGCGGGCCCTGCGATAGTGTGTGATAAAACTTTGGTAACCCGCTTCCGTGTCGAGGCGTTTCGCCCGGGCAAACGCTGCGCTGTCGATGGAAACCCTGAGATGAATCAGCGCTCCGCTGTCGGGTATTGATTTTTTTGTCGCCGGACGATACATCCTCAGCCGTGCCGAGCGGCGCTGGTAATAGTCAGCAGAGTCGAGATGAAAGGTGTTGTGCGCTGGCGAGAAGAAGAACAGTGCAAGGAGGTATGGCGGTTCGGGGCTGAGCGAGTCTTTTGCCATTGCCTTTCGAATCGATTGGCCTGCTTTCGTCCAGCGGGAAGGATCTTTGATGGCACTAAGCTTCTCAGGCGCTATTTGTGCGTAGCTCCCTGATCCGGAAAGCAGAATAACAAGAAACAATAACAACCTCATCGCTTCGGGTGGTGCAAAAGTACAATCGCATAACGAGAAAAAGGGGAACGAGTCATTCATCCGCCGGGTGAAAAATCACCGGCTCACTACAATTTTCGTCGTACGGACACCTTGGGCGGTAGACAACCTTAGAACATAAGTGCCAGGCACCAGGGTGCGCATCGGTAAAGAAGTTTCATACGTCCCAGCGGCCTGGTGGTTCTTCGACTGGGTGTGAACAACCCTCCCCGCCAAGTCAAGAATCTCCAGCACTGCATCCGAGGATGTGTTTATGGAGTAGCGGGCTGTCGCGTCCGAGGGAGTCGGGTTTGGATACACGAAAAGCTGGTCCTTTCCTGGTGTGCTCGCCAATGCCGTCGGTTCCTCCTGGATGGCGATGTAATCTACGGCTGCACCCCAGCCTGTGACCGAAGCATTTGAATAGAGTCGGTAGCGAAATAAAAGTGTGTCACCGGCAACAAACTTGTCGAGGAGATTGACTTGGTGATGCTGAAGCAACGACCGGCTTCCCGCCGTGCCTGCTGCAAATGCGGTAGCCCACTCCGGAACGTGGCGGGCATTGTAGCCATCTTCAATGGGTATCCAGTCCAGGCCGTTCTTTGAGGCTTCCATCACCACATAGTCATTAAAATCAGGCGTGTCAAACAAGGCACCATCCAATGCCGGCTCGACGAGCGCAACATCCTTGTACTGCACGTTTGCTTGCGAGGCTGCGACCACCACCGGATAGAGCAGTACTACCCGGTGATCCGCATTGCTGGAGTACGGATGTGCCGAGTGAAGGGTAAGTTGCCCCGGTTGGTCACCCTGGAAAGATCCCATGACAAAGCCGTTCAAGACAATGCCGTTAACATTTCCAAAATACTCAGCGTGAGAAGTAGTTACGTCCTTCACATCCCATTTCTCCAGCGAATAGGTCTTGGAGTGCACCGGCGCATTGTCGTGGTATCCAATGATCTTGATGGACTTCATCCCTGGCGTAACCGCAGGAAGAGAAACAACCACATCGCCCGAAGATGCCGCATTGGTTTGGCCGATAAGCTGGACGTTGTTGTAGAATTCCAGTTTGGAATAATCTTCCGTCAGGTTGACCTTAAGCATGAGCTGCTTTTTCGGTGAGGTGCCATAATTCACTATCTCTGGTCGTTTTGGATTCTGGCTCTCCTCCAATGTCGCTGTCCAGATGCCTCGCCCGTGTGTGGCGATCACCACCTGGTTGTCCTGGCCCTTCATATCCCAGACAGAAATGTTCGGAAATTCGTCAATCAGGGTCCAAGACAACCCATTGTCCAGTGACTCGACGATGCCGATCTCGGTGCCTGCCCAAAGGATATCAGGATTATCCTGTCTTACATAGAGGCAATAGACCGCTACATCCGGGAATCCCCTTGTGCTCACATCGCCGGTTTCAAACCCGGAAATATCCTCCCACGTCTGACCAAGATCCATCGTTCGAAGGATTTTCGGATTGCCAGCCTGTGAGAAGAGTGCATACGCCGTGTTTTCCTGAAATGGGTGCGACGCCAGTTTGGTAATTCCGCCCGCAATCAGCGACGAAGGCGGATTCTCGGCCGCTGAGAAAGTCTGCCCGGCATCGGTAGACACATGAAGGCTCAGTGTCGTGCCGGACATTCCGCTGCCAGCCCAAACAATGTTGGCGTTGGCCCTCGATACTTCAACATCCATGAGGGATGAGGACCCCCACTTGGTCGTGATGGGTGTCAACGACCAGAAACCGCCAAAATCCAAGGATCTGAAAACACCGGAAGACGACAATGTGTAAATCCGGTCCGGGTTGCTTTTGGAGTTTGCCAACTTGGAAATAAAAGGATGTGACCCAGAGAGTCCACTGGTAGCGGTTGACCAGGTCAATCCGCCATCCAGAGAGCGCCTGAATACATTGCCCTGCGAACCCCCTATGATTTTTCTGTCATCAAGGTTGTGCCAGATCACTTCAAAGCCGTCTCCACCAAAGCAAAATGCAAAGTTGGTCGCAGCCGTTGACTCGCCTCCATCCGGAGATTTCCAGGTACCATTGTCCTGGGTTCCCCCGACATAGTGGTCAAACCCGGGGCGCTTGTCTGCACCATAAAATTGAGTCGTCCGGTAGGTACGCCCCGACATGGCCCATTCACCGTTGGTAATACCGGGTGTTGAAGAGGTGGAGGAAAGAAATATTCCTCCATCATTGGCAAGCAGTATCCGGTAGGTCGACCCGGTTACCGGAATCATGACGAGATTGTGCTGGTCAGGATGCACATCAGTTCCGAAAGTGATAAACCGGTTCTTACCATCAAACTGATTATATGCATCGGATACGATGGTGGTGGATGCATTCATTTTCGGCACGCCTGTGTAATTGATCTGCAAAGTCGACAACGGCAGATTGTCAGGATCCCAGGTGGCTCCAGATGCCAACGAGGGAAAGAAAGTGTAGATGAACTGGTGCTCGTGGCCTCCAGCGACAGCGATGCTGGAATTTGGCGTCGCTGAATAATTAACATCATTGATATAGGTGTACTCCCGGCTGTTCAATGCCGGATCCGCTCCGAAGAACTGGGTCACCAGGTCAAACTCTCCATTGTTGGCCTGATCACGAAAGGAAACCATCAACTGTCGTGGTGCAATCGGGTTGGTAACATCCCATGCCTGGAACGGAACCTCCACGTAGCCCGCATAAGAATAACTCAATGCAGGCACACCAGAAGTTGCCCCGGCAGGAACCGTGAACCTGTGCGCGAACTGACTGAGGCCAGGTCCAAAACGCACTTCCACCTTTTTATTGCCCGCCGCAGGCCCCGCTGTCAGCCGTTGACCATCGTAGAGAATATTTGCAAAGGCCTGCAAAAACAGAAAACTCTCTGTGTCGTCTTCCTCCATGCTGTAGTTGGGTACTTCCGAGGAACCCGTACCCAGCGTCACACGGAATACATTTACCCCGCCGACGTATACTGCCGATGCGTTGAAGGGATCGCAAGCAACTGTATTATCGTACCATCCTTGTCCGCCCAGAAAATCTGCGGCACTACCATTGTAGGAGACATCCACGAGGGACCATGTTGCACCGGCATCCTGTGAAACGTACAAATCACCGGTTCCCCCGGATAACCCTCCTTCTGCAGAAGCGAAGACCCTGTTAGGATTCACCGGACTTACTGCTATTTCTGTCCGCCCGCCAGGGCTCATCCCATTGTTCGACAACACCCAGTTTATCCCGGCATCAGTCGACTTCAGGATACCAACGCCACTCTTGGCGGCATACTGAATATTGAAGTTGCCAGGGGTTGCCTTCAGGTCCTGTACGTTGGTGAGACTGGAGACCTGGGTCCAGTTGTCGCCACCATCTGTTGTTCGATAAATGCCGGTTATCGTTGCAGCAACCACTATGGACGAATTTGCCGGGTCTACTGCGAGTCGATTTACATCCTGAAAACTTATCGTCGAGGAGAGGTGTGTCCAACTGACACCCCTGTTGATCGATTTGAAGATTCCGTTTCCCGTGATTCCATCAAGATTGCCAAAGCCTTCCCCGGTGCCGAGATAAATGATATCGTGGTTTGATGGAGCCATGGCAAGGACAGTGGTTGCCAGGTTAGAAAGATCGGGTGTGAGCAACGTCCACGATGTACCGGCATTCGTTGTCTTCCAAACTCCGCCACCAGCCGACCCCGCGTACCACGTATTCTTGGTCGGGTCATCCGGATCAACAATGAGTCCCCTGGTTCTGCCCGGAACGTTGGCCGGGCCGCGTTCAGTCCAAACTACCGGTGAGGAGAGCATTCGATTCCGGCTCCGCGCAAGGGTTCGCGCCTTCCTGGATTCCCGCAGCCGATACCCGGAAGCATAAGCTGGTGCCGTGTCACCCGGGGCTGTTCGAATCTGCTTATGAAATAAGGCAAACTGTGCCGGGCCGCTAAGTTCCACAGGTCTTTCTACAACGGGCAGGGATCGGTCAGGATTAACCCCATTGAACCACCACGTCGCAACAACCAAAGATGTCGCAGCTATCAGGATAATGATATTTCGGTTGCGCATGAGCATTACTTAGGCCTACGGAGGTGTATCACTTTAATGTATGAAGAAAGCGTTTCGGTTGATTTCACCATACCCGGTACATTAAGTACCTCGAGGGAGTCTTCGGTGACCCACTTGACGTGGCCCGGCATGAATGATTGTGCCTCGATAACCTCCCGGGTTCGTGCATGGATGACAATGAATTTGAGTGCAGCCGGGCTGTTTGTCGGTTTCTGCACAAACAGGATGTATTGGCCGGTAGCGTTGGGAAATGATTCTATGTCCTGGCCCAACCTTTCAACAGCCACGCCACGCACATCTTCAACCGTGGCAGGTGGCGTTGTCTTGCAGGAATGCAAACTGAGTGCACTCGCAATGGCAATGAACAGAAATTGGCGATCAAGGGCCCGCATTGTCAAAAATAGCCAAATCCCCTATCCTACGCCTTTCAGGCTGTGCCAAGGAAACGGGGCTCTGATTACTTGTAACCATTGCTGGAAACGGAGGTTTTCAGATAGTCCCAACCTATCACTCATCCAAATTCTCAAACCATGCTGAACAACTACCTCCTCGCCGCCTTGCGCAATTTCCGCAAAAACAAACTTCATTCTGCGATTACCCTTCTGGGCCTCTCCCTGGGCCTGATGACGAGCTTGCTCGCCCTGATGTTTGTCGTTGACGAAAATTCCTTCGACAAATTCCATTCAAAGCTGGACCGCATGTACCGCCTGAACAAATTCACGAAGATGGAGGACGGCAGTACGTTTCCGAACGCCGAGACATCCGGGATGATGGGGCCCACCATGGTCGAGGAATTCCCGGAGGTGGAGAGCGCCGTCCGCTACCAGCCCTGGTACAACCAGGTTGTCTTTTCCCAGAAAGACAGGAATGTTGAACTCGCCGAGCGGGACGTGTTGATGGTGGACAGCACCTTTTTCCAGGTCTTTGATTTTCAACTGGTGCGGGGCTCGGAAGCGGACGTGCTCAAGCGGCCCGGGACGGTGGTTCTCACCGAGGGTCTTGCACAGGCGCTCTTCGGAAATGAGGATCCCATCGGTCGCAGCGTTGTCGGCATCAACAACGAATCTTTCGAAGTTACCGGTATCGCAAAAGAGGCGCCGCGCAATTCACACATTCAATACAAGGCATTGGTATCCTGGACTTCTACAGTGCCCGGTCTAGGATCGATTGAGTATGAGTGGATGAACAACTGGATCGCGCAGGGAATCAACACCTATATCCTGTTAAAACCTGGAGCGGACTTAGCCGGCCTGCAAGCGAAGCTTCCAAAGTTCATGCAGGACCATATGCCAACTCGTGTGGAAAAGTATTCGCTCTACCTCCAGCCATTCCGCGACGTGTATCTCGACGCGGCTGAAATCAAGTACCACGGCATGGCCAAGACAGGCAGCCGCGGTTACATCCGGATATTCAGTGTCATCGCCGGCTTCATTCTTTTTATCGCCTGCGTCAACTATATAAACATCAGCACCTCGAAGGCCACCCGGCGCGCTCGTGAGGTAGGCATGCGCAAATCGCTTGGCGCCACGAAGCAGCAACTGGTAAATCAATTCCTGGGCGAATCCCTCGTGACAACTATACTGGCGGCGGTGATCGCGCTGGGTCTGATGTACCTCGCGGTTCCTTACTTCAACAACCTCTCCGGCAAGACCCTTCCCTTTGAACGGCTATGGGATGGGACCGCGATTGGTGGCTGGGCAGTGCTCATCCTCGTAGTCTCGCTCCTTTCCGGACTTTATCCTGCTTTTGTGCTTTCGGCCTTCCGTCCTTCAGAGGTCCTCAAGTCGAATGCCAGAAGCAAACTCACTGGCCACTGGCCGCGGCAGGTGCTCATCACGTTCCAGTTTGCCATTGCCATCGCCATGATCGCCGGCACATTGTTGGTGTACCAACAAATGAAGTTTGTTCTCTCCAAGGATCTTGGCTTCGACAAAGAACACCTCCTCGTCGTTAATCTTTCTACGGACATGACGCCGAAGGGACGGGTTTTCGCCGAAGAAGTAGCCCAACATCCATCCGTGGTGAGCACGTCGCTGGGGCGAACGGCCCTGGGGATGGGTGGAGCGAGCACGCGGGTGCAGCCGGAAGGATTTCCTCCCGACCAGGTAGAAGTCCGAATGTTTCCCGCCGATGGGGGTTTCCAGAAAGCGTACGACCTTCAAATGGTCCAAGGCCGCTTCTTCGATGTGCCCAACCTTGCGAGCGACTCAAACGCGTTGGTCATCAACGAGACACTGGCCAAAGAACTTGGCTGGAAGGATCCAATCGGAAAAACAATCAAGTTTGATTCCGACCCGGCCCCCATGCCTGTCATCGGTGTCCTAAAAGATTTCTATTACATGTCTCTATATCAAGAGGTGGAACCACTGGTCATGTGGATCAGTGCGCGCCCGGGGCGCTATCTCAGCGTGAGGTTCAGTGGCAATCCACGGGAGTTGTTGTCGCACATCGAGGAAAAATGGAAGTTGTTTGAACAACGTTATCCCTTCAAATACACATTCATGGACGACGCATTCGCCCGCGAATACCAGTCAGAAGAAAAGCTCTTCACCACGATTGTAACTTTTGCTTCCTTGAGTCTGCTTATCGCCTGCCTCGGACTCTACGGGCTTGTCTCGTTTACACTAGAGCAGCGCATCAAGGAACTGGGCATACGCAAAGTGATGGGCGCGACGGTGATGGGGCTGAATCTCATGGTGAACAAGAAGTTCCTTGTCCTCGTCGTGGTCGCCAGCCTGTTCGCCGTGCCTGCCATCATCCCGCTTATGAACGGATGGCTTGAGAAATTCGCATTCAAAGTAGAGCTAGGGCCGGGTGTCTTCATCGTTGCCATCGGGGTTACGCTGCTGATCACCTTGATCGCCGTAAGTGTTCAGGCTATCCGGGCGGCGATGATGAATCCTGCGGAAGCGTTGCGTGTTGAGTAACAAGTGGGAGCAAAAGAATATTGAATACTGAATGTTGAAGTATTTGATAAATAAATCAAAATTCAAGATTCAATATTCAGTATTCAATATTTGCACTCAGTTCTCCGATTCATAGACAACTCGTCCTCCCACGATCGTGATATCTGCCTTATTGCGCAACCAGCTCAACGGTTCAGTCGTGAAGAGGTCCTCATGGAGCACAACAAAATCAGCCAGCTTTCCACGGGTGATGCTGCCCCTGCTCTCCTCTTCAAAAGCTCCGTAAGCAGACCCCATCGTGTACGCTTGTAGTGATTCCTCGAGAGTCAACTTCTGGTCGGGAAACCATCCGTCCTTAGGTTCGCCTTGCACCGTCTGCCGGGTGACAGCCGCGAAAAGTCCGTAGAGCGGATTCACCGGGTAGTATGAAGCGTTGGTCCCCGGCCAGTCGGAACCAAACGACAGCACACAACCATTCTCTTTGAGGGTTTTGAACGCGTAGGCGCCCTTGCACCGCTCAAAGCCGATGCGCTCCTCCATCCACCGCATGTCATCGGTTACGTGGAACGGCTGCACCTCCGCAATCACTTCGTGGTTCTTGAATCGTTCAAAGTCGTTCGGGTGGATCACCTGGGCATGCACGATGCGGAATCTTCGACCCCTTTCGCCATTGACCAGCTTCATAGTGTCGAGGATATCGAGAAGAATGGAGTTGGCCTCGTCGCCGATGGAGTGGATGCGGACCTGTATGTTGGCGGCGTCTGCCGCCAGGATCATCGACTTGAATGATGGCATGTCGCGCGAAAACTCCCGCCAACCGCCGCGCCAGGCTACGTTCTCCACATCGTTGTCGGAGTAAGGTTCGTAGAAACGCGCCGTCCGCGCGCCCATGATCCCGTCGATGTGCGTCTTTAAAGTGCCAAAGCTGATCCACTCATCGCCGGCGGTGTGCGGATGATCCTTGTCCGACCAGTCGATCACCCAGCCTTTCTCCTTCATCATGGTGTAATCGCTAAGCCGGTTCGGGCTGAAATTGATCCGGCAGGTAAGTTCATCGCCTTCCCGCAACTTGTTATAGACATCCAACTGATCCAGAGGAGACATGTCTTGCACAGTGGTTACGCCCCATCGGCGGCACTCTTCCAGGGCACGCCGGGCTTCGGCCATCCGTTGCTCGAAAGGTTTCTCAGGAATTTTCTCCCGGGCGTCAGCTAGCGCCTTTTCATCCAGTAGACCTGTCTCCGACTCGATGCCCAGGAAGTCAAGGGCTTTGGAGTTGGCAAGCCCAGACTTTCGATCATAGCGTGAAACCAATACCGGGAAATCACGGGTGATAGAATCAATCATATCCTTGTGAGGAACAAATATGGCTTTGTTCTTTCCTCCTGCCGATCCCATGGCCCAGGCTTCATAGGCGCCCCAGTCGCCGCCCGTGATCCAGCTGCCGGCAGGTAGTCTCTTCGTTGTCTCACGGACATTGGCAATGAATCGCTCCGTGTTGTTGACGTCCAACAAATTAATATTGAGGAGCAGGTGACCGGCTTGTGCAAAATGCACGTGAGAATCATTGAATCCCGGAAGCGTCAGTCGTCCCTTTAGGTCGATTGTCTTGACGGCTTTGCCACTGAAGGGTTCATCCGCTTTTCCCACGGCAATTATTCGGCTTCCCCGTATGGCTACCCAAGAGGCCCAGGGCATGTCCTTGTCGCCCGTCCAGATCTTGCCGTTGGTGAGGAGGAGGTCGGCGGGAGGCTCTGTACAGGAATAGATAGCAAAAAGACAGATTGCAAGCAGTCGTTTCATACCTGGAAATTCGTTGTTGAAGCTAATGAAATTACTCGATGGCCGCATCGAAGATCAATGCCCAACGCCGACCTGATTTTTATCACAACCTTCCGGGTAACTTGATCATGAGGGCTTACCTGAAGGGATTGTTACTTGAAAGCGGGCAATTAGTTAACCCCTTCTTATGAGAGCTATACACGCGTTCCTACCGAGACCCCGTCATACGGAGGTGCATCGGATTTTCGTAAAGGCAAGTCCCGAGGAAGCATGGCAGGCAGCGAGGCATTTCGACATGGCCGAAATTCCATTGATCCGGATGTTGTTTGAGATACGCACCCTGGCCGATCAGCTTACGAGTTCACAGCCGAAAGAGAAAATGCATTTGGGCGTGGATGATATCACGCGACGGGAAACAGGCTTCATGATCCTTCATGAAATTCCCGGTAGGGCTGTGGTGGTCGGATCTGTTGGCCAATTCTGGCACTTGAAGATACCGTTCACCAAGGTAGCACCGGGGGCTTTTGCTGACTTTGCCTCACCAGGCTTTGGGAAGATTGCATGGTCCATC
>CAZJWV010000026.1:0-36339 GCA_964549855.1 uncultured Ohtaekwangia sp. | reverse complement strand
CTTACGGGGTCTATCAAAATGTCGACCCTAACGGGTCTAACCGAATGCCGACCCTTACGGGGTCTATCAAAATGTCGACCCTAACGGGTCTAACCGAATGCCGACCCTAAAGGGTCTTGAGGCTTTTTGAACTACATCTTCATGCGCTTCCACTCGGCGTTTTGTTTCAGAAGCTGGTAGGCCTTCTCAACTTCCGTGAGCGTTTGCTGAGTTAAGCTGTAGACTTCCAGTTGCTGATCCGTCGGCGGATTATCGGCGCTGGAAACAATGCCCTCCTTGCTCATGGCAAGAAAACGTTCCAGCACCTGGGGTGGGTTTCTGAAGATGTCCATCCGCGCCCCGGTGGCGTGCACATCGTGAAGCCTGGCTTCGAGTTGATAGATTTTGTCTTCGAGGGCAATCGCCGCCTTGGCCAACTTCTTGTCAGCGGACATCTTTAGCAAGCGGGCACGTGTCCGCTCCATGTCATCGATCAGTTTCAAGGTTGTGTTGATTGAATTGAAGAGGTTTATCCCCTGAACAAACTGTTTTTGAATGGTCTCTTCCGTTCCCCGCGTGTTCGGATCTTTCTGAACCTGAAGCGGCTTCCGAATCTCCTTGCCGTGTGCCTTCAGCACAATGGTGTACTCACCAGGTGGAACCATGGGCGCTGTTAGCCCTGGACCAATGTCCAGGTCGAAAATAAACAATGGACGGGTCCCTGCCGTATCTAGCTCCACCCAATCCTTACCGCGGGGCTTGGTACGGAGTTTCGGAAGAACGTAGTCCTCCAGCCGCAGGTCCCAATAGACCCGGTTGATGCCCGCGCGATTGCGCCCTTTGATGGTTTGCACAGTTTCACCCTTCGCATTCACTACGAGCAGACTCACACTGTCGGCAGATTTTCCTTTCAGGTAATAATTGATATCGGCGCCGTAAGGAGGGTTCTGACCGCTCACCATGCTGCCGCCTCCCTTGATGCCGTCCTTCTGTTGAAAGCGGTATGCAGGGCGCAGGGAAAACAGGTGAGCATCAGATTGCTGAACGGCATCGGTGAATTCCCGGATCGGCGTAATGTCATCGAGAATATAGACTCCCCTTCCATAAGTGCCGAGTACCAGGTCGCGGAAATTCCGCTGGACAACTATTCCGTAAATGGGTACAGGCGGGAGGTTGTTCTTGAGTCGTATCCATTGTCGGCCGTCGTCAGGGGAAAAGTAGAGCCCGTTGTCGGTTCCCAGCCAGAGCAGTCCCTTCTTGTCAGGATCTTCGATCAACTGATGGACGGCGTTTGAGTTCGAAGCGGGCAGGTTAATGGCAAGGCGAGTCCACGTCTTCCCGAAGTCGGTGGTCTTGTAAGCGTAGGGCTCAAAATCTCCGTTTTGCATGGCGTTCACAGCCATGTAACAGGTTCCTGCATCGAAATAGGAAGCATCAAGGTGGCGAATGGTTGACCACTTGGGAAGTCCGGGTACATTTGCGGAAACGTTCGTCCAGGATTTCCCGCCGTCTTGCGTCACTTGGACGATTCCATCGTTGCTTCCGGTCCAGAGTATACCCGGTTTAACCGGTGATTCGGCCATCGCATAAAGGGTGCAGCCGTCCCACGTCATCAGGTTGTCGCTCGCCATGCCGCCTGAATTCTGTTGGTGCGTCTTGTCATTGGTCGTGAGGTCGGGACTAATCACCTGCCAGTTTTGGCCGCGAGTAGAGGTTTCGTGAACGAACTGGCTGCCTACCCATACTCTCCCGGGCGTATGCTTGGACAATACCATTGGGAAATTCCAATGCCACCTATACTTGGCAAGAGCCGGGGTGTTGCCAATCTGTGTTTGTGGCCATACCCGAACGTCGCGCGACTGGTGTGTTGTGAGATCAAAAATGTCGAGACCGCCGTCGTAGCAGCCCGACCAGACAATGTTGTTGTCGAACGGATCGGCTTGCGCCCAACCGCTTTCGCAACCTCCAACGCCGTGCCACAGGCCGATGGGAATCGACCAACCCTCAAGGCTCCGACTAGGTCCGCGGTACGACCAGGCATCTTGCCGGTTGGAGTAAACGAAGTAGGGCACACGATCATCCGCTGAAATGTGATACATCTGGGCGATAGGCAAGTTTACGTTTGACCATGTGCGGCCCCCGTTGTAAGACATGTTCACACAACCGTCATGTGCACAGAGGATTCGATCCGGGTTCAACGGGTCAAACCACATGTCGTGGTTGTCGCCTCCCGCCGCCCACTGGTTGTAGTCTTTTACAAATGTCTTTCCGCCGTCTATGCTCTTGCGAATGCCTACGCAAATGGTGTAGACTTCATTCTCATTCCGTGTCGACACCCGGAGCCTTGTGTAGTAGCCAGCGCGTTGCCCCATGGAGTGATCCTTCTGCATGAGCTTCCAGTTGTCGCCACCATCCTCAGAGCGATACAACCTCGGCTCCACATCTTCAACGAGGGCATAAACCACCTTCGGGTTTGTGTAAGACACGTCGACGGATGTTTTGCCGACAGGATGGGTAGGTCCACTTTCAAGGCCGTTGCGCAATGGGGTCCACGTTTTACCCGCGTCCGTGGAGCGATAAATCCCGCTGCCGGCACCTCCGCTTTTCAAGTTCCAGGTCTTGATCTCGACTTCCCACATGGCGGCGAACAGGATGTTCGGGTTCTTTGAATCCATGGCAAGATCAGAGCACCCCGTATTCCCATTCACAAAAAAGACTCGCTCCCAGGTTTTGCCGCCGTCGGTTGTTTTGTATACCCCTCGCTCCTCCTGGGGACCGTGTGCATGCCCGAGGGAGGCCACGTAAACCGTGTTAGTATCCGTGGGGTGTACAATCACCCGGCTGATGAGAAAGGTCTTTTCCAGTCCCATTTTCTTCCAGCTTTTCCCGGCATTGGAAGACTTGTACACTCCGTTACCTACGGCATGTGCAGGCCGGATCAGGAAGGTCTCACCAGTCCCGGCCCATACTTGTTTGGGTGCCGAAGGTGCAATGGCTAGCGCACCGATGGAAGAGTCGTCCATTTGGTCAAAGATCGGGCGCCAGTGAAAGCCCATGTCTTCCGTCTTCCAGATGCCGCCGGAGGCGGCGCCGATGTATGAGACATTCGGGTTGCCCGGTTCGCCGACAACAGCAATGGCCCTGTTTCCATCAGGACCGATAAATCTGAAATTCAACCGGTTGAATGGGTCAGCTGCCGGGGATTGGCCGAATGAAATCAGCGGAAGAAGGAAGATGAACGCCAGGCATTTTTTCATGAGGGTGCGGGTTGAGTGGCTTAAGATAATCAGCCGCTCCCGTGTTCGAAAGCCGCAACTTGTGGGCGGTTGGCCGTAAAAGCAAAACCGGCACCTTGGGCGCCGGTTTTTCGTATATCCTAACTAACTATTCCGGTGGCTGAGGTTTCTCGAAGCCACCAATCCCTTAAGCTACCTGGGCTACCTGACCATTGTCAGACTTAGCCTTCCTGGGCTTGCTTCGTTTATATTCCTTCTTCAGCAGTCGGGCAAAGACGCTGGCCATCTGTTTGGCAGAGCGGCTAATGATCTTCTTCACCTTCTTGTTTGGCTCCGGCAATTGCAACGACACTATGGACTGTTTCACAGAGTCCTTCAACAGGTGACGGAGGGCCTTTCTTGAGACCTTCTTCTTTTCCTTTTCGGGCTTGCTGTCCATACGATTTGCAGTTTGGTATTGCTCAAAACTACTATCAGCCCTCCCGGAATTCACCTTCCCTTTGCAATAAAGGGTGCACAATCTGTCAACAACAGTAACCTTGTGCTTCTCAGATACTTGACGTTGTTATTGTGGATAAATCAAATGCAGCCCGTCTACTCGTATCGAAGTGACTTTACAGGCTCTACCGATGCCGCTTTCAAGGCCTGGTAAGAAACCGTTAGCCACGCGATCGCAATGGCAAGGACACCGCACCCGATAAACAGGACCGGGGTCAAAGTCATACGATATGAAAAAGTGCTGAGCCACCAATTAGCCACATACCACCCCGCCCCAATGGCCGGCACCAATGCGATGAGCACAAGGCGGGTGAACTCGCGTGAGATAAGGAAAGTGAGGCTGAACACCGAGGCGCCCATTGCTTTGCGGACACCAATCTCCTTGGTCCGTTGCTCCGTGGTAAACGCAGCGAGCGCAAAAAGCCCCAGGCATGCGATAAGGATCGCCAACATAGAGAACACGGTGAAAATATCACGCAAGCGCACTTCTGCCCTAAACAAGGCATCGTATTCCTGGTCGAGGAATGCGTACTCAAATGGCTCGCCTGGTGCCAATTGACGCCACTGCTTTTCGAGAGACGCAACGACCTCGCGTGGATCGCCTTGGTAACGCACCGTAAGCTCGCGACCTGTTTCCTCCAGGCGGATCACCAGGGGCCGGATGTTTTCCTTGATGGATTCGAAATTGAAATCCTTGACTACACCGATGATGCGGATGTTGACGGCCTTATCCTCGCTGAAGTCAGTAATCTCCCGACCAATTGGATCTTCAAAACCGTACTCGCGCACGGCCGCCTCGTTGACCACGCACGACAAGCTGTCGGCAGCATTTTCCCGTGAGAAGTATCGACCTTGAGTCAACGACATCTTCATGGTAGCTATGTGGTCCCAATCTGCGGCGTAAGATCCCAGCAAGTGATCCACTTCCTTGTTTTTCTCGCGGAACAGGTTGGTATTATTTATTCCTGGGAAGCTGTTGTTGGTATAGCTGGCGCCAACCACGCCGGGCATCCCGGTCACGGCGGTCTTGAACGATAACGCCGAAGTGCCCAACCTGCGCGCACCTGTAACGGTTACTACATTTTGTTTGTCCATGCCCAGGTTCTTCGACTGCATGTAGTCGAGCTGCTGGAACACGATCACTGTTGAGATGATGAGGAAAGTCGAGACCGCGAACTGGAACACGACGAGGGAGCTTCGAATGCCTTTGCTCTTGAGACCTGCCCGCACTTTTCCTTTCAACACTTCAACGGCGCTGAAGGAGGTCATGTAGAACGCCGGGTAGCTACCGGCCAGGAATCCTACGATGATTAACAAAGCAACCATAGCCACCAAGACGGGCCCGCTCGTCAGGACTGACAACGTAAGCTGTTTTCCTGCCAACAGATTGAATGAGGGTAGCATTAAATAGCTGACGGCCACCGCTCCCACGAGGGCCACCGCACTATAAATAAATGACTCGGCAAGAAACTGGCCAATCATCTGGCCGCGCTGGGAGCCCAGCGTCTTGCGCAGTCCCACTTCCTTGGCGCGCCCGGCCGATCGTGCCGTAGAAAGGTTCATGAAATTAATGCACGCGATAACCAGAATAAAAAGTCCCACCCCGGAAAAGATGTAGACATTTTCAATGGTGTTGTTCGGCTCAAGACCATCCGGGAAACTGGAATACAGGTGGGTGTCGATCATCGGGTAAAGGAAGTAGCTATAGATTCCGCCTTGTTTCTTGAATTCTGTGAATGAGATTCCAAGGCCTTCTTCGAGTTCTTTTCCCATATGCTTCTCCACAAGCTCATCGAGTCGGGCATCAATGCCTTCGATAGAAGTGCCTCGGGTCACCCGGACGTAGGTTTGCCACGAGTTGCCACCCCATCCTTGAAACTGCGTCTTCTCGATGGTGGCGTATGATACGATCGCCTGGTAATACATGTGCGAGTTTGAAGGGGCCTCCGCAGCCACACCGGTTACCTTGACAGAAAATTTGTCGTTGCCCACGATAAGCGTTTTGCCTAGCACATCGGTAGTGCCGAAGTACTTGAGAGCCAACGGTTCGGTGAGGACTATGGAATTCGGTTCGCTAAGCGCCGTACGCGCATCTCCCTGGAGAAGCTTGAATGAGAAAAAGGTGAAAAAATTAGAGTCTGCATAGAGGATGCGATCCTCGGTGAAGGCCTTGTCTTCGTACCGGATTGCGTAGCCAGCGCCATAGGTGGACCTTTTCAGCCGGGTGAACGACTTCACCCCGGGCACTTGACTAGTTAGCGCCGGGCCCACCGGCAGACTTGAGTTGGAAGTACGAACCTCCTGACCACCAATCCGACCGTGAAGGGCTACCCGGTAGATCTCGTTGTAGTCCTTATGAAATCGGTCGTAGCTCAGCTCGTCCTGTACATAGACAAAAATCATCAGGCAGCAAGCCATCCCAACCATCAGGCCGGCGATGTTGATGAACGAAAACAACTTGTGCTTCAGGATATTTCGAAGCGCAACAGTCAAATAGTTTTGCAGCATAGCGGGGGTTATTAGGTCAATACGCATCCACCTGCCCAATCCGGGCAGCGCAGAGTCAATCCACTAGTTCAGGAGGTGACTCTTAGACGCCGGAGCCCCATGCAATGTTGCAGGCCTTAGAAAAAAAGATCCGGTACCTAAGGAAGTCCATTGCGTGTCCTACACCTTAAGTTGTAGGAGGAGAGTCCTGGAAACATTACAAGGCGGAGTCCCAAAACAGGGGGTTGTCCGACACCTTAAGGTGTCGGACAATATCTCAGTGGGAGCCGCAGGTTCCCGTTTAGGGGCTAGGGGCGCTACTCGTCCCTCAACACATTCGCCGGGTTTAACCTCGTTGTGCTGTACACTTTGTAACCAATCGACAACGCGGATACCAGGAACAGGACTGCCGCTGAAGTGACCAGCGTAACGGGGGTGGCATCCAGGTAATACCTCCAGATGCTGCCCATGAGGGCGCCTGCGGAGAACCACCCCAGCGCACCGCCCAGGACGGACGCGATCAAGAGTATGATTACGAATTCGGCGTTGATAACCCTTGTGAGGTTTCCTACTGAAGCCCCCATCACCTTGCGAACTCCCAACTCCTTCATCTTGCGAATGATGTTAAGTGATACCAGCGTGAACAACCCTGTCGCCGAGAGGATCATAGCTACAATTCCGAGGAAGACAAACATGATGACAATGTTGTTGTTCACCGTGTTAGCCTCCACCATTTCCGAGTCCATAAACCTTCCGTTGTAGATGCGGTTAGGAAAAAGCACCTTCCATTTCTCTTCCATGAAGGCATTCACGGATTTCAGTTTATCGACGGGTGCTTTAACAAGGATGTGATTTACGTTCTCCTTGTTTCCATACCGGAACATGACGGGGACCTTAGGCCTCCAGAGTCCGCGGTTATAGATGTCTTTTACAACCCCAACAATGTAGTATTGGACGGTATCCATCCAGACGATCTTTTTTCCTATGGGGTTCGTCATTCCCAATTCATCGGCAAAACCCTTGGTGATGATTACGGATTCCTTCCGATCCGTTTCGCTGTCAGGCGTGAAATTCCTTCCTTCCAACAACGTTAACCCAACCGTGGGTACATAATCATCGCCCACATCAAGTATATCGACCTCGATTTGCTTGTCTTCATACTTGATTGGGTCGTTGAATGACTGTGAATAGAGATGGCTCTCAGATCCGGCAATCGCCACAATGTCCCGGTTTTCCGTCAGCATGTTCCTGTACGTCTCGTATTCGGAACGGTTGCTGACGCGTGTGTACACCAAGCCATCCTTGTTGAAACCCAAGTCAAACTCCCGCTGAAACTTGGCATTATCGGTGAACGCGAAACTGCACACAATTGCCGAAAGTGATATCGCGAACTGCATGCAAAGAAGAATCCGCGTGAAGTAGTTGGTGCCTCCAAACTTCAGTGTGCCTTTCAAAATGCTTGTAGGTTGGAATTTGCTGATGTAGAAGGCTGGGTAGCTGCCCGCGAGCAGGCTGGTAAACAGCAATGTTCCGATTATGAAGAGCAGGAAGCCTGGGCGGCCGAAATAATCCGGATTGAGCTTCAACTCCGGCCATAAATCGTTGAAGGCCGGAATCATCCACAGCTCCGCAATGGCTACACCCAGGATAAGCGCAAGGAAACAAGTAAGGGTTGTCTCGCCAATAAACTGGAAGATGAGGTGTTTGCGGGTGCTGCCCATCACTTTTCGAATACCGATCTCTTTAAGCCTTCTCGAAGAGATCGCCACCGCAGTGTTGGTCAGGTTGAAGATGGCAATCAAAAGGACAAAGATCCCCATAGCCCCTACCCCAATGACTGCGGCCAACGGCGACCCGCTATTCGTCCATGTGCCGGGTCGTTCCTGGTATTCATCGTCAACGGCCATCCCGATAAACGATTGTAGCCGGAAGGCCTTCATGATGAAATCTTCCCTGATCTTGTTGTTATTCTCTGTGTAGGGTAAAAGCTGAGCTTCGATGCTTGGAATACGCGACGGGTCCTTTACTTGTACAAAAAGCGTAGCTCGGAAATACCATGTGTTTTCGTCATACTTCTGCGGACCCAGCGAACCGTCGGCAAATTGGTTCTCGTACCGGGTAAAGGCAGGGTCACCAAAACTGGAATTGCTGGGCTGTTTCCGGAATACCCCTGACACGAAGTACTCCCTGGTCTTCCCGCTGTCGAGAACCTGCACCATCATTTTGCCCAGTGCGCTTTCTTTGCCGAAGTACTTGCCCGCCATCTCCTCATCGATCACGATCTGGCTCTTGTCTTTCAACTCTCCGTTACCTTCAATGAAATCAAACGTAAAGAGATTGAAGAACTGAGGATCAACATTCGTGACGTTGGTTTGAAACAAATCGTCACCTACCCGAAAGTTGCCGCCCCCCGGAGAGTATCGTACCACCACATCCACATCAGACACGTTGTTGCGCACCGCATTGCCCAAGGCAATCGGTGTATATCCATACTCCGTGCGTTTGCCCTGGAATTCCCGGATGGAGTTCACCCGGTAAATGGTATTCGCGTTGACATGGTGGCTGTCAAACGTGGAGTTAACCTCGTAGTTAAACCAGGCGACAATGCAGCAAGCGATGGAGACCGCCATGCCTATGATGTTGATGGATAAGAAGAGCTTGTTCTTCAACATGCTCCTCAGCGTAATCAGCAGGTAGTTTTTGATCATCGGGGTCGGGGGTAATGGGATATAGACTGGTTAGTAGCCCAAAAGGTTGCAATTGTGAGCCAATTCCCGTGCCAAAGCGCCAATTGCGCGATGATGGGCAGGCTGCGTCCCCTGGTGTTCACATGTGTACAGGTGAGTGTCCGGATATTGGATCGGTGGGTCGGTAGAATCGGTAGGTCGGTGGATCGGTAGGTCGGTGGATCGGTGGGTCGGTGGATCGGTAGATCAGTGGATCGTTGAATTGAAATGGAGTGGGTAGAAAGACAAAACCCACCCTCAGTCGGTATGCCGAACGAGGATGGGTTTATCTAACCTAAACCTAAACCTAAAAACTATGAAGAACGAATCAGGTCAGCGAACTGCCTGAAATCTTCTCTCCGAGCTCCAGGTGCCTCAACGGAAGTGGCTGAGGCACTCGAAGCCACCGGAGCGGTTAAATGTGGAAATGCTCTTTAATGTTCTCCGTCACCACCTTACCGTCGAACAGGTTGATGATGCGGTGGGCGTAGTTCGCATCGTAAGGTGAGTGCGTCACCATCACGATGGTTGTTCCCTCTTCGTTGAGTTGCGACAGGAGCTTCATCACCTCTTCACCGTTAGCGGAGTCGAGGTTACCAGTCGGTTCGTCAGCGAGGATTACTTTGGGTTTGGCAACAATGGCACGGGAGATAGCCACGCGCTGTTGCTGACCACCCGATAACTGCTGGGGGAAGTGGTTGCGGCGGTGCATGATGTTCATGCGCTCCAGCACTTCTTCCACACGCTTTTTGCGTTCCTGGGAAGGAACCTTCATGTAGAGGAGGGGCAACTCGACGTTCTCAAACACGGTGAGTTCGTCGATGAGGTTAAAGCTCTGGAACACGAAGCCGATGGAGCCTTTGCGCAACTGTGCGCGCTGGCGCTCACTGTACTTCGATACTTCGTGCTCACCGAAATTGTACTCTCCGTTGGTCGGATTGTCCAGCAAGCCGAGGATGTTCAGCAAGGTAGACTTTCCACAACCGGAAGGGCCCATGATGGCCACAAACTCGCCGTCTTTGATCTCCAGGTTAATGGAGTTCAACGCGGTGGTTTCCACCTCTTCGGTGGTGTAGACTTTCTCAAGATTTTTCAGTCGGATCATAGCGGTTAGCAGTTAGAGGTTAGATGCAGGGTAAGTTGAATTAGTTTTGGGTAATACTCCGTTTTTTCTCAATTGTTACAGTCCATTAGACGCTTTATACTTCAATAAGTTGCATTATTTGAGCAGTAAAACCTCGTTGGTGCCGAAGTTCTCGTAGGAGGAGGTGATCACGCGATCGCCCGGTTTGAGGCCTTCCAGCACCTCAAAATACTCGGAACCCATCTTGCGACCCAGCCTCACATTCTGCTTTACAGCTCGGTCGTTGCCTTCCAGGATGAAGACCCAATTGCCTCCGGTGTCTTTGTAGAATCCACCCATAGGAAGCAACAATTCCTCGGAAGGTTGACCCAGTTCAATTCGCATACGGAGCGATTGACCACGGCGAAGACCGGGGGGTGTTTGTCCCACAAACTCCATCTCCACTTCGAATCGGCCACCCACGATGTTGGGATATACATAGGAGATGGCAAGTGTCCAGGTATTGCCGGCAAAATCCGTTGTGGCTGTCAAGCCGATTTGGATTCGGGGCAAGTACAATTCGTCGATAGGAACACGAACCTTGTAGCTCCCCACGATGTCGACCTGGCCCATGCGCTGGCCGGTGTTAATCGCCTGACCGACTTCCCAATGTGTCTGTGTCGATAATTGACCGTCGATGGGTGCCTTGATGTTGAGGTTTTCAAGAATGGTGCGCACAGAAACCAGGTTCTGCTTCATCCGGTCTTCCGAAATATCCATGTCCTTGAGGTTCAGTGCCCGGCCTACGGAATCACGCTTGTAAGCTTCGTAGGTAAACTTCCTCCGATCAACGTTGTATATGTAGTCCGCCGCAGTGCGCTCAAAATCCTGTTTGGAGATGAGCCTTTTCTCGAGCAATATCTTCTGGCGATCGTACTGGGGTTTAAGAATGGCAAGCTGGTTGTCGATAAAGGCCAGGGTCTGGCGTTGATTCAGGTCGTTGGTAAGGATACCAAGACGCGTGTCGCGCGAACGGTTAATGCTCTCCACCAACTGTGCTTCCTGCTGAAGCACGGCGATTTCCCTGTTCAGGTTGGAGATCTCCATAATGAGATCGCCTTGCTTCACCATGGCGCCGCTTTCACGTACTACCCGTTTGATGTTTCCTCCCTCAAGGGCGTCAAGGAATACCGTCCGACTGGGCTGAACTTCGCCCGTCTGCGGGATGTATTCTTTGAACTGCCCCATCTTGATCTCCGAAATCGTGATCTTATCGCGTTCGATCACCAGTTTTGAACGGCGATCGGCAAAAATGAATTGGTAGGCAACAAATATGACGAGCAGCGAAATGCCGCCGTAGGTAGCGACACGCTTTACAGTCCATGTCTTCTTAGCAAGCTTCTTGTCCATCCGGAGAGTCTATTTCCTTGTTTTTTTGAGTTGGCGTAGCCCTGCATTGCCAACTTCCGTGCCAACGGCCAAAACCGCCGCAAGGTTATCCTTTTTACAAGATTTACGTTCAAAGCTGAACGCCGCTGTCCGATTGCGGACGAATGAAGGGTATCTTTGAACACCAGGCCGCCCCGGAATCACTCCGGAGGCCGGTTTGAGCTTCGGTACCAACTTTGTCTGAAATCGGGCCGCGAAATGACAACAACACCCTATGAGTGACCAAAAGCGCGGCAAGATCCTGATCGTAGACGACAACGAGGACCTTCTGAAGGCAGCCAAGATGTACCTCAAGCGGTACTTCGCCCAGGTTGACATCGAGAAGAACCCTGAGGCCATCCCGTCCCTGCTCAGTAACGAGGACTACGATGTGATCCTCCTCGACATGAACTTCACGAAGGATGTGAGCAGCGGCTCTGAAGGGTATTATTGGCTGGAGAAGATCCTAAACATTGATCCATCTGCCGTTGTAGTCCTCATCACTGCCTATGGCGATGTCCAGATGGCCGTGAAGGCGATCAAGGCCGGCGCCACTGACTTCGTGCTCAAACCCTGGGAAAACGAAAAACTGCTAGCCACGCTATACTCCTCCATGCGCCTCCGCGAAACCCGTGACGAGGTGGAGACGCTCAAGCTGAAGAACCACGAGATCAACCAGGCGATCAGCAACAAATATTTAGAAATCATCGGGCAAAGTCCCGCCATGCAGCGGATCTTTCAAACCATCGACCGCGTAGCCCACACCGATGCAAACGTGCTCATCCTCGGTGAGAATGGTACCGGAAAAGAATTAGTCGCCCGGGCCATTCACCGGAACTCCCGCAGGGGGCAAGAAAACTTCGCCAGCGTGGACCTTGGTTCCATCACGGAGACTTTATTCGAGAGTGAACTCTTCGGCCACAAGAAGGGATCGTTCACCGATGCCAAAGAAGACCGGCCCGGACGATTTGAATTGGCCAACCGGGGCACGCTTTTCCTCGACGAAATCGGAAACCTGTCCATGCCGTTGCAGGCCAAGCTCCTTACGGTGATTCAAAACCGCAAGGTGAGCCGGGTGGGCTCCAACAAGGACACGCCGATCGACATCCGGCTGATCTGCGCCACCAACATGCCGCTTTACGACATGGTGAAAGAAAACCGCTTCCGGCAAGACCTCCTCTACCGCATCAACACCATCGAAGTAGAAATTCCTTCCCTCCGCGATCGCATGGAGGACATTCCCTTGCTCTCCGTTCACTTCCTGAGGCACTACGCGGAAAAGTATTCCAAGACGGTGACGAAGATCAGCGAGGCGGCCATGTCGCGGATGAACAAACATCCATGGCCCGGGAATATCCGCGAGCTGCAGCATTCCATCGAACGCGCCGTCATCCTCTCCAACAGTTCAGTGCTGCAGCCGGAGGACTTTACATTCAATACCCCCACAGGCAAAGACAACGATCAGCCCCTCAATCTCGACCAGTTTAATCTCGACGAGGTGGAGAAGTTGCTCATCAGGAAAGTGCTGAAAAAATACAACGGCAACATTACCCAGGCAGCGGCCGAACTTGGTCTCACCCGGTCGTCGCTATATCGCCGCCTCGAAAAACACGGACTGTAAGCCACCCAGGCTTCAGCCGTCATTGCCATGAGATACTTTCGCGACTTCCGATTCCGTGTCGGCTTCCGTGTGGGGCTGCTCGGCGCGGTCATGTCGCTGTTTATCTACATGATCAACCATCCGCACATGGTTTTTGCCGCCATGCTCACGGGTTTGATCATCATCGGGCAGCTCGTGGAGTTGTATGTATTCACTTCGCAAACCAATCGGAAGCTGACACGCTTTCTCGAATCGGTCAAGTACTCCGATTTCATTTCCGGTTTCACCGCTGATAACAAGCTTGGCGCGAGCTTCCGCGACCTTAACGTTGAATTCAACGAAGTATTGGAGGCATTCCGGAAAGCCCGTTCTGAAAAAGAGGAGCACTGGCAATACCTCAACACGGTAGTTCAGCAGGTCCGCACCGGAATTCTATCATTCGATCCGGATGGAAACGTTCAGCTGATCAACGCCAATGCCCGCCGGTTCATGGGGGTCACCAACATCAAGAACATCGAGGGGCTGCGAAAACAAAACCCAGGGCTACTCCAGGCTCTCCACGATGTGGCCCCCGGCAAGAGTACCCTGTACAAGTCCAACCAGGAAACCCTGCTAACCATCCAGGCAACGGAACTGCGCATACGGGGCAACACGATGAAGCTGCTCACGATGCAGAACATTCAAAGCGAACTCCAGCAGCAGGAAATTGAAGCCTGGCAGAACCTGACGCGTGTGCTGCGGCACGAGATCATGAACTCCATCACCCCGATCTCCTCGCTCACCTCTACCCTGCGCGAAATCCTCGACCACGACATGGTGAAGCAGAACGCCCACTATGAACTCCGTAACGAGGGTGCGGAAGACCTAAGAGAGGGTTTGTCGACTATAGAGAACCGCAGCAAGGGGTTGATCAAGTTCATCGACGCTTACCGTGAATATACTTCACTGCCGCAACCGAAGTTGAAGACCGTGAAGATCCACGCATTTCTCGACCGTGTTTGCCAGTTGATGCGTCCAGATATCCGGAAAACGCCGGTGGAATTGGAATGCCGATGTGAATCAGAATTCCTGACGGTTCAGGCCGATGAAGAGATGATCGAGCAAGTGCTTATTAACCTGATCAAGAATAGTGTTGAGGCATTGTCGGATACGCCTGATGGACGAATTACCGTCGCCGGCTACTACACCGGTCTGCACGTAAGCATTGACGTGACCGACAACGGACCGGGCATTATCCACGAGGCTATGGCTAAAGTGTTTGTGCCGTTCTTCACGACCAAGAAGACGGGCTCCGGCATCGGTCTGAGCCTTTCGAGGCAGATCATGCAGATGCATAATGGAAATCTGACGGTTACATCAGAGCCTGGGGTAAAGACAGTGTTCACGATGCGGTTCTAGCTGAGTCAGCTCCACCTGCCCCGAAGAAAAGCAATTTATCTGGCTGTTTGAGCGGCTTGTCGCCAATTACATTCGAGTTCGCTTGGGGTGGGGCCATTTGTAGTAAATTTATCTACCCCCCAAACCCCAACTCTTATGAAGCATTTTGCCTTCCTGTCGGCGATTTGTTGCTTCGCCACTTGTTCCCATGCCACGGTGCACACCGTAAGCAACATGTCTTTCAATCCTGGGCAGCATTCCACCCTTGATGCAGCCATCGCCGCCGCGAACAACGGGGATACGATCTACGTGCATGGGTCGACGCTGGCTTATGCCGCAACCTTCATCACTAAAATCCTTGTGATTATCGGACCTGGCCATCATCCCGACAAGCAGGTTCCACTTCCGGCAACCTTTACATCCCTGGCCGTCTTTGCACCCAACGTTCAACTCATTGGTCTGACGATAGGTTTTGTAGGAACCAACGCAAACGGCTCCGGCCTTGTGATCCGCAGGTGCAGGATCACAAGTTATCTCGGTGGCGCGGTTCAGATCTCAGCTAACAATGCAACCATCGAAGGGTGCCTGTTCGATTATTTTAATACGACCCTGTGTATCAACTTTATGAATACCCAAGGGCATATTGTCCAGCACAACCTGTTCGCAACACCCAGTCCGAAAATCGGTCAAGTCGCCATGACCAGCACACCTACGCAGATTATCAACAATGTATTCCTGGGTGATGGTGTCAATTTCTCAGCCTTACTCACTCTCACCGGGGCCATCATCCGGAATAATATTTTTTACGGCATCCCAGCCATATCATCAGCGGCATCTGCTGGCATGTCGGGACTTACGGTTGACCACAATCTGACCTATGGTGCGATGGACAACAACATTTACCCCTTGGGCGTATACCCTCTCAATGTCATTGACGTGAATCCTTCATTCACCGCGCCAATGAGCATTGGATCGCCCCACGATCATCCTTTCGTTGAGTACACCCTCCAGCCAACATCCCCCGTCATCGGCTACGCACAGGATGGAACCCAGATAGGCCTCTATGGGGGAGCGGCACAGTTCTTCACACCCATCTATATCAAGTCGGGCGAGCCATCCATCGCGAAAATCAGTGTCTTCAACATTACCTCGCCAACGACAGTGCCACCGGGAGGAACCCTCTCGATTTCCGTAACGTCGACACGGATACCCTAGGATTTCCGGATGAAGTCTCTGGGTACACTAACTGCCTGCGTGATGCTGATGGCATCACTGCACTTGCATGCCCAGCAGATTTACCAGGCGGAGTATTTCTTCGACACTGACCCGGGTGTCGGTAACGGTACGGCCATTGCGATTGCAGCAGGTAACCCGGTAACATTCACGGCAAACATAAGCACCACCGGGCTGGGCGCAGGTCCGCACTACCTCTTTGTCCGAACACGAACCAATGACTACAAATGGTCGTTAAGCGAACCGAGGTTGATCAATGTAGCATCCATTGTGAAGGCGGAGTACTTCGTCGACACGGATCCCGGGACCGGTAACGGTACTGCCATGTCCGTTGCAGCTGGCTCTTTAAGTTTTACCGCTAACCTGGATATCTCATCACTCATGGATGGGCCTCACTACCTTTATGTGCGCACGCGCCAGGAAACAGGGCGTTGGTCAATTCCGGAACCGCGCTATTTCTACATACTCACCCGCATTATGGCGGCTGAGTATTTCATCGATTCCTCGCCGGGCAATTCCGATCCCGGCGTTGGCAACGGAACACCTTTGGTGATTGCAGCTCCCGCTTCTGTTGTGAATTTCACCCCGACTCTAAACATCGGGGCGCTTGCTGATGGAACGCACCAGTTGATCGTCAGGACCAAAGATGCGCTTGGCATTTGGTCTTTGTTTGAAGCGCTCCCGTTTACGGTAGACTCCGCACTGCCCATCGAACTCACAGCGTTCAATGCAACGGCGCTTGAAACCGGGCATGTCAGGCTCAACTGGCAGACAGAAACGGAATTAAATAATGATTACTTCACGGCTCAACATTCCATCGATGGAATGGAGTTTACCGCGATATCGAAAGTACCGGGTGCCGGGACCAGCACTTCACCCAGGCACTACGAGACCATACACACTAATCCGCCCAGTGGCCGGAATTTTTACCGCCTTAAACAGACCGACTTCGATGGGACAGTAACCTTCTCCCGCATCGTGCCTGTGGATGTAACGGGGCCTCCTACTACGGTGATTTATCCCAACCCTGCATCGGACGAGTGGTTTGTGAGCTTCAGCGACGGGGGCGTGCACAAGGTGGAAGTTGTTGACCTGCTGGGCAGAAAGTGCTTTGA
Organism: uncultured Ohtaekwangia sp.; assembly: GCA_964549855.1. Classification (GTDB taxonomy): domain Bacteria; phylum Bacteroidota; class Bacteroidia; order Cytophagales; family Cyclobacteriaceae; genus ELB16-189. Next base: position 19,597 of record CAZJWV010000026.1, on the reverse strand, counting down.
GCTACTCAGCGACGGTGAGGCACTTAACAAATTCACGCGCCATGGGCTCGCTGACGGAACTTATCTTGTGAAGGTTACCTCCGAGGACGGCTCAGTTGCAATTAAGAAACTGGTCCTGAAGCAATAATCAGGAGTTGGAAGTTAGGAGTTGGAAGTTGGAAGTTGGAAGTTGGAAGTTGGAACTTGGGTTTTGGGATTTGGAGCTTACAGGCTTATTCCCAGCGCGACCAGAAACACCGGCCCGTAAGTCATATCCGAAAAGTCGGTGCCTCCGATGGGCTGCGTGATAAATCCCACTTCGACAAAGGGCCGAACCTTTTCCATCGGAAAAGAGAGCTGGCCTGAAAAGTCTATGCCAAGGCCCTGCCCTGCATTGTTACCATAGCTTCGATAGCCTACGTACAATGGGAATTTAACTACCAGGTTCTCCCCCGCCTTGAAGCGCGCCTTGGCCACGAAGCCAAACTCCGCAGCGCTGACGGTGGTGCCCCAGTAATACGGGTTGCTGTAACTGACAAAACCACCCATGCCGAAGTTGTCACCGAAAAACCCGACATAGTCCGCGCGCATGTGAAAAGTCTCTCCTACCGATCCATACACATTTGGATAGGCCACATACACTTCTCCTTCAAAAAGGTAACCCGCGGAAAAGCTGAACTCCGATTTCGGCAAGTCCTGGCCAAGCACTGCCAGAGGCAAGGTAATAAGCAATAGCGCAATGAGTCGTTTCATGGTAGTTGGATTAGGGTGGTCTCTATGTTATCCACAAGTCCAACAAAGTTTACAACAGAGAATTGTAAAATTCAACTGTGCGATGCAGTCGAAATGGAAAATTGGAAACTGGAAATTAGAGGCCAGCAGCCAGAAACCAGCAAACCTTGAACCTTGAACTTGAAACCTGAAACCTCGCTACGCGAGAAACTCGTCCCACTCTTTCTGATTCATCCCGCTGAGGTCGCGCAGGAAGAGCGTATAGGATGGTTTGAAGGGGCTTCGGCGCAATGACAGCTCCGCTTCCTCTGGCGTATTATCGCCCTTGCGCGTATTGCACCCTTTGCAGGCAGTCACCAGGTTGGTCCAACTATGGCCTCCACCCCGCGAGGTGGGCATCACGTGGTCGAGGGTGAGCTCGCGGCGAGTGCCGCAATACACACACTCGAAGTTGTCACGCTTAAATATGTTTTGCCGGGTAAGCGTAACGCCCTTGTAAGGGGCGTTAACATAGCGATTCAGGCGAATAACCGATGGCATCGGAAAACTTCGGGTTATACTCCGCAGCTTATGACCGTTGGCTGAGCGGACCATCTCGCTCTTGTTCAGGTACACCAAAACAAAGGCGCGCTCCACCGAACAGACCATGAGCGGGCTGAAGTCCTGATTTAGAACAAGAACACGGGTATCCACGGTGAAAAGATAAACCCAATAGGTTAATTCTGCAACCCTCGTCCGCTCATCCCTCGACTCCGCTCGGGATGACTGGGCACGCCTGATCTCGCATCCTTCGGCTCCGCTCAGGATGCGGCGGCGAGCGGAGACGAGCCGGCGCACACACGAGAAGCGGCTCGTCATGCCGAGCGGAGTCGAGGCACACGTCCGCTTTGAGCTGCTTAGAGCAGCACCCTCCGAATGGAATGAAGCAGATGCGAGTAAACCTTCGTGTCGGCGGCCAGGATGCCGTCCTCATTAATAACGTCCGACCGAACGAGTCCGTGCGCATGGACGATGTGATCATCCCCGGTGAGAATACCGCAATGTGTGGGGGCATTTCCTTTCACGGAGAATAGCGCGATGTCACCGCTGCGGGCAGCCTCCAGTGAGGATACAGGCTTACCCTGTACAGCCAGCCCAAGCAGATGTCGCGGCAGCGTGTAGCCGGCAATCTTGAACACCATCTGGACCAGGCCGGGGGCATCTATACCGAACGGACTTTTACCGCCCCACTGAAAAGGCGCGGAGAGGTACTTGCGGGCAATCAGCCGGACAAACTCTCCATCGCGTTTCTGCCCCAGTCCTTTTGACTCACCGTTGAAGGCAAACTGCTCCTCGATCTTGAACAATTCAGAGCTGGAAATCGGGACGATACTGCCCATCACAATTGTCAGCGGCATCTTCTTGTACAATACAGGCGAGGCGATGTCAGTCGTGATCTTGTAATCTGTCTTGTTGATTTGGTGGAAGTACTCTTCTGAAATCGCATGATGCTGGCGGGAGTCTATCCATCCCTCGCATTGATCCGCATAAATGCGCACCTGGTGCCATCGCTTGTCGTGCGACGATTCAAGCACCTCGTAGTGATCGCCGAACAACAACTGGGTTGTCTGCTCACCGGTGTGCTCCGGCTCATCACGCACAGGCACCACGGCCAGCCTGCACACACCGTAATCGGGACCTTGATTCAAAGGATGAAAGGATTAAAGGATCAGGCTAATTCCGAAACTAGGTTAAAATTTTATACGCTGCAATTCGCGCTTCAGGTCGCGCTCCTTGATGGATTCGCGTTTGTCGTGCACCTTCTTGCCCCGGGCCAGGGCAATTTCCAGCTTGGCATATCCGCGGTCGTTGATGAAGAGACGGGTGGGCACGAGGGCCAATCCCTTCTCCTCGGTGCGGGCCTTCAACCGGAGCAACTCACTTTTCTTCAACAGCAGTTTCCGGTCGCGCGCCGCCTCGTGGTTGTAGTGCGTGCCCTGGGTAAACGGCGAGATGTTGATGCCTTTGACGAAGGCTTCAGTTTTGTTAAAGTACACATAGCCGTCGGTGAGGTTCACTTTCCCTTCACGGATGGATTTGATCTCCGTCCCTTTGAGGATGAGCCCAGCAACGAAGGTATCCAGGAACTCATAGGCGAAGGAAGCCTGCTTGTTCCGGATGTTCACCGTTTTTGAAAAGCGCTCGGCTGCCATGTTTTACTTCCTGAACAATTGATTCAATCTTTCCTTTTTCAGCATCCGTTGTCCTGTGGAGCCATCCGCGATCAGCCGGTCACCCACTCGTGCTTCGATCTTACAGATCAGCTCATTCTTCTCCAACTTGTCGACGGTGGCTGTGATCACCACTTCCTCGCCAGCAAATGCCGGATTCCGGTGGGTGATCTGTAAAGCGGTTCCCACCCCTTCCTCGTCATCTTCCTTCATCTCAATAAAAAACAGGCGCGACGACCACTCGAAATCACGTGCCAGCGCAAAGGTAGCGTAAACGCCATGCAGCACTTCACCATGAAAAGCTGCAAGGTCATCTTCCGTGATTTTCTTCCGGTATACCTTCTGGTCACCGACGACGAACGGCTGTTTCATGCCTCGAAGTGAAGGTTGGGCACGGGCGACACATCCGCCGGGGCAAAATCGCCTTTGAGGTACTTGAAGTGAGCGGCCATGGCAATCATTGCAGCATTGTCAGTGCAGAATTCAAGGGAGGGAATAAAAACATGCCACCCACGTGTCGCCGCCCGCTCCCGGAGCGCGGTCCTCAGTCCGGAATTCGCCGAAACACCACCGGCCAATGCGATCAACTTTATTCCCGTCTCTCGGCTCGCCTGTTCGAGTTTGTCGAGGAGCATGCTCACAATCCTGGCCTGCAGGCTTGCGCAAATATCTTTCAAGTTTGTCTCAATGAACTTCGGATCGGCAGCCACGTGGTCGCGGATGAAATAAAGGAATGCCGTCTTCAGCCCACTGAACGAAAAACTCAAGCCTGGCATGTCGGTGTCGGGGAAACGAAACCTTGCGGGGTTTCCCTCACTTGCATAATGGTCGATGAGCGGCCCTCCGGGGTACGGGAGTCCCAATGTTTTTGCTGCTTTGTCAAATGCTTCACCGGCTGCGTCGTCCTGCGTCTCCCCGATGATCTCCATGTCGAGGTAATCATTAACGACAACAAGCTGCGTATGTCCTCCACTCACCGTGAGGCAGAGGAAAGGAAATGAAGGCACGGGTTCATCGATAAAGTGCGCAAGGATATGTGCCTGCATGTGGTCGACTGCTATGAGTGGAATGCCCGCGGCCCATGCCATACCCTTGGCAAACGATCCCCCAACGAGTAGCGCGCCCATCAAACCTGGCCCACGGGTGAATGCAATCGCGTCCAGGTCGGAGGGTTTCACCTTCGCATCGCGCATCACGTCGTCCACCACATCGACGATCACGCGTTGATGAACGCGAGATGCCAGTTCGGGCACCACCCCGCCGTATTTGTGGTGCACATTTTGCGAGGCTATACGATTATTGAGTACCTTGCCGTTGGTGATCACAGAGGCGGACGTCTCGTCGCAGGAGGATTCGATGGCAAGAATGACGGGTCGCATGATTGATCAAAATGGTTTGGCAAGTTATCAAAATTAAGGTTCTGCAGTGGCTGAAGCGGATCATCGTCTACAGCCTGTATGCTACCCTGATTTTCTTCTTCGTCGGCTTCGGACTCCTGCAGATTCCTTCCGTGCAGAAGTCACTCCTCTCCCGCATCACTGACGGTTTCTCCAGCGCTTCCGGTTTCAAGGTCGAGTACGATCGGTTCTACCTGGTTTGGTACGACCGGCTGGAAATCACAGAGCTGAAAATCACCGACCCCCAAAACAACATACTCATTGAGGCAGGGCGGTTGTATGTGAACTTCACGCTGTCCACACTGTACCAAAGAAAAAATATCAATATCGACGCGGTCGAATTACAAGAGGGTGTGGTGAACCTGGTGACGATACCTGTGGGCGATTCCACCGAACTCAACATCGACGTGTTCATCGCGGAGATTGGCCGGCAGCTTTCCTCGGGTGAGCCGAAGAAGAAAAGTGCGAGCAGCGCCAAAATTAATATCGGAGAAGTGCTCATTGCACAATCGCAGTTCTCCCTTCATGAGCCCTTCAAGGATTCCGTTGCCCGTGGCTTTGACCCCAACCACTTCCGGGTATCCCTCGACGATGGCGACCTCAACAACTTCCAGGTGATCGGCGACACCATTCAATTTAACCTGGAGTCGCTTCGCATCAAGGAGGAAAAAACGAAACTCGACATATCGAGCCTGCGCACTTATTTTCGCATCAGCCAGAAGTCGATGGAGTTCCTGGGCCTTGATTTGAATTGTAATCAAAGCCACGTGTCCGATACGCTGATGCTGCATTACGACAGCCAACGAGACTTGAGCGAATTCAACGACAAGGTCACGCTGGACCTCCGGCTGAAAGACACACGCGTACACCCGGAAGACATCGCTCATTTCGCCCGGGGGCTCGACACCTGGAAGCAAACCATCACCCTCAACGGCCGGTTCCATGGAAAAATCAGCCGGTTCACGTTCCGCCCCATGGAAATCTCGGTTGGCTCGACGCGTGTAACCGGTAGCCTGGAAATGGATGGGCTGCCCTCGGTTCAAGAAACCTTTATTAATGCCAAGCTTAAGCCGTCGGTGGTTTACGGAACCGACCTCGCATTCCTTTTCCCCGATAACATCAACAACACCCTTATACCTCTCGGCAAGATCCAATTGCGCGGCAACTTCCTCGGCTTCCCGAATGACTTCGTTGCCGATGGCGACCTTATTACCAGCCTGGGCCGCGTCACTTCAGACATCAACTACAAAATCAGTGAAAACAACCTGGGGCTCACCTCCTACCGCGGCAACCTTTCACTCAGCGACTTTCAACTGGGCCGCTTCTTCAAAGACACCCTGGTTTATCAGACCGTAAACATGACTGGCAATATCAACGGCAAAGGGTTCACGCGCGAAACGGCTGACTTTGTACTTAAGGGCGAAGTTTCATCGATTGGTATTCGTGGGTACAACTACGTCAACATCAGGTCCAACGCTCGCTTCGCCAAGGAACTTTTCGTAGGAAGCCTCACGATAGACGATCCTAACCTCCAGTTCAGCATGGACGGCTCGATCGACTTGCGCCAAAACAAGGACTTGATCGATGTGAAAGCCCGTCTGGACACTGCCGTTTTCCATAAACTAAAGCTCACACGCCAGGAGTTTTCACTACAAACTTACGTGGACATCAACAGTCAGGGCCTGACGCTCGACTCAATCACCGGGAACGCGCTGTTCAAGAAAACACTGCTCCGGTTTGGCGATGAGGTTCTACAGCTGGATTCCGTTCACCTCATCTCTGAGAAGCACGTTGACGGTCGCGCACTCACCTTGCGAAGTTCCATGGCGGACTTGTCCCTCACCGGAGATTTCTACTACTCCACGATGTTCAACGACATTCAGATGTTGGTCAAGGAGTTCCTGTTGAACCTGCGGAACGATCCCGTAGCCATTCACGAGTACTACGCATCGAAACTAGAAGGAGAGCACAGCTACAAGGCGGCCATCTCCGTGAACGTACACGACGCCAACCCGTTGTTTAATATGCTTGACGTTGACCTCTATGTTTCGCCCGAAACACACATCACCGGCGAGTTCTCCAACAGCTCGACGTCGCGGCTTCACGTTCTCACACAAATCGACAGCGTATTCCTCTCCGGGAAGGTGTTCAAGGAGAATGAAATCGAATTCAACGGATCCAAAATCCGCGACAGCACACAAGTACTTGCCCAACTCACCCTCACGTCGGGGCAGCAGGTATTGAATAAGAACCTGACCACGAAAGACCTTTTCCTGGAAGGCATCTGGAACCTGGACCACATCGACTTTCGCCTGGATGCCGACCAAACCGGGTACAACAACCAACTCAGGATGAACGCAGAGATCGATTTCCTGGAAGACAGCACCAAGATCAAGGTGCTTCCTTCCGTGATTCGACTTCTCGGCGAAGAATGGCAGACGCGCGGGCACAACTACACCCTCGTGAAAGGGAAGGAATGGAGTTTCCACCACGTCGGATTCACGCACGATGAGCAGTCCATCGATGTGGACGGAGACATCTCGATGGACTCCACCCGCACACTCACCGTGGACATGAAGAATCTCGATATGGCCCTCCTCAATTTCATCAGTTCTGAACGCTGGGGCGGGCGGCTGAATGCCCGCATCGTTCAAAAAGATTTCTACAAGAACCTGTTTATCGAAAACGACATCGAAATAGATTCTCTCACGATTAACAAGTTCCTCGTTGGCGAAGTGCATGGCGACAACATGCTTGACCCGGTTACCGGCTACTTCAACATCGGCCTGACCGTCGATAGGCTTGACGATCGAATACTCGATATCGACGGGTATTACGACCCTGATGACAGGGAAAGCCCGCTTCATGCCAAGGCGGTGCTGGACAAGGCAAGCGTCCGCCTGATCGAGCCGATAGTACGTGACCTTTTCTCGCAACTCGATGGCACCCTCACCGGTGAGTTTAACATCTCAGGGAAGTTCAGCGAGCCCATGGTCCGCGGTGAAGCCAAATTGAACAACGGGCAGCTGCTTGTCAATTACCTCAAGACCTTATATAAAGTAACCGGAACGGTGGCTCTTGCTCCGAATGAAATTGAATTCAAGGGATTCACGCTGAATGACGTGTTCAGGAACTCGGCACGGCTCGATGGCAAGATCACCCACCGGAGCTTCGCAAAAATGGCGCTCACCCTCGACGCCTCGTTCACGAACTTTCAACTGCTGAACACCAATACAAGGGACAATGACTTGTTTTATGGCCAGGCATTCGGCACCGGGTCACTAAAGATCACCGGCCCCTTTAACAAACTGAAGATTACCGCGAACGCCGTAACCAACCGCAGTACCCGGCTGTCCTTGCCCCTGGGAGGAAGCAGCACTTCACAGGAGAAGAAAGAATTCATCCAGTTCGTCTCCTTCGCAGGTGATGCCCGTAAGTCGGCGAAACCAGCTCCTGCGCGCAAGCGGGAGCTGACCGGGCTTACGCTCGATCTCAATATCGATGTAACGCCCGATGCCTACGCCGAAATCATCTTCGACATAAAATCCGGTGACATTATCCGGGGCCGCGGTCGCGGAGACCTCCGCCTCCAGATAGATACCAAGGGAGAATTTAACATGTTCGGCCGGCTTGATTTTACGGAGGGGGCTTACAACTTCACGTTGCGCGACATTATTAACAAAGAATTCCAGATCAAGGCAGGCAGCAACATCTCATGGTTCGGCGACCCCTATGAAGGCAACATGAACATTACAGCGAGCTATAGGCAGCTCACGTCGATGGCGCCCATTATCCAGGATCAATCCGTAGTCACCGACCCGGCCATTCGAAGGAAATACCCCGTCGAGGTGTTGCTGCGGCTCGAAGGCCCGATGATGTCGCCACAGATCAACTTTGACCTTGCCGCACGTGATCTGCCCGACAACGTGATTACTACGAATGGAAAGTCAATAAGGATGAGGTTCGAGTTTGAAGCATTCAAAACCAAGCTGGACGAGCAGGAATTGAAGCTTCAAGTATTTAGCCTGATCATTTTGCGTAAGCTGTCGCCGCCCAATGCATTTGTCACCAGCGCCACCGGCTCCACGCTCTACAACAGCGTGAGTGAGTTGCTGTCGAACCAGCTGAGTTATTGGCTGAGCCAGGTGGACGAGAATCTCGAAATCGACCTTGATCTCGGTACGATGGATGCGGAAGCATTCAATACCTTCCAATTGCGCCTCTCCTACTCATTTCTTGGGGGGCGCCTCCGCGTGAGCAAGGATGGAAGTTTTGGCGGCAACCAGCCCAACCGTTCGGAATTGGCGACCATCGCCGGCGATTGGACGGTTGATTACTTGCTTACACCCGACGGAAAATTCAAGGTGAAGATGTACTCGCGCTCAAACGTCAACAATTTGCAGAGTTCACTCAACACCCAGACGGCCGCCGTCACCACGGGTACCAGCTTAATGTATACTGAGAACTTCAACACATTCGCCGAGCTTCTTATGTCGGCCCGCGAGCGCCGCCGGCGTGAGTTGGAAAAGAATCCCGAATTGGCCGACGAGTCAGACGATCCAAAAGCAGATCCTAAAGCCGATCCAAAGAGTCCTAAAGGCAATAAGCCCTAACCCGCCTTCTTGACGCCCGCAACTCCACCCCGGCGCCGCCTTCGATCCCTCATCCTGATCATTGTGGGCTCATACGCTTTGATGCTGGCGCTATTGGGCCACGCATGGTACGCACCACAGTGGATTTCGGATTTTCATTTTTTCGACGATTGGCCCGAGTGGCAGCAGTTGGACAAGCTGGCACACTTGTTCTGGACCTTTCAAGTATGTGTGGTCGCCACGCGGCTCATGATGTGGGCAACAGGCGATGAGAGCCGCTCAGCCAGGCTTGGTGCCCTCACCGGTTTCCTCCTCGTTTCAGGCATTGAGATCTTCGACGGCTTCTCAGTGGCCTACGGCGCCTCTGTTTATGATGTCCTTGCCAATGGTGCCGGTGCCGTACTTTTTGTGGGACAACGCCTGGTGTGGAAGAAGCTTTGGCTCATTCCCAAGTTCTCTTTTCATCCAACAAGCTTTGCACCGCTGCGGCCCGAGCTGTTGGGTAACGGGCTTTTTGAAGAGATCTTAAAAGATTACAATGGACAGACGTTTTGGTACAGTATTCGGGTCCCTGGATTCCCCCGTTGGTTGATGGTGGCGGTAGGCGTTGGCGCTGAGGGGATGATCCATGGACGTGAACCTGGGAATCTCGCCGCCGGCCTGGATCCACACCGGCGGTATTTTCTTTCTGTTGATCTTGACCTAAGCCACCTGAAGCCAGCTTCTCGGGTGCTTCAGCTCTTGCTTTACGTTCCGTCCGTGATCAAGATTCCAGCTCCAACTGTGGAGATCTCTTCGCAAGGTCTACGGTTCCATCCCCTCTATTTCTGAAGAGAAGTCCATGGTCCATGGTCGATAGTCCATGGCAATGCAGCAACGCATCCATTTCATTCCCCTCTAATACTGATCTGAAAATTGGCTACATTTCGGTAGACCCCATTTTCAAATTTTCAAATCTTCAAATTTTCAAATTGAACATGGACCTGCCCAAATTCATGAAGAAATACGCCGACGAAGTCCGCGGTCAGTATATCGAGTACACCCCGACTCTGTCTGTCATCATTATTCCGGTTTCCGGCGGTCGTTTCCAGACCGTGACGGGCAATATCAAGCAAAGCAGCCTGTACAACCGAAAGGTGATCATCTTCAGCTCCAAGGTGTGCCCGATGAAGAATGACATTGACTTCAAAATGCTCCTGGAGCAATCTGCCTACTTCAACTACTGCCGGTTTATGATCGCGGAAAACTACCTGCAAGTCGAGGCAGTTTCTTCTCTGACCGGCGTGGACGAAGGGGATATTAAGGAGATGCTGCAGGAGGTGGCGAACATTGCGGATCAGTATGAGATGAAGATATCTGGTACTGATATTCACTAGGAGTTAGGAGTTAGGAGTTAGGAGTCAGGAGTTAGGAATCGCAAAGCTTGAAGCGCAGGGACTTTATCTACAAAACCTCCGGAGCCGTTGCGGCTTCTATGGGGTATTCTCAGTTGTACGGTCATGTTCAAAAAGAAATTGAGCAGAGTAGTGCACAAACGAAATTCGATGTCATTGTACTCGGAGTGGGCAGCATGGGATCTGCCACTTGCTATCACCTAGCCAAGAAAGGCTACAGCGTATTGGGACTGGAGCAGTTTGATATTCCTCACGAACTGGGCTCTCACGCCGGGCAGAGTCGGATAATCCGGAAGGCATACGGAGAGGATTCAGACTATGTTCCCTTGCTTGAGCGGGCGTATGAAAACTGGAGAACCCTTGAATCGGAAACCGGCTCTCAGGTTTATTTCAAGACCGGCCTGGCCTATTTCGGGGCACCGAAGGATCTATTCCTGGAGACTGTCAAGCAATCATCCCTGAAGTACAAGATTCCCGTCTATCAACTTACTGAGGCAGAGTGCTTGAAGAAGTATCCCCAGTTTAAGCTGCCCGGCAATTTTCAGCGATTGGAGGAGCCGGATGCGGGGTTGCTCACCCCTGAGCGCTGCATTCTCCTGATGGTTGAACAGGCGATTGGGAAATCTGCAGTCATCCGCACGAAAGAAAAAGTACTGGAGTGGAAGCGCGCAAACGGAGTCATCACTGTGAAAACAGATCGCAGCACGTATGAAGCCGGAAAACTGGTGATTACAGCAGGACCCTGGGCCGGCAAAATGATTCCGGGACTCGCACCTAAACTGAAAGTAACCCGGCAAGCTGTTGCGTGGGTGAAACCCAAAAAGTGGGACGATTTTATCCTGGGGAAATTTCCCTGTTGGCTATTGCAGAATAACGATCATGCCTTCTATGGGTTCCCCATTCTCCCGGTCGGCAAAGTGGGTGGTCCCTTGGGATTGAAGCTTGCCTTACATTCACCCGGAGGTGAAGTTACCGACCCGGATGCGGTAAACAGGAACACAAAAGAATCAGACGAGAGGGCATTGGTTGAGTTCTTGAACCAGTTCATCCCCGATGGCTATGAGAGTACACTGACCATGAAAACCTGCCTCTACACTAATTCCCCTGACGAGAATTTCATCATTGACTATTTACCGGGTTACGACAAGGATGTTGCTGTTGCGGCGGGCTTTAGTGGACATGGTTTCAAGTTTGCCAGCGTCATTGGTGAGATCATGGCCGATTTGGCAATGAAAGGATCGACGGCCTTGCCGATTGGGTTCTTGAGTGCGAACCGATTTAAATCATGACGGTAAAAGGAACCAGCGGCTGGGGACTACGGGACAGTAGCGTTACGACAAGAGTTATCCTTGGCCTTATCTTTCTTTCAGGATCAAATCTCTGTTTAGGTCAAGCAGGGATTAAAGGGCAAACTCCAAACAACAGGTGGGAGAAAATCACCTTGGAGGAATTCCTTGAACTTAAGAAGCAAAAGGAAGCGATTATTCCTCGCGACATTAAGGAGCACAAGGTCCTCGTTGTCGGATTTAGCAAGGAAAGGTTCACTAAACTTTACCGTGATGCAATAGTCAGGTCACTTGTTTACCACGATATCGACACAACCGTACATCAGCCCGATTCAATATTCCTCAAGTCCATATATCCGCACAATTCGGAACAAGACTTCAACCGATGGGCAAGGAGTTATGTAAAAAGCTTGGCCAGGTTGTCAATCGAGGCCAAATTCGTGAATGATGTAAATGTCGCTGCCATGAAGGTTGACAAGTACAAGTACTCATTAAATTTTGATTTCTTGGCAGAGTACGAGCCTGATAAAAGTGCAGAATTTGGAACAATAGTCTACTTTTCAGATCGAGCTACAGGAAGAAAGTTTGAACCGTTTTACCCAAAAAAATATAGTATACTAGAACTCTTGTACTAGCAAATTTGGCAAGACGATTACCCCCATTCCTTCTACTTCAAACTTCGATGGAGTTGCGTGAGTCTAAAAACTGAACCAAACCTTCCACGCAGGGCCCTCGCCACACTCATTGACTATGGGTTTTTCATCGCGTGCAACGAGTTGTTTGTGTCCTTGTATGGATCACCGAACACGGAAGGCGAAAAGACGTTGGACAATGACCCACTTGCGCTGGTACCAATAGTCATTTGGGTCATCTGGTTTCCCCTTGCTGAATCAACCAAAGGTCAAACGCTTGGAAAGATGATCACGGGTTTGAGGGTTGTCACCATGGCTGGTAACACAATTTCCTTTGTCCAGGCAATGAAACGACGGATCCTCGACTTTCTGGATTTCTTGGTCAGTTTTGGACTTGTAGCCATCGTTGCGGTGAAGAACACACCAAATCATCAACGCCTGGGTGACCTCTGGGCAAAGACGATCGTCATTCGTATTAATGCCGCAAGCTGCTCCTTCTGTGGCGCCAGTTTGATTCTCTCGAATGAAGAAGCAATCAACAAAGAGTTTACATGCCCTGCTTGTGGAAAGACAAACATCATAGCTAATGACAGGCGCCAAGAACCCAGCACCTAGTACCCAACGCCCAGTACCCAGTGCCTAGTGCCTAGCGCCGAGAACCGAGCGCCGAGAACCGTGCCCTAACTCCTTACTTTCACTATCTTTGTAGCGCAGGCCATCCTATCGTCCCCCGACGTTACAGTCGGGGGGAGGAAAGTCCGGGCAACAGAGAGCATCGTACTTCCTAACAGGAAGACTCCGGGATCGCGAGAGAACGGAGATAGACAGTGCCACAGAAAACAGACTACCCCGTGAGACGTGTCTTGTGGGGAAAAGGTGAAAAGGTGGGGTAAGAGCCCACCGCTCCGATGGTGACATCGGGGGCATGGCAAACCTTACGAGTTGAAAGGCCAAACAGGGGTGACGGCTGCTCGCCATGAGACTTCGGTCTCAACACCTCGGGTAGGCTGCTCGAGCGCGTCAGCGATGACGTTGCCAGATAAATGATAGGAACTCCGTCGCAAGACGGGGGACAGAACCCGGCTTATCGGCTTGCCCTTTAACTGAAACCCGTTGCGTGAAAGCGCAGCGGGTTTCGCTATTTTTGCCTATGCCCAAGATTCTCCTCATCGAAGACGAAGCCAGCATCCGAGCCGTGCTCAAAGACATTCTGCTCGACCAAAAGGAGCTGAACCTTGAGGTAGACGAGGCTAAGGACGGCGCAGAAGGATTGCGCCTCCTGGAGACCAACACTTACGATCTCGCCTTCTGCGACGTGAAAATGCCCAAGATGGACGGCATGGAAGTTCTGCAGAAAGCAAAGGAGAAAAACATCGCATGTCCTTTTGTGATGATTTCGGCCCACGGTACGACAGAAATGGCCGTCGACGCCATCCGCATGGGGGCCTTCGATTTTTTGCAAAAACCCCCGGACCTCAACCGGTTGTTGATTACCCTTCGAAACGCCCTCGACCGACAATCGCTGATCCGCGAAACAAAATCATTGCGCAAGAAAGTCTCCCGCAAATATGAAATGATCGGTCAGTCAGCCGCACTCGAGCGGGTGATGGAAATGGTGGACAAGGTGGCTGAAACCGAAGCGCGCGTACTCATCACGGGACCCAACGGCAGCGGGAAGGAATTGGTCGCCCGCGCCATCCATGAAAGAAGCAGTCGCCGTGAAGGACCTTTTGTCGAAGTCAACTGTGCTTCGATTCCCGGTGAATTAATCGAGAGCGAGCTCTTCGGGCACGAAAAGGGCGCGTTTACTTCCGCCGTCAAGCAACGCATCGGGAAATTTGAGCAAGGCGAAGGCGGCACTGTGTTCCTCGACGAGATAGGCGACATGAGCCTGGCCGCCCAGGCCAAAGTGTTGCGTGCCTTGCAAGAGAATAAGATCACCCGTGTAGGCGGCGAGAAAGACATTGCCGTAAACGTGCGAGTGCTGGCCGCCACCAACAAGGACTTGAAGAAGGAGATTGCTGAAAACCGTTTTAGAGAGGACCTGTATCACCGGCTAGGCGTGATCCTGATTGCCGTCCCGTCGCTGGCGGAGCGCAAAGAAGACATAGCGCTGCTCGCAGAGAAATTCTTATCAGACTTATCGGAAGAGCATGGGTCGCGCAAGAAGGCGCTGGACCCGAAGGCTGTGAAGATGCTTGAAACTTATCCTTGGACTGGTAACATCCGGGAACTCCGGAATGTCATTGAAAGGCTGGCCATCATGGCCGGTGACCCGATCAAGGCAGAAGACGTAAAGAAATACGTCTAACCTAGATACGGTTCTCCGTAGGCCGTTTTACCTCTTTCTTGCTGTACGTCGGACAGGTGTACTGGCTGCATGAAGCCAGGAATACGACGAGCGCGAGGAAGGCGAGTACTTTTTTCATAGCGGCTATTTTACTTCAAACAAAAGTAGGAAACAGGGCCTATAAAGCAAACTCAACGTGGTTATTTGTCGGTTTAACGGCAAAAAAGGCTATTCCACCATGAGATTGCACCCCCTGACATCTGAGGCATCAATACGGCCAACTACCTCAAAGTGACCACCCAGCAGGCCCTTCCCTAAATCCTGAGTTTCAATAAAGGCGCACGAATGAGCGTTCGCCAGGTCTATTATGTTAATTACACCGGATAGGGGATTTGGGGGTGCAAACGGGTCATTCAATTCCCGAAAAAACACCCTCATGGAGGCGGGGCAGACAAACACCCCATTTTCAGGGGCATAGGCCTGCGAGGTCAGTTCTGTCATACCATACTCCGAATGAACGCGGTCAACGTTCAGGCGCGCCTTGAGAATGCCGTGTAGTTCTGCCCGCGTTATCTCCGGTCTCCTGCCTTTCATCCCGCCAGTTTCCATGACGACACAACGGCTCAGGTCTATTTCGTATTGCTCCGCCAGGTCAAGCAGGGCGAAACTTACGCCAAGCAACAATGGGATTCGGTCGTCAGCGGGTGACTCCAACTGCTGAACGAGTCGATCAACATCGTTGAGGAAGAACCCCGAGCCGGGCGAGCCGCTTTGTGTGATGAAATGACTGGCCATCGCCACCAGCGATGATCCTGTCCGCTCCAGGTACGAGGGCAACAGGCAGAGCACCTGGTATTGGGAAAGAGGACCATAAACCGATTCAAAAATCTTCCGGCTGTGGTGGAAGTAAAACTCCTTCGATGGCATCGCGTGTCGGCTGACGCGATCGCCGGTTGTACCGCTGCTCACATACGTCACCTCAGGGGTCCATTGCCCCGTGCGAACGTCGTACGACTTGAAGAGGGTAATAGGGAGAAAGGGTATCTGCGTAACGGCGGTTACATCGGCTGGCGATACCCCGATATAGGCGAGGTAGTTGCGATATACTTCGTTTTGCGCCGCCTGGAACTGGAACAGGCGCAGTGCAATTTCATCAAAAGCTTCTTCGTTGGAGGGATATAATTCGCGGGTAAACCTTTCAAAAGTCTGCAAGGGTGGCCAATTTTGCGAGGTTATAAAGGTATCATTTAAATGAACGAGCGGGGCAAGAGGTGGGTATTTGGTGCGGCAATGGCCGTTATCCTGGCATCATGCTTTGATCCGCCAGAGTATTCGAACACCCCCGCCATAGAGTTTGAGAGTGTAAGTTTTGTCGACGTCTCCAGTCCCTCCGATCCCGATTCGCTCATCCTGGCCGTTCGGTTCAAAGATGGTGACGGCGATCTGGGCCTGGATGCCAATGACCCGTTAGACACCCTGTATCCTTACCAAAACCGCACCTTCTTCGACACGATCCACAATAGCAACCTGGGATACTACTACGCCTACAAGGACGGGCCATTCATCACCTACAAAACGTATCGCAACCCAGCCACCCGCTCCGGCTGGAAACCAAAGCTGATGTACGACACGCTCCCCGAATTCAAGAAGCCATACAATTGTGTGAATTGGGAAGTAATCACGTTCGGCAACGAGCTGGATACGTTCTATTTCGAAAAGAACCCCGATCACTACAACATCTTCGTGCAGTTCATGGTGAAAAACAACAATGGTGTTTTCGAAGAATTCAAGTGGACAGAAGAGTTTTCGTACCCTCAGTGCGGCATCACATTCGATGGTCGTTTCCCGGTTCTCTCGAAGGATTTGAGCCGAAAGGCTGCGCTCGATGGGCGGATTCGTTACGCGATGGCATCCGCTGGTTTCCTTGTTCTCTTCAACGTCAAGACGCTAATGCTCCGAGTTACAATCCAAGACCGATTGCTCAACCGAAGTAACACGGTGGAGACGCAGGAGTTCACGCTCCAGCAGATCAAGAAGAAAGGTTAGAGTAGAGGCTCCTTACAACGCCCTCGGGCTTCGTCTGCCCTTCGACTCCGCTCAGGGCAAGCTGCTCAGCGGCCATCCTTCGACTTCGCTCAGGATGACGGTTGTTCCCACTATTGGAGAGTTAGTCATCCTTCGGCTCCGCTCAGGATGACAGCGTCGAGCGGAGCCGAGACGCTCGTCATGTCGAGCGTAGTCGAGGCACTCTCAGTTACAAGGAAGGGTAACGGCCAGGGTCTGACTCCCTCATCACCGCATAAATCCGCTCAACGAGATCTTCCGTGTTAGGCTTGGAAAAGTAGTCGCCATCCGTGCCGTAGGCAGGGCGATGTTCCTTGCCGGCAATTGTGAGCGGTGGTGAATCCAGGTATCGAAATGCTCCCTGCTTCTCAACTACCTGCTGCATCATGAATGCCGTGGCACCACCAGGCACATCTTCATCGGCAAAAGCAACGCGGTTGGTCTTCTTTATTGATTCCGTAATCACGTTGTTTACATCGAACGGCAAGAGTGACTGCACATCAATCACCTCGAGGGATACTCCCAGTTTTTCCAGCGCCTCCGCTGCATCCATGGCAATGCGGCACATGGAACCGTATGTTACCACGGTGATGTCAGTGCCCTCACGCAGCACTTCAGGCACACCTAACGGCACGGTAAATTCTCCTACGTTCGCCGGCAGTCGTTCTTTCAGGCGGTAGCCATTCAGGCATTCGATGATCAGCGCGGGGTCGTCGGAGCGAAGCATGGTGTTGTAAAATCCGGCCGCCTGCGTCATGTCGCGGGGGACAAGCACATGAATGCCGCGAATGCTGCTGAGGATCATCCCCATCGGGGAGCCGGCATGCCAAACGCCTTCGAGCCGATGCCCACGGGTGCGAATGATCAACGGTGCCTGCTGCCCTCCCCGCGTACGATACTGCAGGCAGGCCAGGTCATCAGACATGATCTGGATGGCGTACAACAAATAGTCGAGGTATTGAATTTCTGCAATCGGGCGAAGTCCTCTCAACGCCAGGCCAATGCCCTGGCCGAGGATGGTGCATTCACGGATACCGGTGTCGGTTACTCGCCACTCGCCGTACTTCTCCTGCATGCCGGCGAGGCCCTGGTTTACATCGCCAATTTTTCCAACGTCTTCACCAAAAGCCAATACACGGGGATCTCTGTCGAAAGCGGCGCGGAAGCAAGCTTGCAATACTTCCCGTCCGTCCACCAAGGGTCCATCTTCTGGAAAAACAGGCTTAACCTCTTCGACTTTAAAGGCCGACTGCGCAGACTGACTGAAGAGGTGTGAACTGTAGCGTTCCTCGTTCTCACGGGTGGTTCGTTCAATCCATGCGCGGATTTGGTCCCTGGCCGCAGAAGGATGGTCACGCAACAGCCATGCCGCCTGTCGTGCCACTTTCATGGCATCCATGCGAACGGGGTTGACCGTCGAAGACAACGCGGCACGCAATTCGCCCGCCTCTGCTACTTCTGCGGCTGCCGAGTCGAGGTATGTTTCAAGTTCTCGCTGATCGGCTTGGATATCTTTGTTGAACGCTTTCCAGGCAGCCTCGCGCTCGGTCTTTGCAAAGACCTTCGCTTCCTTTTCGATTGCATCCAGTTCATCAGGAGTGGCGAAGTCCTCTTCAAGGATCCATTCGCGCATCTTTCGAATGCAGTCGAAGCGAGTCTCCCATTCAAGGCGCTCTTTGCTCTTGTATCGTTCGTGCGAACCTGATGTTGAGTGTCCTTGCGGTTGCGTCATCTCAGTGACGTGCACCAGGACCGGCACGTGTCCTGTGCGGCAGACCGATTCCGCCTTCTCGAATGTGCGAATCAACTCCGGGTAGTCCCAGCCACGCACGGTGAAGATCTCGAAGCCTGGTTCACTTTCGGTCCGCTGAAACCCGGAGAGTATCTTCGAAATGCTCCCCTTCGTGGTTTGGTATTTGGCGGGCACAGAAATCCCGTAGTCGTCGTCCCACACAGCGGTGAGCATAGGTATTTGCAATACACCGGCGGCGTTGATCGCTTCAAAGAACATTCCTTCGGACGTTGACGCGTTGCCAATCGTTCCGAAGGCGATTTCATTTCCTTTCTGCGACAGAGTCGTCAATCCCGCCAGCCCGGGGTTGTTGCGGAACAGCTTTGACGCGTAGGCCAGGCCTACAAGGCGCGGCATCTGCGAGGCTGTGGGGGAAATATCTGAAGAACTGTTCTTGAGTTTGGTAAGATCTTTTAGTTGACCCTGCTCATCCAGCATGCGAGTGCCAAAGTGCCCATTCATCAACCGGCCCGCTGAAGCCGGATCGGCCTCGACGTCGGGGTGCGCATAGAGTTGGGCAAAGTATTGTTGCAAAGTCAGTTCGCCGATTGCGAACATGAATGTTTGATCGCGGTAGTAGCCCGAGCGGAAATCGCCGTTGCGAAAAACCTTTGCCATGGCCAGCTGCGCCAATTCCTTGCCATCGCCGAAGATGCCAAACTTGGCTTTCCCCATGAAAACTTCCTTGCGGCCCATGATGCTCGCTTCGCGGCTCGCCACGGCAAGTCGGAAATCGGCCAATGCAGATTGTGCATCCACCGCGGTGGCCTTGGACTTCATCGTTTTTGTCGAACTCATGGCCACGTTTTCAGTGAATTAGTACGACGACAATCGGGGGAGGATTGATTCAAAAGTAGGCAAATTCATGGGAGCCTTCAAACCACTCCAGGCGTTCAAAATAATCTACTGAACCCCTGAAACAGTGCCGAAGAATTTAACCCAATCACCACCTTGCACCAAAGGTTCCGGGCCTGACGATTCAAAAAGATAGATGCCCGTTGGGTGGTTGCGCACCATCACTTCAGCGTAGAAATATCCGACACCCAGTTCGAGGTCATGTATCGCTTGCTCTACCGTGCTGTCGATTATGTGGTACACCTCAGCGACGAGCAGATCATCCGATTGGCCTGTGTAAACGGCGTAAGGATAGTGCTCCATGGCATGAAGGCGGTAGCCAGGGATCGATTCCGTATAACGATATCGCAGCGCATGACTGAATCGATCATGGT
>CAZJWV010000025.1:0-37466 GCA_964549855.1 uncultured Ohtaekwangia sp. | reverse complement strand
CTCAAAGCCGGCACCTATGGCCTGCACATGATTCCTGGCCAGGAGGAGTGGACCATCATTTTCGTCAATAATTCACTGGCATGGGGAAGCTTTGCTTATAAGCCTGCACAGGATGTGCTTCGCGTGACTGTCAAGGCTGCACCAAGCGAGTTCAACGAGTTCCTGACCTATGATTTTACTGACCGGTTGCAGAACGGCTGCACGGCACGACTGAAGTGGGAGAAACTACAAGTACCCTTCAAGATTTCTGTTCCCAATGGCGATGATCTTTACGTGCAGCGGCTCCGCGATGAAATGACGAGCAACAAGGGCTTCGCATGGCAGAATGCTACTGCCGCCGCCAACTTCTGCGCGTCGAAGAAGCTGAACCTGGACGAAGCCTATGGCTGGGTAACGGGCTTTACCGACCGCCCGGTAAACCCCTTAAAGTACTTTCAACTTTACAGTTCAAAGGCCCAAGTGCAGGCTGCAATGGGTAAGCAGGCTGAAGCCGATGCCACAATGAACGCGGCCATCAACCTCCCTGATGCAAGCGTTGGCCAAATTGTTGGCTACGGAAGAACACTCATCACCAACAAGCGCGAGAAGGAAGCTATGCCTGTATTTGAGCTTGCTAACAAGCGGTACCCGGCCAATGCCCTTGCACTGATGGGCTTGGCCCGCGGGTGGTCGGCCAACAACGACTCCAAGAAGGCACTTAAATTTGCCCAGGAAGCGTTCAAAGTAGAAACGAATGAGAACAACAAGACCCAGATTGATGGGATGATCAAGAAGCTCGAGAAGGGAGAGCCCATTAACTAAGAAGAAGTTAGGAGTTAGAATTTAGGAGTTAGGAGTAAAGGCAAGTCCTTTACTTCTGACTCCTTTCTTCATATACGACCTTCCCGTCGAAGATGGTCAGAACTACTTTCGTCGACGCAATCTTCATCGGGTCGATGGCAAACAAATCATCCGAGATTACTGCAAGGTCGGCCAGCATGCCCGGCTTTATTAGACCTTTTGTTTGCTCTTCAAAGGAAGAATACGCTCCCATGTAGGTGTAAGCTTTCAACGCTTCCGCGATGGAAATGCGTTGACCCACTACCCAGCCGCCTTCCGGGATTCCGCCCGGAGTTCGCCGATTGACAGCCACATGTATTCCACGGATGGGATTGATGTCAATGCAGGCCGGCCAGTCGCTACTGTAGACGAGTGCCGCTCCAGTTCCAAGGATCGACTTCCAGGCAAAAGCAAAAGGCAACCGTTCAGCTCCAACGGCGCGCTCCCAAACGCCCATTGATCCGGGATCGGCATGGATTGGCTCCATCGATGGCATGACACCCAGGGAAATAAATCGAGGGATGTCGTCGGGATGGATGTTCTCAATATGCTCAATGCGATGACGACGGGGCTTTTCACCGTTCGCTTTGGCGGCAGCCTCGTAGGCATTGAGGGCTTCCCTGATGGCAAGATTGCCGATGGCGTGTGTGTACAACCGGAAGCCATCTTTATCCAGTTGGGTCACAAGTCGCTTATAATCCTCCAAAGGCATGGCAAATTCTCCCCGGCTTTCAGGCATGTCATCATATGGTTCAATCATCGCAGCCGTGTGCGATTCAATGACACCATCCAGCATGAACTTGATGGCATCGACGCGCAGAAGGGGATGTGTGGCGTAGGCCGACCGCTTGATGGCAAAGGAATCCATATCCGACTTTGCGGTATGTTCGTCTACAGACAGTGCAGCAGCGTAGCGCACGGTGAGTTCATTGTTTCGGGCCAGTTCTTCGTACAACCCCAACTCACGAAGGGAGCCGCTCGCGTTTTGCAGGCTGGTCAGACCCAGGCTAGCCGCAAGTTTGAGTCCCTCACGCAAGGCGCCTAGTTCTTCTTCGCGGGTAGGCTTTGGTACAAGTGGAGAGACCAGCCGCTGAGCATCTTCAAGTAAGGCACCGGTAGGCTTACCATTCTTATCCAGCACCACTTTCCCTGGACCAGGCGGAGTGGAGGCGGCCGTGACCTTCGCAAGCTCGAGCGCTTTAGAATTGGCCCAGGCGCTATGACCGTCGTATCCTACAAGGTAAACGGGCCGGTCCGTCAGCATCCCCGGGAAGTCAGCCGGCGTTGGCAATCCGGAAGGAAACCAATTGTACTGCCACCCTCGCCCTTTGATCCAGGTCTTTTCAGTATGTGCCTTCGCAAATTCCGCTACTCGCCTTACGATCTCATCGCCGGTGGTGGCGTCGAAGAGGTCCACCTCCAGCAAACCTGTCGATCCGCCCAGGAAGTGAATGTGAGCATCGTTGAAACCGGGAATGACCAACTTTCCCTGCAGGTCTACCACGCGGGTTGCGGGCCCCTGTAGCGATGACAAATCGTCGCTGGTACCTGTGCTGATAATTTGGTTACCACGAATGGCAACTGCCTCAACAAAAGTGTCGGTTCCCTCAGCGGTCCAAACTTTCCCATTGAGCAGAAGGAGATCGGCAGGTTCAGGCCCTTGGCAGGAGAGGAACAGGAACAGCGCAAGGCCCAAGTAAAAAACTGAGAAGCGTATGGATTTCATCATGCGGGAAGATAAAACCAAACCCACTTAGTTTTACATTTTG
Source organism: uncultured Ohtaekwangia sp. (assembly GCA_964549855.1). GTDB lineage: Bacteria > Bacteroidota > Bacteroidia > Cytophagales > Cyclobacteriaceae > ELB16-189. The sequence continues at coordinate 34,878 of CAZJWV010000025.1, read as the reverse complement.
TAATTCTTGTTCTTCTGTTTTGCGGTTTAGTCAGGGGAACCGCAAAACAACAAAACGCTAAATGCAAAATGTAAAAGTTCTTATCAAACTCTGTTCCTGAAGCCATCTAAGCCCCTCAAGCAGCGAGCCGCCCACCTTATCCAATATGCGTGGACAACAGGGGCTTTTTTTCTTACATTCACCAACGTAAAACCATCATTGCGATATGGCCAAGTACACTCTTCAAGTCAATGGCAAGTCCGTCGAGGCTGACGTCGAGGCCGACACACCGGTACTGTGGGTCCTGAGGGATCAACTGGGACTGGTCGGGACCAAGTACGGCTGCGGCATTGCACAATGCGGCGCGTGCACCATCCACCTTAATGGCAACGCGGTAAGATCATGCAACCTGCCGGTGTCAGCGGTGGGGAAAGCGAAGATTACCACCATTGAAGGCCTTTCGGTCAACGGCGACCATCCTGTCCAGGCAGCCTGGGAGGAGGTCGATGTGGCCCAGTGTGGCTACTGCCAGGCCGGTCAGATCATGACTGCTGCGGCCCTCTTGGCAAAGAACCCCAAGCCTTCCGCTGGGCAAATTGATGATGCCATGAACCCCCATCTGTGCCGATGTGGCACCTATCACCGGATTCGTGAAGCAGTTGCCGTTGCGTCAACCAAAATGAAATGAGTATGTCAAGTATTACCACAACTAATCGACGTAACTTCTTAAAAATCAGTACTACTATTACTGGTGGATTGATTCTAGGCTTCAATTTGCCTGACGCTGAAGCTTCTGGTCTTGAGACAATTGAACCATTGGCTGGCGACGTCACTTTCAACAGCTATTTGTCCATCTCACCGGAAGGTCTGATCACGATTTCATCCCCAAACCCCGAAGTGGGCCAGAATATCAAGACCTCGTTCCCCATGATTGTGGCCGAAGAGTTAGACGCCGACTGGGCAACGCTGAAGATTGTTCAGGCCCCCCTGGACACACGCCGCTTCGAACGGCAATTGACAGGAGGCAGTGGGGCTATCCCGCACAGTTGGGAGCGCCTTCGGAGGGCAGGTGCTACGGCACGTCAAATGCTTGTCGAAGCCGCAGCAAACCGGTTGAATGTGCCTTCCACTTCTTTGACCACCGAAAAGTCTAAAGTGTGGCATAAGGAGTCAGGAAGATCACTGACTTACGGTGAATTGGCTACCGAGGCTGCAGGCCTTTCCGTTCCCATCGAAATAAAACTCAAGGACCGGAAGAATTTCACCCTGATCGGAACAGCAGTAAGAAACGTTGACAACCATTCCATCGTAACCGGACAGAAGCTTTTCGGCATGGACTTCTACCGTGAAGGCATGCTCACTGCCATGGTTCAGCGTCCATGGTCATTCGGCATGAAGATCAAATCGGTGGATGCGGCTGCGGCCAAGGCCATGCCGGGAATTGTGGATGTCGTTACATTCAAGAATAATGTAGCGGTGGTCGGTAAGTCGACCTGGGCTGTCCTCAAGGCGCGCAAAGAGCTAAAGATCGAGTATGAGCCGGACGGCAACATAGAGAGCACCGCAGACCATGATCGCCTCTTTAAGGAACTCCTGGATAAGGGCGTAGCCACGCAGCAACGAAAGAACGGTGACGTTGAGGCAGCGTTCAAGAGCGCAGCAAAGATGGTGCGCAGTGAATACCAGTGCCCGTTTCTTCCCCACAATCCCATGGAACCGATGAACTTCTTTGCGCATGTGCGCGAAGACGGTGTCGAGCTCGTGGGCCCAACGCAAACACCGGACCTTGCCCGCAACGAGACGGCCCGGTTGCTTGGAATCGCGCCTGACAAAGTCACACTTGAGCTTACTCGGCTAGGTGGCGGATTTGGCCGGCGACTGAAAGCCGACTATGTGGTTGAGGCAGTGGAAGTATCGCGCCTGGTGAAGGCTCCTGTGAAAGTGATCTGGACGCGCGAAGACGACATGGCAGGCGGAAGCTACCGGCCGGCCGTTCGATACCGGTTTGAGGCATCCCTGGATGCAGACGGCAACATGACAGGGTACCGCCTCCGGGGTGTTGGAATCAATTCTGGAAACAGCACACGACAAGATAATTTCCCTTCCGGTGCTGTCGACAGCCTGCTCATAGAATCGGTTGAGCATAAGTCGCCGATCACGACCGGTGCGTGGCGTGCGCCGATCACCAATTTCCTCGCATTTGCGGAACAGAGCTTCCTGGATGAGGTAGCGCAGGCTGCCAACATGGACCCTGTTCAATTCAGACTCAAGCTTCTCGACCGCGCCAAAGCACGGCCAGTGGGGGCCATCCGCTACGATATCGATCGCATGAAAGGAGTCATTCAGCTTGCTGCTGAGAAGTCGGGATGGGGAACCCGCAAAGACGTGTCGCAAGGTTTTAGCGTCTACTTTTCACACCGGTCGTACGTGGCGCAGGTGGCTGACGTGGAGAATCGACAAGGTAAACCCGTCATCCAGAAAATTCATGCCGCGGTGGATTGCGGAATCGTTATCAACAAGAGCGGCGCACAACAGCAGGTGAGGGGCGGAATCGTCGACGGCATGGGCCACGCAATGTTCAGTCTGCTTACTTTCAAGGATGGTGCGGCCGAGCAACGGAACTTCAACAGCTACCGCCTGATCCGCATGAAAGAGATTCCTGAGGTCGACGTTCATTTCGTTGACAATGGTATCGACCCAACTGGCTTGGGGGAACCTGCACTCCCACCGACCGGAGCTGCAATCTCGAATGCCATCTTCAAAGCAACGGGCAAACGACTTCGTAGCCAGCCTTTTGTCATGCAGGAGGAATTGAAGGGCGTGAAGTTGGGCGACAGAATGTAAACAACCCTGCCCATGGGTTACTACAAGGTTATCGATGGCCTGACAGTTGACGCAGACCTCTTAGCCCTGGCTGAGCGTGCCAATCACGCCGACCAGGAAGGATGGATATCGTTGGATACGGCAAAAAAGCTTTTCGACCTTGTGATTGATGGGGGCGTCTACAGCGCGGTAGAACGTGCCACGGTTACTTACATCCTGGATCACATGCGCTGGCGGCCAGAGGCAAAGCAGTGGTTTGTGAATGAACTGCATACCTGGGAAGTCATGAAAAGTCAACCGGTTCACCGGGAGATCGAGGGAAAAACAGTTGACCATGCGTTGTATGGAATCGCCGAAGAGGCAGTAAAGACCAACACCGATGGATTGATCAACGAGGCAGATGCCATGGTGCTTTATAAAGCCGTGATTGACGGTGGCATTTACACCAGCGTGGAATGGGAGACGATGAGGCTGATCCGCAAGAACATGCGCTGGCGGCCTGAAGCAAAAGCCTGGTTTGAGCGCGAACTGGCTGCCTGGGAGGCAGTGCAACAAAGGTCAGTTCCGATGTCCCTGGAGCAGATTGCCAGGGAGCAGTTTTCCAAGGACGACGTTTTTCGCGAGGAATACGACCGCTTCTCCCGAGAAGTGGATCTGCGCGCTGCCACCATGGAGACCTTTGATCATCATGATGAGATCGGTCTCATTATCCGTCTACTTGACGGGCGGCGAGTCGAAGTGAAGTCAAACATCTTCGCCCTTCATGATCATTTTGTTGAGCTGAGAGGTGGCGTGACCATTCCCATCCGGGCTATCGAAAAAGTGGAAATCTAGGTCATGGGCTCCCGACGTGACTTCCTGCACCAGACCGGGCTTATTGCCGGCGCCGGCATCGTCGGAAGTTTAGCCCCACAGCCTGCATCCGCAGCACCGCTGTTGGATTCATATTCTTCTGAGCTCCGCGCTCAATTGTTGGTACCGGAAGGTACCCTATACCTAAATACAGGAAGTCTCGGTCCCAGCCCCAAGGCGGTGATCAACGCTGTAGTAGATGCGCTCTGGACACTTGAGCGCAACCCTGTGGCGGAGAACTGGGGCGAACTTGGGCAACGGATGGAATCGGTTAGAAAACTGGTTGGAGATTTCATCAATGCAGAACCCTCACAGGTTCTCCTGACCCGGAACACCACCGAAGGCCTTGGTCTTGTCTGTCAATCATTGCCACTTCAAGCGGGTGATGAAATTGTAACCACCACACTTGAACACGGTGGGGGTGAAGTTGGGCTGGACTACCTGGTAAAGGCGAAGGGAGCGCGGCTCATCAAGCTTGAACTGCCCTTGCCGCCTTCATCACCTGAACAAATTGTAGAGCTGGTTGAAAAGGCGTTAACTCCGCGCACGAAACTTCTGATGCTAAGTCATGTCAACACGATAACGGGTGTGTGCATGCCGCTAAAACAGATTTCAGCCATTGCTTCTGCGCGAGGCATCTACTTGCTTGTTGATGGCGCACAGGCCCCCGGCCTCGTTCCAGTCGATGTGACATCCATGGGTGCGGATGCCTATGCCAGTAGTGGCCACAAGTGGCTGCTCGGCCCGAAAGAGACGGGCTTCCTCTATCTGAAAAAAGGATTTCCAGGACCAGTTCCACCCTTCTTTGCTTTTTATGGTAGTGAGGCTTACACGCAGTCTTCGGGCACAAGAAATGTTGCGTCATTCATCGGCCTGGGCAAGTCGCTGGGATGGCATCGACAGTTGGGAATCAACGAGTCAGCTGCTTATTGCACCGAGCTCGGCCGATATTGTGCAGATCGTTTGAAGGGCGTTCCAAGCCTCCGCCTGCTTAGCGCTGAACACCAGGCGTTGCGCACGGGCATTGTCAGTTTCATGATGCCTAACCGTACCAATACAGATGTTTACACCCGGTTAAAGGAGCGGAATATCATTATCAAAGTACTGCCTCAGCACAACGCGAACCGCATTTCCTGTCACGTGTTTGTTTCGCGTGAGGATATTGATCAGTTTGTGAAAGCCCTCACCACTCTCGCCTGACCCAGGCAGCCGGTCAATGCACGCAACCCTCCGAAATCTACTCCTAGGCGCCAAGCGAATACCTTCCCGCCAGGACTACAAGTTCGCCATGTTGAGGGTGGAGTTCGCACTTCTCATCGTCTTCGTTTCTGCATTCTATGTCGGCCTCGATATCATCAACGGCATGTATCGCTTCCTGCCCTGGTACGGCCTGATGCTGATGATAGCCGTGATCTCCGTTTACCTCAACCGTCGCGGCCACTACACGGCTGCGAGCCTTTTCATCCTCGTCACAGTCAACATCGTCGTTTTCCTCTTTGCCGATGTCGATCATCCTCAAGGGGGTGTCTATTTCTTTTTTATGAGCACTTCCGTGGCTGGCCTTATTCTGTTTAGCCAGGCGAGAATTGCGCTTCAATTGTTTTTCGGCATCCTGCCTGTCGCCCTGGGTTTTGTCGCGCGACTTTGGGATTTCAACCTTATTGACCCGCCATCGCAAGATCCCGTCGTCATCCAGATAAATTTCTTTGCGAATTTCTCGATCGGTCTCCTCACCAGCGTGCTCATTATCCAGTTCCTGATCAAAAGGAATCACGAGTCAGAGCTTTCACTCATTGCCGGAGAACAGGCGATCTCAAAGACATCTGATGCGCTCAAAAAGAGTGAGACGCGCTACGCCATGGCGCTTCAGGGCAACCGTGCAGGAATCTACGAATGGGATGTCCACCGAAATCACGTGGACGTCTCCGATCTGTGGAAAAGCCTTTTGGGTTACAGCCCCTCCGAGATGATGGACGTCCGACTGGAGACTTTCCTGGAGATGGTTCACCCCGATGATAAGGAGCGAACGTCAGCTTCGGTAATGAATCATGTGAAGAATCACCTGCCCTACAGCAACGAAGTTCGCCTTCGGACAAAAGACGGATCGTATCGCTGGTTCCAGGACTCCGGCGTAGGCAAGTCAGATGCACAGGGCAACCTCCAGGTAGTGATCGGATCAATTGTCGACATTCACGAAAGGAAGGAAGCCGAGGACAAGATCAAGCTGCAAAATGAGCTCCTCGGAAAGGCGAATAAAGAACTGGACTATTTTGTTTACAGCGTGTCGCACGATCTGCGTGCCCCGCTGAGCTCAATTCTCGGTCTCACCTCCATCTACCCGATGGCCGCTTCACCTCATGAGAAAGACGAGATCATTCGCATGATCAGCGACCGGGCGCATGTACTGGACGACTTCATACGTGAGGTGCTCGACTATTCGCGCAATTCACGCCTCGAGTTGAAGCTGCAGCCGACACTCTTGTGGGAAGTCGTCGACGAATTGCTGCAAGGCCTGGCACACATGGAGGGATACAGCGCCATTGATTTCCGCGTTGACATTCCCTCTGAGCTGACCGTGGAAACAGACCGTGAGCGGCTCAAGGTGATCCTCTCCAACCTGCTTACCAATGCAATTCACTATCGCGATGCGGGCAAGCCATCGTACATCGCCATTCGCGCCAGGCGTAACACCCACAGCTGGGCCCTTGAGGTTCAGGACAATGGCATCGGCATCCGCGACGAACACCAGGGCCGCGTCTTCGATATGTTCTACAAGGCGCATATCAATTCGCGGGGTTCCGGGCTAGGCCTCTACATCGCCAACGAGTCGGCGCACCGGCTGAAAGGAAACCTGGAAGTAGAATCGGTGTACGGACAAGGTTCTACTTTCCGGCTGGTGGTGGGTGTTGCCTGATCTGTTTTCCAGTCAGTCTTTTTCGAATGGATTGTACAAATACTTCTTCTCAGCGAAGTCGTACAAGGTCAATCTTCTCAAGTCGAAGTAGGCGGTCCAGAAAGACTTGAGCGCCTGCAGGTAACTGCGTTTGGCAGCGTCCTTTTCCGTGAGGGCGATATTGAGATTGGTGATGTCGATCTTGCCGATGAGATAGCGGTTCTGAGCGACGTTGTATCTATTGGTTGCCACTTCATCAGACTTCTTCGTGATCTCAATCTGCAAGCGCAGCATCTCAAACTGCCTCACCTGGGTGAGAATCTCTTGCTCAAAGGTCACTTCATCCTGGGCGATTACATAGTCGAGCAGGCGCTTGTTGGCATGAGCGGTTTTCATGACTGCCCGCCGCCGCCCCCAATCCAATACAGGAATATTAAACGTAAAGTTGGCATACAACTGACGCGACGGGTCCTTGGTAACTTCCGGGAGCGTTCCACCCACGCCGTTCAAACCGTAAGCCGCTGTCAGGTTCACCTCGTAAAGTTGTCCACGGGCCATCGCAACGGCCTGGTCAGCTTCCAATTTGCGCCGTTCGAACGCGATATACGCTGAGCGTGTCTGCCGACTGTGTTCAAGGGCTTCATCTTCATTCACGTCGAAAGCGGGCACCTCGTCGGGAAGGACTAATTCAAAACTCTCGCCGTTGCGCAATCCGATATAAGTGCGCAAGCGCAAACTCGCAGTTTGAAGGTCTAGCGTAGCCTGGGCAACATCCTGCCGTGAACGCAGCAATTGTAGCTCCACCTGGAGGAGTTTGTCCTCCGAGGTGGTACCGATGTTATAGCGCCCCTTTTCAATTTGATAAATCGTGTCGTTGTTGGCCAGGTTGAACTTGGCAATCTGGAGATTGATTTGAGCTTGCATCACATCGAAAAAATTAGTGACAGCATCCCTGGCAATTTGCTCCATCCCTTCGGCATAGTCCCGTTTGGATTCCTCAAACCGAACCGGTTCGATAGCCCGATTCCATTTCAATGGGTTGAAAGCAAGCAAGGGTTGATTCAGTTGGATATTAAGGGGGGTACCGTTCCACTGCTTTGAACTGGCGGTGATGTCATTGAAGTAGTTATAGATCGTATTCAATGAAATCATACCGCCTGTCCACTGGATGGGTTGTTGCAGTGCGAAATTGACTCCAGGGTTGAACTGGTTGATGGGAATGTATTGGATTGACCCGTCGGGCTGTCGTATGGGGCTGATGCTGTTCGTGTACAGGGCACCCGCATTGTTGCTGATCATCCGGATCTGGGGGACGTAGTTTGCCCTAAAGGTTCTGTACTGCCAGTATCGGTTTTCCCTCCGGGTCTCTACCTGGCGGAAGGTAGGCGATTGAGTTTGTGCGCGGTGGATTACCTCCTGGATGGAGAAACTACCTTGCGCCAACCCTTCGGAGAAGGCAAGACATGCGGCAAGAAGTAAGTAGGAGTGACCGTGGCGAAGGGGTGTAGGGAGCTTTCGATAGTTTTTATTCATATCGTAGTGATGCGATTGGATCCTGACTCGCAGCCCTTTGAGCAGGAGCGATCCCGAAGATCAATCCTACAGATGCGGCCACGCCGAAAGACAAGGCAATGGACGCAAAGCTGATGATGGTAGGTATGCCTGCCACCCGGGAGATGATTACCGCCATCGATGTTCCCAGGAGGACTCCGATGATGCCGCCGGTAATACTGATCATCATGGCCTCGAAGAGAAACTGCTGAACGATATCCGATTTCTGGGCGCCAATGGCAAGCCTCAGGCCGATCTCCTTGATGCGCTCCAGCACGGAGGCAAGCATGATGTTCATGATGCCGATCCCGCCCACGAGCAGCGATATTCCTGCAATCGCTCCCAGCACGTAGTTGAAGATGTCATTGGTTCGCTGTTGTTGCTTCAGCAGGAGCTCAGGGATTTCAATTTCAAAGTCGACCAGGTCTTGATGCCGTCGCTTGAGCATACGTTGAAGAATGTCGGCTGTTGGTTTTAGCGAAGCGGTCTCATTCACCTGGATCACCAGCTTGTCCAGTTGATGATAATTCTTGTCGTCAGCTTCCGCCTCTTCGGCCGGGTCGTTGCCGAATATCATACCCCGGCTCCGCATGGTCGCCAGGCGCAAAGCCTCGGCGGTGATCATGTCGCGGTTCTTATACCGGATCAGGATCGTCTGCAGCGGGGCATACACATCCATGTTGAAGTCGCGAATTCCCAATTTACTGATGCTGGTTTGGGAAACGAGACGTTCTTTGAGCACGCCCACTATCGTGAGCCAGTGAGGACCAACCTTGATGCTCTTGCCGATGGGCGTCTCGGTGGGAAAAGTGCGGCTCTTGACGCCTTGCCCAATGATGCAGACCGGTGCGCCCATCTTCAGGTGTTCTTCCGTAAACATCTGTCCCTCGGCAAGTTCAAAATTGAAGATCTGGAAGTAGGCCGGCTCAACTCCCACCAGTTTAGCAGACCGGCGATAGCCCTTCCGGATTACGGTAGTTTCGATAAGTATTTCCGGGCTGAACCTTGACACGCCTGGGATGACCTCACGGATGCTGTTGACGTCGCGGACGGTAAGGCCTGGAGAGAATTTCTTTTTTTCCTTCTTGCCAACTTTTTCCTCAATCTTCTCTTCCTTCTGCTCTATGATCGGCTTGATCACAATGTTGTTGACACCTACCAACCTGATCTGGTCGAGCAGTTCCTGTTGTGCCCCGCTGCCGATTGCCAGCATCGCAATAACTGCTGCGACGCCGAAGATGATGCCCAACCCCGTAAGGAGTGACCTAATCTTGTTTGCCAGCACCGCGTGAACGGCGATGTAAAGATTTGCGAGAACTCTCTCGGACATAACTCCTAATTCTTGGAGACCGGTTTCTTAACCAGGAGAGCACCGTCTTTTTGGACAACTGGCTGGGCCTGTGCCGTCGTTTTCTTTTCTTCTGCCTGGCCCTTGTTGCGACGCTTACCGTTAAGTTCCGGAATCAATGTCACTTCCTTGTCTTCAAGGCCCGGTGGAACGGAAAGAAAGACCCGGTCATCCACCTCCAAACCAGAAAGAATGATTGCGTCGTTGGCATTGGTATCTCCAACCAGGACCTCCTGCTTTGTTGTATTGATTCCCACTTTCTTATACACATAGGTGATGGAATCAAAGTGGCTGTGGAGACACTCCAGTGGCAGGTGCAGGGCATCTTCGCTGACGCTGGCGATTATCTTGTTGCTTGTAGTCATCGACGGCCGGAGGGTGGAGTCTGTGCCGTCAATTTCAACCCTGACTTCAAACACTTTGGCATCGGAGTTTGGCCGTTGTTCGCCGACATTGGCCACCTGCACGACGCTGCCGAATAGTTTCTTGTCGGGGTAAGCATCCAGCCCGACATCCACGCGCTGCCCTGCTTTCACTTTCCGGACGTCTACCTCATTGACAAAGGTCTTAGAAACCATTTTTGTCAGATCGGGCAACGTGGCCACTGTAGGTTCCCACATCTGAATCTGAGACCCGGCTTTGATCGGTTTTCCGTCCCAACCCTTTTGATAAATCACCATGCCTGCATCCGGCGCCATGACATTGAAAGACTCGAGGACGGTGGTCATGTTGTTGAAGTCACCCGTCACCTTTCTCAGTTCTGCGGAGACCTCCCGCATTTTTTCAACATTCTGGTTCTTCTTGATCTTGTAGTTTTCAAGGGCCTGCTCATAGGCACGCTTGGCTTTGTCGAGGTTGATCTCAGCCTGTTTGATGGTGGCCGGCGGCTCGAACTGGGATTGATCGAGGATGATCTGCTTTTCGTCGGTGCCGTACTTAAGGTTGATGAGCTCATCGCGCGCCTGGCGAAGCTGCAGGGTGGTGTCGAGCTGGGTCTGGACGAACTTGGAATTCGCCTTTTCCAGTTCAATCTGCTTGTCGACATACTTCTTCTGAAACTCAGAACGGTCGAGCGTGGCGATCCAGTCGCCTTTCTTCACCACCGTTCCTTCATCGACAATATTCTGGATGGTTACCTGCCAGATCTGAAAATTCCGCAGTTGCTGCGGGCCCATGATCTTGACTGAGTTCTTTGCTTCCAGTTCACCGGTGGTTTCGATTTCTATGCGAAACTGTCCCTTCTTCACCACGGCCATGATGTCGGCCGATTCGCTTTCCTTGCTTCCACTCACCACAAAGTACCCAATGAACAAAGTGAGAAAGACAGCTCCGGCGATGAGGTAATTTCTTCTGTTCATCTAGCGTAAGTTTAGGTAGGCAACATGGGTACAACGCCTTTTATCACTATGGGGATACTCCATTTTACACAAAAGTTTCACCCGGCAATCAAAAAAGACGCTATTAAATCTAACGGCTCCAGGCACACTTCGTTCCTGATCTGTCCCCACAAACGGGGCGAATTGTCGCTTATTTGACCTCTGGTGTATTTAGAGAGTGGCGCTACCTCTTCTTCCCAAACCGATATCCTACCTGGAATTGGTAGCGATAGCCAAATGCCCACGCATCCGCTTTGCCGCCGCTGCTTAATGTACTGCCTGCCAATAAATCACCAAGGCCAGGAAACTTGTTGATGAGGTCCTCCATGATGGCATTTGAAATATCGTCGGGATCAAAAGTGTAATTACCACCAAGTGAAAGGCTGGCACGGTAATTTGAAATGGCTGGCCCAAGAAAAGAAAGATCGATAGTCCATCGGTCGTTGAATACGAATTGATAGCCTAATTGAATTCCGACATTCAGCACACTAATGTGGGAGTTCAGTATTGCGTTTTCAGGTGTGCCACCAGTATCTACCTGGATATTCCGTTCGTTGGCGAAACTATTGAACGATACATAAGGTCCCAGGTAAACTCCATGGGGAGCCGGATATTTGTTTTCCTTGGCCAGGTAGAAGCGGTACTCTGCGCCCAACTTGTAGCCTGAGGCCGTTGTGGAGCGCGCGGCAGTGATGCCAGGACCCAGAGTGCCGGCTTCAGGCAGCAGCTGGTATCCTGCCATCACCGCCCAGGTTCTCTTTGGATTGATTGTCCTTTCGTAGGAGAGGGTATAGGCCTGGCGGTAGAGCCACCTTGTGGTGATGTCAAGTTTAATAGTGTTGCGCCGTAGAGAGTCCTGACCAATCGCGTTCACTGAGGTCAGGATTGCAGTGAGTAGGAGGATGGATCGCATAGGTGTTGATGCAAATGTTCGCAATTTTCGGTGGGAGAGCAAATCATGTTGATCCGCACTTAACCACTCTGCGTCTCATCTGCGCCTCATGCGTCTCTGCGCGCAGAATTATTGATTTGGAATGCCCCAACATCGCCTTAACTTGTCACTACACATCTCTTTGCCCATGCGTCTTCTCGTCCTTTCGATCTGCTTGTTCGCCGCTGTCAATGCCTTCAGCCAAACCACAGTACGTTCACCAAACCGGAAGGTGTCTGTCACGTTCTCGCTTGCACAAGGAGGGCCGCGCTACACCGTTCGGTTCAATCAAAAGGACATCGTCCTTCCATCCACGCTGGGAATTCGGTTCGCCGAGGCAGATCTGACCAGCAACCTCGCCATCGCCGGGATTGACACCACCCTGATCGACGAGACGTGGGCGCCCGTGTGGGGTGAAACGAAGTCGGTTCGCAACCATTGCCAGCAGCTCATTGTCCACCTGCAGCAGGCCAAGGCTGAACCCATTCGATTCGATATCGTTTTCCGAGTCTTTAATGACGGTGTCGGCATTCGCTACAATTTCCCGTCACAACCTCATTTGCAGCATGCGATCGTCACCAGTGAGACCACTGGCTTCCAACTTGCCGGCGACCACAAAGCTTTTTGGATTCCTGGTGACTATGATTCAAACGAGTATCCATACACAACCAGCGCACTGAGTAAGATAAATGCGGGACCCATTTACAGGAGGCAAACAGATATCGCTGTGCGCGCAGTACCCGATTCATCAAGTGTGGCAACACCGCTGATGATGAAAACGGCCGATGGGCTATACCTCAACATCCACGAGGCAGCATTGGCCAACTACCCGGCCATGCAGTTGCACGTGGATCAGAAATCGTTCAACCTTTCCAGCAACCTCGTGCCGGATGCCGTTGGCAATATGGCTTACGTGCAGGCGCCTTTTAAGACCCCATGGAGAACATTGATCATTGGAGAAAAGGCGTCTGACATTCTCACCTCGAAAATCATTCTGAATCTGAATGAGCCCTGCGCAATCACCGATGTTTCCTGGATCAAGCCCCAAAAGATGGTTGGCGTTTGGTGGGAGATGCATGTAGGCAAAGCCACATGGGACTACGCGAACGCCGCCGACGTTGGTAATTCACCCGACTGGTCGAAAATTAAACCGCATGGCCGTCATGGCGCGACCACAGCCAATACGAAGCGATACATTGACTTTGCTGCAGCCCACGGATTTGCCGGTGTGTTAGTTGAGGGCTGGAATGTGGGGTGGGAGGACTGGTTTGGGAAATGGAAGGAGGATGTGTTTGACTTCATTACACCCTACCCGGATTTCGATGTGGAATTACTCCAGAAGTATGCTGCGTCCAAAAAAGTGAAGCTGATCATGCACCACGAAACATCAGGCTCAGTGACAAACTACGAGCGCCGGATGGACGAAGCGTATCGATTCATGAAAGCCAACGGGTACGATGCGGTGAAAACCGGCTACGTGGGCAGGATCATTCCACGCGGAGAGCACCATGACGGCCAGTGGATGATCAACCACTACAATCGCGTGGCGGCAACGACAGCAGAGTATGAAATCATGGTCGACATGCACGAGCCGGTTCGGTCGACTGGCATGCACCGTACATACCCAAACTGGCTGGCCAGTGAAGCTGCCCGCGGAAATGAATTCAACGCGTGGAGTGGCGGGAGTCCACCCGAGCATGAGACGATTTTACCATTCACTCGACTTATGGGCGGACCGATGGACTATACACCGGGCATCTTCCAAATTCGTATGGAAAAGTACGGCCGCAAGGGAGGGCCAAAGACAACGCTAGCCAAACAACTGGCTTTATATGTCACTATGTACAGTCCCCTGCAAATGGCCGCAGACTTGCCTGAGAACTACGAGGCCCACATGGACGCTTTCCAGTTTATCAAGGACGTGGCTGTGGATTGGGATGATACGCGCGTGATCGAGGCGGAGCCTGGCGACTATCTCACCATTGCCCGCAAGGCCAAAGGAAAGGAGGATTGGTTCATCGGCTCGATCACCGACGAAAGTAAACGGGCCTCGGTCGTGCCGCTCGGGTTTCTCGAGGCTGGCAAAACCTACCTGGCTGTTGTCTATCACGATGCAGCTACCTCTCATTGGGAAAAGAACCCCATGGAATACAAAATTGAACGTTGGGCGGTGACCTCTAAGGAAACGCTGAAGATCCCGGTCGTTGAAGGCGGTGGTTATGCCGTCAGCCTCGTTCCGGCCACACCGGAAATGCTCAAAGGAGTCAAGAAGTACAAATAGTGACCATGCGATTTTATACTGCGGTTCTTCTCTTCGCGTCTTCAAGTGTTTTTGCGCAAACAGCGGCCTCAAGCTGGTACAAGGGAAATCTACATACCCATTCCTACTGGAGCGACGGTGATGAATTCCCCGAGCGTATCATGGAGTGGTATAAGGCAAATGGATACAACTTCGTAGGGCTTTCAGACCACAACGTTCTTGCTGAAGGGGAGAAGTGGAAGAAAATCACGAAGAGCAAGATGTATCAAGATGCTTTGACCGATTACCTGTCGAAGTATGGTGAGACCGTCAACTACAAGTATGACAGCGGCCGATATACGGTGCGGCTGAAGACCTTGGCTGAATACCGGCCGATGTTCGAGGACCGCAACTTCCTGTTGATTAAGTCAGAAGAGATTACCTCGCGGCTTGGTGAAAAGCACATCCATGTGAATGCGACAAATATTCAACGAGTGATTGGAGCTCAGTCAGGTGCTACCGTAGCTGAGATAATGCAAAAAGCAGTAGATGGAGTGCTTGCCCAGAGGAAAGAAACTGGCGTTCCGATGTTTCCCCACATCAATCACCCCAACTTCTATTACAGTATCACGGTCGACGACATGATCGCGCTTAGAGGAGAACGGTTCTTTGAAGTTTACAATGGTCATCCCCTCGTCAACAACTACGGTGACTCTACGCGTCCTGGCATGGAGGCGATGTGGGATCGGATCAACGTCGCCTACAAGCAAAGGGGCCAGCCGCTCATGTACGGCCTTGCCACCGACGACAGCCATAACTACCACCAGTTTGGTGCTGCATTCAGCAACGCCGGTCGTGGCTGGGTGATGGTGCGTTCAACTGCCCTGACGCCTGAAGCCCTGATCGCTGCACTGGAAGCCGGTGATTTCTATTCCAGCACCGGCGTTGAGCTCGAAGAGGTTCGCTTTGCCAACGGTGTGCTTGATTTGAAAGTTAAGCCAGGAGCCGGATTAACTTATACCATCGAATTCATTGGTGTGCAGAAAGGCAAATCAAAATCGGTGGTATTGAAAACGGTAAAAGGAACATCGGCACAGTTCACAGTAAGCAAATTACACCTTTTTGTCCGTGCAAGGATAACCTCCAGTAAGTTGAAACCAAATCCCTTCCAGGAGGGCGACCACGAAATGGCCTGGACGCAACCAGTAATGAGATAGGCTTGGTCTATCACACAAAAACCAACACCACGACACCACGACACCCAGACACATGAGACTCACCATCCTCTTCCTTCTTCTGGCACTTACAATCAGCGCCCAAGTACCACCCAGCGCCTATCAAGACCTCCGTCACCGCCTCATCGGCCCGTTTAGAGCCGGCCGAACCGTTGGCGCGGTGGGAATCCCGGCTTTGCCAAACGTCTTCTTCGTCGGCGTAAACAATGGCGGCGTCTGGAAGACAGAAGACTACGGCCGCACCTGGAAGCCAATTTTTGATCAGGCCAGTACCGGGTCTGTCGGCGATATCGCTGTAGCCCATAGCGACCCGAATGTGATCTATGTGGGAACGGGAGAGGGCCTGCATCGCCCGGACCTCTCCGTGGGTGACGGCATGTTCAAGTCCACCGACGGTGGCAAAACATGGGCCCACATCGGGCTTAATGATGTGCAGCAGATCGGGCGAGTCGTCGTACATCCGACAAGCGCAGACATTGTTTTTGCTGCCGGCCTCGGTCACCCGTATGGAGCCAACGAGATGCGCGGACTTTTCCGCTCTCATGACGGAGGTAAGACCTGGGAGAAGGTTCTTTACATCAACACGCATACCGGATGCATGCAGGTAGAGTTCGACCCGTTGAATCCACAAGTGCTCTATGCCGACATGTGGGAACACCAGGAAGGTCCGTGGGAAAATGGCGGCTTCTCCGGAACTAACAGCGGATTGTACAAGTCTACAGATGGCGGCACTACGTGGAAGAAACTGGAGAAGGGATTGCCAACGGCAGCTCAGGGGCTGGGCCGGATTGGCTTCACCATTGCACCAAACGACGCGAAGAGGCTCTATGCGTCGGTAGACTCGCGCGAGAACGGCGGCATTTACCGGAGCGATGATGCCGGTGAATCGTGGACTCAAGTCACTATCGACCGAAGGGTTTGGGGACGTGGCAGCGACTTCGCAGAACTCAAGGTTCACCCTCACAACCACAACTTGGTTTTTGCGGCAAACGTGGCCTCCTACAAATCAAAGGACGGAGGCAAAACATGGATGTCGATAAAAGGTGCGCCAGGGGGAGACGACTACCATCGCATATGGATCAATCCACGGCATCCCGACATCATGCTCTTTGCGGCGGACCAGGGTGCGACGATCACCGTGAATGGCGGCAAGACATGGAGTTCCTGGTACAACCAGCCGACATCTCAACTCTACCATGTATCCACCGATAACTCGTTTCCATACATGGTGTACGGCGGACAGCAGGAGAGCGGCGCCGTTGGTGTGATGAGCCGTGGTCCCGGCGGGCAGATCTCATTCCGCGATTGGATGGGCGTTGGTGCCGATGAGTACGCATATGTAGCACCCGATCCAAAAAATCCCGACATCGTGTATGGCAGCCGTGTGGTGCGTTTTAACAAGAAGACAGGGCAGACACAGAACATAGCCCCGGAAGCGCTCCGGTCGGGCAAGTACCGGATGCTGAGAACCTTGCCGCTTTTGTTTCACCCGGCCAACCACGATCAACTGCTCTTTGCTACGAATGTCTTATGGAGCACTACCAACGCCGGCCGCGCCTGGGAGATCATTTCACCGGACCTCACCCGCAAGCAACCCGAGGTACCGGAAAGCAGTGGCGATTACCGAACCGATGCACTCAACACAATGCCTCAGCGAGGAGTGATTTACAGCCTCGCTCCGTCGCCACTGGACAAAAACATCATTTGGGCAGGTACTGATGACGGTCTCGTTCACGTTACCACCGACGGTGGCAAGAACTGGAAGGATGTGACACCACCGGAAATGAAGTCATGGGACAAGGTCGCGCAAATCGACGCAGGCCATTTTGACAAGAACACTGCCTACATCGCGGTCAATGCAATAAGGAAAGATGACCAGCGTCCCCACATCTACAAAACGCAAGACGGAGGTACGACTTGGAAGGAGATCAATACAGGCATGAATGTCTTTGGTCCTGTAAACGCAGTGCGCGAAGACATCAAACAGAAAGGTCTGCTATTCGCTGGTACCGAGCGTGAAGTTTATTTCTCGGTTGACGACGGCGACCACTGGAACCCATTGCGGCTCAACATGCCGGCATCGAGCGTGCGCGACATTGTTGTTCACCACGATGACCTCGTGATCGGTACGCACGGAAGATCCATTTGGATTCTCGACAACTTCAGTCCGTTGAGGGAGCTTGCCGCCATGAACAACACCGAGCCCAACCTTTTTGTGCCGGCCCTGGCCACTCGTGTTCGATACAATATGTTCCTCGATACGCCATTGCCGCCGGAAGAACCTACGGGACAAAATCCTCCGGAGGGCGGAGCGATCGACTACTACCTTCCCAAGGCCGCTGCTGAAGTGAAGATTGAGATCCTCGATGGGCAAGGAAGAATGGTGCGCGTGTTTTCCAGCAAGGACACTCCTGAAGTTTTGGATAGTGCGCTTATCGGGCATCCGACATACTGGATTCGCCCTCACCAAGCTGTGTCACTCACTCCCGGGCATCACCGGATCAACTGGGACCTTAGATATCCTGATCCGAAAGGAGCAGACCGGGGTTTCGCCATCTCCGCCATCTATCGCAATACACCCAGCGGACCGCAAGGACCTTATGTGCATCCGGGCCTCTTCGTTGTTAGGCTTACCGTTGACGGCAAGACCGATCAGCACAACATGCAGGTGCGCCTCGACCCACGTGTGGCCATCAGTGATGAAGATCTCAGACGTCAGACCGAATTGTCGCTGGGCGTCTATGAAGGGTATTCCCAGCTTCAGACTCTGCGCGAGCAGATTGATGCGGCATTGAGCAACACCAAACGGAAGTGGAAGCCGGGTCAGAAGGAAGCCCTTGTTGCATTGCGGGGCTCAGGCGATCCTGACGGTGGTGATTTTCTGTATGGCTCAATCCGGGAAGACGTTTTGGAGAAAGAATCTGTGGTTGGGCTCCAGGGTAAAATGCTTTTCATGCTGAGTGTACTTCAGAGCGCCGACGCTCAGCCTACCCAACAAGCCGGAGACGCTTGCACCAAACTGCTGCAACGGTCGAAGCATCTTACAGAATCCTTCTCTCGGTTGAAATAGGTTACAGACGTGAACAAAGCCGGATCGCAAATAGGATCTACGGTTGCGTTATTGATAGCCGCTCTTCTGTTGCTTGTGGGAGGGGGCATTGGGTTTCCCCATTTTCGGTTTATGATGACTTCCGCTGATTCATCATCCTCCAGGGTACTTGTTGTCGGGCACCGTGGGTCGGGCCTGGCTCCCGAGAACACTCTTACAGCATTTCGCGCCGGCTTGCCGCATTCCGACATGCTTGAGTTGGATGTCCACCTCACGCGTGATAGCGCCGTGATCGTGGCTCACGATGCCGATGCCCAAAGGACAACGGGGAAGGATGCACCTTGGTCAGATCTGACACTAGTGGAAATTCAAGCGTTGGATGCCGGGTCGTGGTTCGGCCCCGAGTTTACCGGAGAAAAAGTTCCAACCCTTGATGCGGTACTCAGCCTGGTGGCCGGTCAAACTAAAGTTCTCATCGAACTCAAATGGCCCGATGGCGGGATCTACGAGGGCTTGGTCTCCAGAGTAGTGAGCATCATCCGCGCACATCAAGCCGAGAGTTGGATCGTGATCCAGACGTTTGAGGCTGCATACTTGAGGGAAGCCATTCAACTTGCTCCAGACATACCATGCTACCAACTGATCGTGGGCGCACTGAACTTTCCGCCGATGTACCAAGACCGCACGTTTCACCCTGGTAGGTTTCATCCACTTGAGGGTGTAAAGGGAGTTGTTGCATACTTCCCTTACCTGTCGGAGGGATTTGTCAGGACCTTACACGCGGATAAGCTTGTTGTGGGTGCATTCACGGTTAATGAGATTGACGATGTGAACCGGGTCGTTAATATGGGAGTCGACCTGGTTATCACGGACCACCCAGAATTGATGAGTAAGCTTCGAGAGGAAAAGTAAGAAGTAAGCAGTAAGCGGTAAGCGGTGGACCCGTGCAAACTGCAGAACTGAGTCTTGGATGTAAGTAGAGGCTACAGCTTATAGCTTACGGCTTACGGTCACTGCTCAGGTCTTAGTTCGGAGCTGGTATACTTTAAGAACTTCTTCCTTGCCTGGGAACATCATCGCACCAGAGAAAACAAAACCAATTGTGGTAAGCAATGAAATTGACCGCTCGTTGTCAGGCTGGACAATTGCCGAGAGCGATTGCAGGCCGAGTGTGCCCTGCGCGTGATTCAACGTCGCTTTGACAGCCTCCAGGGCAAAACCCTGCCCATGGTATTCCGGCAGGAAGGCGAAACCTACGTCGGGCGTGTCAAGCTCTAGGCGCTTTAATATCCCGCACATGCCAATGGGTTGAGAGGATTTCGTTTCCACAACGCACCACAATCCAAAGCCATTCTCCGAATAGCTTTTGAGCGGCCCTGCGGTGAGATACTCTTCCGCGTCGTGTACGCTGTGAACACTGCGATCGCCGATGTAACGAAGCCAGCCTTCGGTGTTCAGTAGCCGCACGATGAAAGGAGCATCCTCGAGTGTAAACTCCCGGATTCTCAGCCTCTCAGTTTCCAGTATTGTAGGCATCTGGATTCCAAGCTAACCGACTCTCCGCATTCGGCAAAGGAGAAACATTTGGGCCTTCGCTTCGCACTGACTGATGGTGCTTGGGATTTGGGTTTTGGGATTTGGGAAGTCTACCTTGGAAGACTATGGAAATACTAATTCATGTGATTGGCTGGACCGGGTCCGTGATGGTGATCGCGGCCTATGGGCTCAACAGCTACCAGCGGCTTACTTCCGATTCCTACGCCTTCCTGTTGCTCAACCTGGTAGGTGGGACGTTCCTGGTTATTTATACAACCTTCCTTTCCGCATTTGCCAGCACTTTTATCAATGTGGTGTGGGTGGTGATTGCGGTGCCTGCGCTGGTAAGGAGGATGCGGCGGCCTTGAGGGGAGGGGGAGAAATTGGAAAATGGAAATTGGGAGGCGTTGGTGGCTATGAAAGCACGGTGCTTTGAATGATCTTACATAAGTGATTGACTATTAGTCTACTAAAGCGCTTGAGCGAAATACATACTAGAGGACACCTCCAATTTCGAATTTCAAATTTCCAGTTTCCACTCCTGTACGCTCGCTGCTCCCGTTGACGTTTAAATCAATAACTTGCCCCGACCACACGTGACTTCTATTTCAATCAGGAATTAAGACTTTATGCGCCACCTACCGGCTATTTTTTTGGCCCTGTTCTCCTTATCTCAATCGAGCCTTGCCCAGGACAAGCTCCTGCCTACCCTGGAGGCAGAACTGAAGCGTGAGACGGCTGGTTTTTCAAAGACAACACAGCCTCCCTATTTCATTTCTTACAGTGTTACGGAAACGTGGGCTGCTGAGCTTTCGGCATCTTTTGGCAGCCTGATCAACGCTGATACCGCACACTCTCGCCTTATGTCTGTCGACGTGCGCGTTGGTGACTATGCCTTTGACGATACCCACCCGGTGGAAGAAGGCGAGGAGATGAATTTCCGTGGCATGATGCGTGGCGGGGTGGACGATCTGCCGCTGGACAACCGTCCTGAAGCAATCCAAGTAGCGCTCTGGAAACAGACGCAACAGTCCTACGCCAAAGCTCTTGAGAACTATAAGAGCAAGAAGAGCCAGCCCACCGTCACAGCAGAGAAAACTCCTGATTTCACCCGTGAGTCGCCCGCAGAGAGTATTGACCCTGCGTTACCTGCCTTCTCCACGTTCTTCGATCCGACGGCCTGGACCAAACGAGTACAATCATACAGCGCTCCCTTTGTCAACCAACCTCACATGGTCGACGGGGATGTATCGCTTGACGTGGTGATGGAACGCAAATACTTTGTCTCTTCCGAGGGGACGCGGATTGCCCAGAACCGCACGTCTGCCTACCTCATGATACGCGGCTCCATGCGAACTGAAGGCTCCGACATCGTGCCCCTGAACCTTTCCTACTTCGCGTTCGACCCATCACAACTCCCTTCAGACGAAGTCATCCAAAAGGATGTTGCGATGTTGATCGAAAAGCTCAACAAGCTTCGCGTGGCCCCGGTTGCTGAACCTTACACAGGGCCTGCCATTCTTCACGCTCGTGCAGCCGGTGTTTTCTTCCACGAGATCTTTGGTCACCGCGTTGAAGGACACCGCTTGAAAGACAAGACGGATGGCCAGACCTTCAAGGGAAAAATCAAAGAGCAGGTGCTTCCTACCTCGATTAGCGTAGTATTCGATCCCACGGTCGACAAATTCAACGGCCAGGCGCTGAACGGTCACTACAAGTACGATGACGAAGGGGTAAAAGGACAGAAGGTCCGCGTCGTTAACAAGGGTGTGCTGGAAACCTTCCTTATGTCGCGCACGCCGATTGAGAATTTTTCAAAATCAAATGGCCACGGGCGAGGCGACAAGGGAGCTTCACCGGTTTCACGGCAGTCGAACCTCATCATTGAGAACGAAAAGGTGGTTCCGATGACTGAACTGCGCAAGATGCTCATCGCGGAATGCAAGAAACAGAAGACTTCGTATGGATATCTCTTCATGGATGTAGTGGGCGGATTTACGACAACGCAGCGTTACATGCCCAATGCCTTCAACATCTTCCCAACTGAAGTGTACAGGATCTATGTTGACGGTCGCCCGGATGAGCTTGTCCGTGGTGTCGACCTGATTGGGACGCCGCTTGCTATGTTTGCCGAGATCATTGCCGCCGACGGTTCACCGGAGACGTTTACAGGATTCTGTGGTGCCGAATCGGGCAGTGTGCCCGTAACTGCCATTTCACCTTCCCTGTTTGTGAAGCGAATTGAGACTCAGAAAAAGCCTACCTCTCGCGTAGGAGAAATGTTGATCAAACGCCCGGGACGATGAGAAGCAAGATGGTAAAGCACACATTGGTTGGCTGCCTCTGCCTGTTGGCGGCAGGCGCAATGGCGCAGGTTCCGGACAATGAGGTTGTTCTCAAAGCGATGCAGGATGAACTGAACCGGAACCTCTCTGAATTGAAGGCAGTGGGTTTTGACAAACCGTTCTTCATCATGTACGGCATGCGGGAGCAAAAGAGCGCCATTGTCTCCGCCACACTCGGCTCGATTCTTCAAACAACCGATCGCAGCCGGCGACTCCGCACAACAACACGCGTTTTGGTTGGCGACTATGGCTTCAACGATGAAAGCCTTGAGGACGACCTCACGAGCGGACCCACAGCCATGGATCTTCCGATTCCCATCGGCGACGACTACGATGGCATCCGTCGCTCGTACTGGTCCATTACCGACAACGTTTACCGCGAGGCCGCGCGAAAATTCAAGCAACACCAGGAGGCGTTGAAAGAACTGGGCAAGCCTTTGACGGAGGTCCCGCACCGTGAATTCGCGAAAAGCCAACCGGTGAGAATGATCGGCACCCTCACACCCCGGAGCCTGGATCGCGCCACCTGGGAACAACGACTGAGAACTCTTTCGGCCAAATTTCTGAAGGAGCCTTCGATCAACAACTCCCTCGTCATCCTAAGCTTCGCTCAAGGCTATGATTATTTAGTAAGCAGCGAGGGTTCGGTCATCAAGGTTCCATTTCAACGGTGCACATACAGCGTGATCCTACAGGGCAAGGATTCGAATGGCGCTCCAACATTCGAGCAAATACTTCATTCCGTACGCACTCCCGATCAGCTCCCTGCAGAAACCCAGCTTGCTTCGGAGATCGACCAGGTGCTGGCATCCCTGCACAACCGGTCAGGAGCAACTTTGCCGGAAGCATATTCAGGTCCGGCATTGTTTCTTGGACCTGCGGTGGCGAATGTCCTAACCCGCGGGGTGATGGGCTCCCGCGAAGGCCTCGTGGCCAGCGATTATATCCCGACTTCAAAGGGATTCCAGTTTGGTGAGGAAGGCAATAGCATGGACTCCAAGATCGGGCGTAACATCCTGCACGAATCGCTTACGATAAAGGCACGTCCCCACCTGAAGACTTTTGAAGGCGTTGAACTTCTCGGAAATTTTGACGTCGACGACGAGGGCATCGTTCCTCCGGATGAATTGGTACTGGTTGAGAAAGGAGTGCTTAAGAATCTCATGAACAACCGGACCATTACCCACACTGCGCAGACAGCGAACGGCTTCGGCCAAGGCCCGGGAGTTCTCGATATCAGCACATCGTTCAAGGACACGGAGGCCGTCTTGAAAGAGAAACTGTTGGCTCAGGCCAAGAAGGAAGGCCTCGAATTTGCACTCATCGTGCGCGGATCCCCGCTCATGGGCATGGGGCCTATGAGTGTCTATAAAGTCAGTGTTGCCGATGGTAAGGAAGAACTTGTGAGAAACGCCATACTCAGCGAGCGCAACTCACGAATGCTGAAGCGAATCCTTGGAGCTTCCGGCACCCGTGCCGCTTACAACATCGGCGGGGGCGAGCAGGCTTTTGGAGAGATGGGTGGTGGGGGAGGTTCGACATCATGCATCGTGCCCACAGCGTTGCTTCTGGAGGAAGTAGAGATTCAATCCTTCCGGATGCCTTGGCAGAAGGAAACAGAGTACGTGCCTAGCCCGATTGCCGGGAAATAGTGCCGAGGTGTCTGGGTGTCTTAGTGCCGGGGTCGGCAAATCAGTTAAACAACAGTTACTTCAGCAGGGTGTAGCGGTTCGGTGTTCACCGCCATGGAGGTTTCTCCGCATTCCCCTTTAGGGGTCAGGAGTATTAATCTAATTTTGTTTTTCTTGCGAGTTCGCCTACGATGATACAAACGCTTTCCGGCTATTTACGCACTGCAACCTACTGGTCGAAGCAGGCGGTTGTGCGATGGACACTGCTGTTGTCAATCCTCGCGTTTTGGTTCATCATCTCCTGGCTCCAGGAGGAGTATGGACAGGAGGATTCGACCCTGTGGCTCGTCATGCGCCTGTTTACACGACTGGTGCAATGGACGTTGGTCGGCCTGATCGTGCTGGGTGTCGGTTCGGCACTGGCTGTATGGTCCCATTTTCGCTTCCAGCTCGGCGGAAAGAGAGTAAGCGTGGATGTGCGCTTCGGTGATGGACAGAAGGCTGAAGCCGGTTGGGTTCCCGTTTCCATCCGAATCGATGGCCAGGTATTCCGTCCATTGCTCGGTACTATCCAGGGTCACCTCGTTTTCGCCGGCAAGCAACTTTCACAACCGGTTCTCCTTGACCAGAGCCGCTTCAAGCCCAGGCAAACATGGCGGACGGGTATCCAGGGCACGGGTCGCACCTTGCTGCATGATCGCGGCATCCACGACGTAGAGCATGTCTTATTCACCTTCGCCGACATGTTTTCCCTCGTCTCCCTGCCAGTGACCGTCGAAACGGTACGTCAAGTCTATACACTGCCTCGTCAGCAGCCACCGAGGAAGGTAGAGGCGCAGCCACATTCTACAGAGGAACAGAAACACCGGATTGACATCCCGAAACGGGTAGAAGGAGAGCACGTCGTCTATAAGGAATTTGAGTCGGGTGACAACATTCGCCGCATCGTGTGGAAAATCTATGCCAAAAGTGGGGAGTTAGTCGTCCGTATCCCTGAGATCAAGGACCCTTATGCATCGCACCTCTACTTTTACGTAAGCTATTTTCACGGGCTCAAGCTGCAAGCCGGCGCATTTGAAACCGAATTGCTCAACGCCTATAAAGACCATGTGCGAAACCTGTTAGAGGCGTTGCAACAGAATGGTTATGACGTGCGCATTCCTCCTGACCAGGAAGTGCCTAAACTGGCCGGGCTAAGCGAAAAGAAAATTGAGATGTTCCAGATTACCGCAGCGAATTGGCAGGAACAGCAATCCCCAACGGTTTTCGTCAATGCGGCGAAAGCGGCCTTCGTGTGCGTACCATCATTGACCCCCGCCACAGAAATTGCCGCGCTGATGAAGAAACTACCGGAAGCCATTCCCCTTGTGGTGGTAAAGTTATCCGGATCGATACCGTCCCCGTTTCAATTCTCATTGAAAGACATTTTCTTTAGCCCTGAGCCGACGCCGGCCGACCGCCTGAGCCGGCCCTGGCTTCTCTCGGCCCTCCGGCGTGATATTTTAAGAAATGAAAAGGAGATCGAAGCGTTGGTACGCCAGCGTCAGAACATGTGGATGACCGAAGCAATAGTGGTGTCGTAGTATGAGAGAGATGCAGAGAGAGCGATTGGAGCAATGGGGAATCCGGCTAGTACTGGTGGTAGTACCTACGTTGCTGATCGGTTACGTCACGCTCCGGTACATGAACTTCTCGTACACCAACCTGAGCACGGGCGTGCCCAGCCAGGCTGCATGGTATGGTGCGGGGCTAGCCATTTCCTACTCCTTGTATTATTTCAGGGCCCGATGGACAGTCACTTTCATTCTGTTATGGATCGTTTATGTGCTGGCCGAGCAAGCCATCAGCAGACTCCCCGGTGAGTTTGACGTGTTCTATACTACGGCGCGGTTCCAGCTTTACTCCACCCTGTTTCTTTTCGGCTGGGGTTTTGGCTTCGTGCTTGCTCGCATCCGGTGGTCCTACATCATCATCTTTGGACTTCTCACTGTTTCCACGCTGGTTATCGTATCGGATACCATTGACCTCAGCCTAACGTACCTCGTAGTCAAGCTGTTCCCCGTGATCGCCTACGGTCTTTACATGTACTTCATTACGCCGTTGCTGGCCGATCGGGTGGAGCTTTCCTGGCGCTCCGGCCGGAGGATAACATTGCGGTTCGCGGGTTTCTTGCTGGTCATCCTCCTGGCCTTCATTGTCACTGACCGTTTGCTGCGCGGCTCGATCAAAGCCGTTGAGAAAGAAATAGCTGCCCGTGGTAACAGCGACAAGAAAGGTGGCGGTAGCACGGGAAACGACAAGAACGACTACGACGACCGCTATGGTCTCATGGACCACGACGACGACGGCTTCCGGCTGAAAGACACCATGAAGGTGAACACACGCATGAGTTCTTCAGACAAGCTCATGTTCTGCAGCAAGCTGGACAACTATACGCCTGAAGGTGAGCCGATGCCATTGTACTATGTCTACCATTACCTAACCCGGTACGATCCTGTCAAGGAGACCTTTACGCGCGACATAAACGTACCTTCCTCGGATGAGTTCGAGGTCGACCCCGCCGAGCTTCCCATGTATTATTCCTACATGGATACCTCCATCATTCGGAAATCGATGGCGTACAAGTTCCGGAAGATCGTCCAGGCACAGGTGTACCTGTCGGCGGACGCGTGGAAGCATGCAGTACTTGGCCCCGGAAGTGTATTCTCTATCCAGACGATCCCGGTTGAGAAAGATTTCCAAAAGACTTTTCTGTCGGGGTACAAGGTCCAGTCGTTTGCTTCGGACCTCAATGGGGCCTATTTCGTATACAACGCCTCGGCTAGCCCAACGCTCGAAGGTTTTCAGAAAGAACGGCACGACGAGCTGAGGAGCGTACTGGACTACCAGGAGGTCGGTGAGGAATTCCTCGACTATTACACACGGCAGCCGACAGGAGGGATCTACGACTCTATCACCAAACTCGCCCTGGGCCTTGCACCGAAACATGCAACACCAGTCGATAAAGTACTGGCAGTGAGGGACTTTTTCCTTCGAAGAAACGAGAACGGAAAGCGCATTTTCCGCTATACCCTGAAGCCCGGATCGCTTGATGGCCCCAACATCCCCAGCTCTAAGATGCTGTACGACTTCCTCTTCAGGACACATGCCGGCTACTGTACTTACTACGCCGGCGCATCACTGTTCATGCTCCGGGCCATGGGAGTGCCGTCACGCTTTACCACCGGGTTCATGACCGTGAACCGCAGTGACAAGAACAAGGGGTGGTACTGGTTTTATGCAAGCCAGGCCCACGCCTGGACGCAGGTATACTTTCCGGGGTACGGTTGGCTTGACTTCGATATGACCATTGGCAACGAGGACCAGCAGTCGGCTCCGCGACCGGATGGAACCCCGCCGCTGCCACCGCCGGATCCATGGCTGGTGCTGGATGCTCAAGCGGATTCTGTTGATCAGCCTACTAAGAGATTGACGGTCAACTTCAAATCATTACTCTTTCTCGAAAAACCGTTTACACTGAAGAACACCATGCGTCGTCCCGTTGACGCATCGAATAGCCGTATCATCTACAACAACAAGGATACTACGCTGAGTATCGTCCACCCGGGCGATTCCATCATTATTGTCTCCTACAAGGACGAGAGCAAAGGAATCCCCGAGTTCAAGCGTGGAGTTCCTATAGAAACCCAGGTGGCGGCATTCCCTGTCCCAATCCAGGCCGATGAAATACACATCCATCGCAAGGAGGAGAAGAAGAAAGAGGAAGGAAGCAAGGCGACAGACCTGACGCAGGAAGAAAAGAAGGTCACTGTCGAAGAAATTCTGTGGATGGCATCCAAGGTTGCAGGTGGCATACTGTTATTGCTCCTCATCTTCCCTTTGTTATACCTGGTGTACCGCATGCTGCGCATTTCATTGGCTGCCAATCCTGCTAACCGTGCTGACCAGGTCTACCGTGCAGCCTTGTACCGTTTCCATATGGCTGGCTTCGAAAGGGAGGCAGAGACGCCGTTGGAGTTTGCGAGGGCTCACGTCGATCCGAAGCTGCAGGCTGGGTTTGAGGCTTTCATGATCCGTTACTTGCGATTGAAATACTCCAAAGAGTCATTCCGCGAAGATGACTTGGCCGAAATCAATGCGTTCGCTAACCGAGTGGGTCCTGCTATCCGGCAACAAGTCGGGATTGGGCGCGCACTCGTGAACTACTTTAACCTGGCCCGTGCTCTTCGTTATTTTCAACAACCCGTATCTACTGAAACTGAAACTGAAACCCAGACCTCATGAGCTCACCCAACTCCAAACTTCAGGCACTTACCGACAACATCGGACGCGTTATCCGAGGCAAACCACAGGAAATCAAGTTTGTTGTCACGGCCCTCATTGCACGCGGTCACATCCTGCTAGAAGACAACCCGGGTGCGGGAAAGACGGTGCTTGCCAAGACGCTCGCGCAGTCTGTCGCTGAGGCGGCAACAGAATTTCATTCTCAAGGTGGTGGAGGGGTGGCGTTCAAACGCATCCAGTTTACGCCAGACCTGCTTCCCATGGACCTCATCGGGTCCTATATTTTTGACGAATCAAAGAAAGACTTCGTGTTCAAGCGGGGACCTCTCTTTACGCATGTACTGCTTGCAGATGAAATCAACCGGGCATCGCCGAAGGTTCAGAGTGCCTTGCTTGAGTGTATGGCCGAAAACCAGATTTCTTCCGGCGAAACCACCTTCCAACTCGACCCGTTCTTCTTTACCATCGCAACCCAGAACCCCATCGAGATGGAAGGTACGTATCCGTTGCCAGCAGCCCAGTTGGATCGTTTCTTTATGAAGATCTCTATGGGATACGTGTCGGAAGATGTAGAGTTTGACATCTACACCAACTACCTGGAGATCAACGATACGAAACACCCGGTAAAGCAGGTGCTGGCTTATCAAGACATAATCAATTTGCAAAACGAGGCAGAGAAAGTTCACGTCCATCCCGAGATCGTCCGCGGTATTGTGCGCCTCGTGCAATCCACGCGTAACCACCCGGAAATTGCCCTGGGCTGTTCCACGAGAGGAGGGATCACGTTCATCAAGTGCCTGAAAGCCTGGGCCCTGGTCAATGGCCGCGACTTTGTCATCGAGGATGATGTGAAGGCATTGGCGCAGCCCGTGTTCCATCACCGCATGATTTTCCGCAACCGTGATGCCGCACGCACCGTGCTTCCCCAGCTGGCAGAGGCTGAGGTGGCCAAGCTTGCCAAGTTGGGTATTGGGAAGAAGAGCTGAGCATGAGGATTCTTGTCCTTTTCCTGGTCCTGTCGTCAGTTGCCGCCTTTGGGCAGAACGCCGTGCGCGATCAAATCAACCGCGAACGCGAGCAGGAAAGGCTATCTTTTTTTGATGAGAAAATCCTTCCAAAGGCGAGAAGCTTCATCCGCCGCGACAGCAACTATTACGTGGGGTACATGCTTGAAGGAGGTTTCCTGTTCTTCCGGGCCAATGACGAGTTGGGCTTTCGCAAAGCCATTGCACCACTCGCGAAGGCGCTCGAACGTATTGAACGCGACTACGACCGCCAGTTGAGGACTCGGACCAACAACTACGCTACGTACCTCGCCAACTACCGCTATCATTCCGACTACGGCCTGATCGCCTACTTCCTGGATCGGTGCTACCAGAATGTTGAACTGCAAGACAAAGCGATGGAAGTTATTCGACGGGTTCGTGACAGGAATTTCCAGGTGGAGACGAGCCTTGATTCCTACAACACCATGGCATGGCTTTATCATCGCAACAGGATGTACACGTCGGAGCGTTTCAAGTTCCTCAAGAATTCGGTGAAAGAGAATGTTGCCGCTGCCAACCGATGCCTTGACTCGGCGTTGAGAAAGAATCGCAAGGACGTTGCCGTCAACAATGGGCTGTATGACCCCACGTTCCTGAACCGGCAATACCTCGGAACTTTCCACTACAAGGCCATGATCCACGATTATCTCCTGGACATCGACTCGGCAAACTTGTATTATGATTTATTAATTCAGAACGGTGCGTACTCCAGTAACAACTACGCAGAGTTCAAGCTGGCGATGGGTGAATTCGAGGAAGCGGAGCTGTTCTTCCGTGAAGCAGAAGATCGGGAGCAAAGCCCGGAGAAGACTACGAAGGAATACTACTATATGCGTGGCACGCTGGCCACGTACCGTGGGATTCCCGACCGCGGCGACACGCTGTTGACAAATGTATTGGCCAAGCAGGGGAGTACACCCGGATACGGATGGCATTGCATCGGGCTGGCCAGGGCACAGCACTACGAGGGGCTAACCGCAGAGAGCCAGGAGCGTGCGAACAAAGCAGCGCGCTTCCAGGAACTCCATATTGGCACCACCTGGGGACAAGAGCAATACAACCTTGCCGTCGCTTCGCTGAACTACATCAACCAGCTTCAATTCAAGAAGGAGTACTGGTTCGAGCACCAGGAATGGTACTTCTGGCTGAACCCGGTGAACTGGTATCGTTGGGTCAAGTACACCCTGGAAATCCGGCATCACAAGATGTTGATTGCGTCGCTGGTGGCGGAAAACCCGGAACGCGAGCAAGTCATTTATTCCGTATTCTCACCCGAGAACCTGATCACGTTTGATGAGGTCTGGTCCGTGATCGACGGCTTTGGTAACGAATACTTCATTGATGTTTACAAGCGCCTTCTTGAAACGGACAAGCGTCCGAGGCTGAAGAAGTACTTCCGCTATTTCCTGGGCAAGCTCTACCTCGCGGAAGGAAAGGAAGACGAAGCCATTAGTTACTTCAACGAGGTACTACGTGATCCCGAACGGGAAGATCCCTATCAGACCCTCTTGATGGCGCGTACGTATGAAGCCCTTGCAGAAGCAGAAGGTGGGTCAGCTACCGCACGATATGTAAGACAAATGTATTTGCTGTATCCACAGCTGGTACCTTTTTCACAGCATACGATGGAGTTCCGCCTGCAAGTGAGCGGTGATGATGGTGTTGCAGCTGACATCCTGGATGATCTCGAAGATTGTCGGCTGTCATTTAGCGGCGGCTCTGATGCGCCACAGGTCTCATTGAAATTTCAGCGAAAGGGCGAGGGGGTTTCCATCGAGTATCGTGTGGAGACGGATATCCGTGTACTTCAGTCCGGTACTCTTCAGCTCGAGGCCACAGATTTACCAATTGCTGGCAAGCTGCTTGCGTATCGCCTCTTCGGAATTCAAAAATCAACAATCGGTGAAAGACCTCCTGCTGTTAAGCCGGTAGTCCCGGAATCAGCAAAACCGGAAGGAGTGAGCGCTATGCTCAACTGAATGCCCCCAATCTGTGTAATCTGTGAAATCTGTGGCTGCTAGTAGCGCTCCGGTGTCCGGAACAACTTGAACAAAACTCCGGCCTGCACCCCCCAGAAATCTATTGTGCTGTAGTATTTCTGATAAACGGCGCCGACGGTGAGGTACCCGTGCATGGCGCCTGTCCGGAAAATCTCGTGCTGGTATTGCGCGCTGAACTCAATGCGTGCCTTCACGTCGAGGCCGGACTTCCACGCATCGCGGTACTCTGCATAGAACACGTTCGACTGGTCGGGCGCGTGGATACCGAAGCCGGCCGTGAATTCGGAATATTGATTGAAATTCCCGAAAGTCTCTGTCATCAGCCCGGCGCCAACCCGAAAAGTGAGAAAGCGGCTGGTGGTGATGTTGAGTTGAAGCACTTGCCAGTCGTTTGTGTGAATTTGCTGGAGGTTGCCGGCGCTGTTCTTTTCGAAGATCCAGTTCATTCGGTAGTCTGTTGAGAACAGCCCCCAGTTTGCCCGTATCCGTGGCCAAAAGAGGTAGGTCTCCGTCGCCTTATAGCCACCCTGCGCAAACGCTTCCAGGGAGACCATCATGGGATAACGCTCCCGGTTGTCTGGATGCAGCTTGAATTGCTGCCAATGAGGCAGAAATAAGAGGACATCGCCAATGATGCCGCTGCCCGACCCGGAGTTGGAATCATCAGCTTTGGAGCTGTTGGTGCCGGCGTCCTTGGCGGCAACCCGGATTTCTTCCACTTGCCCGGCTACGGGAAGGCTTGCTAAAAGGAGCAGGGTGGCGAAAATCCGGTTCACGGGCTAAATCTTAACAATTACTGGTCAAGTATGGTGCCAGAAAACAGACAAATGTCGGCGCTATGTACTGAAATCCTGACTTTGTCCGACACCTTAAGGTGTCGGACATCGCATTTTGGCTCTAACCGCCATATGCGAGGCTCGAGAGGGCTAGCCGATCTTCTGAATGACGCGCGCCAACTTCTCTTTAACTGCCTGGAGCATCACCGCACTCTCATCCACCGGCGTTACCATGTTGAAGCCCATGCGGGCCAGGTTGGCGGCATCATCCTCAGTATAGGCTTGCACAGCGCAAAGTATCTTGTGCTTGCGCGCCGCAGCCAACACAGCTTCAACATGTTTCATGAAACTAGGATCGGAGAAGTCGGCCAGCTTTTCATAACCGAGATCAATACTCAGGTCGTAGGGCCCGAGGTACAAACCCGAAAGCCTTGGAGTCGATGCAATCTCGTCCACATTCTTCAGGCCATCCTTGCTTTCGATCTGGGCAAACAACCTGACATCGGCCGCATAGTCCTTGAGGTAGGTTGCCCGGGCTGGCAGGTTTGCCCGCCACGGTCCCCAACTACGGTTTCCGAGGGGAGGATAGTGGCAAGCGGCGACAAACTGCTCTGCCTCAGCCCGGTTGTTGATCATCGGACAAATTATCCCTTTCGCCCCGGCATCCAGGCAATGCATTGCTTCCGCCTGGTCGTTCCAGGCCAGTCGCACCATGGGATACTTTTCCTTGTTGATGGCTTGCAGCATGCTGATCATCTCAGGGAAGTCCAGGGGACCATGCTGAAGATCAATAGTGAGTGCGTCAAAATCCAGGTAGCTGATCATCTCAGCGGTCCAGGGATGTGGAATCTTTAGGAACGCGTTGATGGCGGGCTTGCCTGATGACCATTTGTCGAAGATGCGATAGTTAGACATGGTTGAGGGTGAAAATTGAAATTAGAAACTGGAGTTTGGTATTTGGTATTTGGGACTTGAGGTTAACGGACGGGCCGGGCCTTAACACCTTCTTTCGTGATTGAAACTGGAAGTATGAAACCTTTTTCATCAAAGCTCATTTTGTCGATACATACGACCCGCGCATTTCGATCTGTCTGATCCAGGGGCCGGCGATGATAAACGATGTACCATTCCTCCGTGCCAGGCACGTTGATGACAGAATGATGGCCGGCACCAGTAGCCACCTTCGGATCCTGCTGTAGGATTTTACTTGCTCGTTTGAAGGGTCCGAACGGCGAATCGGACACGGAGTACGCCACACTATAGTCCGGGCCGGTCCAACCGCCTTCCGACCACATGAAATAGTATTTTCCCTTGCGTTTGAACATGATGGGACCTTCGACATAATTCGCAGGTGTGATCTCACGGAAGGTAGTGCCGTCGTCAAACGGGAGGAATCCTGTAAAGTCTGGCTTGAGGCGAGCGATGTTGCAGTGACGCCAGCCGCCATAGATGAGGAAGTAATTGTCACCGTCGCGAAAAGCAAACTGGTCGATGGGCTGGGCGCCGTTGTGAAAACGATCCACGAGGGGCTTGCCCAAATAATCTCGATAGGGGCCTTCCGGCTTGTCAGATACAGCCACGCCGATACCTCCGTGTTCACTGTCCTTCTGAATATCGTTGGCGCTGAAAAACAGGAAGTACTTTCCATCCCTTTCGATGGCAGCAGGGGCCCACATTGCGCGACGTGCCCACTTTACTGAAGCGGTGTCGAGAATACGATGATGTTTGGTCCAGGTGATCAGATCCTCAGATGAAAATGCATCTAGGAACACCTGCTCGTTGTATTTGGCGGAGTAGGTGGGGTAGATCCAGTAGCGATCACCGAAGATGGCCGCCTCAGGGTCTGCGTACCAGCCGGGTATGACTGGGTTCTGCGCTGTTAGCGACGACCAAGAAAAAATGGCAAATATGAAAGGAACCGCTCTCATTTTAAGTTGCATCACTCAAAGAACTCTTTCAAGGAACCAAAATACGCCTCGCCCCATCCTGCCGTAATATCGTCATAGGCCTCGTCCGGGATATTGGTATGAATCAATTCCACAGAGGTGCCTGCCTTGTCTGCGTGGAGCTTGATGGTGACAATTGATTTTTCTGCCTGGTCGCCAAAGTACCATTCCTGGACGATCAGTTTGTTTTTCACAAGTTCCAGGTTCTTTCCCGAAATACTTCCTTCCCAGAGGGAAAACTCCATCCCAGGCTCAGCCGGCATTTCCGCGGCTTCACCGGTCCAAAGTTCAATGACCGCAGGGTCAGTCAAGGCGCGGTAGACGTCTTCGGGTGAGGCAGGTATCGGGTAATAGCTTTTGAAGCCTTTCATGTAAAAGATTGGGCAGTCTCTCCAAGTCCCAATACTCGAAAATAGAAAAACAATAGCCGGAAATGTCAGAATCTATATATTGAGAACCATTCCATGCAATTACCCATGAAAAGAACCTGCTTACTCCTCACCCTGTGTCTCGTTGCCTCTGCTGCCGGAGCACAAAACCTTGACTCACTATTCAAGAATGTCAAATACCGCAACATCGGTCCCTTTCGTGGGGGGCGATCGAACTGCGGAACAGGTGTAGTCGGTGATCCACTCACTTACTACATGGGCACGACAGGAGGGGGACTCTGGAAAACAGAGGATGCCGGCGTGACCTGGTCCAACATCTCGGATGGATTTGTAAAGACAGGTTCCGTCGGAGCTGTGGCCGTTTCTGAATCGGATCCCAACGTGGTTTACCTCGGCATGGGCGAACATGCTCCCCGGGGCGTGATGACCACCTACGGCGACGGGATGTACAAATCCTACAACGCAGGCAAGACCTGGAAGAAGATCGGGCTTGAGAAAACGCAGCAGATCGCACGCATCGTCATTCATCCTAAAAATCCGGATATCCTGCTCGTTGCCGCCCAGGGCGCCGTCAATGGACCCACACAGGACCGGGGTATTTATAAATCCACCGATGGCGGCGTTACTTGGAAAAAAGTGTTGTTCGTCA
>CAZJWV010000024.1:0-38312 GCA_964549855.1 uncultured Ohtaekwangia sp. | reverse complement strand
GGCTGGAAGTTACCATCTGCTTGGCGGCCACGGCATCGGTGAATACATCCAATTCGTTGATCTTCTTGCTCACCTCGAAGCGCTGTGAGTCGATGGCGTTGATGAGGAATATGGTCTTGCGAAGGTCGGAGTCCACGTTACTGCTCTTGTTCTTGAGCGTGAAATCCTCAAAGTAGTTTTCGAAATTCTGCATCTTCACTTCTACCTGGGCCAGCTCCTTGTTCAGCCATTCGATTTTCTGCTTGTTGGCCATGTTCTTCTGCTCGTTGCTGTACAACAAGTACACGGAGTCGATCTTGTTCACAATCATGTACGCCTTCATGATGTTGAAGTCCTTCATGGAGATCCGGATGGTGTTGGCGTCGAAGTTGATCGGCTCGATCTTCAGGTTTGCCTCCAGGAACTGCAAGAGCATTCCACGACTGTTGATGGTGAAGAAATACCGGTTGTCGAGTTCGCCAGAATTTGGAACGAGGGTCGCGGTGATGGTGCCGCCGGGCAGGGTGACCGGTGAGCCCAGGGCAGCCTCGAACTCGTCGCCGGAGTCACCAATCTGCAACTGGTAGCGATTCGGCTGGGGGAACTCAATATAGATGGGAATATCTTTATAGCGGTCGTCGAGGAAAGCGTAGTCAATGTGGAATGGTGAGTCGCGATACCGTTCGAATTCCAAAACGTTTCCCTCGCTGTAGTAGCTCACCCAGAGATCGAGGGAGTCGAGCACACGGCTAAAGAACAACTTTGAACGCATCTGCTCGATTTCACCAGCTACGATGTTTCGGCTTTGGTCTTCAACAATTTGTGCAATGCCCAGGGCTGAGGCGTCCTGCTTGATGTCGAGTTTCAGTTCCGAAGTCGATTCATAGACATCCTTCGTCCACCGGAGCGTGAGGTAAGCAGTCAGGTTGGTCGCTATGAAAATGGCGAGTATGAACCACAGGTTCTTGCGCATCAGCATGACGAGCTTGTCGGTGTCTATCCGCTCTATGGATCCGGACAAAGGACTGGGCGCGTTCATGACTACTTGCTGTTTTGGATAACGATGATAAGCGACAGCGTGCTGATGAGGAGACTGGCCAGACCGGCGTAGTCGCGCAAGCCTTCCGTGAAGGGCCGGCGGACAGGCTCCACATAGATAATGTCACCGGGCTCGACGATCATGTTGCCGGCAAGGAAACCATCCACCGTGCTCAGGTCAATAAGAAAGACTTGTTCTTTCCTAACGATGCGAATGTTATGGGCCTTGGCGTCGTTTGGCAGCCCTTTGGCTACGGCCAGGATTTCTGCCAGGGTGATGTTGTGGTTGTGCAGGGGCACCACCTGGCCTCCAACGGCGCCCAGCACGATCACACGCTTGTTGAGGAAGGTGAGCACGACAAAAGAATCTTTGAAATACCTCTCGTACTCAACCTGGAGTGTTGCTTCCGCCTGGCGCAGCGTGAGGCCCTCTACTTTCATTTCGCCGATGACAGGAACCTTTACAAGTCCATTCAGGTCGACAAGGTACTTTATCCCCTCGCGTTCAGCGGTGGCAATTTCGCTCTGTTTTGACAGGTCAGGGTTCGGGTCGATGATGCGCTCTCCCTTGTTGGCATATACCTCCAGGTGGAGCAGGTCGTTTTTCTGAATGACGTAGTTCCGCTCGGCCTCGCGGATTTCTTTGGAAACGACCGCCGTCTTGAAATCTTCCGGCGTCTTAAGCATCAGGTTCTGCTTATAGGTGGCACATCCGCCACAAAGGATGGCGGCGGAAACCCCACAAAGCAAAGCGAGTCTGAATGATCTCACAACCATAACCAAAACAAGGGGTAAAAGTACCGATTTTCCGGGCAACTCCCTTCGTCCCGATAGCTATCGGGATCAGGGCAGGCTGCTCAAAAGCAAGACCGTCGGGTCGTAGGATCAGTACGCCTTCTGGAACGACGAAATCACGTCTAGGTATTTGTCGATGACAACGGACTCGCTGAATTCAGCTTCCATCTTGCTCCGGCCGTTGGCGCCGAAACGTTGCAAGGTCTCGTCATCAAGTCGAACCATGGCCTTCATTTTTTCGGCAAGGTCTTCGGCATCTTTCAGTTTGCAGAGAAACCCGTTGTGTTGATCTTTCACCACCTGGTGGCAGCCCGGAACGTCGGTAGCCACGATGGGCTTCGCGCAGCTGGCCGCTTCAAGCAGCGTATGCGGAGTTCCTTCTCGGTAGGAGGGCAGCACCACACAATCGGCAGACTGGATGAAAGGCCGGACATCTTCGGTGGTGCCCAGGTACTCAATGGTCTTTTCGTCGATCCACTGCTGCACGGTCTCCACGGGAATGCCCCTGCGGTGCTTGGGATCTTTCGCGCCCAGAAGCTGGAAGCGGGCTTCCACGCCTTGCGACTTCAGGTGTCGCACGGCTTCCACGTATTCGAGGATGCCCTTGTCGGTGATGAGCCGGGAGATCAACAGGAAGGTGAACGGCTTGTTTCGTGTGAAAGCACCAGGAACGAAGTGCTTTAGGTCAATGCCGGAACCAGGCAACAGATCGGCGGAGCTTGCCGGCACAAGTCCTTGTTTTACAAAGATGTCACGGTCATCCGCATTCTGGAAGAACACCTTCTTGGGATAGCGAAACGCCCAACGGTACAACGTGAGTGCTACCCAGGAGAGTAAATTCTTGCGAAGGAAAACTGTACCCAATCCACAGACATTGTTAACGGTTGGAATGCCGAGCATGGCTGCGGCGATTGAACCGTAGATGTTGGGCTTGATGGTATAATGCAGGATGATGTCCGGACGGATGGTGCGATAGAGGCCATGTAACTCCAGGATCAGGGCAACATCCTTCATAGGGTTGATACCCCGGCTATCCATGCGAAGCGGGTGATGGATGCAGCCCGTGGCTACCAGGCGCTCAGTATAGGCGTCAACTGGCGCGATTGTATGAACCTCGTACCCTTTCGCGATAAGCGTCCGAACGAAGTTCATTCGGAAGTTAAAGATGTTCCAGGATGTATTGAGGACGATAGCGACTTTCATGAAGCCAGCAGGATGACCAATAGACAGGAATTCAAGGCTTTTATGGCCCAAAACTAGAAAAAAGTAACCACGCCGGAAAACCAGCAATGGCAAAAGCCATAAGTTTGCGACCGTTTTTACCTATGACCACACCCGCCACGCCCTCAAAGGGTTCCCAACAGGAACCTCTTACCTCCCGGAAGGCAGTCCTTGTGGCGGTAACAACCGGCCGGGAGCCGGAAGAGCTGGTCACCGAGCACCTGGATGAGCTTGCCTTCCTTGCGGAAACAGCAGGCATCCGTACGATCCGGCGCTTTGTGCAGAACCTGCCGCACCCCGATGTCCGGTCGTTCGTCGGTAAGGGGAAATTGGAGGAAATCAAGAACTACGTTCAGAAGGAAAAGGTCGACAACCTGATTTTTGACGACGACCTGAGCGCTAGCCAGCTTAGGAATCTGGAGAAGGAGATTAATGCAGGGAACGAAGACGCTCCCACCAGGGTCTACGACCGGAGTCTCCTCATCCTCGACATTTTCGTGATGCGGGCGCAGTCGGCCCAAGCACGCACGCAGGTAGAGTTGGCCATGAACGAGTATTTGCTCCCGCGCCTCACCCGGATGTGGACGCACCTGGAGCGGCAACGCGGCGGTACCGGGGCACGCGGTGGTGCCGGTGAACGGGAAATTGAGACGGACCGGCGCAACATACGCTACCGGATTACCCTGTTGAAAGAAGAACTGAAGAAGATCGAGAAGCAGAAGATTACTCAGCGAAAGTCGCGCGCCAACATCGTGCGCGTCGCGCTGGTTGGGTACACCAACGTGGGCAAGTCGACTTTGATGAATCTTCTTTCAAAGTCGGATGTGAAGGCGGAGAACAAACTTTTCGCCACGGTCGATGCTACGGTGAGAAAGGTAGTGATTGGTGACATCCCCTTCTTGCTCAGCGATACGGTAGGTTTTATTCGCAAGCTGCCGCACCATCTGATTGAGTCTTTCAAGTCCACACTCGACGAGGTGCGCGAAGCGGACTTGCTCCTGCACGTTGTCGATGCGGCTCACCCCTTTCATGACAACCAGATCGAGGTGGTCACCAAGACCCTCGAAGAGATTGGTGCCGGCAACATCCCCACGGTGCTCGTACTGAATAAAATTGATTTGGCACCGACTCTGAAAGATCCTGCCTCCTGGGAAGCGGTGAAAGGACGATACAGCCACGCCAACGTCGTGATGGTGTCGGCGGCAACGAAGCAGAATCTCGAAGAACTTAAGAAGGTCATCTTCGAAGCGGTGAAGGAGAAACATATAAAGATTTACCCGAACTACGCGGCTCGCTCGTGGGAGCAAAACAGTCCATAGTCGATGGTCCATAGTCCATAGCACTAACCTGCTATCGACCATGGACCATGGACTATCGACCCTTCGGCTAGCTCAGGGCATGCTTCTCAGTAGAAGAACTGCTCCTTCACAATCTTCCCGTCCTTCACCTGGTAGAGTGCGACCTCATCCATCTTCATCCGGCCACGGCCTTTGAAAGTGGCGTCGAAGCCCATCGTTAATGTGAAGTAGTCAGAAGCTACCTGGGGTGCATTGGTGTATCCTCCATGCAAGGCTTCGATGGTCGCTTCCCAGTCTTTGCCCTTCTGCGCGATTTGGTCTATCCCCTTCACGCTCTTCAGTCCCTGGGCTGTGGGCGGTTCCACGCTTTCGGCGTTCTTGTCGTAAAGCTCTTCAATAATGGTGTTCCATTCCCCTTTTTGGGCGAGGGTATGGAAGCGGTCGGCAATTTCCTGTGTACTCATGACTGTGATTTTTTTGATTAATGTGATTGATTTGATTGTGGATCGAAAATCGCATGGCAGTGTGACAGCCCTGTGTCAGGAGGGAGAAGAGGTTGTTAGTTTTTCTGGTTCCCTTTCAAAAAATCCAAGGGATCATAGAAGTACTTCTCAAGGTCCTCAGCGGTTTGACACAGCAACGTGTAGGAAGAATACAACCGGGTAGGGTTCCTCGCATTGGGCGTTAGTTTCAGGGGAGCAACCTTGAGCACTTCGAAATGAAAATGGTCGAATTGTGACCCATGTTGGTTCAACTCGCCTTTGTTCATGAACCGGGCAAAGGGTACTTGCGGGTCTACCTTGTCGTTGGGCTTCACGCGGATCTCCGCGATGTGTTCATAGACAGTCCAGAATTTGATGCCATCATTTTCATGGGCCACGATAACCTGGGCAAAGGGCCCGTCGTAACGGGCGCTGATTACTGTTCCGGGGGCAATGGCAAAGATCGGTTCACTTTCGTAGTTGGCACCGGGTCGCATGATATCGATGCCGGTGTGAAAGTGAGCAGGAACACCCTTCCGCTCTCTCCTCATTATCCTGTAGTGACCTATGTCGGTCAGTTGGACGGACTCAATAGATTTTCTGTCGGCAACTTTGATTGGAAGGTATAGGGAAGTTTCGGGAACCTCGACGAGA
The DNA here is from genome assembly GCA_964549855.1 of uncultured Ohtaekwangia sp. Lineage (GTDB taxonomy): Bacteria > Bacteroidota > Bacteroidia > Cytophagales > Cyclobacteriaceae > ELB16-189. The sequence continues at coordinate 32,845 of CAZJWV010000024.1, read as the reverse complement.
AGGAGCAAGGTGAGCACCAAGGCAGAACTGTTCATAGATAAACTCGACAAATACACCCTTACTCAATACTAAATAATCCCGAAGAAGGCTATTGTTGTAGAAGCAAGGTCATGCAATCCCTCACGGCGATAAATCTGCTTTTATCGGTTAACTACGACCCTGACAATTTCGCCATGGCCAAGTGACAAGAAATAAATCCCTGTCGACAGTCCAGATAGGTTAACCCTGGTTTCGCCAGGGAGAGCATCAGCTGGGAGTATAAATTCTTCTCCGCGCGATGACGTTAACGTAACAGATTTCAGCTCGATGCCGTTCAGGGTCAACGTGCCCGAGACGGGATTTGGCCACACCATGGTGGCTGTGCTCTCATCTAAACCTGTAACAACATCAGCTGGGTCCGAAACCGCTGAGCATCCATCGTAGTCGACCATTACAGTATAGATACCATTCATGACCGGTTGAAAGGTCGTGTTATTGGCGCCGGCGATGGGCTGTCCATTGAGCAGCCATTGGTTGTGAGAACTTCTGCTTGAGGTAAGCAAATAGCTATTGGGCGTCGGCTCTGAAAGGGTAATGGTCGGTTGTGTCGGGATAACGCAGAAAGTACGGTTCACGACGGGAGCAGGCATATATTCTGAGTCTCCAGATTGTGTTGCCGATACCGTTACTGGCCCCGGAAGTCCGATGGTTATCTCGTTGGCCGAAATTGAAATATTCGCACTCGATGAACTTAGCAGTACGGGTAGTCCGGATGAAGCCTGGTTAGTGGGCGTAAAAGGAGGATCTCCTTCTGTTTTCGTTGTTATGGCGGGGAAGGTAATCGTCTGATTTGTCTTCGTCTTAAAGGCTAAGGAAGGAAAGGAGCTCGTAAAATAGTTGTTGATGCCATGAAGCAGATCTTCACGGTATTCAAAAACAGTGGCCACATAGTTGGTCCCCTCTTGCAGGCCTGTGATCGTCACCTCCTCCTGATCACCCCTGAGCACAACAAAGTTGTTGTTGCCGATTATATTGCCAAGGCCAAATTGTGTGTTGGCAGCATAAACCCCATCATCTTCCGGAAGTTCTGCAGGAAAAGTACTCTTCCTAAGAAGGACAAGCCTTCCATGTCCCGTTCCCTTCACGAAGCCTAGTTTTGCCGTGACGTCGGTCTTCTCGATCACACTAATTGGACCCGCCTGCGTTGTGGGCTCGGCCACGAAGTGGCTCTGAAGGACTTCAATGCCATTGAAAACACTGAACGCAACGATTTCCTTGCTGCCATCATTGTTGAAGTCTGCCGAGGCAAGGTCCTGGTGTGCATCCGCCAGGGTAACAATTTCAGTCTTTAGCCGGAATGTGTTATCCGGTCGTTGAAGGTATACGGCAATTTCACGGATGTAATTACCACCGCCTGCATCCCGGTCAAGTGCAATGGCCACGTCACCGAGTCCGTCCTGATTATAGTCGGCCGTTGTAAGTTTATCTTGATTATTAAAAATCAGGGGGGATGCCACTGTAAAAACATTTTCCTGGAAGCCTCCCGCACCATTGTTTTTGAAGGCAAGGAACCTGTTGAATTCCGTGAGGGCGAAAATGTCCGTGAGGTTATCACCATCGTATTGACCCGCCACTGGATGAATGATTTTTCTCGTAGTGGCCACCTTTACCGGAGCTGCAAAGGTTCCGTTGCCTGGATTCAGCAAGGTCCATGCATCGATCGCGTCTCCAATGACGAGATCAGGCCCCGAATTGGCGTCGAGAAATGCAGTATTACCATACAGGGGCCAACTTCCGATAGACATCGCTTGAAATGAAAACGCGCCTGCCCCATTTCCAATGAAGACACCCGACTGGCAAAAAAAGTCCAATTTTCCATCAAGGTTGAAGTCGCCCGGAAGGGTCATGCTTCCTGTAGCAGAACTGATTTCAACGGGGGTCTGGTAAATGCCAGCGCCGTTGGTAAGGGCTAGTTTGACTTTGTAATTGCTGGACAGATAGCGTTCACAAAAGAGGATGTCATCAAACCCATCGGAATTGAAGTCTCCCGCTTCCACATGCTCTACCCGATAGCCGGTTCCGAGCAAGTAAATATTTTCATCGAAGGTGAGATCTCCGTTGCCATATCCAATGGCCACGGCACCATTTGAGATGGAGGCGCTGACAAGATCCATGTTGCCATCATGGTTCAAATCACGTGATAACCCACGTAAGGGGATGTTTCCAAGGATTCGTTTGTGGGCTACCTGAAAGTTTCCGGCGGTTCTCTTAATAATGCTCAGGCTTCCAAACGAGGAGAGATGAGCCAACTCGGGGGTTCCATCTTTATCAAAATCCACAAAAGCGAGGGCAATGGTTTCATTGCAACGTTCATCGGTAAATGGGTCCCTGGTGAAAGAACCGCTGCCGTTCAAGAGAATGGCGGGCCCTGCTCCATCGTATGTGCCGACGGCCAGGTCTTGCTGGCCATCCAGGTTATAGTCGCCACTTGCCAGGCCCTGACCAACAGATGTCGATGACGGAACCACTTGCAGTGAACCGAATGAACCGGATCCGTTATTGGTCAGCTTGCCAATAAATGCAGTGCCGCTGGCAAACCAACCCACAATGTCCTTGCTTCCATCGGTATTAAAATCTGTAGCGATCATTGGTCCGACGTAGGACCCAATGGATTTGGTTGTTTTTACCAAAGTGGCCCCAGATGAGATGTAGATATCCATTTGATCACCTCTCCCGACCACAAGATCACTTTTTGCGTCATTGTTAAGGTCAGCCAAAAGCATGCTGGCCCCGGTGGTGATCGTGTTTGCGGTTTGTGAAGTAAATCCACCGAGCCCATCGCCCTTGTACCAGGTAAGCACCTGTCCGACATTCGGCACAAGGACGTCGGCATGCCCATCGTTGTCAAAATCACCTGTAGTGACGTTGTACGATTCAGATGGCCCTGGAACACTGAAACTGAATTTGGTGAATGAGGTCCCAGTAGAAATCAAAATGGAAAGCCGCTCATTGACGGGACTATGCCTATTGACTGTCGCAACATCGGTCCTACCGTCTTCATTAAAATCTGCAGCGGAGATCGCGTACGAATATCCCGAGCCTACCGCTTCCGTCACACTTGTCGTGAACTGATAAGTTCCATCATTATAGATTACATGGAGCTTCCCATCCGGAGAGGATAGAAAAGCAATATCCGTATAGCTGTTATTGTCGAAGTCTCCGATGGCCATACCGACTGGCAGCCCGTCACCATCTACTTTCACCGGATTTTCAAATTTCACCTGAGCGCAGGCATCAGAATTGATAGCTACGATGAGAGAAATTGCGATGGTGGCTTTCCAGCTCTTGAAATCGAATGACATGTCAGGAAAAACCCAAAGATAATGATCAGCACTGTATCCACGTATTGAGGCATAAGACAGATGTCGTCCCTTCATTGGTTTAGGATAATCATAGCCCAGGCCACAGGATTTTTTACCTTTGCGTTCCATTGGTCCCGTAGTTCAATGGATAGAATAGAAGTTTCCTAAACTTTTGATACAGGTTCGATTCCTGTCGGGACTACTTGTGTTTTACGCTTACGTTGTCAAGAGCAAATCCTCGGACTACCTCTACAAAGGTCATTGCGAAGACCTTGAAGCGCGCCTTAATCAGCATAATTCAGGCATGACAGAAGCTATTCGCCCATACATTCCGTTTGAAATTGCTTATTTTGAAGAGTTCGAGTCCCGTGAAGCGGCGATTCGGCGAGAAAAGTATTTTAAGTCAGCGGCAGGTCGACGGTATCTGAAGAAGAAGCTTGGTGTCCCGTAGTTCAATGCCCGCCCGAACGTACCGTTCGGTACGGGCGGGGATAGAATAGAAGTTTCCTAAACTTTTGATACAGGTTCGATTCCTGTCGGGACTACTGCGGCTGTCCTCGCCTTAGCTCCTTCTGTGAGGAAATGACGTAAGTTTCAAACACAATTCAAGGAATCATGACAAAGACATTCGCTTCAATTGGGTTGGTGTCCACCCTGGTTGCATCATTTTGCGTAGGGCCCTTGGCTTTTGGACAGTCAAACGCCGACCAGGAAAACCAAAAAGTCACTTCCACAATTCTGCACCTGGATAGCCTCTTCTGGGACACCTACAATTTCTGCCACACGGAAAACACAGGGCAATACTTAACCGACGATGTGGAGTTTTATCATGACAAAGGGGGCATTACCAACGGTAAGGACGCGTTGATAGAAAGCATCAAGAAGAATATCTGCGGGAACCCGGATCAAAAGGTCAGGCGAGAACCGGTTCCTGGAACGGTGAAAGTGTTTCCATTAAGGAACGGGCCAGCGGTCTACGGCGCAATTATTTCAGGTGATCATTATTTCTATGTCACAGAACCCAACAAACCAGAAGTCAAGACAGGCCTGGCAAAGTTTTCACAGCTGTGGATCCTGAAGGACGATCAGTGGAAAATGTCGGTGATCTTGAGTTACGATCATGGCCCGGCACCTTACGTCAACACGCGAAAGGAGATTAAACTGTCACCCACGGAGATGAAAGCGTACGCGGGCAACTTCAAGAGTGACAAATTTGGCGCCTTCAATTTCAAAATCAATGGTTCTCGTCTATTGATGGATGGTTCCGGGTTCCAAGCGACTCTCTACCCCCAGGGTGACAGCATTTTTTTCTTAAAGGACCGGGACCTTCAGTTTGAATTTGTCCGGGATGAGAAGGGCCAGGTCAATAAAATAATCGTGCACGAAAACGGCCAGATTGTTGACGAGCTGTTGCGGTATTAACCGATCTTCCAGGTGAATTATGGCATATAACGAGAAACTAGCCAACCGCATCCGTGCCCGCCTTTCCGGTTTGAAACGCATCGAGGAGAAACCGATGATGGGCGGACTCACGTTCATGTACAATGGCAAGATGTGCGTGGGCATCATAAAGGATGAGTTGATGTGCCGTATTGATCCTTCGTTCCACGAAACAGCTGTCGAAATGCAGGGCTGCCGCACCATGGACTTCACCAACCGCCCCATGATCGGGTATGTCCTGATTGACGATTCAGGCATGAAGACGGAGAAACAATTTGAATACTGGATCGGCCTCGCACTGGAGTTTAATAAGAAGGCGAAGGCATCGAAGAAAAGATAACTGCGGTCCTGGCTAAGGCATCCGAAAAAACTCCATCACCCAATTCGTCTCCCAAGTCTTGCCGTTGTCCTTCGACAACGCCTGCTCCCAACTCGCATAAGATTCACAGATGCGGCTCCACTCCACCCAGACGAGAACAGGAAGAGAATTGAGGGTCCCCTGCGAAACGAAGGAGCCTTTATTTTCCCAAAAGGTCCCTTGCAGGGGCGTCATCACGAGGCTGGTCCTCCCATCCAGGCGGTCAATCTTCCAGGAATCCCAGCGCTCGTTGTACGAACGGATGATGTTGCGCTCGTAGGGTATCCGGTCCATGACGTATTGGTGATAAGCCACAGTGCCCCAACCCGAACTCAGCTTGCGTTCTTCGTGCGTGGACTCAAACTCCATCCATTCGTGGGAACCATCGAGCCACTGTGTAAGGCGTTGGTTCACCACTTTCCACCGGCCGAGCAAAAAATCGAAATCGTTTGACATGAAAAATCAGCCGGCAATGTAGTCAAGCACGCCCCTGATTGCATAACGCCGAAGGGGGTACTTCATGTGATGGTTTTATTATGTTTTCTACGGCTGTTTTTCACCAGTCGACGGCTTGCCCTGCCGTCTCTCGAAGGGTTTCAGCCCGAACAGTAAGCGTGTGATTCCAAAAGGCCGAACGATCAGTAGGTAGATCAGGAGACATGAAAGCAGTGTCAGGGCACTGACAGTCCAGAATTTCAAGGCGATGCTCCACCCCAACTGACATATATAATAGCCTATGGCAATGATGACAGTCTGGTGAAGGATGTAGAAAGGATAAAGCCCTTCATTGAAGTACTTCAACCACGGATGTGGCCGGTTGAGGTAGTGCTGGCCGAAGGCGATGATTGTGATCACCGTAAACCATCCGACAAACAAGGCAATGATGTCAAAGATCAGCTCGACCTGGTCTGGCGTCCACGGAAGTGTCAGCAGCCCGCGGAAATGGAAGTAGCAGATGTAAAAGGGAACGAGCGCTACGAGAGTTCCCAAGGCGAGAGCCTTCCGATTGTCGCCGATGGCTTGCCAAAGCCCCGTAGACGAGTAGGCAATCATACCGAATGCGAAGAATGAGAAATATTGTGTGAAGTAGGCCCAGTCGTGGATGAAGTCATGCGTTTCCTCCGGAAAGAATGGCCGCAGTATGATTTGTGAAGTAAGAATGAGGAGGGCAGGAGCCAGTAGTAGCAGAACTGGCTTTTGAGAGAGGGATACCAGCCTTTCCTTCATTCGTTCTGATGCTGGGTCGCGCAAGTATGTCAGCAAGGGAAGCGCGATAAGCGAGTACACTAGCAAGTAAAAGACAAACCACAGGTGGTGCCAGCTGAAACTCCCCTGGGGATAAGGGACAAACTGAAACACGGTCTTATAGAATTCCCCGTACGATGCGTAGTCGTTGATGTGCTCGAAGTAAATCTGTGGAGGTACGATGACGAACATGCCGAAAACCAGCGGAATGAACAGTCGACGAAAGCGTTCGCGAATGTATTGCGGCTTAGTCCTCTTTCCCAGCGCCATGTATGTGCCTGCCCCGGAGATGAAGAGCAGCAATGGCATGCGGAAATAGTGGGACCATACCATCCAGTATTGGAAAGACACAGTGGTCTCGCTGTTCTTGATGTGCCATCCCCAGGTGTTGAACAACATCCCGGTGTGGAAGAAGAGCAGAATGAGAATCGCGATCAGCCGCAGCCAATCGAGGTCATGCCTCCGGGTGGATTCCAATTTTATTTCAGGATGCGACAGACGCCGCTGCCTTCAGGCGTTGGTGATACAAATAGTAGGAGCCAAGTATGAATGCGATGAAGATCAACAGGAGGAGGGCCTTACCCGGTTCGGGGCCGGCAACGACGCCTCCATACGTTGCTCCAAGGAGATCATAAAAAAGGCCGGCATAGGCCCACTCCTTTATCCTGGGATAACCCGGAATCCAGATTGCAATAAGGCCGAGGATCTTGGCCAAACCCATGAACGGGCAAATGTAGTCAGGCATGCCAATGGACCTGTAAACTACCAAGGACTCTTCAGTGGACATCAAATTGCCGACAGCGCCAAGGCCAAGTGTTAGTGTGAGCAATCCGGTGACAATGTAGTAGGCGATGTTGATCTTTTTCATGGCTAGGTTTTGGTATCATTCAAAAGTACCGTTTCCACGCGGGACGACATTGACCCTTTGCTAAAAAATGGAAACTTAACAAAGGGTTAGCATGCGGTTCGCGCTATTGTCTTCGCGGCGCCTCTGCCGCGATCTACCGCCCTTTCCGATGAAATGCGGCCTGTCGTCCAGTAGTCAATCGGTTCCGTGCGACCGAAAGGGGCGTGGCCCCAATAGCTTGCGAAGGTCGCGGTATTCGCCCGCGACGGGCAAAACCGCCAAGACATCCGCAGTGAAACAACGCAACCTCATACGAAGAACTGTCTGTCGAGTCTTTAAGACTACTTACCTTGCCCTGTCTTAATTCAACAGTTGATCCCTTGATGAAGAAAGCCCTCCCGGTCATTGTTCTGCTGCTGGCTGCTACGGCTGCGGGGTATTGGTATTTTCGAAATCCGCAACCCGCGACGACAATCCAATCCCGGCCAGCCGCTCCGGGCCTTTCGCCATTCTCGCCAACTGTGGAGAACAAGGAAGTCGCGCCGTCGGGTCCACCAGCCGGCATGGTGTTCATCCCCGGAGGTACATTTTCCATGGGCACCGATCGGGCGTGGGAGACGTTGTGCGACATCCCTGGCACCACCGCCGATGCCACTCCCATTCATCGTGTTTACGTCGATGCATTCTGGATGGATGAACACGAGGTGACCAACGCGGAGTATGCAATGTTCGTAAAGGCCACAGGGTACGTGACTGTTGCCGAGAAGACGCCGACGAAAGAAGAATTTCCCGGGGCTCCGGCGGAGGCACTTGTGGCGGGCTCAGTCGTTTTTGTTCCGACCAATCAACCCGTGACGCTTGATGATCATTTCCAGTGGTGGACATTCAAGCATGGCGCTAGCTGGCGTCATCCGGACGGACCCGGTAGCAAGGCTGAAGACAACTTGCCGGTTGTGCACATCGCGTGGGAGGATGCAGTCGCCTACGCACGCTGGGCGGGCAAACGATTGCCCACTGAAGCCGAGTGGGAATTTGCGGCGCGCGGAGGGCAAGGCGGCCAGCTCTATACCTGGGGAAACGAACTGAAAATGAATAGCAAGTTCATGTGCAACAGCTTCCAGGGAACATTCCCCGTGTCGAACACGCGCGAGGATGGTTTCGAAGCAACTGCGCCGGTCAAACAGTATCCAGCAAATGGGTATGGGCTTTATGACATGGCCGGCAACGTGTGGGAGTGGTGTGCGGATTGGTATGATTTCAACTACTACCGTACGTTGGCTTCCGGACAGACCATTAACAATCCGCAAGGCCCCGCGCAGTCTTATGATCCTTCTGAACCTGGCGTGATGAAAAAGGTTCACCGTGGCGGGTCGTTCCTTTGCACGGATCAATACTGTGCACGGTACATGAACGGCACTCGCGGAAAAGGAGATTGGCGAACGTCGACTAACCACGTGGGGTTCCGCTGCGTTAAGGACATATCAAAGCCATAATCTGGATGAAGTACTTCCTCTCCATTCTTGTCGTTGGAATTTCCCTTTCGGCGTCGGGCCAGGAAGAGGAAAAAACTACTCGCCACCGTGTGACGTTCGGCATCGGGCACACCATTGTGGGCCAGGGAGTGGACGACCAGGGAAGGAATTCCTGGCTGTCACTGCCCATGTGGGTGTTTGACTACGACTATTCACTCAGCCGAAAGTGGTCCATCGGCATACACAGCGACGTCCTCACAGAGAGTTTTAAGGTCGAGGGCTTCAGCTTTGGAGAGGAACACACAGAAATCGAGCGAACCTTCCCGGTTGCAGCGTTGGCGGCCTGCTCTTTTAAGCCAGTGTCACACGCCGTTTATTCCATCGGTTTCGGCGGAGAGTTTTCGCCGAGCGGCAACTATTTCATGACCCGGCTCGGGTTTGAATACGGGATTGAAATACCCGGCGATTGGGAGTTGGCCCCGGCAGTCACTTACGATCTGAAGTGGAATGCCTACGACAGTTTTTCGATATCATTTGCAATCGGGAAGAAATTCTGAAACTTCCTTGTCCCTCCAATCACCCTGCCTTGAAAGGCAGGGCAACTCGCTATGGTCGCAATAGCGCGCATCACTTCTTCCATCGCGCCAGTTCCGCTTCGGCGGCGATGAACCCGAACGCGCCAAAGTGCTTTCCGCTTACCACCTGTTTGAAAACTGCGAGCGCTTGGGTGGTGTCCCCATTGTACAAAAACCAGTTACCAACTCCATAACCCTGGGTGGCCATGGCCAACTCCGCCTGGTCAAGGTCGGCGATGCTCACGCTGAGCAGTTTGTTGGGGGCAACCTTCCCCTGGTACATTTTGCAGCGCTCGTAATAAGAGTCGTTCTCTACGATGGTCATCGAATCGGTCACTTGTTGAAGTAGTTTCGCCGCATTGTCCAACTGGCCGGTTCTCCGATAGGTCATGTAGAGCCAGTCGACGGTTGCCACCAGCAGATCGTCGTTGTTGCATGTGGCCAGGCACTTGAAATAGGCTTTCTTGGCGTTCTCGAAATCGCCTTTCAAATAATAGGCCAACGCCAGGTGGTAGTAAATGTTGAACTGCGTGGTGGATAGCGGTGTGTTAATCTTGTTTGGCTGTCCGTCTGGCTCAATTTCCAAAATCATCCCTTCGGTGAGGGAGTCGGCTTTCTGGAGATCAGCGATCGCCAGGTCAAACTTGCGCAGGGAAATGTAGCGATGACCCCGGTGGCGGAACAGTTTCGCAGAAACGGGAAAGTTGCGGAGCCCATCCGTGAACACGTCAACCGCATCTTGAAAGCGGGACAAGTAGCCAAGGCGGCGACCATACCAGATGTAATTCTCCTCCGATGGGTTTGCGTCAAATTTCTCCTTGGCAGTTTTCAGGTTGCTGTCGAGGCGCGCCTGCACTCTCGGGTTGCGTTCCGGCTCATAGTAGGATTCACCCAACAGGGAAACGACAACGGGTTTCCTCGATTCTTCGGACCCGCAGGCGGTCAGGAGGACAGAAGCGACGCAGGCAATCAACAAAACAAGTTGGCGGCTCATCAGTTCATCCCGGGTTGTTTCAACACGAATCCGGCCTTTGTCTTTTCGGCGTCCACGATCTTCTTCACGTCAGCCAGCAGCTTCTTCGCGTCGTAGATGATGCCGTCTTTCACAGTGTATGACACGCCGCCTACCCGCTTCACGGTGTTATCGTCCATGAGCTTAATGGCCCCAACGCCATAGAGGACCTGCAGGTTCTCCAGTGGGTTTTGATCGATGATGACGAAGTCGGCGAGCTTGCCCAACTCTACAGAGCCGATTTCTTTTTCCATGCCAAGGGCTTGTGCGCCGTAGAGTGTGGCAGAACGGATCACTTCCAGCGGATGGAAGCCCGCCTCGCGAAGCAATTCAAGTTCGCGTATGTAGCCGAAGCCGTACAACTGGAAGATGAAGGCATTGTCGGACCCGGCGGTAACGCGGCCTCCGCGGTTCTTATATTCGTTCACGAACGTCATCCACAGGCGGAAATTCTCTTTCCATGCCACCTCTTGCTCGGTTCCCCACGAGAACCAGTACGAACCATGCGCAATGCGACTGGGCTGATAGAAAGCCCACAACCGGGGCAGCGTATAGATTTCGTGCCATTCCTGGCGACGGGCACGATGTAAATCGCGCGACGCTTCGTAGGTATCGAAAGTTGGATCCAGCGTAAAGCCCATCTTCAACAAAGTGTCCATAACGGCATTCCATTTCGGGGTAAATGGTGCGGCCGCCTGCTTCCAAAGTTTGCCGGCTTCCTCAAAGCGGTTCTGTTCGTTGGAGTAGTTGTAGTTGAGCGGGTAGTTCTGAACGGTTGAATTCTCCAGCATGGCCTCCGGCAATCCATACCAATGTTCCATGGTGGTGAGGCCTGCTGCCGCGGATTGCACTACGTTCCATCGGGCTACGCCGAGTTGGGCATGGTGACAGGCACTTCGCAGACCAAGACGTTTGTTTTCGCGCAAGGCGGCATCCATGATTTCCGGTGCTGCACCGAAGAATTTGATGCCATCCGCACCTTTCATTTTGTTTTCGTTCACCCAGGCACGTGCCTGTTCGGGGGTACGGATCGGCTCTTTCGCACCTGCGCCAAATGTGACATAGGCGCGAATTCGCGGGGCAGTGATGGTATTCAGTTCGCTCTTTTTCTTCTGATCGAGCACCCACTCGATGCCGTTGCCGGAACCTGGGTCGCGGATGGTGGTGATGCCATGTCCCATCCAGAGTTTGAAGACGTACTCTGCATCCGGAGCCTGGCCGCCGCCGATGTGCCCGTGCATATCCACGAAGCCGGGGAGGAGGTACATGCCCTCGCAGTTCAGCTCCTTTCCACCGGGTTCCAACTTCGGTCGGTTGGAGGAACTTTCCATGCCGGGCGTGGGCAGGCCGAGGCTTGCAATGCTCACGACGCGATTTTGCTTCACAACGATGTCCACCGGTCCTACCGGCGGCGCCCCCGTGCCATCGATAAGCATGACGCCACGGATGATCAGTTGAGGGAAGGGGCCCTGGCCTTCTTTTGTTTCAGGCGCTTTCCTGATGACATCCTGTGCATGGAGTCGGAGGACGGCAATGGATATAAAGATGAAAAGGAGGAGTAGTTTCTTCATGGGTTTGGGTTCGATGGAGAAAACTACTAAAAAAGACCTTGATTGAAAGGATTAAAGGATGGAAGGATTAAGGATAGAAGGATTAAGGATAGAAGGGGAGGTGTTAGGCAAACCGATTGTCAAACTCGTATTTTCAAGGTATGACTAGGCTGCTGGGTTGGACATGCTTGCTGCTTATTTCAGTTAGCTGCAAGAGAGGAGAGCGTCAGATTGTGATTCTGAAAAACCTCTCTCCTGAATCCGTGTTTTTTGTGACTTCAGCCAACAGAGAGTTAGGTCTTGAGGATTTAGCCAGAATCAGACCATCAACTTCAGACTTGGAAATGATTGTCGCAACTGGCCCGAATCCTACTATCGTCAATCCCGATCCCTATTTAAGCGAACCCCGTTGGAATCTGATTGAGACGAATGGCTCAGCTATGCTGCTGTCATCTGAGTCTGCTGAAATGTTTGCGAATTCGATCTCCATTCAGCGTATTATCAACGACAGATACAATGGTGAATTTAATGTATTCCTGATTGAGCCAAACGTATTGCTGGGCCACACGGACCAGGAGATCGTTGAGGGGAAACTCTATACCTTCTTCGTTAGATTGACTGAACGAGACATCACGGCTGACACTGTGATCCTCAAGTACCGTTGAGGCGCGCTCTGCCATTCATCATGGTAATCACATAAATCACAAGAATCACAGTTATTCGAGGATGATGACGGTGCCCAGGCTCTCAATGATTCTCCAGTTGTTGCCCTGCTTGTAATAAATCCTGAGGAACCGGGTTTGGCCAATGATCGAGCCGGACTTGCTCTTGCTCACCAGCTTGCCCGTAGTCCAACCGAATGAGCCCGCCATCTTCGCCTTCACATCCGCAATAGTGAATTGAACGTGTGGGCTGCTTGAGGTAAGAAATTCAACCACCTTGGTTTTATCCACGCCTTGACCGGTGGCCAGCGCGCCGCGGAATGTGGGGTCGTAGAGGGTATTAAGTTTCGCGGAGTCGCGGCTCACCATGGCTTGAAGGTGTTCGTCTTCCAACTTGAGGAGCAACTCCGGGGAATCCGTTTGAGCCTGGGCCAGTCGAACCAACGATAACGCCAGGATGAAAAGGGAGTGTTTCATATCGAGTTAACTCGTGTTAAACGAAGGTACGGGTTTCTGGGGCAGTCTGAAGGCGCGTCATTTTGTTCGACGGCGGAAATCCGCTAACTATCGGGTAACGATTTGGCGCATCGTTAATCCAGCACTCCAGGACTTCCATGTCAAAAGAGAAATTTTCAACGGCCATTAATGCCTCTTACCAGCCGACCGGGGCAGTAATCTGCCTGGGTGCCGGGGTCTATCAAAAGACCATCGTGCCGGAGGCGAAGGTTAACCTACCTCTCCGAATGATGAACCGCCACGGCCTGGTGACTGGGGCAACCGGTTCGGGCAAGACAAGGACATTGCAAGTACTTGCAGAACATTTGTCGGCTGCCGGTGTATCCGTGTTCATGCCGGATATTAAGGGTGACTTGTCCGGAGTTGGCGCGGAAGGATCTATCAACGACAAAATCAAGGAGCGCGCCACGGCACTGGGTATCAACTACCAGCCATCGGCCTATCCCATAGAACTCTATTCGCTCAGCGGAAAGCTGGGCGCACAGATGCGCGCCACAGTAACTGAATTCGGACCCGTACTCCTCAGCAAGGTTCTTGAACTCAACGACGTGCAAGGCAGCGTATTGATGATCCTCTTCAAGTACGCCGACGACAAGGACCTTCCCATCGTCGACCTTAACGACCTGAAGAAAGTCCTTGCCTACCTCTCTGAAGGGGCGGGGGCGGCCGAGATCAAGGACAGCTATGGGAAGATTTCACCTGCCACGGCAGGCACCATTTTAAGGAAGATCGTGGCGCTTGAGCAGCAAGGTGTGAATCCAATCTTCGGTGAAAAATCGTTCGATATTGACGATCTCTTTGAAAAGGTCGACGGACGCGGGGTGATCAGTATTTTGAATGTCTCCGACGTTCAGCAACAGCCCGCCATCTTCTCCACCTTCATGCTTGCCCTGCTGGCGGAGATTTACCAGTCGTTGCCGGAAGCCGGCGATCTTGACAAGCCCAAACTGGTGTTCTTTTTGGATGAGGCGCACTTGTTGTTCAAGGATGCTCCCAAGGCTTTCATGGATCAGATTGAACAGGTGATCCGGCTTATCCGCTCTAAGGGTGTAGGTGTGTTCTTTTGCACGCAGGTTACACAAGATGTGCCGCCGTCCGTGTTGTCGCAACTGGGCAACCGGATTCACCATGTGATCCGGGCCTTCACCCCCAATGACATGAGGGACCTGAAGGAGACCATCCGTACTTTCCCGCGTTCCGAGTTCTACGATATGGAGCAGGAGTTCACGCAACTGGGCATCGGACAGGCGTTTATTACAGTGCTCAACGAGAAAGGCATTCCCACGGAGACGGTAGTGACTCATCTCATGCCACCGGCTTCTCGCATGTCGCCACTCACGCCCGACGAGTATCAGCAGAACCTTAGCCAGTCGTCGATGTATGGCAAGTACAGGGAGACGGTGGATCCACGCAGTGCTTTCGAAATACTCAACGAGCGGGTGCAGGCTATCCGCCAGGAACAGCAAGCGTCCGCTCCCACATCAACTCCGAGAGCCACCCGGCCGGAAAAGAGTACGTTCGAAGAGGTGATGGCCTCACCGGTGGCGAAGCAGGTTGGAAGAGAACTCGTGAGGGGTGTGTTTGGGATGTTATTCGGCACCACGACGCGAAGGAGTTCCAGGAGGAGATATTGATTCCAAATCCCAAATCCGCTGATTTCCCGACCACCTCGACACTTCGACACCCCGACACTTCGACACCCCGACACTTCGACACCTCGACACTTCGACACCTCGACACCTAATTCCCCCGTGCCATCAGGTACTTCTTCGGCGTCATCCCGAATTTCTTCTTGAACGCAGCGATGAAGTGACTCGGGTTGGCATAGCCTATTTGGTAGGCCACCTGCGCCACCTGGAATTTGCGGGTGTCGAGCAGCGTGCGTCCGTGATCGAGCTTGTGGTTTAGTAAATACCCATACACCGTATTTCCATAAATCTCTTTGAACCCGACTTTCAACTGGTGTTCGTTCAGCCCAGCCTGCTTGGCGAGTTCTTTCAGAGTGGGTGGTTGTTCTACCTGAGCCAGCAAGTGTTCCTTCGCGTGTTTAATTCTTCGCACGACGTCTTCATTGTTGAGGAAAGGGCAGCTCTCAGCATCCGGCCTCCGCTCGGAGAAATAGAGGGCCAGCAGCTCGAGGATTTTCCCCTGGTAGTAAAGCCGGGTTCCGTTGGCGCTGAGATGAATGGTGAACAGCTGGTTAAGTTCCATGAGCAGGTTGGCCGGGATGCGGCGCTCGTCGTAGTATTTCTCCTTGATGTTCTCGGGCTTCAGGAAGGGCAAAGGCTCATGGGTAAACAGTTCGTGGAGCCGCTCCAGCGAAATGGTCATGAACACCATCCGGGCGTGAGGCGACAGGGTAAGCCTGAAGGCAAGGTCTTGCTCGGGGTTGAAGAAGAAATAGTTGTGGAGCCCCTGGATGGCGCGCTGGTAGTGAGGCCCGAACTCGAAAGTGGCGCTCCCTTCAAGACAAAAGTAAAAGTGAATAATTGACTTCTTAATTATGCTGGGCAGCGAGTGTTCTTCGACTGCATCGTTATCCACCACTGCCAGCGACTGGTCGGTCGATTGGAACAGGCCACGGATACGGGTATTTTGTATTTCCGCAGGCCCAACTTGGATATTTTCCATTCTGCAAAAATACCCTCGTGGGTGACATTTTTCCTGTCATTTGTCATGTTTAAAGATAATTCTACCTAAGGGCGCAGTTTTTTATCAAACTGCTGGAATTGTTCCGATCCGGGTATTTTTCACTTGTATTTCTTTTCCCCCGCCCGGATCGCAATCCTGAGGATGTTTTCAGCAGGAGGAAATGGGCATGAATAGCTGTCGTTGTAGGCGCAGTAAGGGTTGTAGGCCAGGTTGAAGTCCAACTCTATCGACGTCGCAGCAGGCACCTTCTTGAGATCAAGGTATCGGCCCGCGCCGTATGTCTCATTCGCGCTCGTTTCATCGGCGAAAGCCAGGAACAACTTGCCGCGGTTGGGCCCCATGTCCATGATTTCCAGGATCAACAACCTGTTCATTTCTCCTTCCAAAAGGAACACCGCCCAGGCATACTCGAGATAGGTGACCTGTTCGCCTGTACTGGTTTCCAATATGCGAACCTGTTTCTTCTCGATCGGATCCAATTTGGCTTTGACACGAAATTGACTGGTCACCGGATAGTAGCTGAGTGAGTCAATGGTCTTTGCATCGGCTCCAAACGGTGAATCAGGATCATTGCGAAAGAACAAGTCCTTCTGCCGACGGTCTTCTTTGATCGTGGCCGCATACGCTTCGAAATCCTCCCTGGGACTGGCCCAATAGACCAACAGAGCCACAAACCCGATCACAAGGACCGGTAAGACCATAGGACGAACAAAAAAATACCTCATGGAGATTACAGCATGCCCTCATCTGCAAAGCTAAAATACTTCGGCCCACAAACGATCAGGTGGTCCAGGAGCTGGATCTCGAGGAATTTGCCTGCTTCCTTGAGCTTTTTCGTCAAGTCAATATCACTTTGGCTGGCCGTGCGGTTCCCGGACGGGTGGTTGTGCGCAACGATGATGCCGCTGGCCAGGTGGTCAAGTGCATCTTTGAAGATCACTTTTGGATCAGCTACCGTGCCGCTGACACCGCCTTCGCTGATGCGCTGCTTCCGGATCAGTCTGTTGGCACGGTTTAGATGGAGCACCCAAAACTCCTCGTGCGAAAGATCCATGAGGTCGCCGCTGAGGAGTTCGTAGGCTTCGCGTGATGAACCGACTTTCGGTTTCTCACTTTCATCGGTTTGCTTCCTTCGTCGACCCAGCTCCAGGGCGGCGACAATGGTGATGGCTTTGGCCGGCCCAATACCTTTAATTTTTGTGAGATCACTGGCTTTGAGTCGCGCCAGGGCCGGGAGTTGATGTTCAACGCTCTCAAGTATTCGCCTCGAAAGATCAAGTGCGTTCACCTTGGGTGAACCGGTGCCGATGAGGATGGCAATGAGTTCGGCATCGGAAAGGGCTGCGGTGCCCTTCATCAGGAGTTTTTCCCGCGGCCTGTCTTCCGGCGACCACCGATTGATCTTTGTTGAACGCCCGTCGTCGATCTCCATCGACCAAAGCAAACAAGGGAGGAAATCATCCTTTGGTACCGGAGCGACGGAAATCAGGACTATTTGGTACCTGAGGCTCTCGAAGGTTAGGCATAAAAAACCCTCCCAGTCAGTGAAGCCAGGGAGGGAAAAAAAGCCTACGCGCTTACGCGAGGCTGTTGACCTTCTTGTTGAGGGCCGATTTCTGGTTAGCGGCCTTCTTCCAATGAATAATGTTCTTTTTGGCCAGTTTGTCGATCATCGACGTCACCTCTTTCAGGAGGGCCTGGGCCTCATCCTTCTTGGTACTGGTCATCAATTTCTTGATCTGCGTCCGGGTGGTCTTGTGCTGATAGCGGTTGCGAACGCGCTTCTTTTCATTAGCCCGGATGCGTTTTTCGGCTGATTTGTGGTTTGCCATGTGTTTTTTATGCGAAAAGGACTGCAAAAATATACCCAGAATCCGGTTTTGCAAAACCCGGGCCCGAAATGCACCTCAACTACTTAGTGACGATACTCTCAAAGAGCAGGTCAGTTTTGGGGTCCGGGGTGATCCCAGCCGGCACCTGGCTGGCCGTAATCGGAAATGTCTCTTCGCGCTTCGAAACAAATATGGTCTGATCAATCCATTTTCCATCCGCAAAAACGACGCGTATCGTCAATGGGAACCTGAACGGCTCAGGTTGCACCTGTTTGATGGTTACTGTAGGTTTTCCCTTGTTGGATTTCCAGGTCACCGAAAGTTGCGGATGACCACCAATGAAAAACCACTGGCGGAAGAAGGCTGAAAGATCCTGGCCGGAAGCCCTTTCCATCACTCGCTGAAAGTCCACCGTCATCACATTTCGATCGCGATAGGTTTGATAGAAGTCGCGAATGCCTTTCCAGAACACGTCATCTCCCAGTTGGCGGCGCAACATGTGAAGTACCCACCCGGCTTTTGGATACGTGTTGGTGTTGAGCACCTTGCTGATGTCGGTAATGGTGGTATCGACGATCGGGTTGGGATTCTTCCTGAAGTATTCAACCACGGTCTTCCGTGATTCGACCATTTGCTTTCGGAACTTGCCTACACCCTGGCTATGCTCAGTGTACAGCCAGGCGAAGTAGGTGGAAAGGCCTTCGCTCACCCACACGTGATGCCAGTCATTCTCGGCTACGGAATTTCCAAACCACTGATGTGCCGTCTCATGTGCGACCAGTCCGTCAATGTCCTGTTTGCCCTTTACTGAGTTCTGATTGTAGAAGATGTTGCCAGCGTTCTCCAGCCCGCCCCACCGGGTGCGCGATTGAACGTGGGCCAGCTTTTCAAAGGGATAGGGACCAATACTCTTGTTGAAATACTCGAAAACGGAGCGGCCAACAGCAAAGTCGCGGAAGCCCGCGTCGCGATCCTGCGGGAAGACCCAAATGCTCTGCGGCACATTGGCAATGGATCCGCTCTCCTCCACGGCAAACCGGGCAACGCCGATGGCCATCACTTTCACGGGAATGGGTATCCGCTCGGCATAGCGTGTAAGCTTCCGCCGCCCTGGCAATGATGATTCCTCCATCAACAGACCACTTCCAATCACTTCATAGGCTTCTGGCGCCGTCACCATAAACTCCACTGTTGCTTTGTCGGAAGGGTGATCGATGCAAGGCAGCCAGAGATGACCACGGGTAGGCCAGTGGTCGGCGAAGAAGGTGCGGTCACCGAACTTGTTCTTGTCTATCACTAGTCCGTCGTCGGGAATCCCGGTGTAGTGAACAGTCACTGTCATGTGTTCACCCGGGGAAGCGGCCTTGGGAAGGGTTATCGTGAGTCGCTCGCCGGCATGTTTGAATGAAATACTGCGACTGGCCACCCGGACCTCCGATACCACCATCCCGTTGCCTTTGGCATTCGGCGCTGCAAAATCGAGGAAGAAAGATGTAGTCGGTTTCTTGAAAAGGATTGTGATCGATGCTTCTCCGGCAATGCGATTTGAGGTGTCGTTGAGTTCGACACGGAAAACATAGTGCTGAATGTCAATGGCGGCCTGCCTCTCGTAAGGGTCGGTCGCTCCTGCGATTGTCACGAAAACCGTCAGGAGGAGGAGAATCAGGGAGGGGAGCCGTTGCATATTTTCGGTGGCGAATGTAAGTGCATGAAGCCGGTCTTGAAAGTCATTTTTGTCAATGCGCTGCTGGTCAGCTCCGGATGGGGATTCTTTGGACACGAGTCGATCAACCAGCTGTCGGTATTTGCCCTGCCGCCGGAGATGTCGGTCTTCTATAAAAGAAACCTCGAATACCTCGTGGAGGCATCCGTGAATCCGGATCGAAGGAGGTATTCGGTGAAAGAGGAAGCACCACGGCATTACATCGACCTCGATTCCTATGGAGATAGTTTGAAATGGAAACTGCCAAAATACTGGTCGGAGGCTGTGAGACAATTGGGAGAGGACACGCTGGTTGCACACGGAATCGTGCCCTGGCACATTGTCCGGGTCGTGAATCAGCTTCGCGAAGCCTTCTTCACAAATGATGTTTTGGCAATCCTGCGTTGCTCGGCAGAGTTGGGTCACTACGTAGCCGACGCCAATGTACCGCTCCACACGACGCGCAATCACAACGGCCAGCTTACCGGTCAGCACGGCATCCACGGCTTTTGGGAGTCGCGATTACCCGAACTGTTTTCCGATCGCTATGATTTTGTGGTCGGTCCCTCCACGTATGTTCCCGACGTTCAGCAACGAGCCTGGGAGGCGGTATGGTCGGCCCACCGTGCCGTCGACTCGGTATTGACGGAAGAGCGCTTGCTGGCGGGAGCTTTTGGAGAGTCGAAGTACAACTACGAGACCAAGGGAAAGCAGACGATTCGTGTTTACAGCAGGAACTACGCTAGCCGGTACCATGAGAAGCTCTCGGGGATGGTCGAGCGACAAATGCGGGCCAGCGTACGGATGGTTGCTGACCTTTGGTACACCGCCTGGGTAGATGCGGGCCAGCCAGACCTGGCGAGGCTCCTCGACTACCGGCCTTCGGAAGAAGAAATTCAAAGGCGGAAGGTGGAGTGGGAGCAGTGGAGGCAGCGGCTATATCCTTCCCGCGCCCACGAGAACGACCCGCATTGACCCACCGTCAGGCTTCGTCTGCGCTCAGCCTGACGGAGATCCCGATGGTTTGGAACAGTTTGGTGACCTGAGCGGTCTGCCCTGAGCTGCGGTGCCCTGAGCTAAGTCGAAGGGTCGAAGGATGAGACTTGGATATGTTCTAAAAAATCCAAATCTTCGACACGCATAACCGACCAATCCTATGGGTTTTTTCAACGATCCTAACCGCATTTCAGAGAGCTACGGGCTTAAGACGGCTGGAGGGCTGACGGCCTATTTCCTGATCATGCAGGTACTCGACACGCATCATCACGTGGAACTGCGGATGTTCAACCTGGTGATCCTCGCGATCGGGGTCTACTTTGCACTGAAGAAGTTCAAAAACACCCACACAGACCACGTGAACTATTTCCGGGGTCTCATCATCGGTGTAGCTACTAGTGCTATAGCTTCGGTGATCTTCGCGGTGATCCTTTTCGTTTACATGAAACTCGATCCTTCCCTTTTACAGTCTATCCAGGAGAATGAGCCCATGGGCCACTACCTGAACGAGTATATGTCTGCCTTCATCGTCGCCCTCGAAGGAGTATTCTCCGGAATGTTGGTAACGTTCGTACTTATGAACTTCGTCAATTCGGACGAAGTGAACGACCCTGCCGGAGAGAGCAAATAGTTTCCCACACATTTTTTTATTTCCCTGCGATTTCGCGGACCGCCTTCCGCCTACGCTAAAGCTACGGCGGACAGGCCGGGGGTTTTTTGTTTAACTTGGCTGGCATAATCCTGAATTTCCCATGCGGTATCCTCCGATAGATCCGGGCCTTTTTGTAAACAACCGGAAACGGCTCGTAAAAGAACTTAAGCCGAATGCTCTGGCGCTGTTCAATTCCAGCGACATCATGCCCACGAGTGCCGATGGGACCATGCCCTTCAAACAGAATGCCGACCTTTTCTACCTGACCGGCATCCAACAAGAGGAGAGTATCCTGCTTCTTTGCCCGGGCTTTCGTGAGGAAGGCGAACGGGAGATCCTCTTTCTCCGCGAACCCAACGAGCACCTTGAAAAGTGGCATGGCCACAAACTGACGAAGGCTGAAGCAACGGCCTTGTCTGGTGTAAAGACTGTCATGTGGCTTTCCGACTTCGAAGCCCTGTTTCATCACCTGATGGTGATGGGCGGTGTTGAACAGGTATATCTCAACACAAACGAGCACTATCGGGCGGAAGTAATAGTCCAGACGCGCGATGCACGCTTTTTGGAATGGTGCAAAGCTCGCTACCCCCTGCACACCTACCAGCGCGTTGCGCCATTGATGTCGAAGCTGCGGACCGTAAAGCAGCCCCAGGAGATTGAATTGCTTCGGAAAGCGTGTGACATAACCGGAAAAGCGTTCCACCGGGTATTGAAGTTCGTGAAGCCCGGGGTGATGGAATACGAGATAGAAGCAGAATACACACACGAGTTTCTCCGCAACGGTTCTCGCGGCCATGCATACACGCCGATCATTGCCTCAGGTAAAAACAATATTATCCTCCACTACATCGACAACAATCGCAAGTGCGCCAAGGGGGACCTGCTGCTGCTGGATGCTGCGGCAGAGTACGCCAACTACAATGCCGACCTCACCCGCACCATTCCCGTCAGTGGCCGCTTTACGAAGCGTCAGCAGGACGTATACAACGCGGTACTGCGTGTTCAGCGCAAGGCCATCAGTTTCATGAGCAAGGGCATGGTATACTTCGACTACCACCGTGAAGTGGAAAAGGTCATGCAAAGCGAACTGATCGGGCTGAAGCTGATTTCAAAATCTGATTTGAAGAAACAGAAACCTGGCCAGGAGGCCTTCCGGAAATATTATTACCACGGCACCTCACACATGCTGGGCCTCGACGTTCATGATATCGGGAACATGCACGCCCCCATGGCAGTGGGTTCCGTTTGGACCGTAGAGCCCGGGATCTATATCAAGGAGGAAGGCTTGGGGGTGCGCCTCGAAAACAATGTCGTCATTCGGCGCAACGGGGTCGACGACCTGATGAAGAACATTCCCATCGAGGCGGAGGAGATTGAGGAGATCATGAACAGCAAGTAGCAATGAAAAGGGTACTAGGCACAGGATTGTTCCTGGTTGTCCTGTCGATCGCAGGCTCGGCCCATGAATTCTGGCTGCTGACGAAAAAATTCAGGTACCAAGTAGGCGAGGTGATGGATGTTGCCTTCATGGTTGGGGAGAACTTCCAGGGAGAACCATGGGACCTAGGCAAGCACAAGGTGGAGCGCATTGAGATCCACCAGGGCATAACGGTGAAGAGGCTGGAGAACCAGGTGACCACAACCAAAGGAAAGAACCTCAGCTACAAGTTTGACCGCGAGGGTACGTACATGCTTGCCATGGAAAGCAACTTTGCTTTCATCGAACTTGATGCGGAGAAGTTTAACCAATACCTGGAAGAAGACGGTCTGGAGACTATCGCAGACGAGCGCAAGAAATCCGGGCGAACGGGTGAAGGCGCCAAAGAGTTTTACAAGCGTTATGCCAAGTTGATTGTGCAGTGTGGCGACAAACACGATGCCAGCTTCCGGCGCAGTGCGGGATTCCGGTATGAGATTTTTCCCATGGCGAACCCGGCGTTGCTCAAACCCGGCGATTACCTGGATTGCCAGGTGATGTGGGAGAAAAGGCCTGCACCCCACGCGATGGTGAAAGTCTGGAGCTTCGTAGGGAACCGGATATTCTTGCAAAACATCTATACCGAGAACGACGGCACCATCCGTTTTCCGGTCAGCAGCGCCGGCCCCTGGATGGTGAGCTCCGTGAAAATGATCCCTTCAGAAAAGGAAGGAGCGGATTACCAGAGCCAGTGGGCGAGTTTGGTATTTGAAATTCCACCAGCGAGTAAGTAGCACAAGCACCAAATCCCAAATACCAAGACACCACGACACCTCGACACCACGACACCACGACACTCTTCTATGTCAACACCGATTTCAAGCGATAAAGCCCCCGAACCTGTAGGTCCTTACCCGCATGCCCGCCGTGTGGGCAATCTCTTATTCCTCTCGGGTGTTGGTCCGAGGAAGCGGGGCTCGAAAGAAATCCCGGGGGTGATCCTGGATGCGAGCGGGAAAGTGACGGCATCGGACATCGAAACGCAGTGTCACTCGGTCTTCGAGAACGTTCGTTCCGTGCTGGAGGCTTCAGGCGCTCAGTGGGAAGACCTGGTCGACGTAACCGTTTTTCTCACGAACATGAAGCGCGACTTCGAGACGTACAACCGCATTTACAAGGAGTATTTCCCTGATCCGGCAACGCAGCCGTGTCGCACGACGGTGGAGGTCAATGCGTTGCCGACGCCGATTGCGATTGAGTTGAAGTGTGTGGCGGTGATCCGTTAGGATTAGGCAGCTCAATACGAAGTCCGTATGGCTCCAACAAAACACAGTACGTCTTCGCGGCGTTTCTGCCGCGACCTTCGTACTTTCCAATGGAATGCATCGCCCATGAACGCAGTCAATCGATTCCGTGCTGATTCTACAGGGCCCCACTGTTTAAAGGGTGCATAGGTCGCGGTATTCGCCCGAGACGTGCGAAACCGCGAAGACATCCATAAGGAGCGACAATTCTTCGAATGAACTGCTATCCCGAGCCCGGGGTGTCCCCTCTACTTCAACTTACATTTCAGAATAACCACATCCTGAAGTTCATTTTCGGGTTTGAGCTTATGATCGTTGGTGTACCCGCCCCACTGACTGTTGGCTACGTAGTAGAGTTCATCACCAACGATTGTTCCCTGGGTTGGTTCACCAAGAGCAGGATGTCCCTGATCAATGATCTCTGCCCTTACTATCGTATCCAGGTTGTCGTTCAGTACAAATCGCATCGCGCGGAAAGGGGAGGTGCCGTTCTGGAGGGCGATGAGAGTGCCTTTATAAAAGAGGAGACCATCAATTCCTTTCAATGAGTTCTCAACCGTTGAGTTCAGTTTGACCAGTTGTCGGCTGGCCAGGTCGAGGCGAAAGGGACCCTTGATGTAATCAGAAATGAACAAGTATTTTCCATCGTCGCTGAAGCAGATGCCCTGGAGGTTCCAGAACTCCGGGCTGATGAAGAACAGGTCAAGCTTCTTGGTGCTTTCATTGACCCGGTAGATTTCGTTGGTACGTGAATCGCTGACGAAAACTGCACCCGTCGTCGGGTGGATGTTCAAGTCGCCGAAGATGTGGCCCGTCTTTACCGGTGCTTCAAACTGGGCCACCAGCTTTCCTGATTTCTTAAACTTGAAAACCCGCGATGGCGCCAAACTGTCGTACCCGTCCAGTTCCTCCATCGGCGAAGAGCAGGCCCAAAGAAACTCGCCCGACTTGTCGAGACGAAGGCCAAGCACGGAAGTAAGGCCAAATTTTCCCTTATCAACCAGCGGGCTGCCCATCATTTTCCCCGCTGAGATAATTGTGCCCTGGTGAACAGCACCAAGGTAGGTGACCCCGGTGCTCCCATCACGTGCAACGGATTCTACGTGCAAGGTGCGGTTGTGATACACCATCGCCGTGTCGGAGTTGATAACCGGGGTTTGAAGTTTCTTTTGAAGGGCCACCAATTCCTGGAAATCCGTGTGGTCTTTCAGGGAGACTAGCTCCGGGGCATCGAGCTTGTAGCCGGCGTTGATATGCAGCGCCTTGCGGAGGTACGTGATGCTTTCGTCAGACCGACCCGTCGCTGCCGCCGTGAGACCGAGTTGATACAGGATGCCTTGGTGATATGGATGAACAGCGTGCGCCTTGATCAGGTTATCATAGGCAAGCAAATAATCTTTGCCAGCCAGGGCTTTGCGTGCCTCGGTCATGTAGCGGCCCAGCTCGGGGCTTTGGCCGAAGGCGTGGCCAACAACAATCAGAAAGAGCAGGAGGGTACGTGTCATAGGGGAAGGTACTATACAGAGAGCCTGGCGTCCGAGTAACAAGTACAGAAACCCAAATATCGAACACCGAACATAGAATATTGAACACCGAACGCCGAGTACCGAGTGCCCAGAACCTAGTACCCAGTACCCAGTACCTAGACTGCGAAGCTCTCGCCACACCCGCAAGTGCGCGAAGCATTGGGGTTGATAAACTGGAACCCTTTCCCGTTCAGTCCATCGGAAAAGTCCAGCGTGGTACCGAGGAGGTAGAGCAGGCTCTTCTTGTCTACAAGTATCTTGATCCCCTTGTCTTCAAAGATCTGGTCAACCGGTTTGATCTCATCATCGAAATTGAGATCGTACATGAGACCAGAGCAGCCGCCGCCCTTCACCGACACACGGATGTTGTTGCTCGGTGCTCGGCCCTCGGAAGCTCGCAGCTCGATGATTTTTTCTTTTGCCTTATCGGTTACTGTAATCATTGTGTTTAATCAGCTAACAGGGTTCAAAACCACGCTGAAGACAGTGATCGTGTTGCGATCCCTGCCATAGTACAGTTTTTCTAGTGCCTCCAGGATATTACCAGCGCGGAAATACGACGTGTGCAGTTCGTGTTCGCCGCGGGCCACCCACTGGATGGTGTAGGAGTTTTCTTTCTCTTTATAACTCTTCACGTACTCCAGCATCTTCCGCAGGGCATCCACCTTGTCGGCCGCGCGTTCGGAGTGGAAGAGGAAAGATTGGTTGTGACGTGGGTTGATGGTGATCAGGTCGAGTTTGACCGTTCCCTCGAACGCACTGAATTCGAAGATCAGGTCAGCCGTGCGGAGACCGAGGTAGTCCTTGATTTGCTGCTGCATTTTGGCAGCCTCTACATGCGTATCGCCCGTCGTCTCAATCATTGTACCTTTGTGTTCTGCCTGAAAAACCCTTTAAAATCGGGAAAAGTTTCAGGGAGAGACAAAAATAGGCAAACCCTTGGCCATGAAGAAACTCGAACATATCGGCATCGCCGTACGCAACCTGGAAGAATCCAACCGTCTTTTTGCCCGACTGCTGGGTACCGAACCTTACAAAACTGAGACCGTGGAGCGCGAAGGGGTGAAGACATCCTTTTTCAAGGTGGGGGACATCAAAATTGAGTTACTGGAAGCGACGCGACCCGACTCGGCCATCGCGACTTTCATCGAAAAGAGGGGTGAAGGCATTCACCATCTTGCGTTCGACGTGGATAGTGTGTCGGATAAAATCAAAGAGGCAACTGCCGCGGGCTTCAAAGCACTATCCGACAAGCCCATGCCGGGGGCGGACAATAAGTTGATTGCATTCCTTCATCCCAAGAGTACCAATGGTGTGTTGGTGGAGGTGTGCGAAGAAAGGCTGGGCTAAAGCCCAAGACGCTACACAACTTCAATCCACGCCCTAAAAGGCGTGGCAATTAAGGCGCTTTTATTGCCACGCCTTTTAAGGCGTGGATAATAAAATGGAAATGGTTTAGGGCTTTAGCACCTATCCTGTACTTGGGAATGAGCTTTGGGTGCTGGCCAACCCCTCAATCTTTCCTCACGCCCAACACCCAGTACCTTTATCAGAAGTCCTTCTTCTTTGGCTGCAGTCCGTACTGCGTCTTATTGTAGTACTTCCACTTCTTCTTCCCAATCGACGTATCCGCATACGATTTGGGACCGCATGAAGCGAAAAGGAATATACTTACAGCCAGCAGGGAGATAACCGTTTTCATAACCAGGATGGTTTCACCTGAATACGCCTGCTGGCAGCCGGGGCTTCAAATGTGGCGTTATCCCCCTATTTTTGCCGACCAGTTGCCTAAACCCTCGTCAGAACGCATTACCACCATGGCCGAAAAACGCACAGATATCTCTTCCCTCGGTGAATTTGGTCTGATTGACAGGATCAGTAGCGGCTTCTCTCTGAAAAACCGCACCTCCCTGCGCGGCATCGGCGACGACGCGGCGGTGATCGATGCTGGCGAAGAAGTCATTCTGCTCTCCACCGACATGCTCGTGGAGGGAATCCACTTCGACCTTCGCTACATGCCACTTCAGCACCTGGGCTACAAGGCCGTGTCGGTGAACGTCTCTGATATCGCTGCGATGAATGGCAAGCCGGAACAAGTGATCGTAGCCATGGCTGTCAGCAACCGGTTCTCCGTTGAGGCAGTTGATGCACTGTACGAAGGCATCCGCTTGGCCTGCGCCGACTACGGTGTGGATCTCGTGGGCGGCGATACAACCGCATCTTCATCTGGTCTGATCTTAAGCCTGAGCGTGGTAGGCAGAACCCAGAAAGGAAACGAAGTGTACCGCACGGGGGCCGGCGACAAGGACGTCATCTGTGTAACAGGCGATCTTGGTGGTGCCTACATCGGCTTGCAAGTGTTGGAACGGGAGAAGGAGGTCTTCCTCGCCAATCCCGAAATGCAGCCTGAGCTCGACGCTCATGAATATGTAGTTGGCCGGCAGCTGCGACCAAAAGCGCGGATGGATATCATCCACGAACTGGCGGAGTTGAAGATACGCCCCACCTCGATGATCGATGTATCCGACGGGTTGGCTTCTGAGTTGATGCATATCTCAAAAAGCTCAAACGTAGGTGTGCGAATTTTCGAGGACAAGATTCCAATCGACTCAGACGCTTTCAACACGGCTGTAGAATTTAAGCTGGATCCTTTTACCTGTGCCCTCAACGGCGGCGAAGACTACGAACTGCTTTTCACCATCAAGCACGACGACTTCGAGAAACTCAAGAACCACGCCGACATCCAGTTTATCGGCTACATCCACCCCAATCCAAAAGAGAATGTCCTTGTAACAAAGGGCGGCAATGCAGTGCCATTGAAGGCGCAGGGGTGGGTACACTTCTAGAGTGTCGCAGTGTCTTGGTGTCGATGTGTCGCCGTTGGTTATGTTGTTGTTCTTTGCGCTCCTTTGCGCCGTTGCGTCTTTGCGGTGGTGACCCTGTCGTCGACCGAAGTAGGCACTGCCTCCCCTTGAGAAAACGTCAGCCTAATCTTCGGGGTACGGAATAAACACGAACCGCGTGAACTCCTTATCAATCACAAACAAGCAACAAAACTCATCCGGATCTTTATAAGTGGCTTTGAAGTCCTCCTCTTTGTCTTTCGCCACCAATTCGCGCTGAACAAATTCATCGAGGAAGGAAGCGAAGTAGTTCCAGGCCGGGCCATTTTCTGTAGCAGGAATCAACAATTGCCCGATGGGCTGATCATCATGGCTCATGGGGAAGATGGGGTACTGAAAGCCCGCTTTGCGAATCTGGTAGGAGGCCTCTTTGATTGAATCGGCAACCTTGACGAAGTCGTTGGAGATCGTCCCGAGGTACTTGCCACTTAGTTCCGGATCGTTGGTCATAGGGTTTCGACCGTCTGAGTAAATTTAGCGTCACAAATGACGAAAACGGAAACGAGGCCTCCAAACCTCCGTTGGCATGATAAAACCCTAACACTATGAACCGCACCGTATTTCTTCAGCGTACACTCGTCGGCGGCGCCGCGATGGTGCTCCCGTTCTTCACACGGGGTCAGCAAACCCAGGAACGCCCCCCGGCCATCGCAGCCGATATTGTCAAGGAATTTGTTGGCGTGTCGCACGGCAAGTTTGACCGTTGCAAGGAAATGCTGGAGAACGATCCACAACTCCTGCACGTATCGTACGATTGGGGCGGAGGAGACTTCGAATCAGGCATTGAGGCCGCCGGCCATGTCGGCAACACGGAGATCGCTCATTATTTGTTGGGCAAGGGTGCCCGCTACAACATCTACCTCGCCTGCATGCTGGGCCACCTGGAGACCGTGAAGAATGTCCTCACGTTCAACCCGGGACTTCTCAATTCAAAAGGACCGCATGGGTTTACTATGCTGCATCATGCGAACAAAGGTGCAGAAGCTTCGAAGGCAGTTGTGGATTATCTGACATCACTAGGTGCCAAGGAGACCAAGCTCAACTTCTACGCGAAGGCGTAATTTGACCCCGATAATTATCGGGGTGAAGATTTGAAAATTTGAAAATGGAAATACCTCCCCTCTCCTCCGGAGAGGGGTAGGGGGCGATGCCGGACTGGCCGCTAGTGATTTCTCAACCACTCCGCAGAGAACTCCTTCAGCTCCGGAAAGAACGTATCAAACTCTTTCTGAAATTCAGCGTAGTGTAACCGAAGGTCTTTAACGGATTCCTCCATTCTTGATTCAAAGCTGGTACGTCGCGACATTCCCGTGAGTGCCCGGCCGATGCCTTCTACGTAGGAATAACCGACCAGCCAATTGCTGCGCGACATGTAGCTCAACATCATCTTGAACGGCTCTGGCAGGATGTGATCGTACCGGTTCATTAGTGCGTACGCGTCTTCAGCGTATTGTACCAGGGGCACTGGCGAATGGTTTTTCCACCCTGCCGCGAGATAGTGATCATAGTAAAGATCGACGATCACCGCTGAATAGTGCCGGTAGTTAGGCCACAACCGGTTTTTGCTTTGCTTGACCACCGGGTGTTTATCGGTAAACTCATCGATGGCCCGATGGAGTTCAACTCCGCGTGCGATACCGGCTCCATATTTCTCAGCCAGGTCCCGGCCACGCACAAAATCTCCGATGAAATTCCCTACCCGCGTGGCATCGTCATCGCCGGAGAGGTAGAGGTGGGCCAGGAAATTCATACGGTCAAGGTAATTACTTACATCCAGACGCAATTCGCTCGGCTAAAACATGTGGCGCATTGCGTATATTGATTTACGGTGGCAATGCCAAAATAGAAGACCGGGAACCACTTTTTGAGAATGCGCTTTGAGTACCGCGATTTGAAACACTTTGTTCGGATTCTGTTCATCGCGATGGTGACCCTCAACCAAGGCGTTTGCCACGCACAAAACCTTGATTTTCCCCCTGATTTTCGCAATGACAAAATACTTGTTTATGTGTTGACATCAGAAGAGCTCATTGCCAGCATGACCCGTGAATACGAACGAGTTCATAAGAGAGAAGATTGTTTGGAAAGAGCTGACCAGGTACGCAATACGAGCATTCCCAATAACAGGCTGCAGATCGGGGACACTTACGGTATTATGTTCGACCTGACCCTGATGGATTGGTTGAACGAAACGATTGAAAAGGCTACAGAAAAGCGGAAGGACAAGGAACTCATCCCTGTTAATCAGTATAACTTGAAAGCCTACGATGTCAAGGATTACAAGTATGTTTTGAAGTACAAGTTTCTCATGGACGAGAACTTTCCACCATCCCTCCGAATGGTTTTTTATCTCCATGACAGAACTCAGGGCAAGGAGCTGATTGACTACGACTCGCCAAATCAATTAATGACTTTCATCCCAATTATATGTTATTCCGGCAAGGGCGACTTGTTTTATGGTACGATCAGGCGATATAAAACGGCAAAGCAAATACGCTCTTTCCTTGAGAAGACTTTGTGAGCTCCCAACAAATGAAACACCTGACTTCTTTTTGTTTTCTGTTGCTTGCCTCACTGGCAGGCGTTGCACAAGACAAACGCCCCGTGACCCTTGAAGACCTGATGGGACTCAGCACCATCGTCGATGTCAAGATATCCCCGGACGGCTCGCAGGCAGCCTACGTGGTCTCGACTCCATCGTTGCAAAAGAATCAGCATGAGCCTGCCCTGTTTGTTATCTCAACTTCACCGGGCTCTCGTCAGCCGTTGCGGCTAGCAGAGGGTACTCGGATCCTGAACACAGGTCTGCCTGCTCCACGACTGCGATGGCATCCCGATGGGAAACGCATTTCCTTCATGGGATTGAAAGAGGACAAGCCGCAAGTTTTTATCGTGAATGCTTTGGGGGGAGACGCATCAATTCTTACGGATGCGCCGGAGGGGATTGTTAACTACGAATGGTCGCCGGACGGAGGGAAGATCGTTTGCGCCACTCCAGACGCCATATCTGCGGAAGAGCAGCGTCAACGAAAGGACCAGTCATTCGTCACCCACGCCGATTCACCCGGCCGGCCTGCTCGTTTGGCCTTGAAAGAGCCTGACGGCACGTGGAAATTGTTGACGTCACCTGACCAATTTGTCGAGGGATTCTCCTGGTCGCCAGACGGCAAGGAAGTTGCCTACGCTGCCGCACCGGCATCCGGATTCACGGCGCAGTATCAAACGCGGGTCTTTGCGGTTCCCGTTGACGGTGGCAAGCCTAGGGTCATCGTTGATCGCATCGGGATGAACAGTACTCCTCGCTGGTCGCCGGATGGAAAGTCGATTGCATTCACTTCATCCAATGGGGTGGTTTCCCTGATGTCGCCACGAGGACTCTGCGTCGTCCCTTCGCAGGGAGGAGCCATCAAGAGCTTTGGTTTACAGGACGCCTGGGTGAGTGACGTCACATGGGCGACCGATAGCAAATCCATCTACTTGCTCACGTTTGACGGAACCTTCGGCAGGCAGGAACATATGTTTGAACAAGCGGTTGTTCGTGTCTGGATTGAGTCGGGAAAGGCAGAGCGTGTCGACACGGGTCCAGCGGCGAATTTCTCTTTGTCCATCTCTCGCGACGGAAGCAAGGTTGCGTACCGAAGTGTTGCTCCGCGATCGATGGGCGATGTCACCATACTTGACTTGAAAAAGGGAAAGGCAGAGACGTTGACCGATGTAAATCCGCAATTACAAAAACTCGCCCTCGGCGAGATGAAGCCGATCAAGTGGTCATCGTTCGATGGGATGGAAATTTGGGGACTCTTGCTTACACCGCCGGGAAACAAAGCAGGCACGCGGGTGCCGACCCTAGTGTACTGCCATGGCGGTCCGAATGGAGGTGTTACGTACGGATTGTATCCCCAGTTCATGCACGTTCCAGCGCAAGTGGACTACTATCCCGTTGAAGCCTTCGCCAGTGCGGGCTTTGCAGTGTTCTTCCCCATGCCCCGCGGCGGCGCAGGCTACGGTGAAGCAGGACAGCGTTCTATAGTGAACGACTGGGGAGGGGCCGACTATAAGGACATCATGACGGGCGTCGATTACCTCATTGCGCAAGGCATCGCCGATCCGGATCGACTGGGTGTGATGGGCGCTTCCTACGGCGGCTACATGACGAATTGGATCGTCACGCAGACATCAAAGTTCAAAGCAGCGTCTGCAGGCGCCAGCATTAGCGACCTGAGCGATCAATACTTTCTTTCGGACGGGGGCGAGGTGATGGCCGAGTACTTCAAGCGTCCGTGGGAAGCACAAGAGTCGTACAAGGCACACTCACCGCTCACCTTTGCTTCACAAGTCACCACCCCGTTGCTCATTCAACAAGGTGAGCGCGACAACCGAGTGCCGGCGGCCAACGCCTGGAAATTCTACCGGGCACTGAAGCAGCAGGGAAAGACGGTGGAACTGGACATCCACCCGCGGAGCAGCCACGTTTTCTATGAGCCAATGCAGGAATACATGGCGCAGAAACGGAATCTGGAGTGGTTCAAGAAGTGGATCAAAGTGAACTGAGGGCGCTCGGTACTCGGGGCTCGGCACTGCGTGCTGGGTTCTGGATGCTTGCTTGGCCGTTCAATTGGCCCTCATCGATGAACTTGATTACAACGCGCGGCTGAACTCACCCCTTGCACCCTCTCTACTGCGTAGAGAGGGGGTGACTCATCCAAGCCCCGGAGGGGCGACCTGTATTATGGCCCGGGCGATAGCCGGGGTTTACGAGCAAAGTGCAACTGAGGGCCACAGGAACGTTATCTCATTGAAGCGGATTCGACTGGCCCGCATCGATGAACTTCCTACAACGTGC
>CAZJWV010000023.1:0-41586 GCA_964549855.1 uncultured Ohtaekwangia sp. | reverse complement strand
CGGGGGCGGGCACATGGTTACTTACAATGCGGAGGAAACAGTCGAACCAGAAAAGACGATCCCACGCTCACTGGTGATGGGTACCCTCATCGTGACTTTCTGCTACGTCGCCTTGAACACGGTGTACATGTACATTCTTCCCCTTGACCAGGTTGCTTCTTCGACCCGTGTCGCGGCGGATGCAGCCAGCGTGGTCCTTGGTGCCGGAGCCGGAGCTTTCGTTTCAGGATTGGTGATGTTCTCCACTTTCGGGGCAGTCGGTGGAATCGTCCTGACGGGTCCCCGGGGTGTACTATTCAATGGCCAGGGATGGATTGCTCTTCAAATGGGTGGGTGATTTGCACCCACGATTTGGTACGCCGCACAAGGCCATCATCCTCCAGGCGATTTGGTCGTCGGTGCTTGTGGCGACAGGAACCTACCGTGAAATGTTTACCCGCGTAATCTTCACCGAGTGGATCTTTTTCGGGCTGATGGCCATAGGACTTCTAGTGCTGCAACGTCGGGGGATCCGGAAAGGCAAGGGCATCGTCATTCCGATCATCTTCAGCGTCTCTTCCTTTGCCATCGTGATCAACCACTTTGCCGCTCAACCTCTCCAGGCGGTATCTGGCCTTTCTCTCCTCGCTGCAGGGTTCGCAATTTATTATATTGTTCTTCGCAAGCCGACTTGATTGTCTTGCTGCGAACGCCCATCTATCATTGCCCTGGCATTAAATGCCGGGGCAATGATAGGGGCTCAACACCTTAAGAAACTCCCATGATCCTCGACGTCCACAATCACTTTTACCCGGAGCAGTATATAGCCGCCATTGAAAAGGGCCCCAGTTTCTACAGGGTCAGCCGCGACAACGACGGAAACCCCGTGATTCACTCGCCGGGCGACTACAATGTTGCCGTACCCGGACATCGCTCTGTCGAAGTCAAACTCAAGGCCATGCGCGATGAAGGCGTGAATACGTCACTGTTTTCCTTCACTTGCCCGGGCACCGTAGTCGAAACCCCGGAGCGTTCTGCGGAGCTTTCGAAAATGGTGAATGACAGTTTCGCCGAAATGGCTCGAGCGAACGGCGACAGCCTGATTCCATTGGCAACGTTGCCCCTGAACAACCCAGCCGCCGCGGAGAAAGAATTGGAGCGCGCCATGAAGGTCCTTGGATTTCGAGGGGCTATGGTCTACAGCAACGTGAACTACGTCGCTCTGGCGGACGCTCATTACGAAGGACTGTGGAAGAAGGCCAACGAACTCAAAGCCGTCATTCACATTCATCCGACGTATCCTGCCGGGGTCGAGGCGATGGAGGAATACATGCTGATGCCGCTCATCGGCTTCCTCATGGACACTACACTGGCAGCAGCCAAACTCGTCTTTGCCGGCGTTCCAGAGCGATACCCGAACATCAAGTGGATCCTCGGTCACTTGGGAGGAACAATACCGTATCTCGCTGAGCGACTCGACCGTGGATTCGAAAACTTTCCCGAGTGTCGCCAGCACATCGACCGGCCGCCCACCTACTACCTGAAGAAGTTCTATTATGACACCGTGAACTTTGACGTCAAAGCACTGCAGTTGGCCATCGACTTTGCGGGCGTCGGCCAAATCCTGGCCGGGAGCGACTACCCGCACATGATCGGCAGCATTCCGAAAATGAAGCAGAGCATTGGAAATCTTGCCATTTCAGCCTCAGACCGTGAGAGGATCTTGGGGAGAAATGCGATGGGGGTGCTGGGGATTGGATAAGTTGATCACCCCGCCACCAAAAACGCCAGGAACGCCCACACGCTCAGGATAAACCCGAACATGAAGATCCGGTAGGCGGTGTTGATCAGCTTGTATTTCCGGGCGAGGATCATCCCCTGGTTGTGAAGATCTATGCTCATCGTTTCATAGACATCAGAATCAGAAGCAATCAGCGCCTTCATACGCTCCAGGTACTGTGCCTGATCGTATTGTGCAATAGCGCCGAAGAACAGCAGGCTCGTTTTGTCTTTAGTGTTCTCCAGGGGTTGTGCGGCGATCAGTTTCGGCTTAGCCGCCTGGATGGCAAAAATCGCCGAAGTCAAACAACTTAACATGATCAGGGTAATGGGTATGAGAATGCTGGCCCTGTCAGCCTGAAAACGCTCGGCGACCATGCCGTAGCCGCTCACGGCTATGATCGAAGAGATGATTAATGTGTTTATGCTGATGATCAGGTTGGCCTTGTTGTCGGCAATCTGTATCAACGTGATCTGGTTGCGGTAGGCCACGCGGAACAAGGTTTCCCTGCCCTTGCCTTCCTTTTTCCTGTCTTGCTTTTCTTCTTTCGGTACTTCCATTTCATAAAGGTAGCAGGGTTATACAATCCCGCATTGCCCAATTCCAAAACAATTCCCTATCTTCGTCCATCATTTTTTAACCTATGCTGCGTCGCCTCCCCCCGGTCCTTCGCAATTTCTACTCTGTCACTGGCATCGCCTTCCTGGTGTGGATGACGTTCCTGGACTCCAACGACCTGATCAACCGCTTCCGGCTCACGGCCAAACTGCGGTCGCTTGAGCATGAGCGATCGTATTATGAGGAGAAGATCAAGGAAGTAGAGAGTGACCGGGCCGAACTGATGGGAACCACGGAATTGCTGGAAAAATTCGCCCGCGAAAAGTACCTCATGAAGCGTGATAAGGAAGATATCTTTATCATTGAAGAAGCGGACTGACATGAGAAATTGCCTGATCATTCTGTTGCTATTCGTTTGCAGCATTGCGAGTGCGCAGCGAGATGTCATGGATAACTCCAGCCTCTCAGATCGCCTTTACTTCGGCGGTGGCCTCGGATTGAACGGCGGCACGGATACCTACGGCAACCGCTACTTCTATGTCGGACTGTTCCCCATCATTGGCTACATGGTGAACAATAACTTTTCTGTGGGCACGGGCATCTCGTACCAATATTACAGCTACCCGGATGTGGACCTTACGTTGAACCAATACGGGGTGAGCCCCTTTGCCCGATACAACTTTGGCCAGATATTCGCCTACGCCGAGTACATGCTGCTCAGCTCACCAACATTCATCAATGCGCAGCGGAAAATGTTCGACCGGTTGTTGCTGGGCATCGGCTTCTCTCAACCCTTGGGCGGACGCGCGGCCCTCAACGTGATCGGGATGTACGACGTTATCTGGCGACAGAGCGACTACGCCTTTGCTTCGCCCTGGGTGTTTCGCGTGTATTTCTCGTTCTGAGGCCCCACCCCCGACCCCTCTCCAGGGGAGAGGGGAGATTAGAAAGGAACCCCTAACTTCTCTCCCAATTTTCTCAGATCGGCCTCCACACTTTCGTGGACAGGAATGCCGTCACGCTCTCTTGAAGCTTGGGCCTCCCGTTCCGGATCGCCAGGAATGACGACGGCAGGTTGGCCCGTAACTGTCTTCGCAGACCTGAACCGGGTGATCCATTGGTCCATATGCGTTTTGAATTCACTCGCCGGCCGAAAAGCATCGACACGCATCGCCCCGAAGAAGTGACCAATGCCAAGTCCAACGGGATCGGGTGGAGGAGAGAGGAAGCTTACGAAAGGAGGCACCCACGGTCCATAGTTGGCACCCGACAGGACGGCTGAAAATATGTCCACCCACGCGCCAAG
The DNA here is from genome assembly GCA_964549855.1 of uncultured Ohtaekwangia sp. GTDB lineage: Bacteria > Bacteroidota > Bacteroidia > Cytophagales > Cyclobacteriaceae > ELB16-189. Next base: position 37,963 of record CAZJWV010000023.1, on the reverse strand, counting down.
GCAAAATCCCTTGTGACTTCCATGATCGCGGTCACTGCCCAGGGGAATAAGCGCACCGCCTTCCTTGAGTTCATGTGGATTACTGGAGGGCTCCCCGATTTTTGTTTGGATCCACCCGAGCGGCGCCTCCTTGTTCTTGCGCTGCAGAAGCTCCAGCTTTCCGTTGGCGGCTGTTGTAGTAGCAAAATCGGCTACGAACGCCGGCTGCTCCCCGGCTGGAATTGCAACACAAATCGGATTCGTACCCAGTAGTCGTTCAACAGAAAACGTTGGTGCCACCAGCGGGCTGGCGTTGGTCATGGCGATACCGATCATTTCGTGGTCAAGGGCCATCATGGCGTGATGACCCGCAATGCCGAAGTGATTGGAGTTGCGTACCGCCACCCATCCTGTTCCGCATTTCTCTGCCTTTGCGATCGCGACTTCCATGGCGTGAGGCCCTACCACAAGTCCGAGCCCCTGGTCTCCATCAATCACCGCTGTGCTGGGGGATTCGTGAACCGTCTTGATCGATGGCTTGCTGTTCACCCGTTTTGCTTCCCACAGCCTCACGTAGCCGCTGAGCCGGGCCACCCCGTGAGAGTCAATCCCACGCAAGTCGGCATGAACAAGCGCTTCCGCAGCCAGGGAGGCTTCATCAGCGGGACATCCGATCTTCAGGAACACATCGTTCGCAAACTTCCGGAGGGCCGGGTAGGGGTGGATTGATTCACTCATGCGGCAAAAATAGCGAACCCACACTTAGACACCTCGACTCCCCGCCTGCGCGAGGCGATATGGCAGGCAAGCCAGACACTTAGACACCTGTTTTGGCACGCCTCTTGGATCAAATGGTGGAGAATTCTTCTATCCATTATGGAAAACGTCCCATTCCCGCATCTTCATTCTAAAACCTGATTACAATGAAAACCAACCGACTTTGGGTACTTGCCGGCATGCTCCTTTGGCTTATACCCGCTATTGCACAGACTGAAAGACCAGTGGACTCTGAAATCCGTGACATCACGGTTTTCCTGGCCAGGGCCCAGGTCAACCGAGTGGTGAAAACCCGACTCGAGGCCGGTCGTGTCAACCTGGTGATTACCGGATTGGCCGCACAACTGGACCCAAACAGTATCCAGGTGGCAGGGAAAGGAAACTTTCTAATTCTGGGGACTACTCACCGGCAGAACTTCCTCCAGGAGATCGGGATGACCAAGTCGCTCCGTAATCTCAATGACTCACTCGATTTCGTGAAGCGCCAGCTCACCATCGAGGCAAGCCAGTTGGATATACTCAATAAAGAAGAGGCAATGCTTATAGCCAATCAACGGATCGGGGGCACCAATTCCAATCTGACCGTAGCCGAATTGAAAGCCATGGCCGACTTCTTCCGCTCGAGAATGAGTGAGATTGTTGTGGCACGCCTAAAGCAGGATGCGGCCATACGCAAACTAAACGTCCGCCTGGCGAGGATTCAATCGCAAGTCGATTCGCAGAATGAACTCTTCAAGCGCCAGGCCAGCGAGATAGTGGTGAGTGTCTCTGCTGACAATGCTACCGCCGCCGAGTTGGAAGTGAGTTACGTCGTATCGCGCGCTGGCTGGCAGCCGGTCTATGATCTGCGCGGAACGAATACCAAGAGCCCGCTTCAGCTCAATTACAAAGCAAACGTCTTTCAAAGCACGGGCGAGGAGTGGAAGAATGTGAAGCTGACACTTTCGTCGGCCAATCCTAACCTCGGTGGCTTAAAGCCCGAATTGGTGGCTCAAGTGATTGACTTCCTACAGGTGAACACTTACCAAAGAAATTACAAACGTGCGGCAAAATCATCGCCGGCTGCGATGGATCGAGGACCAGAGGCTGAAGCTGTCGAGCTGGATTCCGCAACCGTGGCAGATTTCGTCAGCACCGTGGAGGCATCCGTGACTACAGCTTTTATGATCCAGTTGCCTTACACCGTAACTTCTTCCAACAAACCCACCCTGGTGGACATCGGGCGCCACGAACTCCCGGCCCTCTACCAGTATGTCGTAACTCCCAAACTGGATCCGGATGCATTCCTGGTAGCACGGGCTACAGGCTGGGAAGACTTTAACCTTTTGCCCGGTGAGGCAAGCGTTTTCTTCGAGGGCACTTTTGTGGGGAAAACGTTTATCGATCCACGCTCTATCATGGATACGCTGTCCCTTTCCCTGGGCCGCGACAAACGCGTGGTCGTAAAACGCGAGAAGGTAAGGGATTTCACCCAACGGAAGGTTATTGGCACAAACATCAAAGAGGCTCGTGCTTTTGAGATCTCCGTGCGCAATACCCGCAACGAAGCGATCACTGTGGTCGTCGAAGACCAGGTGCCCCTGTCGAGAAATACTCAGATAGAAGTAACAGTACTTGACGTAGGTGGTGCCCAGTGGAACAAAGACACGGGTAAGCTTACCTGGACCTGGACCTTGCAACCTTCTGAGACCCGCAAGGCATCATTCCGGTTCGAAGTGAAATACCCAAAGGACAAAACCATCATCCCTTTTTGAGGATAGTTGGGTAGCGGGTGAATCTCTGCCTCGAAAGGGGCAGGGGTTCTTTTTTTGTGTCCAGGTATCGACGTGTCTAGGTGTCGAAGTTTCGTCCTGATGCTTTCTTTATAAAAGCTTTATGTGAGTCTTTTCCTTTTGCTTTGCGGAGTATCTACTTTTAAGGATGCGTAGACAATGGTTGCCGGTACTCCTGGTGTTGATCGGGGCACAAGCGTACGGCCAGGTAACAAACACTGCAACCATGGACACCGTCGAGACGACGATCATCGGCCAGGTGGGGCTGGGCGGTTACGTGGACTCGTATTATGGCTACAACTTCAATAAGCCCTCTAACGGTACAAATCCATACTTCGTCTCCTCGGCCCGCAACAATGAGCTGACGATCAATTTGGCTTACGTGGACGTCCGGTACAGATCGCGTTACATGAGGGCGAGGTTTGTTCCCGGTTTTGGAACTTACATGGATGCCAATTACCAGAATGAGCCGGGTTCACTGAAGAACATGGTGGAAGCCAGCGTTGGTGTGCTGCTTTCAGACAAAAAGAAAATCTGGGTCGATGCCGGGGTACTCGGCTCACCGTACACCAACGAAAGCGCTATCTCCAAAGACCACCTGATGTACACCCGATCCCTGGCACCGGAGAATGTGCCTTACTACATCACGGGAGTGAAGCTGAGCGTGCCCGTGAGCCCGAAGATGAACGCCTACCTCTACCTGATCAATGGCTGGCAGGTGATACAGGACAACAACGAAGGCAAGTCGGTGGGCACGCAACTTGAATTACGGCCAAACAAAACCATGCTCTTCAACTGGGATACCTATGTGGGTGATGAGCGATCTGCTGCACATCCTTCTTACCGGATGCGCTATTTCACCGACCTCTACTGGATTTTTCAGCCCGGCAGCCGGTGGTCAGCAACCTCCTGTGTGTATGGAGGAATCCAGGAACGGGAAGGCACGTCGAACGGCATGTGGTGGCAGGCCAACTTCATCGGTAAGTACAAATTCTCCGAACTGTTGTCGGTATCCGGTCGGGTGGAATATTTCCACGACCCGGAGGGCGTGATCGTTTCGCCCTTTACCGGAGCCCCTGGATTCCGCACGGTGGGCTACGGAGCCTGCGCCAATTTCCAGTTGCACAAGCAAGCCCTCTTTCGCCTCGAAGCGCGCCAGTTCACCTCGAAAGACAACGTGTACGAGGATAAGAACGGATTCTCTACGAACAACACCTTCCTGCTGATGGCAAGTCTTACGGCTTGGTTTTAGAAATTTGAAAATTTGAGAATTTGAGAATTTGAAAATGTGTACGTGCTGGTGGGTGGGTATTTCAACCAATGCAATTGCAAGCCCTTAACCTGAGCAATCCACAACCCTCACCCAATCTCAATTTTCAAATTCTCAAATTCTCAAATTCTCAAATTCTCAAATTTGCTTCATCATAGCCAGTACACCTTCCTTAAGGGAGTAAGTCGAGACGCGGATACTCTTGAAGGGTATGTGGTCCATCAGAAATTCGATCAGGCAGCTTGCCACCACAATCATGTCGACCCGCATCTCAATCATTCCAGGGATCTTCATGCGATCCTCCCGGTTCCGGGCGACGAGTTCGCGATGAATGACACGAAAGGCCTCCAGAGTGAGCGGCGTTTCGGACGACGTTGCTTCATACGGCAATCCAGTTGACATACAATGGATCTCACTCAATGTATCAAATGTGCCCGAAGAGCCAACGAGCGTTTCCGGAGGCCAACGCGTGGCTGCCTCCAATACGGGACGAAGGGCCTCTGTATAGTGCCGTCTTAGGTCATGGTACGCCTGTGGTGTAAGAGGGTCCTGTCGGTGAAACTGCTCCAGCAATCGCTGACCCCCGATGTTCAGGCTCACCTGCCACAATACCGATGTGCCGGTGGCGAAGATGAATTCCACGCTTCCTCCACCGATGTCGACGATTAGATTGGGTTTGGAGCCGAGGCGGAGCGCGGTGCGAATTCCATGATAAATGAATATGGCTTCCTGGTCACCTGAAATTACTTCGACATCGATTCCCGTTGTCGCTTTGATCCGATGGATCACCTCAGCGCTGTTCCCCGCGCTCCGAAGGGCGCTGGTGCCAATGGCGCGAAACCGGGACACTCCCAATTCATCCAGTTTCTTTCGAAAGCCCGTCAGGCAAAGCAACGCCCGGTCGACGGCTTCGGGCAGAATTTCGGAACTGTTGATCCCGCCTTTTCCGATTTTCACAGCCTGACGTTCGCGGTAAACGATATTGAAGTCCTCCGCCGACACCCGGGCAACCAGGAGATGGAAAGTGTTTGTGCCCAGGTCCATGATGCCAACGAGATCATCCATCACACAGGGTTTACGGGCTGAGTAAGTTAGCATAACCCTACAAACAATACTTATATTTGGCAGTCAACCCCCCTCTATGAGCGGCAACAAAGACAAATTTGACGAGCTGATCCGAAAGAATAAGGAGGCCTTGCAGGGTGGCGGTGCGAAACGCATTGAGCAGCAGCACGCGAAGGGTAAACTCACCGCGCGTGAGCGGCTTCAACTCCTGCTCGACGAAGGTTCATTTGAGGAACTCGGCAAATTCGTGATGCACCGAAGCAAGGATTTTGGCCTCGACAAGGAGCATTACCTCGGCGACGGCGTTGTCACAGGTTTCGGCAAGATTAATGGACGACTGGTTTACGTGTTCTCGCAGGACTTCACCGTGTTTGGCGGATCATTGTCGGAAACTCATGCCGAGAAAATCGTCAAGATCATGGAGCTAGCCATGAAGAATGGCGCGCCAGTCATTGGACTTAACGATTCTGGCGGCGCACGCATCCAGGAAGGCGTGGTCTCCCTGGGTGGTTACGCGGATATTTTTTACCGCAACGTACTGGCTTCAGGCGTTGTGCCCCAGATTTCGGCCATCATGGGACCCTGTGCCGGCGGGGCCGTGTATTCCCCGGCCATGACGGATTTCATTTTCATGGTGGAGAATACCTCCTTCATGTTTGTAACGGGTCCCAACGTTGTAAAGACGGTGACTCATGAGAACGTGACTGCCGAAGAATTGGGCGGAGCATCGACACACAGTGCCAAGAGCGGCGTTACACACTTCGCTTGCGCAAACGAGGCGGAGTGCATTGCGCAGATTAAAACGCTCTTCAGCTATCTTCCTCAAAACTGTGAAGAGGATCCTCCGCGCTTGGCATATAGCGCCGGTGACGAAAAGCGCACGGTCCTCAATGGGATTATCCCCGAAAACCCGAACCAACCTTACGACATGCGCGACGTCATAAAGGGCGTCGTAGACGAAGGCTCTTTTTTTGAGGCACACGCGAACTTCGCGGAAAATATTGTGGTTGGATTCGCCCGCCTCGCCGGGAGAAGCATTGGCATCGTAGGCAACCAGCCGGCCTCCCTGGCCGGGGTGCTTGATATTGATGCCAGCATCAAAGGGGCTCGCTTTGTCCGGTTCTGCGATTCATTCAACATCCCGCTGCTTGTACTGGAAGACGTGCCCGGGTTTCTGCCGGGTACAGACCAGGAGTGGAATGGCATCATCGTGAACGGCGCGAAGTTGCTGTATGCCTTCTCGGAAGCGACTGTACCCCGTGTCACAGTGATTACCCGCAAAGCTTACGGCGGCGCTTACGATGTGATGAATTCAAAACATATTGGTGCGGACCTGAACTACGCCTGGCCTACGGCGGAGATCGCTGTAATGGGAGCGAAGGGCGCTGCCGAGATCATTTTCAAAAAGGAGATATCTGAAGCAAAGGACCCTGAAGCGAAGCTGGCCGAAAAAGTGGCTGAGTACACGAAGAAATTTGCCAACCCATTTCGCGCGGCACACCGCGGCTACATCGACGAAGTAATCTTCCCCGAGCAGACACGGATGAAACTGATCCGTGCGTTTGAGATGCTGGAGAACAAGGCGGCCGTGCTGCCCAAGAAGAAGCACGGGAATATTCCTCTATAGGTGTCGGCGGGCCTTGTTCAGGAAGCAACCCGTATTACAGCTGAACAGAATTTTGTCATGAAAACCAGATTTCCTTGTCCTTACAATCCGGTTACATTGCCGGAAAGTGATGCGAATTGGACAACGAGGTTATTGCATCGAAAATCTATTATATGCGAGGCGAAAGAGTCATGCTGGATGCCGATTTGGCTTCACTCTATGGGGTTGAGACTCGTATCTTGAACCAGTCCGTCAAACGAAACCTTACCAGGTTCCCTGGTGATTTCATGTTTGAGCTTACGCAAGCGGAATTCAAAGGCTTGAAATCACAATTTGTGATATCAAGTTGGGGTGGCAGAAGAAAGCGACCATTTGCATTCACAGAACTGGGTGTGGCAATGTTATCCAGTGTTCTGAGAAGTGATAGAGCCATTCATGTGAATATGGGCATCATGCGAACATTTGTTGCACTTCGCCGATGGATGCAATCCAATAGAAACCTTGAATCCAAAATCCGGCAGTTGGAAGGTAAGTATGATCAGCAGTTCAAGGTGGTCTTCGAAGCCATTCGCCAACTTGTCCGCGAGGATACCGGGGATCGCAGACCGATTGGTTTTAGGGTGAAGCGTGACGAGTGAGTCAAATTCAGAATTAAGCATCATTAGGCCTCCCAGCACCTCCGACATGTCTTTATGGCCTTTGGCGAACTTGCAATGAGTAATGCTGAAAGTCACAATCATTTCGTCCGAGCTGCCTCCTTGATATATTGATCAAATCCTTCAACTTTGTTACCCTCAAATCTGGCATTGACCTATGGACAAGAAAAGCAAAACCTTCCTCTACAACTACCTCAACAATTCATCACCCACCGGTTTTGAGCACACTGGCCAGCAGATCTGGCTCGACTACCTCAAGCCCTACATCGACGACAAGATCATCGACGTTTATGGCACAGCCGTAGGGGTAATTAACCCCAGGGCCCCGTATAAGGTGGTGATCGAGGGTCATGCCGACGAGATTTCCTGGTTTGTCAACTACATCACCGACGAGGGATACATCTACGTGCGGCGCAACGGCGGCTCCGATCACCAGATTGCCCCGTCCATGCGCGTAAACATCTCTACGGCAAAGGGAATTGTGAAGGGCGTGTTCGGCTGGCCGGCCATCCACGTGCGCGACGCCGCCAAGGAGGAGACGCCGACACTGAAGAACATATTCATCGATATTGGTGCTGAATCCAAGAAGCAAGTTGAGGAATGGGGCGTCCATGTGGGCTGTGTGGCTACGTTTGAAGACGAGTTCACTGAACTTGGCAAGAACTTCTTTGTCGGTCGCGCGCTCGACAACCGGATGGGCGGTTTCATGATTGCTGAAGTGGCTCGCCGCCTGAAAGAAAACAAAAAGAAACTTCCGTTTGGATTGTACGTGGTGAACGCAGTTCAGGAAGAAATTGGCTTGCGAGGCGCGGAGATGATCTCCAGACGGATCAAACCCGATCTCGCTATTTGCACGGACGTTACTCACGACACCCAGTCGCCGATGTACAACAAGAAGGAGAGCGGCAACTTGAAGTGTGGTCTTGGCCCAGTCGTGTGCTACGGACCGGCCGTGCAGAACAACGTTCTGAAGATGATTATTCAGACAGCAGAGAGGAAGAAGATAAAGTTCCAGCGGCAGGCCGTTTCCCGGTCGACAGGCACTGACACCGATTCGTTCGCTTACTCCGCCGAGGGCGTTGCATCAGCGCTGATTTCACTTCCTTTGAAATATATGCACACTACCGTGGAGACGGTCCACAAGGATGACGTGGAGAATGTGATCCGGCTCATTTATGAAGTTCTTCTTCAGGTGAAGCCGGGTCACGATTACAGATACATCAAGTAGGCCGGCCGGGGCTAAAGCCCCTTCGCTCTTGTTGCTTGAAATCCACGCCTTAAAAGGCGTGGCAACAAAAGCGCTTTAATTGCCACGCCCTTTAGGGAGTGGTTAAGAACACAAATAGAAATAGGGGCTTTAGCCCACCCCTCATGACTCCGCACTCGGTAATTGACCAAATGGGAACACGAGTTCAACTCAGTGCCTCACCGTGCCGAATCGTGTCATTGGTGCCATCACAGACAGAGTTACTATTTGACCTTGACCTTGGTGATCAGATTGTTGGTGTGACCAAGTTTTGTGTGCACCCAGCCTCCGCACGGAAGACCAAGACCATCATCGGAGGAACAAAGAAGTTCGACATCGACCGCATCAAAGCGATTAAGCCCGACCTGGCCATCGGCAACAAGGAGGAGAACTACCCGGAAGGAATTGAGGCCATCAGAGCGATTTGCCCGGTGTGGATGAGTGACGTGGTCACCCTGGCGGATGCTTACGGAATGATCGAGGGTGTGTCGACTGTTACGGGTGCGACTGAAGAAGGCCAGAGAATCGTTAAGGAGATCCGCGAAGCATTTTCGCAGTTTGGAACACTTTCTGCCCGACGTGTGCTCTACCTAATGTGGTACGATCCATGGATGGCAGCAGCCTCGGGCACCTTCATCCATAGCATCATCGAGCGAGCAGGCTGGACCAATGTTGCGGCCGCTCACACCCGGTACCCCACGCTTTCCGGAGAAGACATTCGGAAGCTGAATCCAGAGGTTATACTGCTCTCATCAGAGCCATTTCCGTTTGGTCCAAAGCATGAGGCTGAAATCCGACAGCTGATCCCCGGCCCTGAAGTACGGTTCGTTGACGGTGAGTTTTTCTCCTGGTACGGCAGCCGCCTACGGCTCACGCCTACCTATCTGCAGTCGCTCAAACTCTAACTCTGCTTCTTTGGGTCGAATCCCACTGATTTCAAATCCTCCCAGAATCCGGGATAAGACTTCCTTACAACCTCCGGATCTTCTATTGTTAAGGCCATGCGTGTTGCCAGTGGGGCAAACCCCATCGCCATCCGGTGGTCGCCAAAAGTATTGATGGTTACTGCGGCTGGAAGACCACTTTCAGACTCGGAGTCTAGTGTCCAGGTATCGTAGCTCTCCACCAGGAGTGCGCCAACTTTAGACAGCTCTACCTCAAGCGCGGCAATCCTGTCGGTTTCCTTGATTCTCAAGCTCTCAAGGCCGGTGAATACCCCATTGACCCTCAATGCTGCGCAGACGGGAAGAACCGTCTGTGCCAGATCGGGGCAACCCTGGAAATCGACCTTTATCTGCGGGCTAACCGGTCCACCTCCCGAGAGTCTTAGTCCGGTGTCTTCGAAACGGGAAACCACACCAAGACCTTTCATGATATCCAGCACAACCCGGTCGCCTTGCAGTGAGCCGGAAACTACGCCAGGGAGTAGGATGTCAGCCTTCTCGGCCAGCGCCGCAAAGGCACACCAGTAACTGATCGCTGACCAATCGGGTTCGACCCGATAGGAAGCAGCCCGGTATGAGGCCGCCGGAACCTTAACGGTTGTCCCTTCAAGACTAGCACTGACCCCGAAGTGCTTCATCAGCGCGAGCGTCATCTCTACGTAAGGTCTGCTCGCAATCCGTCCGGTGAGCTGGATGGTCAGGCCATTGGGCAAGGCTGGAGCAACCATCAACAGTGCGGAGATGAATTGGCTGCTGACATCGCCCCGGATAGCTATCGAATCGCATTTTTGACCACCAAACGCCCCAATCTGCAGGGGCGGATAGCCTTCGGCGCCCACGTAATCAATCGAGGCCCCAATGGTTCGGAGGGCTTCGACCAGTTCACCTACTGGTCTGCGCTGCATCCTGCGGGTACCCGTGAGCGTGCAACGATGGCCGGTTACCGCCAGGTAGGCTGTAAGGAAACGGAAGACCGTACCCGCATCTTCCGCATCAATCACGTCAGCCGGGGTATTCAGCAGCCTCTTCATGAGTTGAGTGTCATTCGCTTCGGAGAGATTAGTGACTTCTCCGGCGCCAAGCATGAGGGCTTGTATGACTAACGCCCGGTTGCTTAGACTTTTTGAAGCTGGCAGCCGCCGTACTGTTCCAGCAAGGGTCGAAGTGCGCGATAAAGTAATAAGATCACTCACTTGAGGGATGAATTAGATTTTTCTAATACAAGTTTTCTTCCCGTGCATGAAACAATTTAATTTTAAAGTCAGTTATTGACAGTATGAGTTCAACCCGCAAAGTAGCTATTGGTCTCGGCATTGCCGGTGGCGCGTTGTTGGCTGCCTGGTTGCTGACCGGAACGAGGAAGAAGAAGACCAAGGACTTCCTCACCCGCGCAGCTTCGGACCTTAAGAAGGCCGTAAAAACCAAGCAAACCACCCCTGAGGACCCGGATGCTTACTATGTCTAACGCGACCGATAGTAGCCTACAGCGTCCCGGACGGCTTGCTCGCTGACCGGCACGTCGAAAACAGCCTTCCCGATTCCCTTGGGAAGGGCCATCAATATCTTGTTGCCCTTGTTTTTCTTGTCCTGATAGATAGCTGGCAGAAGTGAGCCGGGTTCTGGTACCGTCATTTTGCCGAAGGTGAGGAGCAGGTAGGCAGCGACTTGCTCCAATTCCGCCGCAGTGATCAACTTTTTTTGCCTGGCGATATGCCCCTCCATGACCATACCGGCCGCAATGGCATCCCCATGCATCACGGGCCCGCCCTTTGCCAGGAAATAGCCCTCTAAGGCGTGGCCCAGGGTGTGGCCAAAATTCAGGATTTTCCGAAGGCCTGATTCCCTCGGATCCTTTTTGACAATTGCGCTCTTGAAATCGACTGATTGCTTGATGAGCCGGCCGAAATCTTGCTCCTTAAGAGGTTTCTTCCGAAGGTCATTCCAAAGCGCGCGATTGCCAATGAGGGTGTGTTTGATTACCTCGGCGAATCCGGAACGAAGTTCAGCGGCCGGTAAAGTTTCCAAAAACTGTGTTACAATCCACGTAGCTACCGGCTGGGAAAAGGTCCCGATGTGGTTCTTGAGCGGCCCAAAGTCAATCCCGGTCTTCCCTCCAATGCTTGCGTCCGCCATCGACAACAGGGTAGTGGGCATGAGCACTGTGTCGATACCCCGCTTGTAGGTGGAAGCACAGAATCCGCCCAGGTCGCCGACCATCCCGCCACCCAGGGCAAGCAGCAGGGCTTGCCGATCCAGCCTTGCCGCCGTCATCTTATCCCAGACCTGACGGCACGTATCAAGATTCTTGTGGATTTCGCCAGGCAGGATAACTACTAGCTGGTGAGGAGGGAGCTGGGACCTTATTCGCTCGTAACAATGAACTCGCGTGTTCACGTCCACCAGCACAGCCACTCCCGTATACCTTTTAAAGAAGGGGCGAGAAAGAAGTGGTTTGGTTTGAATGCTTACGCGGGCCATTAGCTTGATTCACTAAAATAGCAGATAAAGACCGGATTCATCCCTTCAATAGTTCTTCCCGATTCAGGGGTTCGACACCTATATTTGGGCCGCAATCGCACCCATGGAGATTCGACCCTCGGTTAGCTTTGACGACACAGCTGTAGCATTCCGCTACAAGTCGGATTCGGCCCTGCGAAAAGCCAACTTCATCTTCACGATCGTCAATCACCCGTTGGTGTCGCGCATGGCCACAGGCCTGGTGAAGTGGGCGCTATCTATTGGTCTACCCATAAAGGGAATCGTACGCGCTACAGTCTTCGATCACTTCTGCGGGGGAGAAGCCATTGAAAAAACTGAGTCCACCATCCAGAACCTGGGGGCCTTCCAGGTGAAGACAATTCTCGACTACTCGGTTGAAGGGGAAAAGAGCGAGGAGGGGTTTGATCGGACCACTGAAGAGATACTCAGAACGTTCGATAAGGCGAAGTCTTCATGGCTGCCGTTTTGCGTTTTCAAAATGACAGGGATGGGGCATATCGACCTGCTGCAGAAAATACAAGAGGGGCAAACATTAACAGACGCTGAAGAGGATGCTCTTTTGAAAATCCGTGAACGTGTGGACCGGATTTGCCGGAAGGCGTCCGAAACGGGTATCCCGGTGTTGGTCGACGCTGAGGAAACCTGGATCCAAAACCCCATCGACCAGATTACTTATGAAATGATGGCGCGGTACAACCAGTCGAAGGCGCTGGTCTACATGACTGTCCAGATGTACCGAGCCGACAGCCTCGCGATTCTAAGGGATGCCTTTAATCGTGCGGCCATGCACAACCACTTCCTTGGCGTAAAACTCGTGCGCGGCGCTTACATGGAGAAGGAACGCGAGCGAGCCAAAGAGCACGGATACCCGAGCCCCATTTTCCCCACAAAAGAGGATACTGACCAGGCATTCAACAAGGCACTGGCTTTCTGCACAGATAACAAGGAGCGCATCTCTGTCGTCTGTGGTTCACACAATGAGTACAGCAATCAATACCTCATTTTGCTGATGCAGAAACATGGCATGCCCGCCAACGATTCGCGGGTATGGTTTGCGCAGTTGCTGGGCATGAGCGATGTGATTTCATTTAACCTGGCTAGTGCGGGATACAATGTCGCGAAGTACGTGCCATACGGGCCTGTGGAAGCGGTCATGCCTTACCTCCTTCGCCGGGCGGAGGAGAATACTTCCGTTGCGGGTCAAAGCAGTCGGGAACTCCAGATGATCCGCCGTGAGCTGGCTCGCCGCAAACAATCCCGTTGAAATTGCCCAACAATACCCGGCCTGTGAACTGGGACTGATCAATAGGGGTCCAGACCCTTCGGTCCCTGAGCTGCCAGGCTGAGCCTGTCGAAGCCTTGTCGAAGGGTCGAAGGGTTTTCCTATTTTTGCACACCAAGCGACATACTGTTATCATGCACCTGAGCGAACAAGAGATCATCCGCCGTCAAAGCCTCGAAGAACTGCTGAAGCGAGGCATTAACCCGTACCCGGCTGACCTGTTCGAGATCACGACCTCGGCCCGCGATATCCACGACCGATTTCCCACTGAGGGTGAGCAAGCCTTCACGAATGTCTCTATCGCCGGGCGAATGATGACCCGGCGCATCATGGGCAACGCTTCTTTTGCGGAGCTGCAAGATGAAACCGGCCGCATCCAGGTCTACTTCCGGCGCGACGACTTGAGCCCGGGAGAGAACAAGGATCACTACAACATTGTCTTCAAGAAATTGCTTGATATCGGCGATATCCTGGGCGTGACGGGCTTTGTGTTCCGCACGCAGACCGGGGAAATCTCGGTGCACGCAAAGTCATTGACGGTGCTGAGCAAAGCACTCCGCCCACTTCCCGTAACAAAGGAGACAACGGATGAGGCAGGGGTTGTGCACCGTCACGATGCACTCACGGACCCCGAACAGAGGTACCGCATGCGCTACGTTGATCTTGTTGTGAACCCTTCCGTGCGCGACATCTTTGTTAAGCGCACGAAGCTGGTAAATTCCATGCGTGAGTATCTGAACGGCAAGCAATACCTGGAGGTGGAGACGCCTGTGCTACAGCCGCTGTACGGCGGAGCAGCAGCGCGGCCATTCAAGACGCATCACAACACGCTCGACATGACGCTCTATTTGCGCATTGCCAACGAGCTGTATCTCAAGCGCCTGATCGTTGGCGGCTTCGACGGCGTGTACGAGTTTTCCAAAGACTTCCGCAACGAAGGCATGTCGCGGTTTCACAACCCGGAGTTCACGCAGGTGGAATTGTATGTGGCTTATAAGGACTACCAGTGGATGATGAACCTTGTGGAGGAAATGATAGAGAAAGTGGCGATCGACCTCCATGGCACCACCGCTGTAACGGTGGGCGACAAGACCATTGATTTCAAGCGCCCCTGGAAGCGCTTTACCATGTTTGAAGCCATAGAGCACTTCACTGGCGTCGATATTTCGTCGATGGACGAAGTGGCGCTTCGCGAAACGTGCCGCGCCCAGCATGTTCCCATCGACGACACGATGGGCAAGGGCCGTCTCATCGACCAGCTTTTTGGCGAAAAATGCGAACCTAACCTCATTCAGCCGACTTTCATCACCGACTACCCGGTGGAAATGTCGCCGCTGGCAAAGAAACACCGCACAAAAGAGGGACTTGTAGAACGCTTCGAAGCCATCTGCAACGGGAAGGAAATCTGCAACGCGTTTTCTGAACTTAACGATCCCATCGATCAGCGTCGCCGGTTCGAAGAGCAGCTGGAGTTGGGTAAGCGCGGAGATGAGGAAGCGATGACACTGGACGAGGATTTCCTTCGTGCCCTGGAGTATGGGATGCCTCCAACCGCCGGACTGGGCATCGGCATTGACCGCCTTTCGATGATTATGACCAACTCTCCATCCATCCAGGAGGTGATCTTTTTTCCACAGATGAAGCCTGAAAAACCTGCCGCGCATCAAGACGACCAGGCATTCATTGAACTTGGTGTTCGGGCGGAATTGCTTCCCATGCTGCAAAAAATGGGCGTTCACACCGTGGCCCAGCTTCGTGAGATGAAACCGGGCAAACTGCTGAATGATCTTGGAGGCATGCGCAAGAAACTCAAACTCGACCAGGTAGCACCTGTGACTCTGCCTGAGATCGAAGGATGGCTGAAGTAGCCACAGGAAGCACCAAATACCAAGCACCAGATCCCAAATCCCAAGACCCAAGACCCAAGACCCAAGACCCAATCTCTGGAATTTGGAATTTGGTGCTTGGGATTTGTGTTTTGGTGCTTGCCCTGAGCTTGTCGAAGGGGCTAGTTGTCGTAGAATGACCGGGTGCGGTTCATGCGCAGGTCTTTCAGCAGGCTGGATTTGATGCCGATGTAAAAGGAGTAAGACTGGTATTTCCCGAAAGGAACCCAACTGAGGTTCACCTGCCAGCAATGCAAGTCGCGGGCAATGGTGATGAAGGTTTGTGTGATCTCGTTCTGCTGGAAGTCATACCCTGAGGTCATCGACACCTTCCATTGCTTCGTCAGGGAGAAGTCGCCATTGAACCGCATCGCCTGGGTGATCGTGGGCTTGGTGTTGGCCTGGTGCGAGTAGTCTATGTTGTAGTTGATGCGGAGATTCCAGGGAATGTCAAAGTCGATATAACTATCAGGATTATTCAAAAGATATTGCTTGTCGGCGGCCGGGATGTCGGACTTGCCGACTTTTTCTCGCGTTGAATTGTCCGCTTTTTGGCCTGCTGCACTCAAGTTCGTACCCAGCGCGAGGCTTGCTGAAGTAATTCTTCCAATCCCGAATCCATCGTCAATCACCCAAAAACCTTCCGGGGGCGTATAAGGATTCCAGGCGAACTGCCGGGAACGCACTTCCCGGACAATTCCCGTTGTCTGCGAGACCAACGTAACATACTTGTAAGGGTCGAGTTGCGCCGTCATGTTTATGTTTAGTTTGTCGTTGAGCACGTTGGTGTTGGCCGCCATTGAAAATAGCCCGAGCTTGAACGAGTCGGCCCTCAGGTTATAGCTGTTGTTAATGGAAAGCGTATTGAAGAGTGACACCTTCTTTGAAACCGAGTCTTTCTTCCCCTGTACTTTCATCTCCACGGTATTGTTGATACCGAAGCTGATCGTCGCGCTTTCCCCGAGGCGGGAGGAGCCGTAAACAAATCCTTCATGCCTTGACTTGTAGGTAGGGTTTGGATTGCCCTTGATTTGCATTCTCTGGTAGTATCCGTATCGTTCGGGATCACCAAAGTTTGGCTGGAACGAAATTCCAATGGTCGGGTTGATCACGTGCCGGATTGCTTTCACCCTGTGATCACCCTTGATGAAGTAGGTTCCATAGATGCGCGTATTGAGCCCCACGCTGCCCGAATAGTTAAGTACGGTATTGAACCCATAAATCGTGTCGGGCACCGCCACTATCGACGTACTATCAGTATTATAATTCCATTGTAATTTCTCAAAGTACATAAGCTGGTCCATGCTGATGCTTGGACTGATGGTGAAGAAATTGAACAACTTGAAACTTGTACCAATGGGGATGTTGTGGCGAAGACCTTTTCTTCCTCGTTCTATAAGGAGAGGGAGTGTTGCAGAGTTGATAGG
Source organism: uncultured Ohtaekwangia sp. (assembly GCA_964549855.1). GTDB lineage: Bacteria > Bacteroidota > Bacteroidia > Cytophagales > Cyclobacteriaceae > ELB16-189. Next base: position 21,554 of record CAZJWV010000023.1, on the reverse strand, counting down.
AGCGATGCTGTCGTGCTTAATTGGGGTCCCGTCTGTTTTGTTAACATAGTCTTTGCGGCCCAGGTTGTTGGTGATCTGGTTGGTCGCAGCAGTGGAGAGTCTTACGGAAAAGTTCTGAAGCACAGTAAGCTTGCTCCGCTTGAACGGATATGTATTGTTGATGTTGAAGGTGAGGTCCGGGAGCGCGATGTCGGCCTGGCCCGTGGTAAGATCCTGGTTGAGTCGCATGTTTGCTCCCAAGGAGAAGCGGCTGCCAAAGGTCTTTGAATAGGAAACGTTCGAACTCAACTTCCTCGTTGTGTTGTCGAGCCGAGGGACAGATGGGTTGTTGTTGGGCAACAGCAGGTTGTTGTCATTGTATGAGGCGCTGGCCGCGTTGACCGAGGCAGAAAATCTCCCGGTACCCTTGGTCTGCGGGCTGTGGGACCACATGAGTCGAAAATCCTGGACCGTACTGTTGTCTTCTATGTCGTCAGACAGGCGGTTGTTGGAATAGCTGAAATTGAAACTGCCCGTGTATTTGTAGCGCTTGTTGTAGTTAGAATTAATATAGAGTGCTGAGGAACCTTTAGAGTAAACGTCGGCAGTGACTTGCAATTTGATGTACTCGCTGATGTCGAAGAAGTAGCCACCGTTGCGGAGGAAGAACCCGCGGTTCTTTTCTTCCCCATAGCTTGGAACGATCACACCGGAAGCACTGCTTCGAGGTGAGGGGAAGATCCCAAACGCAAAGCCGAGAGGCATAGGCACATCATTCATCGTCATGTAAAAGGGGCCGACAACCATTTTATCGCCTGGGATTGCTTTTGCCTTTGTGGCGATGATCTCATAGTGCGGGTGCGCGAGGTTGCAAGTGGTGTAGGCGTTCCGTACACTCAACAATTCGTCCTTGTCGGTCTTCATTACCGCGTGGCCATGCAAAAACCCTTCACCCTCCTGTGTCACTACCTCCGAAATACTTGCCCTTCGGGTCTTGAAGTTGTAGTCGATGCTCTTCGTTTCATACTTCTCATCGCCGTTGACGAAGATGGGATACCCCACGCGCCTTCCCAGCGAGTCGAGTTTCCCTCGAGCGGAGATCGTTGACTTCTCGTAGTCGATTACTATCTCCTCAGCCATTAACTCGACAAGTCCATACTTGATTTTGGCTTCGCCATAGAGGCGCATGATCTTCCGGTCGACACGTGAATTGATGGAATCACGGGCAGAGTAGGTGATCGTTGTCTCTATGTCGCTCTTTCTGACTTGTGCCAGTGAATCGGTCCGTGTCGTGTCTCCGGGTTGGGTGGCCTGCACAGGTTTGGGTGGCTCACGAAGGGTCTGTGCCCGGACTTCGAAGGCCGGGAAAAAGGCAACCATGAGAAGCAAAAATCGTGGGTCAAGCCCCGGGATGCGTGTGGCCAAAAATTTAGCTTTTAGCGAAAAATTGACGATTTTGTGCGAATTTATGTCAAATTAGATAGTCTGCCTACCTCTTGAGCTTCCGAACCAAGGCCTTTCTGTTAGCAATAACCTTGCTAAACTCCTCGGTGACCACCCGGCCTGCCGTGAATACGGTTGACACGATAGTCATCGACGCTGGCCACGGCGGAAAGGACCCCGGCACTCATGGTGTTTTTCTTAAGGAAAAGGACGTGGCGCTGAAGATTGCGATGAAGGTGGGGGGCTATATAGAAAAGAATCTTCCCGGGGTTAAGGTGATTTATACCAGGACCACGGACAAGTACCTTGCCCTCGATGAGCGGGCTGACATCGCCAACAAAGCGAAAGCCGACCTTTTCATCTGCATTCACGCCAATGCTGTTTCGCGCGAGGAAGTATTCGGTACAGAGACTTACGTGATGGGGATGCACAAAACGGAAGGAAATCTCGAAGTGGCTAAGCGAGAGAACGGCGTAATCCTGTTGGATAACAATTACCAGCAGCGATATGAGGGCTTTGACCCCAACTCTCCCGAGTCATACATTTTGTTTTCCCTGGCACAGGGAGCCTACCAGGAGAGCAGTCTCCGTTTCGCGGAGAAAGTGGAGTCGCAATTCAAGAGACGGCTGGGGAGAAAGAGCCACGGAGTGAAGCAGGCCGGATTCCTTGTGCTGTGGCGCACGGCCATGCCCAGCGTGCTCATCGAAGTCGGCTTCCTGACGAACAAGAAAGAAGAGAAATTTCTGGGCGATGCCAACGGCCAGGAATTGATTGCCTCGGGAATTTACAGGGCTTTCAAGGACTATAAAACCCAGGTGGAAGCCATTAACTGATCAAGCGTGAAAAACAAGGAATTTAGGGTGGGACTTTTTGCGTTGCTGACCCTCGTAGCACTGTATTATGGATTCTATTTCCTGAAAGGAATCGATTTCTTTTCAAACACCACGAGGTACTACATCATTTACGAAAACACCAACTCACTCGCTGTATCCAACCCGGTGAAAGTAAACGGATTCGCAGTTGGCCGCGTCAGCGACATCAGCATCATGCCCGAGCGCAACCACAACGTACTTGTGGAGATTGACATTGACTCCAAAATCAAGTTGGGCGATTCCACCAAAGCCATTCTCGACAGCGAGTTGCTCGGCGGTAACTTCATCGTGCTCAAGATCGGTACGATTCACAAGCCCAAGGACCCGGGCGACACCATCCGGGCCGAGCTGGCGAAGGGAATGTTTGATTTGCTGAAAAATACTGCAGAACCGGTGGCAAGCAACTTGCAAACAACGCTGGGAAAATTCAACGTGGTGATCGACAACCTGAGCCGCAACTCGCAGCGCCTGGATTCGATTTTCAAGAAGCTCCAGGCCACACCTGACATTTTGAACACCACGCTGCTCAACGCCAACGACAAGATCACAGTTGTCTCCAGCAATTTTACGGATGTTGCCTCCAATATCAACGGCACACTGAATGACCTGAAACCTATCCTGAAGAACCTGAACACGATGTCCGACAGCCTGAAGCGACTCGAGCTGAACAAGACCATGGAGAAGACGCAGCAAACTTTGTCGAGCCTCAATGAGACGCTTAAGAAGATGAGAAAAGGAGACAATACGGTGGGCAGACTGATGACGGAGGACTCGCTTTATGTGAACCTTAACACCCTGATCAAGCGTATGGACAGCCTGGTCGAGCACATCAATCGTTACCCTAAGCATTTCACCGCGCCCCTTGGCAAGAGCAGCAAGAAAGTGGAGCGTGATATGAAGAAGTTGGAAGAGGAGAAGAAAAAGAAGGCGGCCAATCCGCCACCCAAGTCAAACTAACTTTCGCGGCAAGCCTGTACTATGGATCTGGAATTCAACCGGAACGAAGACCTTTTCAAACAACTTTGTTTCCAACTGGATTCAAAGGTGAAGCGGGTGGCGTTGGGAGGAGGAGAAAAGAAAATCGAAGAGCAGCACCAGAAAGGAAAGCTCACTGCCCGTGAGCGGATCGCCTATCTCATCGATAAGGATCGGGAATTCGTGGAGGTTGGCACGCTGGCGGGAGAGGACATGTACGAGGACGTAGGTGGTTGCCCGGGTGCCGGGGTTGTCGCGGGTCTCGGCCATGTGTCGGGGAGAATGTGCGCCATCGTCGCCAATGATGCCACGGTGAAAGCAGGCGCGTGGTTCCCTATCACTGCCAAAAAGAACCTTCGCATCCAGGAGATTGCCATGGACAATCACCTGCCGATTATTTACCTGGTCGACAGCGCTGGAGTTTTCTTGCCCATGCAGGATGAGATCTTCCCGGACAAGGAGCACTTCGGTAGGCAGTTCCGCAACAACGCGAAGATGTCGTCGATGGGAATCGTGCAGATCGCTGCCATCATGGGCAGTTGCGTGGCCGGCGGCGCTTACCTACCCATCATGTCCGACGAAGCCATGATTGTGGACAAGACTGGCTCCATCTTCCTGGCGGGTTCCTACTTGGTTAAGGCCGCAATCGGGGAGGACATCGACAACGAAGCGCTCGGCGGTGCCACCACGCATTGCGAGATTTCCGGCGTTACAGACAACAAGTTCCCGAATGACCAGGCATGCCTGGATTACATTCGGTCCATCATCGGAAAAATTGGCCATGAACATGGCGGCGGATTTGACCGTGTCGCAGGGAAGCCCCCGAAAGAAAACGAATCTGATATTTACGGTCTCTTCCCATCCGATCGCTCCAAACCGTATGACACGATAGACATTATTCAACGGCTGGTCGATGACTCGGCTTTTGATGAATACAAGGCCCTCTACGGAAAAACCATCCTCTGCGGTTACGGCCGCATAGACGGGTGGGCCGTGGGCATCGTGGCCAACCAACGCAAGGTGGTGAAGACCAAGAAGGGTGAAATGCAAATGGGTGGCGTGATTTACTCAGATTCCGCTGACAAGGCAGCCCGTTTTATCATGAACTGTAACCAACGGAAGATCCCCCTGGTATTCCTGCAAGATGTAAGCGGGTTTATGGTTGGAAGCAAGGCCGAGCAAGGAGGAATCATTAAGGATGGCGCCAAAATGGTGAATGCCGTGGCTAATTCTACCGTGCCCAAGTTTACGGTCATCCTCGGCAACTCCTACGGGGCGGGCAACTATGCGATGTGCGGCAAAGCCTATGACCCCCGCCTGATTCTTGCCTGGCCCACCGCGCAGATCGCGGTGATGAGCGGGGCTTCGGCCGCGAAGACGCTTTTGCAGATTCGCGTAAGTTCACTCAAGGCCAAAGGGCAGAGGATTACAAAAGAAGAGGAGGCCGCGCTATTGAAAGAAATCACAGATCGGTATAACGATCAACTATCGCCCTACTATGCGGCGGCGCGCCTGTGGGTCGACGAAGTGATCGATCCCCTCGACACACGACGCTACCTTTCTGCGGGCATCGAGGCCGCCAACCATGCAAGGGTGAAGAAGTTCAATGTGGGGGTGATCCAAACCTGAGATGGACGAAAAGGAAATTAAAGCACTCATCTCCCTGCTCGACGACGAGGACAAACAAGTAGTGGCACACGTCGAGGAAAAAATTCGTTCACTGGGTACGCAGGCAATTCCCTTCCTCGAAAAAGAATGGGAGGCCAGTTTCAGCCCCGCCCTCCAGGGACGTATTGAGGAGATCATCCATGATTTACAGTACGACCTCTTAAAGGAGCGGCTACTCGCCTGGTACCAGGCAGAGACGAAAGATCTTCTTGAAGGAATGTGGATTGTCGCCACCATTCAGTATCCAGACCTTGACCTTGACAAACTCAAGCAGGAACTCGAACAGATTTACTATGAAACGTGGCTGGAGTTCCGGGCAGATTTACATCCGATGGACCAGGTCAAGGTTGTAAACGGAGTGCTCTTCAACAAACTGAAGTTTGGAGCCAACACCAAGAATTTCCATTCACCGGGGAATTCCATGATCAACATCGTGCTGGAAACCAAGAAGGGGAACCCTATCACCCTCTGTGTGATCTACATGCTGGTTGCGCAGAAACTCAAGCTACCGGTGTTCGGCGTCAACCTGCCTAATCTTTTCATCCTTACCTACCGCGATTCGCAAAACACGCCGTTTTACATCAACGCCTTCAACAGGGGCCTGATCTTTACCAAGCAGGATATCGAAAACTACATCCATGAGTTGCACCTCGTTCCACAGAACTCTTTTTTCGAGCCGTGCGACAACCTGGAAATCGTGCGGCGCGCCCTCCGCAACCTGATCATGTCGTTTGAGAAAATGGGTGAACACGCAAAGGCTGAAGAAGTGAAGCTACTGCTCATTGAAATCTCGGACGGTGGGGACCTGGGGGTTTGAGGGGCAAATCCCAAATCCTGGAACCTGGAACTTTGAACCTGAAACCTGAAACCTACTTCTTCCGGATAGAGCAACCCGGCGATCGAACGGCATTCTGCTTGGCGGGTTTCCCGGCGAGCAAGTCCTGGATTGCGTCGCGAAGCCACTGCGACGTCACCGCGGCCGGCTCCTGTGGATTGTCGTCGATTCCACCGGAATAGTACACCTGGAAACCTCCACTAACGGGCTTGAGTAAGAATACTTCCGGGCTCCTGTGAGCGCCAAGTTCATTCATGGCCACTTGTGACTTGTCGGCCAGGTAAGGAACGGTGAAAGCCCACGTAGCCGCTTTGGTTTTCATGCGCTCATCACCTTCCTGGGGATCGTTGTGGGAGTTGACGAGGAGGAAGGTTACGCTGCCGGAGAAATCTGCAATCAACTTCGTCAACCGTTCCGTATAGTACAAGTCGTAAGGACACTCGTTGCTTGTAAAGAGTACAACAATTGCTGATGCGGAGGAGTACTGATCCAGGGACACAGGAGTTCCCTTCGTAACATCCATCAGGGTAAAATTCTTCACGACCGGTTGCGCCGACAATGTGCCGGAAAGAAGTAAGAAGAGGAGTAGCTTTTTCATCACTTTCATCGGGTTGTATCCGTGTATACGATAACGTACTCCTGGGTAACGCGAAAACCGAGCCAAACGGCGCGAAGGGCATTATCAACGTCGATTACGCCATGCAGTCTTCCTTCCGCTGCAAGTTCGAACGGGTGAACCCGCAAGTGGTCAGTAAACAAGATGTTCCGGATGCCATGGATTTTGTAGAGAGCCTCCTTGGCGCACCAATAAACACAAAGCTTGACCAGGTCGCCACCGGCGTCGTCAAATTCTTCCGCGGAAAGCACCCGTGGACCCACCTGCCTCAACTTCTCCTTGATTTGTTCCAGGTCGATCCCCACCGACTGTCGTGAATCGATTTGGGCGGCTACATACGGATAAGAATGCGAGAGCGAAATGGGACACGGATGCATTTTCAGTGAGGGCTTTCCGAATTCATCTTTCTGGATACCCTCATAGGTAAGGCCTACATGCTCGGCCAGTGACTTGACCAGTGCACGACCTGCCAGCCACTCCAGCCTCTTTTGAGGATGAGTGATATCCTCCGGGCAACTCTCCATGGATAAATAGGAGAGACTGGGTTCGGTTTCCGCAATCTCCCACAGGCCCCAGGCCGAGCCTTTGCCAATCGTCTCTATTTTGGAAAGTGGCATTAGGTAATTCTTTGGGGGCGACTCAACTTTGTGAATATATCCCTTAATCCGGAGAATTGACATCTGTACGCATTAACAAAGTGACGACACTCACCGGGCATCGCGACAGCGTATACGCGCTGGAGTCTGTCCCGGATTCGCCCATCTTCTTCTCGGGAGCCGGTGACGGGATGATCGTGCGCTGGACACTGGGCAGCGACGAGGGTGAACGCATCGCACAAATGGGTGCCTCGGTTTATGCGCTGCGCTATCATCCCCTCACGGGATACTTGCTGGCTGGTCATAATTTCGAAGGTCTTCATGTGCTCGACTGGAAGTCCAAAAAAGAAGTAGGCTCCCTGAAGTTTACGTCATCGGCCATTTTTGATCTTGCCCTCGTCGGTGGAACGGTGCTGGCAGCGACCGGCGACGGGACGATTTCGGTGATTAACATCTCTGCTTTGTCAATGGTGCATGTGATAGGCGGTAGTGGAGCGAGTGCAAGGTGCATGGCTGTCAGACCAGGAGGGAAGGAATTCGCAGTCGGCTACAGCGATAATCATATCCGGGTGTACAGTTTGCCTGATTTCAGCGTTGTGCATCAGTGGGTGGCCCACGAAAACTCTGTTTTCTGCCTTCGCTACACCAAGGATGGGCGAAGGCTCCTGAGTGGTTCCAGGGACGCCCGATTGAAGGCCTGGAAGGCGGATGAGAATTATGAAAAGGAACAGGAGGTCGCTGCCCACCTGTTTGCGCTCAACGACCTGTGTTTTAGCCCGGATTGGAAACATTTCGTAACTTGCAGCATGGACAAGTCGGTCAAGGTTTGGCGCACCGACGACCTGACGCTCCTGAAAGTAATCGACAAGGCGCGGCACGCAGGGCACGGAACTTCGGTGAACAAGCTCTTGTGGATGACAGTCGGGAACCAGGTAGTGAGCGCCAGCGATGATCGCACGATCTCCATTTGGGACGTAATTTTTTAACCTTAATACCTACGTCATGAAAGTCACACCCCTCGAAATCCGTCAAAAGACGTTTGAGCGCACGTTGCGCGGCTACGACAAAGACGAGGTCAACGCCTTCTTGCAGTCCCTATCACAGGAGTGGGAACGAATGCTCGACGAATCCAAGGAGCTGCGCATTAAATTGGAAACCTGTGAAAAAGAGGTGGCCAAGCTGCGCGAAGTGGAAACGTCGCTGTTCAAGACACTGAAGACTGCCGAAGATACGGGAGCGAACGTGATCGATCAGGCCAACAAAGCTGCTGGTCTACACGTGCGGGAAGCCCAGGTGACCGCGGAAGCAATCGTCAACGAAGCCAAAGACAAGGCACGCAATACCCTGGAAGATGCCGAAGTCACGGCCCGCCAGATGCTACTCGACATGGAAGACAACCTGAAGGCACTGGCCCAGCATTACAAGACGCTCGAGTCGCACAAGAACAACATGCTGGACGACATCAAGAGGCTTGCTGGAGAAGTGCTTGATCGCATGGAGCGATCCAATCAAACGACCGTCCGGTTCAACATCGAGGAACACCTCACGAAGGCAAAACTCGAGGCCAAGCGCCTGACGCTGCCATCGGAACAACAAAGTCGCCGCGTTAATAAACCTTCCGGCGAAGCCCCCGCCACCCAGCCTTCCGCGGAGCCGTTGCGCTCTTTCTTTGACGAAGTGGCATGACGGGAACGATCAGCCTTGAGGGCCTGGAGTTTCATGCCTACCACGGCGTTTACCCCCAAGAGCGATCATCCGGAAACAAGTTTGAAGTAGATGTCAAGGTGGAGACGACCATCGGTCCCTCTGCTTTTGCCGACGACCTTGCCGGCACGCTGAATTACGAGTCGCTTTATTCTGTGATCCGCGCTGAGATGGAGAAACCGGCCAAGTTGTTGGAACGTGTCGGGCATTCCATCGCAGACGAGATTCTCAAGAAATTCCCCCAGGCCCTTTCTGTTACTATCACCATAGCAAAGTTCAATCCGCCTATTGGAGGTGTGTGTAAGAAGGCCGCGGTGACGATTGCCAGGAAGCGCTAAGAGGCCATTTGGAGAATTGCCATGAATGGCGGAACGCTACAACTCTTTTTATTCACTATTGGAATTCTCTCCTGCACAGTTCCCAAGGAAGCTCGTGTTCTAAAAAGGACAACCAAGGATTGGAGGTCTGCTCCGGTGGTGCTGCAAGGTTACAGGGACACTCCTTTTGCTGGAGTTCTTCTGACTCTCAGGAATAACGGCAAATTTGAACATACCTCTAGTGGCATGTTGAAAGGTTTTGAAGCGGGAGCCTGGACCAGCCGCGGAGATACAATTGATCTCAACTATATCGACGCTCAACAAAAGATGCAACGCTTGCAGCGGGCTATCATTGACCGAAAAACAATGACCCTGGACTTTCTGGATGAAAAGGTGCCCGCTCAATTCAGGATGAGGATTGTTAGTATTGATCTTTAATCGATGTTTCGATTGTGCTGGAAAGGAGTAGCCTTCTTGAGTTCACAGTCTGCCACCTCAAACAATTTCGTCTTCACACTTTTCGCCTTAAAAAACCATCCTGATTTCCGTACAACCAACTTCTTGACATAGTTTCCAGCTCGCCCGACTTTTAGTGGAAATGAGGAGGAGGTCTATTATTCCTGACGAAGTGGTTATGAGCAAGATTCTTGTTATCAGGGGGCAGAAGGTCATGCTGGACATTGACCTTGCAGAACTCTATCAGATCGAAACAAGGAAGCTGAACCAGCAAGTAAAGCGAAATCTGAGTCGCTTTCCACCGGATTTTATGTTTCAGCTAACAACTCAGGAATGGAAATCTTTGAGGTCACAAATTGTGACCTCAAAAGAAGGCAGAGGAGGCAGACGATATGTCCCATTGGCTTTCACAGAGCATGGTGTATTGATGTTATCCAGCGTCCTAAATACCGATCGTGCTATCCAGGTTAATATTCAAATCATGCGCATTTACACCAAGCTAAAGCAAATGGTAATGGATAATCAAGATCTAATACTAAAACTGGAGCAAATGGAAAGGAGGGTTACTAAACACGACAAGAGTTTCAGAATAGTCTTTGCATACCTTAAAGAGTTGTTGAACCCGCAACCACCGCCCATGCGGGCAATCGGGTTCCGACAGGAAGGGCTAGACTGATGAACCTTTGAGATCACAAATTGTGATCTCAAACGGAGACCCTGACCGAGGTCCTTGAGCGTGGCGTTCGAGCACCTTGTTGGTGAAGAACACCAACAATCATGGACATAAGGCTAGCTGGTTGAGGCCTTCGATGCCTCCGCCTCTACAAATACAAATCCTCTTGCATCCGCTCCCTCATAAAAGTCCACTTCCTTTCCGAGCACATACATTATGTGCTTCTTTTCCACGTAGACCGGGATCCCTGCCTCTGTGTAAGCAATGTCCGATTCTTTCTTCTTGTCGAATCCCAGGATCAGCTGGTGACCGCCGCAGCCATGGCCGCCCCGGATGCCGATGCGCAGCCCATAGTCACCAGGGATGTTTTTTGTGCGCATGATAGTACGCACCTGTTCGGCGGCTTTGGAGCTTAAAGTGACAGGAATCTGGGTGCTCACGTAATTTGGGATTCGCGGGTTCGTTCAAAAGAGAACAAATCCGAGGTCAAAATTATCTAATTTTAGCCACCTTATTATTGCCTATGGACGCGCTTATTGAATACGGAAAGATTCTCATACCCGCCTCGGTCGTGCTGTATGGCGTGTACCTCATGGTACGATCGTTCATCAACAAGGAAATCGAACTGAAAAAGCTCGAAGTCCGCAGCCGCGCGATCGAAACGATCCTTCCCAACCGCCTCCAAGCCTACGAGCGCATGTGTCTGTTTTTGGAGCGAATCTCACCGCCCAACTTGTTGCTTCGTGTGAACAACCCGGTGTACTCTGCCCGGGAACTTCATAAAATTTTGTTAGACGAGGTTCGGAATGAATACAACCACAATGTATCTCAGCAAATCTACATGAGCGAGGAGGTGTGGAACATGATCCGCAATGCGAAGGAAGACCTCGTCATCCTGGTGAACACGGCTTCGGAGTCCATGGGACCTGAGTCCACCGGCCTGGACCTTTCTCGCAGGATATTCGAGATGTCCCTGGAGAAAAACGTGGAGCCGATCAGCCATGCCCTCACGGAGCTAAAGAAGGAGATTCAACAAACGTTCTGATGGCTAAGGCCCTTATCGCCGGCGCCACTGGTCTGGTAGGAAGCCGGCTCCTCGAACTACTTATACAGTCTGAGGACTACAACGAGGTGGTTGCACTCGCGCGAAAGCCCATCCCGATAGCTATCGGGACCCATGCATCTCCACGCTTCGTAAACCGGGTGGTAGATTTTGACCAATTGGACCGACACGCTTCCGAGCTGAAGGCCGATGATGTGTTTTGCTGCTTGGGCACGACCATCAGGCAAGCTGGGAGCCAGGAAGCCTTTCGCAAGGTGGATTATGAATACCCACTGAGCCTTGCGAAAGTGACTCGCGCCCAGGGAGCAAAGCAGTTCCTGCTCGTCACAGCCATGGGCAGCAGCAAGGGGTCGTCGATTTTTTACAACCGTGTAAAGGGAGAGGTAGAGGAGGCAATTGCCGCTGTCGGCTTTCCTGCCTATCACATCTTCCGGCCATCGATGCTGCTTGGCGACAGGAAGGAAAAACGGGCCGGAGAGGCTGTCGGTAAGGTGGTCATGAGCGCACTAGATTTCCTGCTCCCGGCCAATTTCAAAGCCATTCATGGCGAGCGTGTTGCGCACGCCATGTTGGAGATTGCCAAACAAAAACAGCAGGGGATGCACATCCATCCTTCCGGCGAACTTCAACGCTACAAATCCTGATCATCCAATTGATCCCATAAATCCCAGTAATGGTTGCGGTTATTCAGCGAGTTTCCAGTGCCGGCGTTGACATCGCCGGAAAATCCGTCGCCAGCATCGGAAAGGGGCTCCTGATTCTTGTGGGCATCGAGGACGCTGATGGCCCGGAAGATGTGGAATGGCTTTCAGCCAAGATTGCGAACCTGAGAATTTTCAACGATGCGGAAGGGGTCATGAACCTGAGCGTCCAGGAGGTAAACGGTGAATTGTTGGCTGTTAGCCAATTCACCCTGCACGCGAGCACAAAGAAAGGAAACAGGCCCTCCTACATCCAGGCGGCAAAACCAGAGGTGGCTATTCCGAGGTACGAAGCGTTCGTGAAGGCACTGGGGGAACAAGCAGGCCGAGCTGTTCAAACCGGGGTTTTCGGCGCCGGCATGCAAGTGAGCCTGGTTAACGACGGGCCGGTGACCATCATTATCGATTCCAAAAACAGAAAATGAACTCTTGGGCTAAAGCCCAGGTTGCGGACTGGCCTGGATTCCACGCCCTAAAGGGCGTGGCAAAACTAATTGGCGAGGCAATCTGAATTTGGCCGTAGGTAAGTTTTGCCACGCCTTTTAAGGCGTGGTCAAAGGAGACTTTCTAAATTTTTGGACTTTAGTCCATCCCCCGTCCTGGGTATACACTCTTGCCTTCCTAAATCACGGCCAGCGTGATAAAGACAATGTTGAGGGCGGCGTAGAGCGTTACAATGATCTGCGCCCCGCCGCGATTTGTTTTTTCACACAATTCTTTGTGACCCATGTCGTACTGTTTGAGCGCTATGGCCGACACGAGCAGCGTTCCAAAAATCCCGATAAAGGTGAGGGCATGAAGCGTGTCAACCAGGGTAAACTGTGATGACTCTGGCAGCAATGAATCAATGATGTATTTGTTACCAACGGCGGCGAAAAGGCCGCCCACCGGAAGACCGAAACGTGGTTCCATCTCCGAAGGATGTGGGGTAAAGCTGATGAGCGCAATGAAAAACGCGATGTACATGCCGAGGAAAATCTTCATAAAGAGTCCCCAGGCATCACGTTCAATGTCCAGGTCGATGGTGAACTGGGAGAACGTCTGTTCATTACGGCCAGGCCGCGGATCGCCGAAGCCGGTGGCGTAGTGATTTTCACGGGCGCTAACTTTGAAATTCTTGATCGCCCATCCGTCTATCGCTTCCTCATCGTCGAACTTGCTGCCTTGCTCGTCGGGCGAGAAGATGAGGACGGTGTTGTCGAGGACACTGTTTTCGATTTGCACCCGGAGATGTTGCCGGTCGAAGGGAAAGTCCTGAACCGACCAGTTCTCCTTCATCGCACACTTCATCTTCAGCATCACCCAGGATTTCCCGTCCACCGTGTCAATAATGGACTCGGGGGGCTCGATGGTCTTCGCGTTGGGGATGTCGAGCTGGGTGGTAAAGTCAAACTCCGGGTTGTTGTAAAGGAACCACAACCAAAACCGGATGGTATATTCCTTGTCGTGAAAGTTGATGTCGTGGACGCTGATTACATAAGCGCCCACACGCACGGTGTCAGGTCCCTCTCCGCGGGAGCAGAGAGGCATCACGGCCAGGCCGATGACCAGTAAGAGGGCGCGCAAGGGGTGCCGCATCCCCGACAAGATACGAAAGGATGAGCCTCACCCCCAACCCCTCTCCAAGGGAGAGAGGGGCTAGCTATTTTGTCTCGATCCTTCCCTTCATTTCCGTGTTCCCCTTCACATAAGTTTCCAGCATGTTGTCCATCTCCCACATCATGTGGAGAACGGATTCCTTGGCGCGATAGCCATGGCTCTCATAAGGCAACACGACATACCGTGCCGTTCCACCATGGCCTTTGATCGCATTGTAGAAGCGTTCGGTCTGGATGGGGAAGGTGCCGGAGTTGTTGTCCATCTCGCCATGGATCAACAGGATTGGAGTCTTGATCTTGTCGGCATAGGAGAAGGGCGACATTCTCGCGTACACTTCAGGTGCCTCCCAATACGTAGGCTCTTCGGCCTGGAATCCAAAAGGCGTGAGCGTCCGGTTATATGCCCCGCTGCGAGCAATACCAGCTTTGAAAAAGTCGGTATGGGCCAGCAGGTTTGCTGTCATGAATGCGCCATAACTGTGTCCACCAACGCCGAGACGCTTGGGATCAACCACACCCAGCGATGCTGCGTAATCAATAGCTGCGCGAGCACTGGCCACCAATTGCTCGACGTAAGTGTCATTGGATTCCTTATCACCTTCACCTACGATGGGTATGGAAACATTGTTGAGAACCGCGTATCCCCTGACGACCCACGGAATCGGACCACTCGGGCTAATCCGTGTGAATGTATGAGGTGAGCCTTTCACCTGCCCTGCAGTCGCCTTGGATTTGTACTCCTCGGGGTAAGCCCAGAAGAATGCCGGGAGAGGCCCCTTTTCTTTTGTGTAACCGGGCGGCAGGTAGAGATCGGCAGTGAGATCCACGCCGTCAGCACGCTTGAATTTCAGCACCTGCTTCTTCACTTCTTTTAGCTCGGGGTAAGGGTGGGGGAATGAAGTCACCTGGACGAGGTTCTTGGAGTTGGCGGTACGGACAAAGAAATTCTGCTGCTCTGTATTGGATTCGCGCGCCGTTAGGAAAGTCACTTTCTTCGGATCTGTCATCGATACAAAGTACTCGTAGTAGGGAGCCTCACTGCGCCACAGCCGGGTAATCTTGCTCGTGTTCAAATCCAATTTGTCGAGGAACGGGCGATCACCCTCCGGTGAGGAGCCAATTCCATCGAGGAGAATGGAATTGTCTGGATTGATTTGCATGACGGAAGTTCCATAAGCACTGGTGGTCATCACGGGATCGCCGGGATCGCCGTATGCATCTTCAGACGATCGGTCAAACAGTACTTTCTTTTTGGCTGGGCTCGAAGGATCGACGAGGTAAGTGCGAGTCTTGCGATCGCTCCACCAGAATTCATAGACGAGGGCTGTCTTTTCATTGCCCCAGGAAACGCCGGCGTAGCGCAATGGCAGGCTGATCAGGGTGCCGGGTGCAGCAGTAAAAGGAGCGCTTAGCGTCATCATCTTATCCCGAATGTCCGCCTTCACTTTTGGATCGCCCTGGTCCTGCGCTTCCAGCCAATACACCGTTGAAGGCTGATCAGCACGCCAGTTGTGACCTCGAGGCCCGTCGATAACGGAGCTGAAACTTGCCGGGATCTTGTCACCCAGCGGAATATCTGCAAGCTTCTTTACCAAAGTGCCATTGAGGTCGGTCACCTGGACGCTTTGCGGAAAGAGAAATGCGGGCACCAGGTAGGAGTAAGGTCGTTGCACCGTCCGCGTCAGGATCAGTGTTCCATCCGGCGAGGGGTTTGCCTGGGAATAGATGGCAGGTTCTCCGATCGGTTTTTCAGTTCCATCCATGGACACCGCTACCAGCTGCGATGTGCAGTAGAAATCGAAGGTTTCTTCATCATACTTGTTTTTCAATAGATCTTGATAGGTCCTGGCGGGTGCTTTCTTACCCAGGTTCTCTTCGATCACGGGCCCATCAGGCACGCGCGTCCGGGCCGACATTTTACGATCCTGGTTGGCAGCAGCGAGGAAGATAATCTTGTCAGATGAAGACACCCACGCAACCGGGTTGGCATACGTGGCGTTGACCTTGCGTTGGGTCAACTTGCGCGCCTGGTAAGTGGTCAGGTCGACGACCCACAATTCAACACGATCCGGGTAATTCTGGAGAAAGGATATCTTCTTGCTGTCGGGTGAAAAACTGAATTGCGTGAATTGAACCGGCGACGGCATCCCGGTCACCTTGTGCTCTTTCATGTCCTTCAGGTTCTTCACGGTAAGGCCGACGAACGGGTTGATCCGGCTTTGTCCGAAGTTCTCCGGGTTGATGCGAAGCCCGGCGATCCTTAGTTCGGGCCTGGACAGCTCTTCGATGGACGGCAAATCCGAACGATCTAGCATAGCCAGCTGCGTCTTGTCGGGCGACACGATTACGGCAGGCGTAAGCGGTGCCTCAGCCAGCTTGGCAATTTCTTCGGGCGGGCGACGGTAGCCAGTGTTGGTTTGCGCAAATGACTGGGCAACAACCATCACGAACAGGACCAAGAGGATCTTCTTCATAGCAATTTGAATTTTGGGAATGTACACAGGCCGGGTGATATTCCCCACCAGTTTTCTTTGAGGTGGATGACCAACGCACCATCCCGGCATAAGGCTGGGACCAAGCACCAAATTCCAAGCCTCAACGTCGAATAGGCAGTGCCTGTTAATGGAACAACCCTTACTTTTGTAAAAACCCGAACCCATGTATCAAGCCCTGTTATACACCCATTCATTCCTTCGTTTCCTCGTCCTTATTCTCTTGGTTATCGTTATCGCGAAGGCATTCCTGGGGATGTCAGGGAAAAAACCATTTGGGAAGACCGACAATTTGCTGAGCCTTTCGCTCTTTTCCGTTACTCACACGCAACTTTTGGTGGGTATCCTGTTGTATTTCACGAGTCCCTGGGTGGTGTTCAGCAGCGACACGATGAAGGATGCGAGCATGCGCTATTGGACCGTGGAGCACAATACCATGATGTTGATCGCTATCATTTTGATCACACTAGCTCGGACCACCGTGAAGAAAATGACTGACGACTTTGCCAAACACCGCAGGCTGCTTTACTTCAATGCCGCTGCCTTGGTCATCATTCTCGCAGCCATTTACTTTAGCAAGCGAGGTTTCTTCACTCTGGCGGGTACAGCGATTGATGCTTAACCAGGCCCGTTTTCAGTGACCCGCCCTGCCCCGACGGAGTGATCCCGATCGCCATCGGGGGAGTCGGGGTGACCCTTCCGTCCTCCGGGGCGATTCGTTACATTTACCTACCCAAACCCCGAATGCATGCGTCTTGTTGCCGTCATTGTCTGTTGGCTGGTCGTTAACTTTTCTTTTGCTCAGACGTTCGCTCCTCGCTACACACTGACCAAGATCAAGGAGGTGAGTTCTCCTTACCATGATGCGGCTCCTGTCATTTCGCCGGACGGGAAGAAACTCTACTTCTTTGTCGTCAACCATCCGTCAAATACCTACGGCAAAGATGGATCAGAAGATATCTGGATGAGCACCAAGGACGACAAGGGCGTTTGGTCTGCGCCGCAACACTTGGGTTTACCATTCAACAACAGCAAAACCAACCAGGTTTTTCAGGTATTGCACGATGGGACGCTTCTTGTGCGCGGAACTCGTTCTAAGAACGAAGTTGGATTCTCACTCGTCAGCCCCGGCGGCGCATGGACTGAAATCAAGGTTAAGGATTTCGAGGCCATGGCGAAGGGACTTTTCAACGGCGCCACGATTTCGGCCGACCGCAAGCACATGATCCTCTATTTTTCAGAACAGTTGAAAGCGAAGAAGAGCGATCTGTATGTAAGCCACGAGCAGGGAGGGAGTTGGTCTCGTCCCGAGCGGCTTAAGTTCAGCAACCAAACCGACGAGTTCGCGCCCATCATCGGCCCGGACAACAAGACCCTGTACTTTGCCAGCGACCGGCTTGGCGCAGGCCGGCAGGGGGGTGCCGACATTTATCGTTCCGAACGTCAGGACGACACTTGGAACTCATGGTCTGAACCTGCCAACCTTGGCAAAGCTGTGAATACCGCGGCTGCAGACGATTATTTTTCCATGGACGAAAGCGGGAACGTGTACACGGCCCGCTCGAATAGCCGCGTCGATGGCGGCAACCTGGACATTTTTGTCCTGGTTCCGAAAAATATCAAGGTGATGGTAGCGGGTACAGTCTTCGATGAAAAAACTAGCCAGCCACTCGCTGCTGCAGTTACGGTAACGATAAAGGACATCAAACCTATTGCGATCAAGACCCCGGCTACCGGGAAGTACGAAGCCCGTATCCCTGAGACCAACGAATACATGGTGAGTGCCAGTGCTTCGGGCTACCAGCCTAAGGATATCACACTCACAATTCCCACATTGGGTGGAGACACAACACTAGTTGCCGATGTATACCTTACGCCGATTGCCAAGAAGCTTGTATTGACGGGCAGCGTTTACGACAAGAAGACCAACCAGCTGCTTGCCGCGAAAGTTGATTTTACTTTGCGCCCTGACACCAAAAGCATCTACTCTGTGAGTGCTGACGGCGGCAAGTATCAACTCGAAGTAGGGACGCTGGGATGGTACGTCATGACCGCTTCACAATCCGGTTATCTCAATTCGACAGACAGTGTGGGCTTCACCAGCGAGGATATGTCGCCTGTATCGAAAGATCTTTACCTGGCGCCCATTGAAGTTGGGCTGACGGTGCGGCTCAAGAATATCTATTTCGAGTTTAACAAGACCGCATTGAAGCCTGAGTCCTTTGTCGAACTGAATAAGGTGGTGGATTTTCTCCAGGCAAGTCCAACCGTCGAAATTGAAATCGCGGGGCACACCGACAGCAAGGGAACAGATGAGTACAACAACACGCTGTCACAGGGCCGTTCGCAATCCGTCGTCAACTACCTCGTCCAGCAAGGAATTGACGTTTCCCGTCTGACGGCAAAAGGCTATGGCGAATCCAAACCCATCGACACCAACGACACGCCTGAAGGCCAGGCCAACAACCGCCGCGTGGAGTTTACGGTATTGAAAAAGTAGTTAACGCTTCCATAATCACCCTATGAAACGCATCACGTTCCTTCTTCTCCTTTTGTCTACGGTGGCCTCAGCTACAGACACGACACGCTACATCATCATTTCCGGCGGAAAAATTGCCGGCAGACAAAAGATGTGGTCCGATGGCCAAGGCCAGGTGCACTATCGGTACGAGTACAACGACCGTGGCCGAGGCCCTAAACTCCAGGTTGATCTGTTGCTGGAAAATGGAACGGTGACCTCACGCAAAGTCACCGGCGTGGATTACTTCAAAGGAGCTGTGGACGAGACTTACGAACTGAAAGGCGGCGTGGCGCGCTGGAAGAACAAGATTGAGAATGAACAACGCAACGTGACCGGGCCGGTGATTTATTCCGCCATTGAAGGAGCGCCCGGCGAAATTGAATGGACACTCAAACAGCTGCTTCGCCAACAAGGCCATGAGATGGACATGCTGCCATCGGGCAAATTGAAAGCCGTGCACGTGAAGAGTCACCGTGCGTTGGTGAACACCTTCGAGGAGGAATTGGAACTCTACGCGTTTTCCGGCTTCGGCGGCCCTCCCTATTATGTATGGGTAACTCCCAACAAGGCGTACTTCGCTACGATTAGCGGATGGATGTCGACTATCAAATTTGGGTATGAGTTCCTGATCCCGGAGTTGAAGAAACTTCAAGACGCCATCGAAGAGGATTACTTCGCCCGCCAGGAAGACCAACTTACCCAGCGCAATGAAACGCCGGTGGCCATCACCAACGTGAACGTATTCGATTCGAAAACCGGGAAGGTCATCGCTGGACAGACGGTTGTGCTCGAAGACGGCAAGATCACACAAGTAGGGAAGGCGAAGAGTGTAACGGCTCCCGCCAATGCGAACGTCATCGACGGCGCCGGCAAGATGTTGCTGCCGGGTCTCTGGGACAATCATGCACATTACCAGATGGCTCAAGGGCTGTTCCACCTGGCCGCGGGCGTCACGAACGTCAAGGACATGGCCAATGAGTTGGACCTTCCTGAGATCAAGAAGAAAGTAGATGGAGACATCCTGCTGGGTCCAGACATATCCATCATGTCGGGCTTCATTGATTTTGCCGGACCGTACGCCGGACCTACCGGCAAGATCGTCAAGACCCTGGAGGAAGGGCTTGCCGGCGTGAACTACTATGCCGATCATGGCTATCAGCAAGTGAAGCTGTACAGCTCCATCCCGGTGGAGTGGGTGAAGCCCCTCGCTGCGGAGGCCCACAAACGTGGTATGAAAGTGTGCGGACACATTCCTTCGTTCATGACGGCTGAGCGTGCCGTGAACGACGGCTACGACCAGATCATTCACCTCAACATGATCATGCTCAACTTCCTGGGCGACACCCTCGACACCCGGTCGATGGGCCGATTCACCAAGGTGGGTGAACGCGCGGGCAACATCAACCTGAATAGCGCCGAAGTGAAGCGGTTTGTCAAATTGCTCAAGGATCGCAAGATCGTGGTGGATCCGACGGCTGGGATTTTTGAAAGTATGTTCACGCACGAACCGGGCAAGCTAGCTCCCGGCGCTGAGCCTGTGCTGAAGATGATGCCGCCTGAATTCCGCCGTGGCCTCTACCTGGGAGGTCTGCCTACGATGAAGGGCCACGAGGCCCAGTACAAAAAGTCATACGACAACATGCTCGGAATGCTAAAGTTGCTTCACACCAACGGAGTCACCTTTGTGCCCGGCACTGATGACTTCCCGGGTTTTGCCCTGCATCGGGAGCTGGAGGTGTATGTCAAGGCTGGCGTTCCGGCCAAAGAAGTACTGCAAAAAGCGACGTGGATTTCCGCGCAGCTCGCAGGGAAAGGAGGTGAAGTGGGATCCATCGAAGTGGGCAAGAAAGCCAACCTCATCCTTGTGTCCGGCGACCCTACGAAGAACATCTCCGACATTCGGAAGGTGGAGTACACCATGAAGGGTGGCCATCTGTACGACAATAAGAAGTTGTATGAGTCGTATGGGTTTGGGTTCTGGAAGTAATTTGAAAATTTGAGAATTTGAAAATTTGAAAATGGGTACCGTGGTAAGTTAGTCAGTCTCGGGGGCCAGCCTCATGTGAGGTTTACTTCGCTGGATGAGTGGCTGCTTACTATTCGCCGGCTTTCAATACCATGAGTATTGCGGTAAGGTCGATTACGCAATGCACGATAATTGGCAGGGTCAATCGCTTGGTCCACAAATAAAGCACCCCGAAGAAAATTCCCATCAGGAAGTACGTGCCGAACCGCGAGAAGGCGATCCAGCCGTGGATAAATGCGAAAGCTGCGCAAGCGATGATGAGCGCCAACCAGGCTGGGACGCCTTTGCTCTGCAGCGCCTTGGTTCCGAATCCACGAAATGCGTACTCCTCAAAGAAACCGGCCGCTAGCGAGGTGAACACAAACAACAGTCGCTGACTGTTGGTCTTTGGAAAGAAGTCACCAATTCGGGAGATTTTCTCAGGATCAAGCGCACCAGAATACTCCAGGTACCCTACTCCCCCCAGCAGCAGCACAGCCAGGCCAAAATAGCCCAGCAGAAACCGATTCCTTACTACTCCGGTAATTGTAAAGCCAATGTCGGCATCACTCCAGCCGGAACTGTGCAGCAGATAGCGGGTTAATAAAAAACCCATCGCGTGCATGAGGGTGAGTCCGCCGAAGAAGTACACGTAGTACTCATTGTTCGACCGGACAAAAAGTTCGATGGCCCAGGGACCACGGCTGTATGCAATATAGACGCAGGGCAGAAGCACCAGGACCACCAGGATTTTCCACCATGCAATCGATGGCTTCATAGATTCAGTCATTGCTTAAAGAGTGTTCTCTCTGCGACCTTTGCGTTCAACCTTTGCGCCCTTTGCGTTAAAAATCAGCCTCTACCTAAAATCCCGACTCCACATTCGGAAGACGGTTAGTACATTCAAGCGTTACTCACCCTCCTTCAACACCTCCGCGGCTCTCTCCCTGTCCTTTTCAAAAACGTGAAGCCGAACTCCAGGGAAGATTTGATTCTGTAGCGGGTATAAGTTTGTGAAGTGCTCCTCAGTCAAGGAGCAA
>CAZJWV010000022.1:0-44168 GCA_964549855.1 uncultured Ohtaekwangia sp. | reverse complement strand
GAGTTTTTCGTGCAGGGATTCCAGTGGAACGTGCTTGAGGTCCATAGTAGGCAGGCTAAGGGAGTCAAAGGTAACTAATCGCCATCAGGGCGTGAGCAGTCCGGCAAGTTGATTTTGTTTTACATACGTCTGGAATGCAGAGGGGCTTATCAATTCTTTCAGAGTGGCCAGCGCATCTGTTGCAAACGGATCAAACCCACGGGCAAGGGCCACCGGGATATAGGATTTCAGGATTTTGACCGATTTTGGATTCACTTGCAGGGCGTCGGAAAGAATTCGGTATGCATTAGGCAGGTCGTCGATGAAGAAGAGTGAAGCAGTCACGATCCCCTCGTCAAAGTACCAATTGTTCCGGGTGAGCCACTCGAACCGCTGCCTTGCCGTCGTAGTGTCGCCCGCAGCCCAACTGATGAGCCCTTCGTAGTAGACCCGTTCGTATTCATGAAAGGGTCCGAACAGAATCCCCTGGCTGATGGACTTCTGCAGTTCGTCCGTTCTCCCCGCAGCCGCGAGAAGCCGCAATTCAAAATATTTGATCTCTGCAAAGAGTTCCGTGTCGGTGAGGTGCAGCCCCTGGAGCCGTCTGAACTCACTTGCGGCTGAACGAGTCTCATCCAGTGCAAAATATTGACGAGAGCGATTTAGATAAGCTTTCGCCCGAAGATCTTCATTCTTGATTTTTGCGGCGACGCGAACAAAACCTGCGGTATCTGAGATCGGTACCCGGTAAAGCGCGTAGTAAAGCCGCTCTGTTTCCGACAGGTTGTCCAGCCACGATGGCGGTGCGCCCAGAACGCGCTTCATGCTTTCGCCCAGTTCACGAATGACGGTGTCCTTGCGCTGGCTAAGCGTATCCCAGGCGATGAGGTCCTCGTCCAGCCTACCTGTTTCTGCCAGGCTCACGGCCACCGCAAGGGACGCTGGCGCTGAACGGTGATCGATGGCGTACTGAAAATAGGTCGTGGCTGCATCAGGTTTACCTTGGTCGAGCATCATCAGCCCAAGTGCGTAGTTCGTATTGCCTTCCTGAATTCGAAGGAAGACCACCTGTTGCAGCAGTTCAACGGCTTTGTTTACCTGGCCCGCCGCATAGCACGCCTTGGCGGCAGCGGTAAGCACCATGTTACGGAAGGGGACATTCTGCGGCAAACGCACCATGGCTACACATTGGCTGATAAAGGCGGTGTCGGATTGGTTCGTGTGATTGGTGAGCAAGTTGCTAACCAGCGAGGCTGTAAAGAGATTGAACACGGAATCCGAGGGCAACTGAAACACTGCCGCGACGAGCTTTCCCTGGTGATTTGCGAGGGCCAAAGCGTTGCTTCGAAGTGCTAATTCATTTTCATCGGCGTCGCGGTAGACGGAATCTGCATCCAGGAAGGTCTTTGTTTTTGAGAGTACGGCAAGAAGGTTCATTCCCGCAGAAAGTTCTACTTGACGATCCTTGCGTGCCTTTGCAAAATGATGAATGGCGGAGTCTGGCATTCCGACGCGTGCAAAGGCCAGTCCGAGGTTGTTCTCTATGATGCCGCTGGAGGGATGCAGTTTCCGGGCTTGGCGCAACTGTTGAATTTCTTCGTATGCTCTTCCATTGATTAAATAGTAGTTATCTGCATTCAACAGGGTGAATTCAGTAGGACGGAAACGATTCGCATCGACGAGGTATCCGTGTTCTTTGGTGGTGTTCAGCTCTGATGCTTCTATCTGTGCCAGAATAGTAGAGGCATGCTGATTGAACGGTGCATAACTGTGGGCGCGCCGGTAGAACGTGGGTGCTCTCCCTGCGGGAACATCGTAGTAGGTATCTCCCAGTGCCGTGTAGAACGCGGAAGTGAAATGATTGATGTGGGCAGGCCAGTTGTTGTAGAAGACAAGGGCCAGCGTAAAAATCAAACCCGCAAAGCGGTAGGAGAAGTAGGGCATTGCCTTGGGATTGTACAACACCCGGTCAACAGCGAGGCCTTGTTCGAAGACGCCGAGGAAATTGGCAAGCACATAGGTAACAAACATCATCCCGTACCCGATGTGCGCGTAGAGGATCAGGTCATTGAGCGACAGGAGAGCGATGTCGTTGCTGGATGCCAGGAAGTACCCATAAGTCGCGAGGGCGAGGGAGGCCAGCGAACTGATAAAGACAACGAGGAGTTTCTCGTCTTCAAACAGTGTCTCATAGAGCGGCGCTCGTTGGGAGATGGTCCATACCGTTAGCAATGCCGATAGCGCCACTAGTAAAAATGAAGGAACGGCGTATTCCCAGGGGATCCAACCGATCCGGTTTGCGTAGGCGAGCCAAAGATTCAACAAATAGATAGCGCTGATGAATAAGTATGGCCCCAGGCTCTTGCCCCGTGCGCCGGCGTGGGAAAGTGTCACGAAAGAGGCCAGCAATTGGTGTGCAACTACGATGACAAAAATCAAAGTAAGGACGATAGCAGCCGGCAAGGTGTTCACCGCCAACATCCGCAGTGGGTGATCGGCTTGGCTCGCTTGCCAGGTGAGGAGGCCAATGGCGGCAACGAGGACGACAAACGTGGTGAATCGAAAAGCAAATGAGCGGGTTCGTCCAAAGAATTGAAAATAGAACAGCTTGGCGAGACAGGCGCCTACGATGATGATTCCGATGTAACGGCTTGAAATTCCGAACAACAGCAATGAATCCCAGCGAAACAGTGCCACCACAAATGCCGCCACGGTCGACCCGACATAAAACCAGAACCGGGGAAGTGTGGAGACGAGGGCGAGCAGACCGGAGAGCCCGAGGGCAAAGCAGAGAAGGTATACGTCCAGGGCGACGACATTTGGTTCGATGGGGTTGCCCAGCCATCGTTCGAAGAGGAGGTAGTTTTCCGCAGCAATGGTGAACTTAAGGTTGCCACGCTCAAACGCGTAGAGCGGTACTTCCTGTGGTTGCAACTCTTGAAGCTGTTGCCAGGTAAACACAGGCCAAGGGTACGCGATGTAAAGGATGGCTACTGTGGTGAGCACAATCAAAAAAAGAAACCCCGGAAGCGAAGCAAAGGGTTTCGTGGGCCTTGAGGAGGAGGGGAGAAGCTGAGACATCAGGAAGTGCCGGTCAGTCAATCACCTTGGGGACCTTGAAGTAGGTGCCGTCGGAGTCGGGAGCGTGCTTAAGGGCCTCATCGCGGGAAAGTCCTGTCTTCGGATCGTCGCTTCGGAAGGAATTAATCTCCTGACTCATCGAAGTTAGCGGCTCCACGCCGCTGGTGTCCAACTCCTTGAGTTTTTCTACCCAGGTGACGATCTCCGACATGTCGGCCATCATCCGTTGTGCCTCCTCCTCTCCAAACTCAAGGCGTGCGAGGTGCGCGATTTTATCCAGTGTGGCGCGGTTTATTTCCATTTGTGGTTAACTCGTTTTCAATCACCCCGTACGTCTGGTCCATCAGCGTCTGAACATCGTTCAACGTCATTCCCGCCGTTTGAATGGGTTCATGGAAAACGACTTCCACCACACCCTGGCGCACGAGGAATTCATGCGGAGGCAAAATTATCCAATTGTTGGGGATGGTGACGGGCACAATCGGTATTTGTTTCTCAATGGCCAATCGAAAGGGTCCTTCTTTGAATGGTGCCAACTGGGGCGGATAAGGGGAGAAGATTCCGCCTTCGGGATAAATGACAAGACTCTTTCCTTCATCCAGGGCTTCCTTGGACTTTACGTAGGTGGAGTACTTGCTGCGGAGCCGCGCCCGGTCAACAGTAATGTGCAAACGACTGTACATCCAACCGAACACGGGGATGGTTTCCATGCTGCTCTTACCGACGAAGACCGCGTCGACCGGGTTGAGGCCCATGGTTGGAATGTCGAGGTAGGAAAAGTGATTGGGGCAAAAAATGTATTGTCCGCGAAGGTCCAGTCCCTTCCTTACGACGACACGGTAACCGAGGAAGCAAAACAACAAGGTGCCTTTCGCCCAGATGCGATTTAACTTTCCCGTCCAGTGAAACCTCCTCGGTGAATAGACGGGCACGACGAAGAAAGGAAGAAGGATGGCGAAGAAAAGCCCAAATCCAATTAGCCCGAGGAACGTGTGCAGTCTCCGCAGGAGTTTCATTTTAATGGGTGCCTGAGGTTTCTTGAAGGCGGTTAGCGGACGCCCGACATTGGTTTAGGGATAAGGATGAGCTCCCGCTGGCGGCCATCAATGTACCGGAAACCGGAGGCGTCGAAGTAAGCGTCTTCTTCCAACTGAATCCTAACCTCCTTCTTCCACTCCGCTACCGGCACGGAACAATTCAGTTCAATGGAATAGGCAGTGTTCAGGTGCATGGGGTAATCGCCTGTGTGGGGCACCCCGTTTTGCATGTCCCACATCCCGATGGTCGTGCCCGACGCATGTCCATGAAGTCCAATAGGATGAGTGTAAATGGAAGGAGTTATGCCATTGTCAATCGCTTGCTTGCGCGCTTCCGCCAGGATAGTGTTTCCTGTCTTACCCTCCTTGAAAGCGCCGGTGAGAAAATCCTGTAAGGCATTCCCTTTGGCAAAGGCATTGCGCAAGTAGGCAGGTGCTTCGGTTTCTCCGCCCCGAAGTACATAGGCGTGCTGCTGTGTGTCTGTATTTAGCCGGAGATAGGTAATGCCAAAGTCAACGTGAAGCAGATCGCCGGGAAGGATCACAAGGGGTTGGATGCGCTTGGCCATCACGGCCTCCGGTTCGTTGCGCTGGATTGAAACCGAAGTGTGGAACCAGGTGTCCAATTTCAGTTCACTGATTCGCTCACGAAACCACCACACCACATCCTCCGTGGTTGTCACGCCGGGCTGAATGACCTTGTCGGAGAATCCATCAGCAATAATCTGGTGAGCGATGCGGCAGATTTGTCCGTAGAGCACCATCTCTTTTTCCGTGCGCGACTCCAGCCAACCCACCGAAAGCTTCTCGGCGGAAGTCACCTTACCCTGCATGGTGCCAGGAAGAACCTTCATCAGGTTGTCATAGTCGTTGGCAGTGAGCCCGTCGGCATGACCATAGTGCACAGCTTTGTTGATGCCGATCTTTTTGGGATTGCGGTCTGCGATCACCTTTCCCAACTGTCCCCATTGGTCTGGGTTCGCATCGGGGTCCCAGGCGCGTTTGAAAACTTTGCCAACGTCGTACCGGGCAACGGCGAGGTATTCCACCTCCTGTCCAGGCCCTTTATCAAAGACGACTAACATGGTAGTACGTCGGGCGGCAAGCCAGGTGGCGGGTAGCATGGTTTTGAGAACAGGGTCTTCGTTGTTTTCACGGGATATTAGTACCCAAAGGTCAATGCCTTCTCGCCGCATCAGCGCAGGCAGCAGTTGCCGGAGCCGGTCTTCCAGGACCTCATCGATTATTTTGGCGCGGTCGCGCTGCGACAAGATGACGGGGTATTGGGCGAAACTGACACCAAACATCAGGCACAGTGCCAGGGAGAGTATAACTTTCATGTAAAGGAGATTTCGTTCAGGTAGATTTCCATGCAAGCACACAGCGCTCGTTCTTCAACAGTTCTGCCGACTGCTCGATGTTTAGATGCGATCGGGCATCATCCATCTGCGCCTTCATGGAGGCTTTGACGGCTCGCGCGTTCATGGTTTCGATAAAACGCTTGACGTCTTCACGGGATTCCAGGATCAACCGTGGGACTTCTGTTGGACGCTCCTGGTCATCTTTTGCAACCATCGTAAAAAAAGAAGAGTTCGTGTGCTTCAGCACATTGGTCTTCACGTTCAGGGCTTCGACGCGGATTCCCACAACAAGCGAAGTGCGGCCCACGTAGTTCACCGACCCGTGCATGGAAACGAGTTCACCCACCTCCACCGGTTGCAAAAACTCCACATGATCAACAGATACCGTGACGCAATAGGTGCCCGCGTGTTTCGCTGCACAGGCATACGCCACCTTGTCCATCAACGACAACAAAATGCCACCGTGGATCTTTCCTCCAAAGTTGGCATACGACGGAACCATCAGTTCCGTGATGGTGGTCTGCGACTGCTTTACGCTGCGGGCGGGGTCGGTCATGGTTGAGGCAGGTGAAGGTAGTGGGGGAAAATGGAAACTGGAAATTGGAAACTGGATGCGAGATACGGGATACGAGATGCGGGATACAGGATGCTTGATAAGTTGGATAATCCCCTTGCGAACCTTTGCGCCATTGCGTCTTTGCGGTGGTTACCAGGTCTTGCGGGTTTGCCCACTCGTGCTATACAACCATGCTTCACCTGGACAATCGAACAAACCTCCACACCATGGCTGTTGCCGTAACAGTGAGTCCAATCAATAGACCTGTCCAAATCCCGATCGTGCCCAACCCTAGTGGAAATGCAAGGACGTATCCGACAGGTAAGGCAATGATCCAATAAGCAACAAAAATGAGCAACGATGGAACCTTCACATCTTGAAGGCCTCGCAGTGCGCCAGCACAGACCACCTGCATGCCGTCAGACAACTGGAAAAATCCGGCGATGACCATCAAGGGCGCTGCCATGGCCAGTACGGCTGGGTCGTCAATGTAGAGACTTGGCAAAAAGTGTTTGCCGGTGAGGAACGCAATCCCCCACAGTGTCATCAGGCCGACGCCCAAACCAATGAGGGTGAACCCGGAACGCCGCAGCGCCGGCCGGTCTCCCTGGCCAAGAAACGTTCCGATCCGGATGGTGGCGGCTGCGCCCAGTCCAGACGTTGTCATGTAACTCACTGTCGCCAGGTTGATGGCAATCTGGTGAGCGGCTAGTGCCGTGGCACCTATCCATCCCATCATGATGGCCGACAAGCCGAAGGCCGCAGCTTCAAAAATAAATTGAGCGCCCGCCGGCAGTCCAATGTGCAACATCCGATTGAACAAAGCAGCTGAGTAAGATCCGAAGCTGAAGCCCGCGCGATAAGCCTGAAAGTGTTTTCCGTAGAAGACATAGGCTACCATCCAAACGGCCATGACGACACGTGCAATGAAAGTCGCCCATCCAGCGCCGTTCAGTCCCATCTCAGGAAAAATCCATATCCCGTAAATGAGGACGTAGTTCAACACGACGTTGAGCAGGTTGGCTACGATCATGATCACCATGGCCATGCGCGTGCGATGCAGACCTTCGGCGAACTGCCGGAAGGTTTGAAAGATCATGGTGGGGACGTAGGAGTACGCGACGATGAGTAAGTATGGGATGGCCAATTCTACCACCTCGACGGGTTGCCCGATGTGACCCAGCACGGACTGGCCGGTGAGGATGATTGCCGTCAACAGGAGACCAACCACAACGTTAATGATCAACCCGTGTCTCAGCGTGTCAATGATTGTCTTGTCATCGCCTGAGCCTGCCGCTTCTGCCACGAGGGGAGTAATGGCATAGGACACACCAATGCCGAAA
The DNA here is from genome assembly GCA_964549855.1 of uncultured Ohtaekwangia sp. Lineage (GTDB taxonomy): Bacteria > Bacteroidota > Bacteroidia > Cytophagales > Cyclobacteriaceae > ELB16-189. Next base: position 36,811 of record CAZJWV010000022.1, on the reverse strand, counting down.
AAGAGCAGTACACTGAAGAAGCTGTTGGCGAGCGACGATGCGGCCAGGGGCACGGCGCCGGTCCACCCGATCATTACGCTGTCGGCTACGCCCGTCATCACCTGCCCGAGCATGCTGATCATGACCGGGTAGGCCAGGAGAAAACTGGCTCGCGCTTCGGCTCGGTAGGCGGTAAGTGTGGTCACGATTGTGTTGATTCGATTACCCTGCCGTTGTCGAGCGCCGTGCTGCCACACGAAGAATGCCGATCACGCTCAGGCTGTCTGTAATTTTTCCGGATTCAACCATCTGCAATGCTTCGGAGAGTGGAAGACGCCACACGCGCAAGTCAGCCTCGGTGTCTTCAAGGGCTGCCTCGCCAGCCTGGAGTCCTTCTGCGAGGTAAATGATCCCTTCTTCATCTGAGACTGAATTCGAGAGGTGTACCGTCTGGAGCACCGTCCACCGGGAGGCGCTCAATCCCGTTTCTTCTTTCAGCTCACGCTTTGCGGAATCCAGCGGGTCGGTACCGATCTGACCTCCGCCTTCCGGTATTTCCCAACTCCATGCATCCAGCGTGTAGCGGTATTGTCCGACCAGGTAAGTGTATCCTTGCTCATCAACGGGTACAATCCCGACCGCTTTGTTCTTGAAATGCACCTTGCCATAGATTCCACGGTTTCCAGCCGGGTTGATCACCTGGTACTCCGTCAGGTTGATCCAGGTGTTGTCGTAGACGTTGCGGGCCGACAGGGTGGTCCAGGGATTTTTTTGCGGGTCGCTCACAGTTTCTTCGGTTAGAGAAGCAAAAAACGGCATTAATCTTCGAACTTTGGTCACCCTCACGATTTGACTGCGTGCTCCGATCTGCCTACACCCATGACCTGATAGAAGCTGGCTGTGACGAAGCCGGCCGAGGCTGCCTGGCAGGTCCCGTAGTGGCCGCGGCAGTCATCTTGCCACGCGAATATCGCCACCCCCTTCTCAATGATTCCAAACAACTGACTCGGGAAGAGCGCGAGGAAGTTCGTGTTGACATCCTTCGGGACGCGCTGGCATGGGCTGTCGGAGAGGCGAGTCACGAAGAAATCGATTCAATCAATATCCTCAACGCATCGTACCTGGCCATGCACCGGGCCGTCGATCAACTCTCGTTGCGCCCCGAAATGCTGCTCATCGACGGGAACCGGTTTCGTCCGGCCGACCAGTTGCCTTACCAGTGCATCATCAAGGGAGACGGGCTCTATTTTTCCATTGCGGCAGCCTCGGTGCTGGCAAAGACCCACCGGGACCTTCGGATGCAGGAGCTTGCTGTCGAGTACCCGAACTATGGATGGGATACGAACATGGGATACCCGACACCGGAACACCGAGACGGGATTCGCCAATTCGGGATCACCCCCTATCACCGAAGAACCTTCCAGTTGCTTCCCAGCCAATTGGAGTTGTTCGAGCAGGAACCTTGATCATCAAAGCCCTGTTCATGCCATCAACCCAATGACCCGCCTTCTGTGTGCCTGATATTCCTGTCCGTTGACCAGCACCCTGACTATTCGCTCGTGGTCGCAGCCAACCGCGATGAATTCCATGCGCGGCGTACAGCCCCGGCGCAGTTTTGGGAGGATTCACCAGGTGTGCTCGGCGGCAGAGACCTTGAGGCGGGCGGCACGTGGCTAGGAATCACTCGGAGCGGTCGCATCAGTCTGGTTACCAACTACCGCGACTTGCATAATCTAAAGCCGGTGGCTCCCTCGCGCGGCCACCTTGTTTCCGATTTTCTTACCAGCGACTCCGCTGCCCCTAACTACCTCGCAGAAGTCAAAGCGAAAGGCGGCGAATACAATGGATTCAACCTGCTGACGGGCACAGCGCACGAGCTTTGGTACTACTCCAACTATGCCGACGACATTCGTAAGGTCACGCCCGGTCTTCATGGCCTGAGCAATCACCTGCTTAACACTCCCTGGCCCAAAGTGAAGCGAGGGGAGGAATTGATCCTCCCCCTTCTTCGCCAGCCATCGCTCGACCCAAGTCAGATCCTCGACGTCTTGTACGATGAGCGCCGGGCCCCGGATGCCGAGCTGCCGGATACCGGAGTCGGACTGGAACGCGAGCGCATGCTTTCAGCGATGTTCATCAAAAGCCCGGATTACGGATCGCGCTGCTCGACCGTCATCCTTGTTCATAGAAATGGTCATGTGCAATTCTCGGAGCGCGTTTACGACCTCAAGAGATTTACCCACGAGACGCGTACGTACGAATTCGAAATCTCTCAACGCAAGGGATGAGCCGCAAGAGGAAAAGCAATATTCCGTTGATTATCCGGGTGGTGCGAACGCTGTTCCCCATACTGGAGAAAGTGGCGCCATTCCTGGCTGATCGGATCTTCAGACTCGTGTTCTACGTGCCGGTGCGATATCCCGTGCCTGAAAAGGAAATAGAGATGACGCAACAAGGCAACGCATGGAGCCTGAAAGTAGGTGAGAAGACGATTCGAGGACATCAATGGGGAGACGCGGAATGGCCATATGTCCTTCTCGTGCACGGTTGGGCTGGGCGGGCAACACAATTCAGGAAGTTCATCCCCAGGCTATTGGAAAAAGGCTATCGTGTCATCGGTCCCGATGGTCCGGCACATGGCCACTCCGATGGCATCGCTACTTCCATCCCTGAGTTTCACCTGATGTTCAAGGTTGTCTATGAGAAGTTTGGTGAGCCCCAGGGTGTGATTACACATTCTTTTGGTGGGGCAGCGATGTTGTATGCGGCCATGAATGGCTTGCCCATCCGGAAGCTGGTCAATATCGCGAGTCCCTCGATTGGTGACGAAATCCTGAAAACATTTCTCCGGGCCATCAACGGCTCGTGGACTTCGGCCGAGCGCTTTAAGAAATATGTAACGCGGAGGACTGGGAAGTCTTTCGACGACTTCACGGCGTTACACGCAGTGCGCAACCTGCCTCAGCCGATTGATCTCCTGGTCATCAACGATGAGGAGGATACCGACGTGGTCTTCAGAAGCGCAGAAGAGTTGTTGAAAGCCTATCCTGCAGCCCAGCTTTATCGCACCCGTGGACTAGGGCACACCCGCATCTTGAAGGACGAGTTGGTAATTACCAAATCCCTGGAGTTCATCGGTGGCCCCCGGTAACATTAGGGTAGCATGGGCCGTCTAAGGGGTGTCCTATGAGTAAATTCTCGATCCCCCCATCCTTTAATCCTTTAATCAGGCGAATCAAGGTCGTACATTGTGGGCCCGAAATGGAGCTTCCTGAGGCACTCAAAGGAGGTCCTGAGGCCCAGGAGGGAAGGTTCTTGAGAGAATTAGTATAGAATCTTGCAACCCTTCAGCGGCAGGACAGTTGAAGGGAGGAGAACAGGAAAACAGCACGGCATGGCCAAAATCATTGAAACTCGCGAGATCAGCAAAGTCTACAAGATGGGCGACAACATCGTCAATGCCCTGGCTAGTATTTCCATAACCATTAACAGGGGTGAATATGTTGCCTTTATGGGCCCTTCCGGCTCAGGAAAGTCCACCCTCATGAACATTGTCGGGTGCCTCGACACACCTACCAGCGGTTCGTATGAGCTCAATAACCACATGGTGAGCGACATGACGGAAAACGAGTTGGCCACCGTGCGCAACAAGGAAATCGGGTTCGTGTTCCAGACCTTTAACCTGTTACCGCGGGCTACGGCCCTGGAGAACGTGGCGCTGCCACTGATCTATGCGGGCTACGGGAAATCGGATAGGCATGAGATGGCCATGGCAGCCCTGGAGAGTGTAAGCCTCGTCGACCGATGGCATCATAAACCCAACGAACTCTCTGGCGGTCAGCGCCAGCGCGTCGCCATTGCGCGTGCATTGGTCAACAACCCCTCGATCATTTTGGCGGACGAACCAACGGGTAACCTCGACTCCAAGACTTCGCATAGCATCATGGCGCTCTTCCAGGAGTTGCACGACAAGGGGAACACCATCATCATGGTGACGCACGAAGATGACATTGCGCACTATTCACATCGCATTGTTCGCCTTCGCGACGGACTGGTAGAGACAGACAAACCGAACGACCGGATTACAAGGCAGACCGCAGAGACGGCCCCGGCTCATTGATTGCTCAACCGTTTTTTTAGTAGATTCGTAGGCCGTGAAAGCCTACGTTTTGTATGTTCTTTTTCACGGCTCAAGCCGCAGCATGAAAATCTACACCAAGACCGGCGACAAGGGTACCACCGCCCTGTTAGGAGGCAAACGTGTTTCCAAAGCTGACTTGCGCATCGACGCGTACGGTACCGTCGACGAACTCAATTCGTGGATAGGTGTGCTTCGTGATTTGCACGTCAACCAACACCGGCTGCCGGAACTTGTAGAAATCCAGGACCGCCTCTTCACCCTCGGGTCTATCCTTGCCGTGGAGCCAGGCAACACGAAAGTTAGAGTTCCAGCGCTGAAGGGGGAAGACGTCAGGTTCCTGGAAAAGAGAATCGATGAGATGGAGAGACACCTGGAACCAATGAAGAATTTTGTTCTTCCCGGCGGCCATTCCAGCGTGTCCTTTGGTCACGTCGCCCGAACCGTTTGCCGGCGGGCGGAGCGCTTGGTCATCGCAGTCCATACCGCTGAGCCTGTGGAGGACGTTGTTATTCAATACCTCAACCGCCTTTCCGACTATCTTTTTGTTCTCTGTCGCAAAATGACGACCGAACTAAGAGCCACCGAGACGCCCTGGAAACCTCGAATGTGATGGCAGGGTCATTCCCCAATGACCCATGGATTAGGATTTTATTAGGATTTCAGGCGAATCAGGCCAATCAAGCGAATCATGGTCAAAAATCCTAACATGCGTTAGCCCACCTATTGGATTAGAATTATCTTGCCGCGCTAACGACTAAGGGTTATGGTTGAAACACTGGATATCAAAGTCACCAAGGTTGCAAAGTCCAGGCTCTCTCAGATTGATTTTGGCAACATCCCGTTTGGCAAAGTGTATGCCGACCACATGTTCCTCGCCGACTTCAGGAAGGGTGACTGGGGCAATTTCCGGGTGCAGCCCTACGGCCACATCCTGGTGAGCCCGGCCACCCCGGCGCTGCACTACGGCCAACAGATCTTCGAAGGACTGAAGGCGTACAAGGGTGAACGCAACGAGACCATGGTGTTCCGCCCCCTGGACAACTGGAAGCGCATGAACATCTCCGCTGACCGAATCTGCATGCCTTACCTGCCAGAAGACATTTTCATGGAAGGCATGGACACGTTGATTCGCCTGGACCGCGATTGGATTCCGACAGCGCAAGGGAGTTCATTGTATATCCGCCCGTTCATGTTCTCGGCGGAAGAGTACATCGGCATACGTCCTTCGCTTGATTTTACATTCATGATCATCAATTCACCGGTAGGGCCATACTACTCAACACCGGTGCGTGTGAAGATTGAAACTAAGTATTCGAGAGCCATCGAAGGAGGTACCGGCTACGCCAAGACAGGAGGAAATTATGCCGGCTCGCTTTACCCGGCCAAGCTGGCCCAGGAGCAAGGCTATCATCAGCTCATCTGGACAGACGCTAAAGAGCACAAGTATGTAGAGGAATCAGGTACCATGAACGTGATGTTCGTCATCGACGATGTACTCGTCACTCCAGAATTGGGCGACACCATCCTCCGCGGAATCACCCGCGACAGTGTACTGAAACTTGCCAAGTCTTGGGGTGTAAAAACTGAAGAACGGAAAGTGTCTGTTAAGGAGTTGGTTGATGGCCTGAAATCGGGTCGCGTTACTGAGGCGTTCGGTGCCGGTACCGCGGCCACCATCGCACATATCGAGTTGATAGGGTATGATAGCCAAAACCTCTTCCTGCCCCCCGTTGAAACGCGCAAATTTTCCAACCGGGTACTCGAGGAACTGGAAGGCATCAAGCACGGTTCGCGGCCGGATCCTTTCGGCTGGATGCATACCGTTTAGACGTTGTCAAAAAATTAAGGAAATTCCCGCATGCATCGCCTGGCGGGATTGTTGGTCTTTTTATCGTTCGCGGCCGGTGCACAAAAGCAGTTGGTGCTCCTGCAGCGGGGTAACCCGGTGCAGCGTTTCACGGAGGGAGAGTACATCTACTTCATCATGAAGGATGGCAGTCGCCGGGAAGGGATGATCGTAGAACTGTTCGAGTTCTCAGTCATCACCAGCAACGATACTGTTCAGTTCAACAAGATTCATAAGGTGGGGATCCCTAAAGACGAGCAAACAGGCCGTTGGCAAAAGTGGGGCTTCCGCATCATGGCAGCTGGCATTCTTCTCATTGCCATCGATCTAGTGAACGGCGCTGCGGGTTACCACTCTTCCGGTGTTGACCCAGGGGTGGCAAAGGTTTCTGCAGCCCTTGTCGCGACCGGCGGTCTCCTCTATTTCACTCGCCCCAAATGGCGCCGGGTTAACCAAGGCACGTTCTTGCGTACGATCGACTACAAGTCTCCTTTCTACAAAACCGGTCCGTAGACTCGGATGCTGGATGCTAGTTGCTGGATACTGGATAGTTCCTGCCAGAATCAATTATCCAGCATCCAGCAACTAGTATCTAGTATCTAGTATATCTTTGCGCGTCCTAACACAACTATGACAACCGACCAATTGAAAGACGTGAAGGCCCGAGTGGCTGCCTTGAGGAGGTATCTTTGACTACGATCGCAAGAAAGTAGAGATCGAAGACGAAGAGCGTATTACCCATCAGCCTGACTTCTGGAACAACTCCAAGCAGGCCGAATCCATCCTGAAAAATATCCGGGCCAAGAAGGTTTGGACAGATGCCTACGAGGCAGTGAGCAAAAAAGCTGACGACCTTGAAGTGCTGAATGAATTCCACGTGGCCGGTGACGTCTCTGAGGAAGAGCTGGATTCCGAGTACAGGAAGACAGAAAAGTCCGTCGAAGAGCTGGAGTTCAAGAAAATGCTGAGCAAGGAGGAAGACCAACTCAGCGCCATGATTGAGATCAACCCGGGTGCAGGCGGCACAGAGAGCCAGGACTGGGCCGACATGCTGCATCGCATGTACATCATGTGGGGCGAGAAAAATGGTTACAAGGTTCGAGAGGTGGATTACCAGGCTGGCGATGTGGCCGGAATCAAATCCGCCACCATTGAGTTTGAAGGTCCATTCGCATACGGTAAACTGAAGTCTGAGAGCGGTGTTCACCGCCTTGTCCGGATATCACCCTACGACTCCAATGCGCGCAGACACACATCCTTCGCTTCTGTCTTCGTGTATCCTGAAGTGGATGACACCATCAATATCGAATTGAACCCTGCCGACATCGAGATGCAAACCTCGCGTTCCGGTGGTGCCGGGGGACAGAATGTGAACAAGGTGGAGACGAAGGTGCAGCTCACCCACAAGCCGACGGGTATTGTCATTGTCTGCCAGGTAGAGCGGTCGCAACATGCCAACCGTGAGAAAGCCATGCAGATGCTGAGGTCAAAACTCTACCAGATGGAGATGGAGAAGCGAAATGCCGCCCGCGACAAAATCGAAGCCGGAAAAATGAAGATAGACTTTGGGTCGCAAATCCGCAATTATGTACTGCACCCATACAAACTGGTTAAAGATGCGCGAACAGGAGTTGAACGTACCGATGCCCAGAATGTGCTCGATGGTGACCTGGATGACTTTATCAAAGCATTCTTGCTCGGCGCGCAAGAGAATGCGGTGAGGAAGTAATTTGAGAATTTGAAGATTTGAAAATTTGAAAATTGGACTTTGTGAGTAGGAAGAGCAGTATGCAACGCTACTGCGCTCCACCGATTACCGTTCACCGTTTACCGTTCACCCCCGTTATCCGGACTTGAAACCTTCCATCTATACACGGCCTTTCTGGTTACTCTGTGGAAGCTCATTACTCTTCTTCGCTAGCTTCAACATGATTGTCCCTGAGCTGCCTGCTTTCCTTTCTTCCCTCGGTGGTGGTCAACACAAAGGTCTGATCATCGCCCTCTTCACAGTAACGGCGCTGGTTTCCCGGCCTTTCAGCGGAAAAATTGCGGATCGGCTCGGTCGAAAGCCGGTAATCATGTTTGGGGCAATCGTGTGCTTTGTCTGCAGCCTGCTGTATCCGCTAACGTCCACTGTGTTTGGCTTCCTTTTCCTCAGGCTGGTCCATGGTTTTTCTACCGGGTTTACACCCACAGGACAAACGGCCTATATCGGAGACATCGTGCCTGCCGATCGAAGAGGGGAGGCAATGGGCTTCTTGGGCACAGCGAGTACGCTCGGCATGGCAGGCGGGCCTGCACTCGGTGGATGGCTGTCCACGTTGTACTCACTTGATGTAATGTTTTATTGCTCGTCTTTTTTCGCAATCCTTGCCTCGTTGATCATTTTTTCAATCAAGGAGACGGTGGAGGAGCGACACCCGGTATCCCTTCGCCTGCTTAAAATTGAAAAGAAGGATCTCTTTGAACCGCGTGTCCTGGCCCCGTGCCTGGTGATGGGACTTTGCGCCTATGCCTATGGCAACCTGTTCACCATCATGCCCGACTTCGGCTCACTCATGGGGATTAAGAACAAAGGCCTGCTATTCACTTACTTCACAGTCGCCTCGTTTCTCGTTCGATTGATAGCAGGCAAGGCCTCAGACGTCTTTGGGCGTGTGAAAGTCCTTCGCGTTTCTGTGGCCTGGATGGCCCTCTCCATGGCCTGGATCGCTGTGGCTGACACCAAGCTGTCGCTGATCATCGGGGCGTCACTGTATGGACTTGCCCAGGGAGCTACTTCCCCGACCTTGCTCGCCTGGGCCGCCGACCTCAGCAACCCGGAGCACAAAGGACGAGGCGTTGCATCGCTATATATCTTCATGGAGTTAGGGATCGGCGTCGGGGCGTTTGCATCTGGACTTATCTACGCCGACCAGGTGCCCATGATCAAGATCACATTTTTAATAAGCAGCGCGCTCAGCGCCGTGGGATTCTTGTATCTCCTGTGGGTGAGAAGGAGCGTGGTCGAGCCACGCATGGCTGCGGTACCCCAGCGAAATTGATTCCGGGCCAAAGATTAACTTTGGTTGATTGATCAACCTTCTGTGAAGGGCTCTACGACATACTTGTGGCTTTTCTTTGTTGTCAGCATCGCCGAACTGCTGGCGGTGTCGCTCGGCTGGCCGCAAGTACACATGATAGCTAAGTCCATGATTGTGCCAAGCCTGGTCGGTCACTACATGAATTCAGTGACGGGAAGGAATAGTCTCTTTGTACGAGCCCTGTTTTTTTGTTGGGCAGGGGACATTGTGTTACTGATGCAGGAGGATGCAGAAATCTTCTTTCTTCTGGGCCTCTTTGCCTTCCTGCTCGGGCACTTGCTATACATGTTGGCTTACCGTCAACTGCAGTGGCAAGATGTTTCCAGGTCGCTACAAGGCACACAAAGGTTGCGGGTGGTCTTCCCAGTATTCCTCGCGGGTACGGGGCTTCTCTCCGTCCTGATTCCGCGACTGGGAGGCCTGACAATTCCGGTGATCCTCTATGCGGTGATACTAATGGCCATGGTGGCGACTGCTGCGCTCCGCTATGGGCGGACAACACCGGCCAGTTACTGGCTATTGATGCCAGGGGCTGTTCTCTTTATGATTTCGGACTCTCTGCTCGCTATCAACAAATTTCACACGCCGTTTCCCATGGCTGCCCCGGCCATCATGCTGACATACATTCTCGCTCAGTACCTGATTGTGGAGGGGGCGATCAGGCATAACATGAACGAGTGAGCACCTGTCTCTCCTCTAATGACACACTTCAGAAAACTAGATAGATCATCAGGAGGTGTCTTCGACTCGGTATTGCAAAAAGTAAAAGGCCAGTTTGATGCCAGGACCCTAGGCCTTGGAGCGGCCTTGAAACTGGTTGCGGGTTTTGATGAACTAAAGAAATACAAAAGCCTTTTCGTTCACAGGGCCACAGAACTCAAAGGTCCATCAGGATCTTTCGTAATCGTGCTGGTTGAAAAGCACCAAACAATACTCGAGTCTAAAGGTAGGCGCACCTATGCCCCTCGAAAAAAGGACATTGAAGAAGTTGAGCCGATATTGATCTTTAGTATTCAGCAAGACATCGGCCGGGCGCTCATCAAGCCTGAGGGCTTAGGCGACAAAATTGCCGACTTGTTCCTCAAAGTGGATATCGACTTAAAGGAGTACCCGCGTTTCAGCAGGAATTACTTTGCTGTCGCTGAGAATCCGGAAATGTTTCGAACACATTTCCCCAAGGGGCTACTAAAAGTGCTTGAGAAAATCGGGAATATGACCATTGAGGTCAACGGTCATTGGGGACTTCTTCGAACTGAAAAAAACCTAACAGAAGATCTATTGAGCCTGTTGATCAGTATTGGTCGCGAGATGACTCATTGAAACTACAGACCGCTTACCGATCACCGATTACTGATCACCGTTTCCTCACGTTCCCGCTCCCCGAAGCATGTGAATTCACACGCTTGGGATCACCGGAGTAGGTGATGGTCCCGCTTCCACTGATGGTTGCTTCCAATTCTTCCTTTACATTGATCTCCAGGTCACCTGAACCAGAAATGCGTACATCACATTTTTCTGTTGCGAGGTCGCCAGCATTGATACGACCTGCACCGCTGATGCCCGCTTTCACTGCTTTGCATGTGCCTTGTGCCTGGATCTTACCCGAGCCGGAGATGCCGAAGTCGGCCATTTCCTGGATGGATGCGGAGACAAATACACGACCAGAACCGCTCACGTCGCTGTCGAAGTTTCTGCAGCTGCCTTTCAAATCCATGTCACCGGAGCCGGAAACATCCGCCTCCACATCACCGGTTGCATTGAAAGCAAGGCGCAATGATCCGGAACCACTCACTGAAAGATCAAGGTCGCCGGTGTTGATCTTCTCTTCACAAATGAGGTTGCCAGAGCCGGAGACGCTAACACCCTCGATCGTGGGCATCGTTACATAAACAGTAACCTGGTCCTTGTTCGACCATCCCCAATCTCCCCAGCGATTTTCCTTGCCGATGATCAGTTTGCCACCGCTCACTTCAGTTTCAATCTCTTTCAGTACGTCTCTTGAGCCTTCCAACTCCACCTTCTGGGGGCTACCCTGCTTCAAGTAGAGTTTTCCGGGCACCCGGTATGAGAGCTTCGTAAAGCTGGAAACCTCACGGGTTTCACGGGTTTGGGCCTCGGCGCCAATGGTAAGGGCCACCAGGGCGATGCCTAATGCTAGCTTTTTCATGAGACGATGGGTTTACGGGATAAGGACGGTTTGCTGCTTCAAAGGTTGCTTGACTCAGGTCCTTTCTTTGACGCTTCACCCCAACTGGCGGTTCCACGGGTTAGCGTTGAGGGTGCCATTTCAATGCAGTTGGCCTGCCTTTTCTTTACTTTGTGGGATGGCCAAGCGCAACCCGGCAGTTTTCTTCATCTTCATCACGCTCTTGATCGACGTCACCGGGTTCGGGATCATTATCCCCGTGATGCCCCGACTGGTTCTTTCCCTTCTCCCTGAGGGATCTTCGCTGAGCCTGGCTGCCACGTATGGTGGATGGCTTATTACCTCCTACGCGGTTATGCAGTTCTTCTGCGCACCCATCGTCGGCGGTATCAGCGACCGCGTTGGTCGCCGCCCGGTACTGCTCGGGTCCCTGTTCGGATTTGCCATGGATTATCTCTTCCTGGTTTTTGCGCCCACCATTTGGTGGCTTTTCGTAGGCCGCATCATTGCGGGCATTTTGGGTGCAAGCTTCACCACGGCAGGTGCTTATATCGCCGACATCAGCACAGCGGAAAACCGGGCGCAGAATTTTGGCATTATGGGTGCGGCCTTCGGACTTGGATTCATTATTGGACCTTCCATTGGCGGATTGCTGGGTGACTACGGTGAGCGTGTGCCGTTCATGGTAGCTGGCGGACTCACCGCGATCAACTGGCTCTATGGCTACTTCATTCTTCCCGAATCACTTAAACCGGAAAACCGGCGGTCCTTCGAATGGAAGCGTGCTAACCCGCTTGGCACCTTGAAGAGCCTCTGGAAGTACCCGGTGATCGCAGGCTTGCTCGTGGCGCTCACATTTGTGTACGTTTCCGCTCACGCGGTGCAAAGCAACTGGTCGTACTATACGATGGAGAAGTTTCACTGGACCCCCGGCAACATCGGGGTGTCATTGGCCGTGATCGGGTTCGCCTTCGCCCTCGTGCAGGGGGTGCTGATCCGGAAGATCATCCCCGCGCTAGGCCAGGTTAGAAGCGTTTACTTTGGACTTGCCTTCTATGCGATCGGTTTTCTACTCTTCGCCTTTTCAACACAAGGCTGGATGATGTATGCGTTCACGCTGGTATACTGCTTGGGCGGAATTGCCGGTCCCGCCATGCAGGGGGTGATGTCGGGCGTGGTACCGCCCAACGCACAGGGTGAGCTCCAGGGTGGATTCACCTCGTTGATGAGCCTGACGTCGATTTTCGGACCGCCGCTGATGAACAACCTTTTTGCTTTCTTCACCAAACCCGGCGGCGATATCTACTTCCCGGGTGCAGCCATGCTGTTGGGAGCTTTGTTGACGCTAATCAGCGCTGTTCTCGCGCGGCGAACGCTAAAGGCAAATTTGGCATCTGCCCCTCCGAAACAATCTTAAGGAGTCTCGCCCCACGAAAGGGGAACCCGGATGGCCTCGTACATGCGAAGGCAGACCCATGCGTCGGTGGCCGCGTACGTGATTTGTTTGTCGTCCAACCGCGGAGCTTCCCAATTGCTGGTCTGTGCGCTCTTGGAGATTCGGAATCCGAGGATCAACGCAGTGAGCTTCTTAACGCCCTCCACTTCAAATCCGGCTGCCTTGGTAAGAGTTGTCAATTCGACAAATCCCTGCGGGTGAAACTTGTGCATCCGCTGCAGGGCCTTGATATCGTCGCGTATGGCGACCCCCACTTTCAGGATTTTTTCATTCTCGAAGAATTCTTTCAACTCCGAACTAATCCCCGTGGAGATCAATCGAAAAAGATAAACTTTCTCTGGGGTGGCAAGCTGTAGTATTGCCACCTTGTTTGTTTGACCGCGGACGAAAACAGGCTTGGTTTCTGTGTCGAAGCCCACACAATCGAAAGCGCGGATTTCTCGCAGCGCCTGGTGAACTTTGTCCGGGGTCGAAACGACAACCACTTCCCCCTCGTAGGCTCCCAGGGGGAGTTGGTTCAACTCCTCCGTACTGATGTTCTTTTCATACCCCTGCACACTCATGCTCACTTCATCTTACCCTGGTTGAATTGAGAATGTTCGACGGTTCAGACTAACTTCACACAAGCGTCAACAGGATTCAACCTAACCCATTGCTATGCGGACGAAGATAATTGAAAAAGCCAAACACTCCGCCTTTTGGATGTGGCTACTTAACCAGGCTCACCCAAGCATGGTGCCATTTAACCGTCCGCATCGGTTTGAAATACGTGAGTTTACCGATCACCACCTTAAGGTGAGATTGCCCTATCGCAAGAGCAACATGAACCACATCCGAGGCCTGCACGCCTGTGCGCTGGCTACTGTTTCGGAGTTTGCAACGGGCTTCCTCCTCCTTTCGCGCCTTGACGCGGGCAAATACCGCCTCATTATGCAGCGCCTGGAGATGGACTATCACTTCCAGGGAAAAATGGATGCGTTTGCAGAATTTCACGCTCCTGACGATTGGCTCGCCGAAGCCATTACCCGCCCGCTTCAGTCATCGGAAGCAGTGGTTGTCCCCTGCATTATAAAAGTCCACGATGAAAAGGGCAACCACCTGACTACGGGCAAGGTTTTTTGGCAAGTGAAGAACTGGTCAGCCGTGCGAACGAAGGCTTGAGGATTGATGGGATTTGAGGTAACTTTCGAATCACCACTATTAAAGTTATTACAGTGCGCAAGATCGATCTACTCCTGTCGGAATATGGCGAGAGTCACCAGAATGTGACTAACAAAACCATTCACTGGATTTGTGTGCCGTTAATATTCTTCAGTGTCGTCGGGCTGATCGCATCCATACCGTCAGGGTTTGTCCAGTCATTGCTCGGGGCAAACCCGTATGCAAATTGGGCTACCGTTTTCCTTGTAGCAGCACTCGGGTACTACATCACCCTATCCATTCCACTCTCGGTTGGGATGATGCTCTTCGGCGCCCTCTGCCTCTATTTGGCTAACATGATTGGCGAGCTGGGCTTTTCGCTGTGGATGGTATCGATCGGGATCTTTGTCCTGGCCTGGATTGGACAGTTCTATGGCCACAAAATTGAAGGAAAGAAGCCTTCCTTCTTGAAGGACTTGCAATTCTTGCTTATTGGCCCAGCGTGGCTCATGCACTTCGTGTACAAGAAAATCGGAATTCCTTACTAATTGGAGAGCGGATACAGCGTCGTCAGTGAACTGCCTGCGGGCTATTCCGCTGACTTTGACTTTTTCCTTTTCGGCCAACCTCGCCATCTGGCATTGCAGTCGCCCGATTGGACGCACTTTTACCTGCTGCGAAAGGCAAACCAGAAGATCATGGCGCAAGTGGCCTTCCACTTGAGCGACCACGTGGCCCGGTCTCCCTTGCGGGCACCGTTCGGTTCCTTCTTGTTCTCCGATCACCTTGCCCCGCAAACATTGTATGGTTTTGTCCACCAGGTGGAGCGACAGCTTCAAAAGCAAGGCATCTCGCTCATCACGCTCACCGAACCGCCCAATGCCTACCGCCCGGCCGGGGACTTGCTGCATACCATCCTCCTCAACCAGGGGTACCGCATCTCCAATGCAGAACTGAGCTCGGGTATCCGCATCGACAAGCTCACTTTCGATGAAAAAATTGAAACGTGGGAAAAACGCAAACTGAAGCAGGCTAAGACGAAAGGCGTCACATTCAAACTACTAAACTCACACGATCTGGCGGACGTGTATGCATTGATCCTGAAATGCCGTGAGCAAAGAAGTCACACCTTGAGTATGTCGCTGATGGAATTGGAACAAACGGTAAAAGAATTCAAGAGCGATTTCGTATTCTCGGGAGCCTTTCTCAATCGTGAGATGATTGCAGCCTCTATTGCGATCAGGGTCAACCGGCACATCCTGTATAATTTCTATTCCGGCCACCTGAAGAAGCATGACTCGCTGAGTCCCATGGTCACCTTGCTGGCAGGACTATACAAATATTGCGAGCGACAGCATATTTCGCTTCTTGACCTCGGTACTTCGGCCCTTCACGGACAGCCGAACTTTAGTTTGCTGGAGTTCAAGCTCCGCCTCGGCGCCATCCCTTCCATCAAATTGAGTTTTGAAAAGCAATTGCCCGGATGACACCGCGGGTCACGGTTATCTGCCTTTGCTACAACCATGCTCCCTTCGTTGCGGAGGCCCTCGATTCTGTAAGGAACCAGACTCACCCATCGACTGAATTGATTATCGTAGACGATGCGAGCACGGATGAGAGTGTCGCAATCATCCAGCAGTGGATGAGGGAAAACGCGGGCGCCACCTTTCTTCCACTTCCGGCTAACCTTGGTAATTGTAGGGCCTTCAATGAGGGGTTTAAGAAAGCCACCGGTGACTATGTGATTGACCTTGCTGGCGATGATGTTCTGTTGCCACACCGAATTGCAAGAGGCGTTGAGTTGATGGAAGCTCGCCCGGAAACTGGTATCCAGTTCTCGGATGCTGAGTTGATTGACGAGAGTGGTACCCGTCTAGGGTATCACTCCGACCGTTTCCCGCATGCATCCATTCCGCAAGGCTGGGTCTTCAGGGACGTGGTTTCACGTTACTTCATCAACAGTCCTACGATGATGATGCGACGATCATTGCTGCTCGAGCTGGGTGGCTACGACGAGACCCTGGCATACGAGGACTTTGACCTTTGGGTTAGGGCGTCACGAGTTGCACAATTTGCCTACCTCCCCGAAGCGCTCGTGAAGCGTCGTGTTCTTCGAAATTCACTGGGTAAAAGACAGTTTGCAATTAACAGCGTACAATCGAAATCAACTTTTGAGGTCTGCAAAAAGGCGCTTGCGCTTTGCCGGAGTTCTGAGGATTTGGACGCGGTTCGCCGTCGCGCGACTTACGAGTTTAGAAGAGCGCTGGTTCACGGCGAATTTGGACTTGCCTTGTCTTACTTGAAGTTTCGGACATCCATCAACTAGTTACTTCCGGTTGTCCTTTCCTGTAGCCATGTTGACATAGCTGTTGTAGCGTGACGGATCAATCCTCCCGTCTTCAACGGCCTGGAGGATGGCACAGGATGGTTCCTCCAGGTGGACACAGCGTGATCCGAATTTACAATTCAAGCGGAGGTCGCGCATCTCCGGAAAGTAGTCAGAGATTTCCTGCGGGTTCATATCGGCGAGGCCCCACTCTTTCACCCCCGGGGTATCAATCACAAAAGTCTTTGCATCGATCATGAACATTTCCGCAAAAGTCGTGGTGTGCATCCCTTTTTCTGTGGCGCCCGATATCTCATGCACGCCAAGCCGAAGATGAGGGTAGAGGTGATTCAGCAGGGTTGACTTGCCAACACCGGAATGCCCTGCCACCAGGGTCGTCTTATTGCCTAGCAATTCCCGTACTCCCTGGAGGTTCTCGTCGTTGAGGGCTGAGACCAATTCTGTGGAGACGCCCACGGCTCCGTACAAGTTTTGCAAACGATCCACTTCGCGCGATTCTTCTTCCGTGAGAAGGTCTTTCTTGTTGAACACGATCACCTGGGGAATTCTGAATGCCTCCGCACTTACCAAGAACCGGTCGATGAAACCCAAGGAGGTGCGGGGATGTCGTAAGGTGACAATGATCATCGCCTGGTCGATGTTTGCCGCGAGCACGCTCTGGTGCGCGGTTTTTTTCACCGACTGCCGAACCATGTGGTTATCGCGGGGTTTGACCTCAGAGATGGAGGCATCCTGTTGATCCAAAATCAACTCGACGATGTCGCCGACGGTTACTGGATTTGATTCCTTGGTTTCTTCCAGCCGGAGTTTGCCCTGTAGGCGGCAGCGGTACACGGTGCCGTCTTCCCCGAGCACCTCGTACCACGAGCCCGTTGATCTCATCACGCGCCCTTCCATGCCTCAATGATGGTTTTGCAATATGAAACAATCGCAGCCGTTGCTCCCCGGTGTTGATGAACGTATGATCGCGCCGCTTCTCCGGCTCGTTGCAGCGCGTCTCCGCGACCAAGCGCCTCAAAAGAACTTACCAGTTCGCTTGTGTTTGCAATAGCAAATGCACCACCTAGTCGCACGAGATCGACTGCTTCCTGGAATTTATCATACCGGGCACGGCTGCCAAAAAAAACGGGAACACCATAACAAGCTGCCTCGAGCGTATTGTGCAGACCTTCCTTGAAACCACCGCCCACGAATGCATAGTCGCCGTAGCGATAGAGTTGGTTTAGCAATCCGATGGTATCCACGAGAAGTACATCCGCACCGGATACCTCCAACTCGGTGGTCTTTGTATACCGCGCACATTTGCCCTTCAAAGATTTTTCCAGCGAGCGGAGGAAGGTCTCGGTCGGCTCATGCGGAGCAATAATTACCCTCAACTCGGGCAACCGATCGTTGAGAAATGGAATGAGCACTTCCATGTCGAGAGGCCAGGCGCTGCCCACGACGATTACTTTTCGGGATCCCTTGAACGATCGGGCAATGAGATTTTCTTCGGCGCGATCTGCAAGTGCGCCGACCCGATCAAACCGTGTGTCGCCGGCGAGGGACACCTGGGTAATGCCAATGGATTGTAATAGCCGAACGGACTCATCATTCTGCACGAAGAACCGGGTGAAGTTTTCTAAAATTCCACGGAAGAAAGCGTTGCGGGGTTTGAAATAGACATGGTCGGGTCGGAAGATGGCTGAAATCGAAACGAGTGGGATGTTTGCCTTCCTGATTGCATTGCTATAGTGATACCAGAATTCGTACTTGACAAAAATGACCAGCGACGGGCGCACGCAGTTTATCGCCATCGCAGCGTTAGCGGGTGTGTCCCATGGGAGGTAGAGCACTTTTGTAGCCAGTGGATAATTCTTTCGCACCTCATAACCAGACGGTGAGAAGAAGGTCAGGAGGATATTGAGATTCGGGCGCCAGGCTTTCAGCGCTTCGATGACAGGTCGGCCCTGTTCAAACTCACCCAGTGAAGCACAATGAATCCAGACAAGCGGCTCGTCGCGATTTTCGCGAAACGACTCGCACCATTGCGGGGCTTGCTGGATGCGGCCTTGCCGGAATGCCCGCGCCTTGTTGCTAAAGACTGAGGCGGCCCCGTAGGCGAACCTGAGGAAAGCAATGCCCGCGGAATACAAAAATGGCGTCATGAAAGGCCCTGAAAGATAGGAGATACCCCTGATTCGGAGGCTTTGAGGGTCACCACTGACCGGGAATAAGTATATTTATTAAAAAAAAGACCACCATGAGAGTTACAGCCTTAATCCTCATGCTGGGATCGCTGTTGGTGACCTCCTCTGCGATTGCCCAGCCAAAAGAACTCGCACGATTCTTCCCTGCTGCCGCCGTGGGCACCGGAGGATCGGCCAATCTGGATTACCTCGTCACTGGGTACACGACTCATCTTGCGGAAGACCTTGGTGGCCTGATTAACAGCGGCTGGTACAACACGGCCGAGAACCACAAGCGTTTCGGTTTCGACCTTAGTGTCAACCTAAGCACGATTTTCATTGAGGGTCAAAGCAAGTTCTTCAACGTCGACAACTCAAGGTTGAGCGGTATTACCTACACAGGAACGGTGACTGGACAGCAGCCAATGCCGACCGCGTACGGACCGGGTGACGACGCCCCGGTATTTACCTACGACGGCGGTGAAGCGAACATCGGCGGGTTCAACGGCCCTTCGGGAGGGAATCTATCAGCAGATATGCCCATCGGCTCGATGGCCGTTCCTACCATACAGGCAGGACTGGGATTATTTGCCAATACGGACCTTCGCTTCCGTTTTACCCCGGCGGTCTCCATCAGTGGAACCGAGGTGAAGGCTTGGGGCGTGGGCGCCATGCACGACATCAAGCAGCACATCCCAGGAATGAAAGAGTTGCCTTTTAGTCTTTCGCTCCTGCTTGCCTACTCCAACATGACGGTGACCACAGATATGAGCGGACTTTACAACACATCCTCGAGCAGTGGTGTCTCCACAGGCCAGTCGGGTGTCGCGGAGACCACGGCCTTTAATGCCCAGGTACTGATCAGCAAGCAGATTCCCGTGCTGACCTTTTACGGCGGTATCGGCTACAATTCGTCTTCGACCACCTATTCGATCAAGGGAGATTATTATGTCGATGATGCGTATACCCTTGGTGGTCCTATACCGCTTCTGTCGCCGGTTCAACTCGCGAACCCTTATAAGAAAGACTTTAGCAACAATGGCTTCCGGTTTACCGGGGGGATCCGGTTCAAGTTTGGTCCGTTGTTTCTCAATTCTGACTACACATTCTTCAAAAGTGCAGGACTCCTGAGCCTCGGGCTTGGATTCACGGTTCGCTAGTCTGTTCGGGGTTAGCTTGGATACTAAAAAATTCTATCTTGCGTGGGATAGACCACCTAACCCATGACCTGCATGAAACGAAAACTACTCCTTTGTTTTGTTGCGCTCTTGACCTGGGGCACGAGCTTCGGCCAGGGCGACCTGGATGCTCTGCTGAAGGGCAGCCAGGCAGACGCCAACTACCTGGCGCAGGGATACCTTGAACCGGTACTCAACGCCATCGGAAGCGGCCTGAACCAGGGCTGGTACAACACAGCTGCCAACCACAAGAAGTTCGGCTTCGACCTGACGATTTCCGTGAGTTCGATTCAATTCCCTTCTGAGGATCGCCTCTTCAACGTTGACAACACCAAGCTTTCAACGATCCGGCTCCAATCACCTATCGATGGGAATGTGCCGACCTTTATCGGTCCGGATGCTACGCCAACGTATGAATACTTAACGGCCGGCGTCCCCAATGGCACCACCTTCCAAGGCCCTCCTGGTGTTGATCTTGAAAATGAAGTACCACTCGGCGGCCTTCCGCTGCCCATGGTAAACCTGGGAATTGGGATACCCTGGAATACCGATGTAAAGCTTCGGTACGGTTCGCTCAATCCCTCCGGCGGCACGAAGATCAGTCTCTTCGGGTTTGCCATACAGCACGACATCAAGCAACATATTCCCGGGCTAAAGGAACTTCCGTTTGACTTGTCGGCGCTGTTCGGGTACACCACTTTCAATACAGAAGTTGCATTTGATGAAGTCGCTCACCCTGACCAAAAGGGAAAGGCGGATTTCTCGGCCACCACGATCCAGGGAATCATCGGGAAGAAGTTTTCTGTCCTCACCGTGTATGGCTCGCTGGGTTACAATTTCTCGAGCGGTTCATTTAAGGCGGTAGGTACCTATGACACCGGCTCACCGCCACCGGCAGCCGCCACCATGACCGACCCGGTAAACATTTCGTCCAGTGTGAGCGGCCCGCGCGCCACCGCCGGACTGCGCCTAAAGTTGGCAGTGTTCACCTTCCATGGGGACTACACTTTCCAGCGTTACAACACGATCACATTCGGATTCGGAATCAGCGTGAGATAAGTGTCGTAGTGTCTTAGTGTCTTGGTGTCGTAGTTTGTTAGTGCCGTAGTAGCTGAGTCCACGACTCTTGAATTCAACCACGGCACCGCGGCACCACGACACCACGGCACCACGACACCACGGCACCACGACACCACGACACCTGAGAGCCCTCCTCACTTCCCAGTGAATGAGGGCTTTCTTTTTTCAATAAAGGCCGCCATACCTTCCTTCTGATCCATGCTGGCAAAAGTCAGGTAGAAGTTCTTTCGTTCGTACATCAATCCTTCGTCCAAGAGTGTCTCGTACGACCTGTTCACGGCTTCCTTAGCCAATTGTACTGCCACGGGTGACATGGAGGCGATTTCCTTTGCCAAACTGATAGCTTCCTGGAGGTAAAACTCCGCCGGCACCACCTTCGTCACCAGCCCGTAGTGGAGGGCTTCCTGGGCTGAGAGAAATCGACCGGTGAGAATGAGTTCCATGGCTTTTGCTTTTCCAACAGCCTTGGTTAGGCGCTGCGTACCGCCCGCCCCCGGCATAGTGCCCAACTTGATCTCCGGTTGCCCGAACTTCGCCGTCTCGGATGCGATGATCATATCGCAGGTCATGGCGAACTCACAGCCGCCGCCCAGGGCAAAGCCGGAAACGGCAGCTATGATTGGCTTCTTTGTTTTGCGAATTTGATCCCAGGTGCTGAACTGATCAAGCATCAGCATGTCGATGGCGCTCTTGTCGGCCATCTGCTTGATGTCGGCGCCGGCGGCAAATGCCTGCTCGTTGCCGGTGATGATCACCACCCTCACCTGGTCGTTGCGATCCAATTCTTGCAGCGCATCTCGCACTTCTTGCATCAGTTGCGGATTCAGGGCGTTGAGTTCCTTCGGCCGGTTGAGTTCGATGAGCGCGATCATCGGCGCTACCTGTGGATTCACTTTGATCAATTCCATGGTTTGATTTTTAGCTCGGTAAATCTAAGACAAAATTCGCCGGGCCGTGTGGCCCGTGCGCTTTGGCTTGTGTATTTTGGATGAACTTTTTCTATGCGCGTCCTCTTTGTTTGTCTTGGCAACATTTGCCGATCTCCTCTGGCCGAGTCCATCTTTCTTCACAAGGCACGTAACCGGGGGTTGCGTTTCGAGGCGGACTCCTGCGGAACGAGTAATTACAACCTTGGCGACGGGCCGGACCGCCGAACGCTCAGCAACGCAATCAAGAACGGCGTTGAGGTGCAGCACGTTGCGCGGCAATTGGCGCGTTCTGACTTTTCCAGCTTTGACCGGATCCTGGTCATGGACCGCAGCAACCTCCGTAACTGCCTGGCCGTTGCGGATCCTGAACACCACCACAAAGTCATGCTTATGAGAACCTTTGATCCAAGCGGGGAAGGGGACGTGCCCGATCCTTACTACGGAGGCGAAAAGGATTTCCAGGAGGTGTTTGAAATGTTGGATCGGTGCGTGGAGGGACTGCTCAGGGACATTGAGCAGAATGGTGCTTAAAGACCGTTCCCGGTGTCCCAGTTGTTGGTGTCGCCCCCTACTTCCAACGCAAACACCAACAAGGTGAACCACGCTTCTCCCTCGCCTAGGGGTGAGGTCTATCTCTTCACTAATACTTGCAAGGTAGACCGCGACCCCTGTTCAAGGATGATTCCCGGTTGGTTGCGGTATGTCGCAGAGGTGGCCTCATCATAATTTTTCACGGTGATCAATGTCAGCCCGGTGTTATAGTACACCTTGAATTGGTCAGAAAGCGCTTCGATGAGGCTGAGCACCTTGTCTTCCCGGTAATCGACGCAGAATGAAAACGAGATGGCCGAGTTCTGCATCACGTTGATCTTCAGGTTTTGATTCGCAACCGCAGTGAAGATGAGACTGAGCTGCTGCTCGTCGATAAAGGTATAGTCGGTCACTGCGCAGCTGATCAGGCATTGATTCTCCTTGAATACAATCAACGGTGGAAGTTTGTCGATTTGTGTTT
Source organism: uncultured Ohtaekwangia sp. (assembly GCA_964549855.1). Lineage (GTDB taxonomy): Bacteria > Bacteroidota > Bacteroidia > Cytophagales > Cyclobacteriaceae > ELB16-189. The sequence goes on along the minus strand of CAZJWV010000022.1, from coordinate 14,306 downwards.
CGTGGATCCGCGTGCCTGCCAGTGCCGGGTTGTCGAAACTCCGAACCAGGAGCGGGATTCCCCGGTTGGCCAGGGGTTTGATGGTTTTCGGGTGAATAACGGAGGCACCGTAGTACGTCATTTCTGCGGCTTCGCGGAATGGCAGCTCGGTAAATGTCTTTGCGTCAGGGATCCTTTTTGGGTCGGCGTTCATTACGCCGGGCACGTCCTTCCATATCGTGACCGATTCGGCACGAAGGCACGAACCGAATATGGCAGCCGTATAGTCAGAGCCCTCTCTTCCCAGGGTCGTTGTGAGACCTTGCGGATCGCGCCCGATGAAGCCTTGAGTAAGGAGAATTTCTTTGTCGAGGAACGACCCCAGTTCGCGAATCTTTTTCTCCGTTGCGTCCCAGTCTACACGACCTTCCCGCCAGGTGCTGTCGGTTTGAATATACTCTCGTGCATCGATCCAACGTACGGGCAGTCCAGCTTTATAAAGGTAAGCGGCGAGGATGCGGGTGGAAACGATCTCGCCGATAGACACGACCTGGTCATACAATTGGTCCCATTCGACCCGTTCGACATGCTCAGGGCGAGCTGGTTCAGATTTCTTCAACAGTTTCACGAGGCTCTCGAACTCTCTCGCTACTTCCTCATGAACAGGATGGCCCTTCGGAAACAATTCAGTAAGGACCGTGTCATGGATCTCGCGGAGGGAACGAATTTCTGCATCATACCCACTGCCATTGAGGAACCCAGACACCACCCGCTCCAGCGCATTAGTGGTCTTGCCCATGGCAGAGACGATAATGACCAGCCGTTTCCCCCGGAAAGGCTCAACGATGGTGGCTACATTACGGATAGCGGCAGCATTCCTGACGGATGCGCCTCCAAACTTGAACACCTGGCATTCATATTTCATTTGCACCGGGTTGGCGTATGGGTAATCTCAGGTGTATCTTTAGACGGTAACCCCCGCGAATTACTTTAAAAATATGGAAGAATCCCGGATTGCCAATTCCATCGGCATCGCCCTCGACCGCTTCATTAAAAACAAACAGGAGCAGTTTCAATATGCCAGCGGGGAATTGTCGCAGCTGCTGCGCGACATAGCGCTTGCTTCCAAGGTGGTGAACCGGGAAGTGAACAAGGCAGGGCTGATCGACATCATGGGGGCTATGGGCTCGCAGAACTCCACGGGCGAAAATCAGCAGAAGCTGGACGTCCTGGCCAACATCCGCTTTACCCGGGCCTTGACAAAGGGCGGCGAAGTCTGTGCCCTGATCTCCGAGGAAACCGAATCTTATGTGGACTTGAACAACGATGGCAAGTACGTAATCGCCATAGACCCGTTGGACGGCTCTTCAAACATCGATGTGAACGTGTCCATCGGCACGATTTTCTCCATCTATCGCCGGAGAAGCCCGGTGGGGAAACCCATTCAGATGGAAGACATCCTCCAAAAGGGAACGGAACAGGTGGCAGCCGGCTACATACTGTATGGCTCTTCCACCATGCTGGTCTACACCACAGGGCACGGTGTTAACGGATTCACGTATGAGCCAAGTCTTGGTGAGTATTTTCTCAGCCATCTCGACTTGAAAATGCCAGACGATGGTCAGATCTTCTCAATCAACGAAGGCCAGTCGCTCAGCTTTGCACCAGGCGTAACCCGGTACCTGAACTTCTGCAAGGAGAAAGCCTTCACCGCCCGCTATATCGGTTCGCTCGTCGCTGATTTTCACAGGAACATGTTAAAAGGCGGAATCTATATGTATCCTGCCACCGCCAAGGACAAGAATGGGAAGCTGCGCCTGATGTACGAGTGCAACGCACTGGCATTTATTGCAGAGCAGGCCGGGGGAGCGGCCACCGACGGGAAAATGCGGATCATGGATATTACGCCCACAGCGCTGCATCAGCGCGTTCCTTTTTACGTCGGCTCGAAGAAGATGGTAGAGAAGGCGGGATCCTTCCTCTAATTATGCCCCCTTCTTGGCAGGAGTTGCTGTGAGGATTTCGGGCGCGAGCTGCCGGATGAGGCCGTACCAGCGAATCAATTTCTTGATGTCGGAAACGTACACGCGTTCTTCGTCGTATTCGGGAAGAATGGACTTCATGAACGCGCGAAGTTCAGCCGGATCAGAGTTCGCGTCCACGCCGAGGTCAGCGGCGAACTCTTTTGCAATTTTCCGCAACACATCACCCAATGGTGCAGTGCCCTCTTTTGTATGCGTATAGATTGAGATTTCGTCCAACAGGGAGAGCTTAAGGTGAGGATTGGCAACGAGGCGGGTCTTTGCTTCGTCGAGCGACTCGAGGATCATCCCCGTCTTGCCCGGCTTCAGCACGCGATAGAGGCCACCTTTGCCAGAAACACTGGCGAGTTCATTCAATTCCATACTTGAGGATTGTTGGGGCGCAAAAGTAGCAATTAATTGTTCTTCAGCATGGAGTGGATGTAAGCAAGGAGTTCCTCCCTGCCCCGGCGATCTTCCGCAGAGGTCAAGAAGGTGGGCGGGAGCTCCTCCCAATCGTCGCTGAGTTTTTTTGCCCACATGGCCTGTGTCACCTCTGCCTGCTTTCTGGAGATCTTGTCGGCCTTCGTAAAAACGATGGAAAAGGGAATGCCTGAAGTACCCATCCATTGGATGAATCTCGCGTCAATGGGCTGTGGTTCAAGCCTCGCATCAATAAGCACAAAAGTGGTGACCAGGTTGGTACGTTTGGAAAGATAGGTTTCGATCATCGGACCCCAGCCACGGCTCACACTCTTGCTCGTGCTCGCATAACCATAGCCGGGCAGGTCTACCAAGTACCATTTCTTGTTGATGATAAAGTGATTGATCAACTGTGTTTTTCCCGGAGTCGAGGAAGTTTTTGCCAGCTGACGGCGGTTTACGAGCATATTGATCAGAGACGACTTTCCCACATTCGAGCGGCCGATGAAGGCGAACTCCGGCTTGTCTGGCGGCGGGCATGCCGACGGATTGACATTGCTGGTCACAAACTCGGCGTGTTGAATGTCCATGGGGTGCAAAAGTACCGATAAGCGAGCGGGTGCCGCGCAAATCGTTTTAAAAAGTTGTAACTCGTGCGCAAATGTCGACGAATCCAAAATGAGCAGCGTCGTTCCCTATCGGCAGGATCCCGGCGCCAAGAAAGAGCAGGTGGCCCGCATGTTCAACAACATCAGCGGGCATTACGACTTTCTCAATCATTTCCTCAGCATGGGGATCGACAGGGCCTGGAGAAGGAAGGCGATTGGCCTCTTGCGTGAGAGTCAACCAAAGATGATTCTGGATGTGGCCACGGGCACCGGCGACTTCGCCATCGAGGCCTTGCGGCTCAACCCTGTCCGGGTAGTGGGTGTCGACATAGCCGAAGGTATGCTGGACGTGGGACAGCGCAAGTTGCGGGAGCGAAAATTGGACGACCGCATAGAGTTGAAGTTTGGTGACTCGGAGAATCTGCCCTTCGAGGATAATATTTTTGATGCTGTGATCGTTGCTTTTGGGGTACGAAACTTTGAGAACCTGGTGGCCGGTTTACGGGAGATGCACCGGGTGGTGAAGCCCGGAGGCCAAGTGGTAATCCTCGAATTCTCCAAGCCTTCAAAATTCCCGATGAAGCAGTTGTACAACGTCTATTTTACAGCCATCTTGCCCCTGCTTGGCCGCTGGATTTCACGGGATTCCTCAGCATATCGCTACCTCCCGGAATCTGTAAAGGCCTTTCCGGACGGACAGAAATTCCTCGACGTACTCACAACCTCGGGATACAAGAATCCGCAATGCACTCCGCTTACTTTCGGCATAAGTTCACTCTACTGGGGCTCCAAGTAATCACTGCATTGGTTGCAGTGGATGCAAGCGCCCAACACTTCAAGTGGGCGCCGCGCAACAACCCGGAGTTCGACCGAAGAAAGATTTCGTATGGGTTCCTCATTGGCCTGCACACCTCCGCCTTCCAGGTAAAGTACAACGATAACTTTGTCACACAGAGTTTTGACACGGTGCACTCGGTTCAGGGCAGCTTTACCAGCGGCTTTTCCCTTGGCTTCCTCGTAAACTACCGCCTGCACGAATTTCTGGACTTGCGAATTCTCCCGAAGGCCGGTTTTTACACCCACAAACTGACATATTACCTCACCGACAATACCACACGACAGCAGGGAATAGAGACGACGATTGTAGAATTACCCATCATGCTTAAATACAAATCAATGCGCCGGGGAAATGTGCGCATGTACATGGTAGGTGGATTTACGCCAGGGATCGAAGCATCAGGAAAGAACGATGTGGAAACGACGGCGGAGACTATCGACATCAACCAGTTTAACCTGACCATCGACGCCGGCTTAGGGTTTGATTTTTATTTTCCGCTGTTCAAACTCTCCAACGAAATTCGCTTTTCCCATGGCCTTGTGAACATGTTGGGTTCCCAATCCAGCATTTACAGCCAGCCGCTGAAGCACATCAACACTAACACGATCTCCGTCTATTTCATCTTCCAGTAATGCCGTCCCAACGACTTGCGATGATCACCGGCTCCACCGCCGGAATCGGTGAAGCCACAGCCCGCCTGCTAGCCGCCAACCAGTTCAAACTCATTCTCTGCGGCCGCCGTAAGGATCGCCTGAAAGCGCTCAGCTCACAATTATCAAAGCTGACCGAGGTGCAGACGCTCAGTTTCGATGTAAGGGACCGCCGCCAGGTGAGCGATGCCTTTGAATCACTCCCGCCCGAATGGAAGGCGATCGATGTGTTGATCAACAATGCCGGTGGCGCACATGGTCTCGACCCCATTCAATCCGGGAACCTCGACGACTGGGATGCCATGATCGACGGTAATGTGAAGGGCCTGCTCTATGTGTCACGTGCCGTTCTGCCGGGCATGGTGGAAAGAAAGTCGGGTCACGTGATCAACATCGGGTCCATTGCCGGGAAAGAGGTCTATGCCAACGGCAATGTGTACTGCGCCAGCAAGTTTGCCGTCGATGCGTTGAGTCGCGGGATGCGAATCGACCTGAATGCTGCAGGAATCAAGGTGTCGCAGATTAATCCTGGACTCGTGGAGACGGAGTTCTCGCAAGTGCGCTTCAAGGGTGACTCAGCTCGGGCTGTGCAACCCTACCAGGGATTGGAACCGCTCCGTGCTGCCGACATTGCCGACCTCATCCTCTTTGTCCTCACTCGACCACCGCATGTAGTCGTTGGCGATCTGGTCGTTTTCCCAGTCGCGCAAGCTTCTGCTACAGTAGTGAAGCGGAACCTTTAGTGCTCTATAGACAGTTCCGACTTGGCCCCTCCATCCAAGCACTTAGTCCCACTTTGAACGTTTGTCACTTTTCTTTTGCTTGCCCAAAAAGAAAAGTAACCAAAAGAAAAGGGCACCACGAACGCTGCGCGCCTCCGCGCTGCTAACCGCCTTGCCACCGCACAAACCTCCGGCTTGCGCCGCGCCGTTCGTGGACACCCCCGCGCAGACCCTTCGAATTTTGAGACCCCGCTTCGGGGCTAATCAAATGGAGAATTGACAGAGTCTAATACACTGTCAAGCCGAGCCGCCTAGGTTTACGAAGGAGGCGCGCGGTGGCCCGAAAAAAATGCGGGGCGTGCGCGGGCATGTGCGAGGAAGCATATTTTTTTCTTGATTTTTTTTGGTTCTTTTTTGGATCAAGCCAAAAAAGAACAAGCCCTCCGATGGCAATCGGCACGATCGGTGGCACGAACTGTTCAAGGTGCTGATATGCACCTCAAACTCTTGCGAAATCGCTCTTAACAATTTGTTAATACCCGCCGATTTCCAAACTTCGTCCTGCAAACCCGCCACCATGAATAAAATGCTCCGCAGCCTTTGGCTTATCATCAACTACAAGACCTTCATCCTGACCGGGCTGTCAGTGCTTTGCACCTACCTCTGCTTCACCTTTGGTCTCACAGCCAAGTTTCCCGACATGCTGGTTGGTGTGGCGATCGTCTTCCCCGTGGTGTTTTCCATCGGCTCGGCGTACACCCGTCGTGAGACGGCCTTGCAGCGGTGGGCCGACTTCCGCGGGCATGCCATTGCAGTCTACTACGCCACCCGCGACTGGCCCACCGACAAAAACAACGACCTTGCACAACGGGCGCGTGACCTTACGTCGGAGATGGTGTCACGGACAAGAGATATGCTCTCCTCAAAGCGTCACGATTGGTCAGAAAAGGAAGTGGAATTCTTCAAATTGTTCTCCCAACTCTCCGGAATTACCATGGAGATGCGGCAGTACGGCGTTCAAAGCGGGGAAATCTCACGGGTAAGCCAGTACCTGAGCAAAATGGTGATCGCCTTCGACAACCTGAAGATCATCTACCAATACCGCACGCCGATCACGCTGCGCACCTACAGCAAGGTGTTTATCTATGTCTTCCCGGTGATCTACGGCCCTTACTTCGCCAGCACCTTCCACGACTTCTCCCATAGTCTGGAGTACGTCATGCCAATCTTATACAGCTTTATCCTTGTCAGCCTGGACAACATCCAGGATCACCTCGAAGATCCGTTTGATCAGGTAGGAGAGGATGACATCAACATTGATGCGAACGAGACGATTAAGTTGTTGGCGTAGATGTCTGAACTTTGATTTTCGAATGATTTTTGTGATTCACCTGATTGGCCCGGAAACGGCATTAACATTAAATCATGTTCATCAATGAAATCAAACGAATCAAAGTTCAGACAACCACGCGACGCCTTCTGAACAGCTTGGTATCACCATTTGACGCCAACGAGACGATTAAGTTGTTCGGGTGGGCCAGCCTTCGTCTGCGCTCAGGCTGACCTTGTCTGATTCGGTCATGCTGAGCGCAGTCGAAGCATGAACCACCTGGGGCGGCTTGCAACCGCCGTGGGTCGTCAGAAGAAGCTCCAAATTGCCTTTCTCGTCCACGAACATTGCTATCTCATGCAAAATCTGAGGATTCTTAGGGTCTAAAGAAAGCCTTATCTCGGAGCTAGTATCGAATACTATCTGAATAATGACATCTTGGATCAGGATTGTCTTAGCTACCTCCTTTGATATTATGCTGCACAATTGATTCCTATATGATTCATCGCCGAATCTAAAAACCGAATCTCCAATTGTGACTTCAGGCCAGATGAAACAAGTCAGTCGACTTCCGTCGAAATCTAGTTGAAGGTAATCTTGAACAAAAACTACTGAGCTAAGTTGTTCTCCAACCAAGACTTCAAAGGGGTTTTCTACGACTTCTGAGTTCATCACGGTCGCTGTGCGACGACTTTACTCTTTCTTATTTCCCTCCGCCAACCGAATCCCAAGCTCCTTAAGCTGATCAGCTGAAATAGTAGACGGCGTATCAATCATCGTGTCACGCCCTGCATTGTTCTTCGGGAAGGCGATGAAATCGCGGATGCTGTCGGCACCACCAAAGAGTGAGCAAAGGCGGTCGAAACCGAAGGCGATGCCCCCATGCGGCGGAGCGCCGAACTCAAATGCATCCAGGAGGAATCCGAACTGCTTCTTGGCCTCTTCTTCTGTGAACCCAAGTTTCTGAAACATCAGCTGCTGGGTCGGACGGTCGTGGATACGAATGGACCCCCCGCCGATCTCGGTTCCGTTGATGACGAGGTCGTAAGCGTTTGCGCGGGCTTTACCCGGATCGGTGTCGAGCAACGCCAGGTCTTCCCGCTTCGGCGAAGTAAACGGGTGATGCATGGCGTTGAACCGCTTTGCCTCCGGATCCCATTCAAGCAGGGGGAAGTCAATGACCCACAACGCAGCAAAAGTGGTCTTGTCCCGCAAACCAAGTTGCGTGCCCATGAGCAACCGCAACTCGCTTAGCGCTTTCCGCGTGGTTTCTGTCGGACCAGACATCAGGAACATAAGATCGCCAGGCTTCGCATTGAAGTCAGCAACCCATTTCTTTAACTCTTCTTCGGAATAAAATTTGTCGACACTCGATTTCAGGGTTCCTGAACTTTCATATCTCACCCACACGAGTCCTTTGGCTCCCACCTGCGGGCGCTTTACGTATTCTGTGAGTTCGTCGATTTGCTTGCGGGTGTAAGTCGCGGCGCCGGTGGCACAGATTCCTATCACACTCTCTGCGCTGTCGAAAACCTGGAAACCTTTGCCTTTGACAAGGGATGTGACGTTTTTGAATGTCATTCCAAAGCGAGTATCCGGCTTGTCGGAGCCATACGTTGCCATGGCATCGGCATAGGTCATGTGTTGCAACGGGGGCAATTCAATGCCTTTCACAGCTTTGAAGAGGTGACGTGTAAGGCCCTCGAAAGTAGCCAGGACGTCTTCGCGGGTAACGAAAGCCATCTCGCAGTCGATCTGGGTAAACTCCGGCTGTCGGTCGGCACGCAGGTCTTCGTCGCGGAAGCACTTTACAATCTGGTAGTATCGATCGAATCCCGACACCATCAACAACTGTTTGAATGTCTGGGGCGACTGGGGAAGGGCATAAAACTCACCGTGGTTAATGCGTGAGGGTACAACGAAGTCGCGGGCACCTTCTGGTGTCGATTTGATGAGCACGGGAGTTTCAACTTCGATAAAGTTGAGGCTGTCGAGGTACACACGGGTTTGCTGGGCCATCTTGTGACGCAGTTGCAGGCTCTCGCGAACTGGGCTTCTACGCAGGTCGAGGTAGCGGTATTTCATCCGCAGATCGTCGCCACCATCTGTATCGTCTTCGATGGTAAAGGGAGGAGTCTTTGACGGGTTTAGGATTTCGATTGATTCGGTTCGTACTTCAACGTCACCAGTCGGCATTTTGTCGTTTTTTGAAAGGCGCTCTATAACAGTGCCCGTAGCGCGCACTACATACTCACGACCCAACTGCCGCACAATGTTTAAGACTTCGGGGCTGGATTTGCCTTCCTCGAAAAGCAGCTGGGTGATCCCATAGCGGTCGCGGAGGTCTACCCAAACCAAACCTCCCTTATCGCGAAGGCGTTGCACCCAGCCCGACAGCGTTACCTGCTGTTGGACGTGTGTCATCCTCAATTCACCGCATGTATGGGTCCGGAGCATCTGATTTTCGCTATTTTTGGGCGTGCAAGATAATAATAAACGGCAAGGATGATGCGCGCGCTCGTCCTGAAATCAGTCCCCTGGATACTGTTGCTTACGCTCACTGCGCTCGCACCGGTGAAGTGGACTAAAACGAAGCTGGAGGGTGTCACTGTATCTACCCCGGATCAACTATTGCCCATGACCCCGGAGGACATGGCGCAACGTTTCCCATCGGTGCGCGCGCCACTCGGGGCATTTACCAACCAGGATCGCCTGGCTGACTTTAGCATTAACATTTCAGCCACAAATTGGCCCGATGGCGACGTGGAGATTGCCAAGAAGTTCTTCAAGTCGGCACTTCAGAACTTGTATGACCGTGTAGATTTTATTGGCGAAGGTGTCACAACCATCAAGAAAAAGAAATTCATCTACTTCGAGTTTGAATCACGAATCAGCGGCGACCGCAGGAAGCAGGGCATGACTGATGCGGTCCTCAAGTACACCTACATTCAATACCACATCCAGAAGGAGCGCACGATCGTCTTCACCTTCTCCTGCCCCAAGGATATGCAGCAGGAATGGCAGCCTTTGGCACATGAGATCATGAAGCGCGTGAGGGTAAACTGACCCCGACTACGCGAAACGCTACGTCGGGGCAAGCACCAAAACTCCAAATCCCAAGCACCAAGGCACCACGACACCACGACACTTCGACACTAGAAACTTGGAAGCCCCGGACGATGAGCACTATATGAAAGAGGCCTTGAAAGAGGCACAAAAGGCCTTTGAGGCCGGGGAGATTCCCGTAGGAGCGGTGGTGGTGTGTGGAGGGAAGATCATTGCGAGGGCTCATAACCAAACTGAAAAGTTGAACGATGCCACGGCACATGCAGAGATGCTGGCGGTGACGGCGGCTGCGAATTTCCTGGGATCCAAGTACCTGGATGAATGCACCCTTTATGTCACCCTGGAGCCATGCCCGATGTGTGCAGGCGCACTTCATTGGTCCCAGCTTCAGCGGCTGGTGTTTGGAGCTGACGATGTGCAGCGCGGATACCAATTGGTGAAATCACCCCTTCTTCATCCCCGCACAGAAGTGAAAAAGGGCGTGCGCATGGCCGAAAGCAAAAAGCTGGTTGAACAGTTCTTCCGTCAGCTTCGGGAGAAATAGCCTGGCCCCGATTCTGCGTTAATGCGTCGGGCTTCAGGGGGACGGGCAACTCACGGTAAAATGATCAGGAAAGTAGGACAGGTTGACCGGACTGACCATTCCATTAAAAGTATTATCATTGCCCCATGAGTATGGACCTGAAAGGAAAACTAATCCAGGTGCAGCCCCCGCAAACCGGCATGGGCAAGAAAGGACCCTGGAAGAAACAGGAGTACATCCTGGAAACTCAATCGCAATACCCTAAGAAAGTTTGCTTCAGCCTCTGGGGCGACAAGATCGACCAATTCGGCCTGGGCGTTGGCGACGAACTCACGGTATCTCTCGACCTTGAAAGTCGTGAGTACAATGGGAGGTGGTACACCGAAGCGAGGGCCTGGAAAGTGGAGAAGACCAGCGGTGGACAGCAGTCCAGCCGCGAGCCCATCGGCGATGAGCCCTTTGTCAGGGGCAATGCTGCGCCGGCGACGCCGGACGATCTGCCTTTTTAGAGCTATTGAGAGTCGTCATGCTTCGACTGCGCTCAGCATGACGAATTCGCGCTTTTAGATGCAAAGGTGCCTGAGGTTCTCGAAGGCACCGAGCGTTCTTACGCCTTAACCTTCTTTTTAGACTCGTCTACGACGCGCTTGCCGTTTTCGTGTTTGCCGAGGATGATTACATCCTTGGTAGTTTCGTACTGCTTGGCGGCCTGGAGCATGGCCTGTTCGCTATCGCGGATGATGATGGTGCCGGATTTGGCGCCCTTGTTGCGGATTTCGATATAGTAACCGTCTTTTTTCTTTTTCGGAAGAATCGGAGGTCTGCCCATGGATGCTTGAATTAAGATTATTCGTGAACTGTACTTTCTAAAACCCGAGTGGTGCGGATTAAGTTCAGTGGGGCAAATCCCTCAAATCTGGCCCGAATCCGACAAAGGGTGCGCAAAGATAAGATTTTTTCGCGTCGTTCACCCACGGGTCATCCTTCGACTGCGCTCAGGATGACTTGGCCCCACCAAAGTCCATTGGGGAACTCCGTCAGGCTGAGCGCAGTCGAAGCCTGGCACCGCTGATCAGCCCAACGACTTCTTCAGCTTTGCAGGAAGCTTTTCCAACACCAGCCGATAAGACATTTCCACAAACCGGCGCCATTCCGCAGCGCTGAGTGCCGAGGGTTTTGTGACCAGCACCCAGTGATGTTTGGCTACATACGGTGCTGGCTCAATTCCTTCACGCTCGGTGAGTTCGCCAAAAAATTCCGGTGTCGTCTTGAACGAAGCACTGAACGGCCCATCAAGGCCTGTTACGCAGTACATTTTTTTGCCAACTGAGTAGCAGAGATCGGCGCCCCACTTTACATCGGTGGTCGTACCCTTGAGCGCAAGGCAAAGTTTCTCTAAACCCGGGGCATTCATCTAGAAAGATATGCAGGAACCGGAACACCGGCTTTCAAATCGGGGTCTGCAAGCACTGGCTTGCGCACAAGCGCCAACGGCTGCACACCGGCCCATACATCAAGCGTGTAGTCTTCTTCATCATCTTTCGGGGGACCTGTTCTGATCTTCGCCGAAGCCTCCTCAATGTTGAATGAAAGCACCATGGTGGCTTTCCATTCATTGGCCGTCGGCTTGCGGACATCATCCCAACGCCCCGGGCACATCTTGTTTGTGAAAACTTCCAGCACCTTGTCGAGCAGGGCATCATCGGTCACTCGCTCTGGCTTGGCGAAAATGACCACCGACCGATAGTTTACCGAATGGTGAAAGGCCGACCGGGCTAGCACGATGCCATCCATCAGTGTAACACTCACACAAGCAGGGATTTTCTTTTCAGCGAGGAGCCGCATGTAATGGCTTCCCACGGAACCATGCAAATACAATTTGTCGCCTACACGGCAAAAACCGGTTGGCATCTGGTAGGGCTGACCTTCATCCGCCCAGGCAAGCGTGCAATAAAGCGCCTCATCCAGTATGGAGTAGATCGTGTCGCGATCGTAGTTGCCGCGCTTCGGCAAACGGGTAATCGCAGTCTTGTCGGTGATTGGGAAAGTGGACATAGCTCTTAGTGTCGTGGTGTCGTGGTGTCGAAGTGTCGTGGTGTCGTAGTCCTGGTGCTTAGTGTCGAGGGGTGATTAGATTTTGATGACAATCTTGCCAAAGTGTTCTTTGGCGTGGAGTCGCTGGAAGGCTTCAGGTACCTGAGAAAGTGGGAACACAGAGTCGATGATGGGTTTGAGTTTGCGGCTCTCCACGAAGTCGAGCAATGAAAGGAATTCATCACGGGTGCCCATGGTAGAGCCGAAGATGGACAACTGTTTCCAGTACAGCTGCCGTGTGGAAAGTTGAGTTATGTTGCCGGCAGTCCTGCCAAAGTTGACGATGCGACCGCCTGGAAGGGCGAGATCCAACAGCCGCGCAAAGCCATCACCACCGGCGCTGTCAATCACGATGTCGACCCCGGCAGTTACTTTGATGGCTTCGTCTGCCCAGTTGGGATCATTGTAATTGAAACCGCCAGTAGCACCAAGTGCAACGGCCTTGTTGATTTTGTCGGCTGAGCTTGATGTTACATATACCCTCGCGCCATAGGCGACGGCGAACGTGAGCGCCCACAAGGCAGCACCGCTTCCGATTCCGGTAATCAACACCTTTTCCTTTGCTCTCAGCCGGGCCTTCGAAAAAAGCGCGCGGTACGCCGTTAAGCCCGATAGGGGAATTGCCGCACACTCTTCAGTGGAGAGCCCTTCAGGCGTTTCAAAGATGTATTTCTTTGAGATGGCCACGTATTCGGCAAAGGTGCCATGATCGGGATAACCGAGAATGCGGAAAGCATCGCCCTGGACCACCGGGTTGACGCCCCACTCCAGGCTTGGGTTGATCAGTACTTCCGCGCCAACGAGCAGGGGGTCAGCGTCCTCGCCGACATCATCCACGGTACCGACGCCATCCGATCCGAGGATGATCCCTTCAGCTCGGTTGACGGAACTCTGCTCTTCCTGGATCCAGACATCGCGGTGGTTGAGGGCGGCAGCCTTGAGCTTGATGAGGACCTGGTCCTTTATCGGCTTCGGCTTCGGTAATTCCGTAACCTCCAGCGGCTTTCCGCTGCCCTTGAATACGACGGCCTTCATGTGGGTTTAACTCCGGACGATGTAGTTCCAGTTGTACTTGTCCGGTTCGACACCGGTGCGAATATTGAGTAGTCTCTTCTTGACCCGTTGCTGGATGCTATTGGCTTCCACTGGAGGGAATGCATAGTCGATGCCACGGATATTGATCACAGCGATGGGAGCGACGACCGCAGCGGTACCGCAACCGAAGGCCTCCGTGAGTGTCTTGTTGCGGAATCCTTCCTCGAGGTCATCGATGCTAATCCTCCGCTCCTCAATGGCAATGCCTTCTTCGCGGGCAATGGTGAGGATTGAGTCACGGGTGATGCCATCCAGGATGGCTGTGTTCAACTTTGGAGTCACCAGTTTTCCGTTGAGCACGAACATCACGTTCATCATACCCACCTCATCGATATAGCGGTGCTCCTTGTGATCGGTCCAGAGTACCTGGTCGAAGCCCTCTTTGCGGGCGAGCTGTGTAGGGTAGAAAGCGCCACCGTAGTTGCCGGCACACTTCGCATACCCGGTGCCGCCTTCCGCGGTACGGGTGTACTGACCTTCCACTTTCAGACGGAAGGGCTTGTTGTAATAGGGACCCACCGGGCTGGTGAGGATAACGTACTTGTATTGGTCAGAAACCTTCACGCCCAGGCGCGATTCACTGGCGAAGATGACCGGCCTGATGTAAAGGGATGACCCTTCGCTGCGCGGTACCCAGTTCTTATCAAGCTCAACAAGGGCGTGCAGCGTCTGGACAAACATGTCGAAGGATATCTCCGGCATGCACATCCGGTCGAGCGACTTGGTGAGTCGATCGTGGTGTTTGTGCACGCGGAAGATGTTAATGCTGCCGTCCACCATTCGAAACGCCTTCATCCCCTCGAAGATAGCCTGACCGTAGTGCAAGGCCAGGATGGCGGGTGTCATTTTGAGTTCACCGAACGGAAGAATCGCCGGGTCTGACCACTCGCCTTTCGCCCAATCGGCTACGAGCATGTGATCGGAGATATATTTTCCGAACTCTAAGTTGTTAAAGTC
>CAZJWV010000021.1:6506-44392 GCA_964549855.1 uncultured Ohtaekwangia sp. | reverse complement strand
TGAGCTCAACTACCACAGCCTTGAGTACGACAATGATGAAAACAATTGGCGAAACTCTCTTTACTATAAATACTATGGAGTAACTGAAAAAATGAGCAACAAGCCAAACTTGAATCAATATTCACTCTACCTATCAAATCCGGATTTTTATCACCACTACCTTTTTGATTATTTCAGTCCTTATGTATTTCATGAGAAACTAAACAAAGCAGGCTTCGTGGTAGCTGGTCAGCAGGATAGATTTCAAGAATACAGTTTTGACACTCTCCTGATTGAGCAGACAAGGTACCCCTACTTGAAAGAAAGACATAAGAATATTTCACTGGATGCGTTTGAAAAGAATGGCAAAATCGTTGCCAACATGATTGATGCTTGTGAGCAACGAGGTATTCAAGTGGTTCTTCTATCAACGCCATTGTACAAAACGTATGTCAGTGAAATGATCGACAGCAAGTCCAAAAGAAGAAAGGACTTCAAGACGATGATAAAGAAACGGTACCCTAAGTTAAATGACTGGGATTTTGAGAGAATATGGGTCTTTGATGCGATGTACTTCAAGAATGATGATCACTTAAACACGGATGGCGCTGTCAAATTCACGAGGATCATTAATGACTCCCTTAAGGTCAAGTTTGGAAATGCACCCATGCAACACATAACAAAGTGAATGGCAGATGCTAAAGAGGAATATCCGGGGCTCCTAAAATTGATATATTGACGCTCTAATTATTCCCTGATGCTTTTCAACTCCCTCGAGTTTGTTCTTTTTCTTCCGGTCACCTTTCTGCTTTATTGGTTTGTTTTCAACAAAACTCTCCGGCTGCAGAACATGCTGCTCCTCGTCAGCAGCTACTTTTTCTATGGATTCTGGGATTACCGGTTTCTCTTTCTGCTCTTCTTCTCCACCTCACTGGATTATTTTACCGGGCTGAAGATGTTCAATGCAACCAGCCAGGCAGGCAAGCGAACCTGGTTTTGGTTGAGTATTGTTGTGAACCTGGGCTTCCTTGGGTTCTTCAAGTACTACAATTTCTTCATTGAATCCTTTGCCGAGCTTGTTTTATCCTTTGGTCTCCATGTAGATATCTGGACACTGCAAATCATACTGCCGGTGGGGATATCCTTTTATACCTTCCATGGCATGTCCTATGTGATCGACATATACTACGATCGCATCAAGCCAACGACAAGCTTCATTGACTACGCGGTCTTTGTTTGCTATTTCCCCTTGCTGGTGGCGGGCCCCATTGAAAGAGCAACGCACCTCCTGCCTCAAATCAAGAAAGTGCGTGTCTTCAATTTTGGAATGGCCGCAGATGGAATGCGCCAGATCCTGTGGGGGTTGTTTAAGAAAATTGCCATTGCCGACAATTGCGCCCAATATGCAAATGCCATCTTCGACAACTATCAAGATCAGCCAGGGAGCAGTCTCGCCCTGGGCGTTTTTCTATTTTCATTTCAAATCTACTGCGACTTTTCAGGATACTCCGACATTGCCTTAGGCGCCTCCAAACTCTTCGGCATCGAGTTACTCAGAAATTTCGCGTTTCCATACTTTTCAAGGGACATTGCCGAGTTCTGGAGAAGATGGCACATCTCCCTGACGACCTGGTTCCGCGACTATCTTTATATTCCGCTGGGGGGAAGCGCTGGCGGAACGCTCATTCGGGTAAGGAACACCTTTGTCATTTTCCTGGTGAGTGGCTTTTGGCATGGCGCCAACTGGACATTCCTCGCCTGGGGCTTCCTCCACGCATGCTATTTCCTCCCGCTTATGCTGACGAAGCAAAACCGCGTGAACACGAACATGGTGGCCGAAGGAAAGATTCTTCCATCCATCAAAGAAGCGATTCAAATGACTGTTACCTTTCTTTTGGTTACCCTGGCCTGGGTATTCTTCAGGGCAGAGAATGTGACAGATGCATTCAAGTACATCAATGGGATTTTCAGTAGGTCCATTTTCTCCGTGGCACAAGCGCCCCCGCTTTCAACCCTGGTGCTGATTCTTTTCTTCATGGTATTCGAGTGGCTTCAGCGCGATAAGCAGCATGCGTTGCAAATTGATGGAGTCAGGATTCACTGGATATTCAAGTGGGGTTTATACTATGGTCTCATTGCCATTATTGTCCTCTTTGGCGGCACACAGCAGGAGTTCATTTACTTTCAATTCTAGCATTGCGCCACATGAATCAATTCCTGAAACGAACCACTTTATTTCTCTTGCCCATCTTGCTCATTGTTGTGGCGCTGGAGACCTATTTAAAAACTGCGGAGAGTACATACCTCTTAAAGTCGACTTATTTCAGAACGAAAGAATATCAAACCCTCGTACTTGGATCCTCGCACAATCAAAATGCCATTAATCCAGCCTTCATGCCGGGTGCGTGCAATGTGGCCATGGGCAGTCAGGATCTCAGGATGGATCTTGAATTGCTGAAAAAAGCGATCCAGCTAAATCATCGTCCAAACTGTGTCATCCTGGAAATGTCCTATCATCGCTTTCGCGAGAATCCAAAGAAATATTGGAGAAATGGCATTTACGAATACTTCTACGACGTAGACCTCTCGGAGGGGATCAATTTCTCAAAGTACCTGCTCATAAGTTCAAATCTAAAGTTCTTCAGAAACTACTTCGGAGAACTTGTCTCAAGCAGAAAGCACGTCTATAAATACAATCAATTTGGTTTCGATGACAACGATTTTGATGGCCCGTTCAGCCAAATGGGGTATGATGAAAGTAAAATCGCAAACACCGCCAAAGGCCGGCTACGCGTAGACAGCTGGGCGGCGCCGGATACTGCAACAACGCAACGCGCGGTTAACTACCTGAAGGAAATCAATCTGATCTGCACCCGAAATAAAATCCGCCTGGTGTTGGTTGCCCCTCCGGTATACGACACTTACTACACTCAATTCAAGGATCTCAACCTAAGCATCCGGGAGCAGTCTGTCGACATCCTGAAACGGGACAATCCTGCATTGCAATGGTTGAATTTCGAGAGATCCCCTTCATTCAAGGTCAATCATTTCAAGAATGATGACCATCTTAATGCCGCTGGTGCCGAGATCTTTACCCGAATGCTCAATGATTCATTGCAGTCATTCAACAGGAATGGACTTTGAAATCCAGTAAGCTCAATCAGGACGAGTGAGCTCATCACCGGTCTTCTCTGTTTTCAAAATGAGTCTCCGGATCAGCCTGAATGCCCTTCGCACCGATCGAACGATGAATAGTTCTGTATTCCCCAAGTAACCTGGTACCACATTCTTGAAAGGGTCAGAATAGAATCCCTCGAGGAGGATTCTCTTGTAATACCTCATGGCATACTCTGGCTTACCTATCCGGGCATAATACTGCCAAAGCCAGAAGTATGAAAGCATAATGGTCATCTTTTTATGGGAATCATCTTTAAATGACCATGCTCCATCCTTATGCATCCGATAGGCAGATGGCTTGATGTCAGCCATGTACTTCCCTTTTCCATGGCTCCCAAGCAATGAACAAAGGAAATTGTCACCTGTGGGTGACTTGAAATACTCTTCCGGAAACTCCTTGACCACATTCCGATAGCAAAGAGAAAGCGTCGACATCACTCTTCCCATAATAAGGTCATCGCGGCTGAGGTCCTTGTCATGAACAAATGAATTCTTTGACTTGCGGATCGTTTTGCCATTCGAATCCACCACCATCACCTGGTGGAAGCATGCTACAAAATCAGGATGGCCCTCAAGGAAATCTACCTGCTTCTGCAGTTTCAGTGGATCCGTCCAATAGTCATCCCCTTCACACAAGGCAATGTATTTTGATTGCGGAGCGGTTACCATCTCGTGCCAGTTTCTCGCCGCGCCAACATTTTTTTCCTGGAGGATCAGTTTGATGGTGTCTGCATGCCTGGCTTTGTATTCAAGCAGGATATCACGCGTGCCATCCGTCGAATTGTCATCGGCGATAATCAATTCAAACGCAAAGTTGGTTTTCTGCATCAGGATCGCCTCAATCGCCTGACGGATGTACTTTGCGTGATTGTAAGTAATAAGACAGGCGGACAACAAGGGAGTACTCATACTATTTGCCGCGCTCGCACATCAGGAAAATGCTGGAGCACAAATCCGGGTATTGCTGACCCAGCTGAAAACAACCCTCGAGGTATTCCTTTGAAATAATATCGGTGTTTAGAAGTCTGTCCCATTGGAAGTTTGCCAGGGCTTTGAAGAAGATACCCGACCGGTGAACAACACGAAGACCGGCAGCCCTTGCATCCCGCTCCAGGGTGTCCAGTGTGTAAGTGATCCTGTGCCCGTGCTCCTTTTCGGCAGGAGTGATCGCACTGTTGTGTGATATCAGTCCCATCTTTACCGCAATTTGTCTTGAGGGCGCATTCGCGTTCGGACAGACCAGGAAAAACCTTCCGCGGTCCGACAACCAATCGGTGTTAACCCTTCTCAACAGCGAAACCGGATCATCGATGTGCTCAAGTACGTGCGTGAGAATAATATTGTCGTATCGCTCTTTCAGGCTGGCTTCCTCAAACAAGGCATGAACGAACTTGACTGTGTCTCCGAATTCTTTCTTAGCCAACGCAATCGCCTCCCCGGAAGCTTCAACACAGGTAATGTCCTGAAAATGGGGAATAAGCCTTCGGGTAAAGTCGCCCCTGAAACTTCCCAGTTCGAGCAGGTTTCCCTCTCTGAAGAACGGCACGAAGGATTTCAACATGAATGGGTGCATCACATCAAAATCAAAGTTGTACGCATACTTGTGGTCCTGCGTATCCTTCATCTCCCTGTCGTAGTCTCTTTTCATTGGCGATTACTGTGAGTCTTCAATCCTTGCACTCCAAAAGTAAGTCATAAATCTCTCGACATCGTGTGAGCGTTGCCTTCAGTAACGCTATCTGATTCAAAATTGAATTTGCGATACAGGGCCATGGCACCCAGGTTATCTGAAGAAACCTCCAAAATTACCTTTCTGAAACCTGATTTTCTCGCCATTTCCATACAGTCCTCGAGCAACCGTGTCGCAATCCCCTGCCCCTGAAAGCCACCCGTCACGCTGACATTGGTTATGAACGCAACACCACCAGCGTTGTTGTTCAGGTAGACCGCCAGCAGACCGATCAAATGATCCTCGCTCCACGCCTCGAGGCGTACCGCATGCGAACATATTTTTTTCACATACTTTTCAATGTCGACTTTTGAGGATAGCGGTGGAATGAATTGTTCATCAGCCTTGGAAAGGTGTTCCAAAATAACTTTCTCTGCAGCGGTATTGACTGTGTATCGTATGTCCACTATTGCTTTTCAAGAACAGCCACTCCAAACCCATGCTTCCCAAATTCATTGCCGTTGTACAGCAAATATACATGGCCATCACATTCAAATAAGTGGGGGTAACACATCATGTCAGAGTCCCAAGCCCCGTCTTCTGTCGAAATAACAGGAGATTCATCCTGTCGACTCCATGAAATCAAATTCTCGGAAGTAGCGTACCCGAGTCTGTATCCCCTTCCCTTTTCCTTTCTGAAACCTGATGCGAATCGATAACAGAACATCATGTGATAGCGGCCAGCAATTTCCAGCACCGTGGGTAAGGCCTGGCATTCATCTTCGTTCAACCGGTCGGCGATGATTCCTTTATGGTCTCTGCGCCAATGAATTCCATCGGGGGAAGTCGCATGCGCAATTTTATATACTCGATCAGGGGCGCTCTCCCCCTGGAATTGAACCCACCTCGTTCCATGGATATACCACATGTGAAATTGGCCGCGGAACTCCCTGACGAATGCATCTCCAACGAGAAATGGCTCGTGCAGCGAACTGCTCATGATTGGGCCGTCACCGAACTTTTCGAAGGTAATGCCTTGATCCTTGCTGATGGCCAGGCCAATACCGGTTTCTACGGAAACAGACACGCGCCTGCTCCAACCACACGTGTAAGCCAGAATTTCTTCGCCTCTTCTTACAGGGCTTATCGGGAAGATTCCATGCTCGTCAAAACTTCCGAGCTTGCCCAACTGAATTACAGGCTGACGAGCCCTATCGAGAATGCGGTTAAGTCCTTTGTCGAAGTCTACAAATGAAATATGACTTAAGAACTTTCCACCGGCATCAACTTTGCGGATAGAGAAATAAATACGGACACGGTCAGGCAGAACCAGGGCTTGGGGAGATTGCGCGTAGCCGGCAAAATCTGCGAAGGCAGGGTCATTCGTTGGGTCAAATATTTTGCCCTTCTTGATCCACCTCATCTTGCCTGTCCCTCCAGTTTTGCCAATCCAAATCCAAAGCGCCCAACTTGATTGCCAAGATAAAACAGGTAGGTCTCCCCGTCTAACTCCAGCACGTGGGGATAGCTAATCATCTCAGAATCCCAACCCTCCTCAGAAATATCGATGCCTGCCATAGCATCCGCTCTCTTCCAATTCACCATGTCAGAAGAGGAAGCATATCCAATCCGGTAACCACCCTCCTTTCCACGGTAGTTGAGACTCCTCCGATAGCAGAAGAACATGTGGTAGGTGTCATCCTTGAAAAAAACGTCCGGACTTGCCTGGCACTCATCTTCCTCCAACTTAACTTCGATGAGATCCTGATTCATCTTTTTCCATTCGTAACCATCACTCGAAGTTGCCATCCTGATTCGATAGACCGGTTCAGGTTTTCCATTGTTTGGGATCCATTTCTGCCCTGCGATGTAGAACAACACCCACTGGTCTTTGAACTTCCTGATCTTCGGCCCACTCAGGATGAAAGGTTCGCCTGGCGAATAGGAAAGTACGGGTCCTTCACCGGCTCGTTTGAATGTTTTACCCTCATCATCGCTATGTGCAATACCAATGGCAACATTGAATGGAACAGACTCGCAGCGTGTCCATCCTCCATAATAGGCGGTCACCCTGTCCCGATCGCGTATGACGGAAACCGGGTAAGTGCCAAACTCATCAAAGGTACCCTTCCCCCCGAGCGAGAGGATTGGCTGCTCGGCAACTCCAACAATTTTTGAAAGATCCTTCCGATTCAAATCAACATAAGCGGAGTAGCTGACGTATTGGCCATTCGCGTCCGCAGGAGGCCGGCAAGAAAAATAAACGCGGACAAAATCAGGAAAGACAAGCGTGCTGGGCGCTTGTGCAAATTCAGCCAACCAGGGTTTGCCCTCTACCTCCTGGGGCCTGAAAATCAGGCCCAATTTTTTCCAGCGAAACATGTCTTCTACTGAATCGTGTACTGTTTCAGGAATTCCTTGACCTGTGATTTTGAATTGAACATCATCACATCGATGATGGACAAGAACGGAACGAATTCGTTTGAGAATTGCGAGTATTGAATGTCATTCGCTTTTAAGAAGTTCAACTCAACGTTATTCTGCTTGAATACACTCTTTGAATAGAGCTCGACTCCGCCAATCGGGTTCAGGTAGGTGTCAGCCTCACGCGCCTTGCACAGGGCCAATACCTTTTCTTCGGCCCGCAACGAATGGTCGATCGGGATCGTCGAAGAAATTTGGAAGGAAGTAGCAATGTCCAGGTAATCTTTAACCGCGGCGAGTGAAAACAAGAGGAACTTGAACAAGTTACGCTCCTCCACTTGAAGGCAATCCTGGACAAGCTGAAACACACTCTCAAACTGGGGTGCCTTCCGGTACGCCTCTTTGATGCGATTAAGGAGTTTCTGCCTTTCTTCCGGCCACACATCAGCCAGGTATCGGCTGCCGATATCGAGAAAATCTGAGTCCTTCCGGAGGGGCAACGAAATGAAAGTATCCGCGCCGTTTACGAGGATTCGGTTACGGTGGATCCAACCCTTCTTAGTGAATTCTATGTTGTCATAGACAATGAACTCGTCGACCGCATTCATTAGCTGGAAGTAGCCGATGTAGGGGAAGAAATACGGTTGCATGATCGCCAGCTTCATAGGCCACAGGCGCGCAAGCAAATCTTTGAAATAAAATCAATTTCATCCCCGGTAAGTGAGTGGTAAAGTGGCAGGCAAATAATCCGCTGGCTGATGGATTCGCTAACCGGAAGACTACCTCCTTTATACAAGGGCACGGTATTCAGGCTTGGATAAAAATATCGGCGCGGATAAACCTGGTTGCTCTCCAACTCACGCTTGACCTTGAGCGCCACCTCCTCGCTCTCAAAAATAATGGGATAGTAGGCACGGTTATGTGTACTCTGCCTGTTAACCTCAATTCTTTGTTGCGGTATCACCTTAAGCCATTTGTCATAGCGCTGGCTCTGTTCAATCCTGGAAGCCAGGATTTGATCAACATATTTCAGGTTGGCAAGGCCCATGGCCGCATGAAACTCCGAGTTCTTGCCATTGATTCCAATCTCTGCGAAGTCCACTGGGCCGTTATGCCCAAAATTTCGCATGAAATACATTCTCCTGTCAAGGGCCTCATCGTTGGTAAAGACAGCACCGCCCTCAATGGTGTGAAACAATTTGGTGGCATGGTAACTTGTCGTGCTGATATCGCCGTAAGAGAATATGGACTTTCCCTTGTACTTCACACCAAAACAATGTGCAGCGTCGTAAATGACCCGCAACTTGTGCCGATTTGCGATTTCCTGAATCGCATCAATCTCGCAAGCGTTGCCATATACGTGGGTGGCGAGGATTGCCTTCGTCGATCCGGTAATGGCGCCCTCAATTTTGGCCGGATCAATATTCAGTGTTGCCCCATCGATGTCTACGAACACAGGCTTGCAATTCTCCCAGCGAATACTGCTGGTCGTTGCAATGTAGGAGAATGGTGTCGTGATGATCTCACCGCGGATATCCAGCGCATGAATCGCAATTTGCAATGCAATGGTCCCGTTGCTAAGATAAAGCAGGTGAGGCACCTGTAAATACTCCTTGAGTTTTACCTCCAGTTCAGTGACCAGGGGACCGTTGTTTGTCAACAGGTTTCGTTCCCATATCCCTTCCAGGTATTTCGTGTAATCTTCCTGCGGTGGTAAGAAAGGTTTATTTACCTGGATCATCCTATTTTTTCACAAGTCCCAAAATTATCATTTCCAGCCGGGTTCGTCGCACAGATGGTTCTTTATAATCAAAACTGCTAGCTTCTCAGACGTAACCACAATGGCCTCAGATAGTCCATGGCATACAGGTAACCCGGCGTCTTCAAGAGCGCGCTGCTTCCGAGGTAGATCACACCAAAGACGATGCCCATTGCCGTTCCGAGAAACGGGAATGTCAAACTTTCGCTCAAGTTAACCAGGTACAACGGTAGCCCGATTACAAGGAACATTGCCATATAAACGGCAATGACTCTGCACTGCCGAAGAAAGGAGATATTGAACGTGATCGAAACAAACCAGTTGGTCAAAAACCAATTAACGATTGCCGCAATGACAACAGCATACAGGAACGTATTGAAGTCCCACCAGAAGGCGAGGGTCAATGGTATCAAGGCAATGACCTTTGCAATATTTCCATACCAGAAACTCTCTTTAGACTTACCTCCTGCCCAAAAGACACTATTGATCAGCAAACTCACTGGGTAGGTAAACGACTTAAGTACAAGAATCTGAAAAATGAAGATCGACGCAATCCAGTTCGGTCCAAAGAGTACGCTTATTATATCACCACTTGCAAGGATGAGCGCACCGCTTAAACAAAATGATGCAAAGGCCACCAACTCAAGCATCTTGAAGTATGCACGAACAAACCGTTCCTTATCATCCTGCATTTGGCTCAGCAACGAAAATGCAATTTTCGATATGCTCGTTGATGAGAATGTAGTTACCAGGGAATTCAGCGAGGCAGCACGACTATACAATCCCAGCGTTGCTGCACTGAACACCTTTCCCACAACCAGTGTATCCAGTTGCGAAACCACCCTACCGGTAACATAGCTCAGGAAAACGTAGATGCTGAACCCGCTAAGTTTCTTCAGCTCTTCCCATGCAAATTCCAGTCGCGGCCTCCAATCACTTGCTTGCCAAAGCAGCACGGTACCAAGCACTGACCCCAGCAGGTTCTGAACCACCAGGGCAAAGTACCCCATGTGATCGTAGGCCAGGTAGATGGCGATGACGCCGCTGACCACCTGGGCAAGAACCGATCGGACAGCAATTCGTTTGAATTCAAGGCTCTTCCTCAGGATCGTTTGCTGAACCATACTGAAAGAGTTGAGTATAAAATTCAAGGCCAGCCACCGGACCAATGTGGAAATCTCCGGGTTGTCATAAAACCTGCCAATCAAGGGTGCCACCAACCAAAATATGGCGAAGAGCATTGCACCGATAGCAATGTTGAAGTAGAAAACAGTGGAATAGGTGAGCGAGGTATTATCCTTCCTTTGAATTAGCGCTGAAGTCATACCAAAATCTGCAAAAATCTGGCAGATTGAGATGAACACCAGCGCCATGGCCACAAGCCCAAACTCTGCCGGCAGCAACAGGCGAGCCAGGAAGACGGACACCACAAAAGCAACACCTTGCTTTGCGAAAATCCCGGCCATGTCCCAGATGAACGCGTTTGTTGCTTTTTCTTGGAGTTTCTCTTGCATAGGATTTCACATACACCTTACTGAAGGCTTAGGAGCCCTAAACAAAATTTCAATCTGTTTGATATGAATCATGGTCTCGGCGGCTTAAGCCGCTCCAGTACCTGATGGAGTTCATAGTCCCAGGTCCCTTTGTCCATGATCCGTTTAAACCCGGACAAAGCAATCTTGTTACGAAGTTCCCCGTCGCTCAAGAGTGAAAGGATTTTCTCGCTTAACGAATCCACATTCCCTGTTTGATAGAGGAGTAACTCTGTACGGTCCGCAAATAGTTTAGGGACTTCCCCGGCAGCGGCGGCCACAACGGCGCACTTCGCCGCCATGTATTCACGCAACTTCAGTGGTGAATAGTGAAAGTCATCGGTATTCGCTGCGCTAACGACGCCGACGTCAAACGAGCAGAGGTAAAGTGGCATCTCCTTAAAGGGAACCCGCCCGGCAAAGATCACCTCTTTTCCAAGATCGAGTTGATCTACAAGCAATTCAGCATCCTTCCGCTCAGGCCCATCACCTACCATCAGGAGGCGTGCTTGCCTGTTCATTCCAGCAACAAGCTTGAATGCGCGTACCAAATCTTTCACTCCGTGAAATGACCGAAAACTGCCTGTCCAACCAACAACCAATTTGTCTTCTAGGTTAAATCTTTTCCTGATTGAGTGATCGCCATGGAGACTTGAAAAATATTCTGCATCCACGCTCATCGGGGAAACGACTATTCTTCCAGGCGCCACTCCCATGTTACCGACTTCGGCTGCCACATCCGATGAAACACAGGCGACCAAATCTGCACTTCTCAGTGACCTGCTCTCAACCAGTTTTTCCAGGACGACTCCCCAACCCGGCCTTTTCACTCCCCAGCGGCTACTCTCCCAAACAACTGGTGCGTGAACGTAGAGGACAAGCGGTACACCCAGGGACGCGGCGATTTTAGATCCAGGTCCATGGAACAGGTCATGCTGTTCCCAGACAAAGGCAAGCCGGGTATTCCCCCACGGGCTCGTCGTTGCCGGATAGTCCTTCCTGTTTCTTGACCGCCACAGGCTCAAGTCTTTCAGCAATGTCTTTATTGTTGAAGGGATCCACCTACCCATACGTCTTGCAAATGAGGGTATTGTCTTTTTGGCATTTGGAAATTCAAGGACTTGCTCTGGCGAACATATGCCGTCGGTCGTGAGTACCCAGGCATTGCCGAAGTGTCTCTTCGCGGCGGCAGACCAGCCGGCCACGGTTACCCACAAAGCCTCCGATCCAATCCAGGACGAACTGCTTCGCGGCATGACAAACAACGCCCCAACTCTCTCCTGATCACTAGGCCTCATTCGCAATGATTTGTTTCAACGCCTGATCGCAGATTATTGCCTTTTGCTTATTCTGCTCCAGCAGCTTCCGGAATTCTGCAAATTCCCGGTCGGGATCATGAAGTCCGGCGTTCTTGATATACTGTCGTGCACTGGTAGCTTCTTTGATCTCATTGCGGTATCCTTCGCCGAATGCGGTCCTGAAAAAGGTGAACCCGGTCAGATAAAGTTCCTGGAAGTCTGATTCTACCGCAGCATGCAAGGCACAGAATCCTATGGTTGGCTTGAACCCTCCAAGCTTGTTCCTGATCCGGGCGTAGGTTCGTTTCGGGAAGGTGTAAACAGTGCGTGCCAGCAGGTACCTCTTGTAGAAGTTAAAGGTTACCCGATACCCGCCAAAATCAGAGATTGGGTTGACAATCCACTTGATCCCCAATGAATCAAACAATCTAATGTCAAGTAGGCCTCCGCCGCTCTTTTCATTCTCAAAAAAGCTGTGCAGCAGTATATCCGTCTTTGAGCCGATGTCGTTTTTCCACTTACCCTGTGCTATAACACCAGGTGCTTTGTTAATCCTTATCACCACATCGAAGCCATCTATATAAGGTCCTATTCCGGTATGAAATGCAGAGTCAGCGGCGCCAACAATCGCAACGCGCTTCCCCTTTAATAACTCTTGAAAATCGACGGCGCGTCTGTACAGCAGGAAAAGCACAAGGCCAGAAGCAAATCGAAAACACTTACGCAGAAACCCCATCATTCACGGCTCCTTCTACCGTCGAAGAAATTCTTGTGCACAGCCAGGGTATTGATCCGATCGTTGGTCCAATCGTACCCGTTTGCTGCAAGCAATGCGTACAATGCATTCAATTCCTCTTGCGGCCAGCTCTTCACTATCTGCGCATTTTCGAAGGCGATGAACTTTGGGGTAATCCCCTCATCCAGGGCCATTTTTACAATTTCACCATCATACCCTTCTGTATCAATAAGGAGTACATCAAGGTCCTTGACATCATAAGATTGAACAATGGACCGAAGGGTCATGCAACGAACCTCCTCTGATTGAATTTCACTTTCCAGGATCTTGTGATTCAGCAGATGATCCCTGTTGAACGAGGCCAATTGCCGGGCCCAGCCGCTATCTCTCCATCGCCCATCATCCTTCACCGTATAGAATTGACGTGCCTCATCGCGATCAGAAACAGCCACATTGATCAAAACAACATCCTTCATCTCCTTGTAGAACTCCACTAACTTTCCAAAGTTAACCTTGCCAGGCTCAACCAGAAATGCCTTCATGTCACCAGACCTGATGTAGGGATAGATTGAATCACTTGTTACTCCATCGCAGGCACCCACTTGAAGAACGGTGATTGGTCGCTTGGTCATGGAATAGAATCGTGCAACCAATTCAATATTCTCCAGTGTAGGTTTTGGCAAATATTTCCGAGCCTCTCCTGCTCGCGCAAGTCTGACACCGAACAAACCGAGAATTCGTTGAATTACTTCCTTCATCCGGGTTAAATCCTCAGTTACCCTTTACGAAATAGTGGTCATACAATAGCTCGGCCACCTTAAAATCAAATGGCGTATCGATATCCACTGACTCGCGCTGATCCAGCTTAAAGAAGTACGGGTTCTTGCCGAGGCAACTCCTCTTCTCAACCATGGTGAGTCGTGGAAGTATCGAAATGCAAAACGTTAGCTTCTGAATGTCTGGCAGGTCCTGCGACCGTGGAATATTGTTGCCGTCGTAGTTGTATGGCTTCCCATCTTTAATAAGAAATTCCTTTACGTCGGCCACAGAGGCAATCGAATCATACTCAGGCGACAAGCCTGAATAGAGTTTAAAAGCAGTAACAAATGAAGCGTCGGTCACCAGTGGGGTGGTTACCAGGGCGTACATCAAGTCATCGCATTGAATGGCTGATGCCATATGCTCATACACTTCACTCATCGACACTGTATTCGATGCATAGTAACTATCCCGGATGTGGGTTTCTGCCCCCAGGTCCTTTGCTACCCGAAGCATGCCGGGATCATTTGAACTTACCACGACGCCATCAAGAAATGGGAGTGACATTAACTGCTTTACGCGAATCTCCAACAACGAGCTCCCACAAAAGGGCGCCAAGTTCTTATTCTCGACACGTACAGAACCCGATCGAACCGGAACCAGCGCTTTAATCGTCCTTCTCATCAATCACTTCTTTACCACTTCGTATTTGTGATGTTCCGACGACTGTACTCTCTTGACAGGCGAGCCCAGAGCGAGCTCTGCATCCCTGACATCCTTTACAAATTTTTTAAAGCTGCCCGTTCGCAAGTCCAACGCCACCTTGTCAAAATGAACCCATTCAACATCACCGAGCTTCACATGTTTTTCGATCATCCTGGCCCCGCTTGCGACCGCAAGAATGGAGGCGAGGGAACCGAGGTCGTGACTGGAATATCCCGGAATCACCCCTGGGTACTGCTTTGCAAGTTCCTGGTAGTGTTCCACCACTGCTATGTTGCAATCATGCAACGAGGTGGGGTACGCAGAAACGCAATGCAAAAGATAAAGGGGGCGGTTTCGATGGAACGTCTTAAGCACATATTCCTCATAGGACTGGTCTGTGTATCCCGTGGATATGACGATCGGACCCTGGTAGGCCTCCGCAATCTGTTGGTGGAATTCCCTGTGATTGGAAATGGTAGAAGGTATCTTCAAGAGTCTAGGCGAGAATTTTCGGATAGTCTCGAAGGAAGGAAAATCCAAAACGGAACAAAACCAGCCTATATCCAGGGATCTGCATTTCTCATCAAGAACCTGGAGCTTGGCTTCGTCCAACTCAACGCCTCTCCGGTAATCACCCAGGGTCTTGCCAAATGGAGACCAGTAGTAGCTGCTCAATTTCTCCCTGGAGTAAAACGTATCCACATCACGTTTCTGAACTTTGATCAAATCTGCACCAGCTTCCTTCGCAAGCTCCACCATCTGGGTGAGGCGGGATGCGTCGCCAAGGTGATTGTTGGTCAGTTCTGCGACGATCAAGACCCGGTTCTCCCGGATTGTCCTGGCCTCGGCTTCCTTAGGCACCTCAACGCGGGTGCTGAATTTCTCCTTGAACTGGACTGAGGTTAAAGCACTGTAGTCTTTCGAGCCGACGTGATTCAAAGTCAAGACAGGATTGTCCTTGAAGTACCTGTCAAATTGCAGATAGTCAAATTCCTGGGAATGGACGATAAGTTCCCGGTCAGCCTCCTCTCCCTTTGCAAAGTCGCGGCCCAGGCTCTTGCTGATCTCACCCTTGGCTGTCGAGAAGTCGAAGCCAAGAAGATAAACCTGGATATGTTTGCCGGTCTTTACCGCAATCTGGCGACAAACTTTTAAGGCATTGGAGAGGACAAAGTGGTCATCATAAAATTCCTCAAGTCCAAAACGGTACAGCACCAGCTCTTCGGTGTCTATTTCGAGTGGGATCGCCGGTAGCACATCGTGGGCAACTCCGGCAGCCAGGGGCTTGCCCGCCAGGTAGTAACTGCAATTGAACCCACTTTCCTTCAGGCTGTGACGGACCCAATTCCCGCTGAATACTCCAATGTGACCCTGGATTATTTTCTCCGAATCATTGATGTTAATGATCAGGCCATTGGGGAGTGAAAATCCGGAAAGTTCATCGATACTGGGACCTTTCCCGATGATGAAGACATTCTCAGTTGTCCACCCTAAATCTGTACTTCCGATCAGCCGGTAGATACTCTCCTGAATACGGTTTGCCATCGACAGTTACCTTTAGCTTATGTTCCAAGGCCAAATTTAGCCCTCCTAATATATCCCAACTATGAGCCCCTTTTGGGTTTTCAAAGGAAAGAAAAGAACCCCGAATAACGCTCATCATATTGTAGACACAACAACCCATTACCCTATATTCATGGCCTTGGGCCGCCTTTACAATCTCTTCTTTGCTTAGCGAAGAAGACAACCCAACGATCCTGGAAGTAAACCGGGTAATGGAATCTCCACTTTTCAACCACTGGTTCATTTCAGGACAGCCGAGCAAGGACCCAACATGCCTGCCTTCCTGAAAACAGGAAACGGAAACTCCCCATTCGGGCAATCCGGAAGTAAAATTTTCAGTTCCGTCAATTGGGTCCAGAACGACTACATAATCTTTTGGAGATACGTTAACATTCAACGGCTCTTCCTCTGACACCAGTTTAAATGGGGCCTTCAACTTCTCCAGCACATCTTTAACCGCCTGTTGGATGAGCAGGTCGCCTTC
Organism: uncultured Ohtaekwangia sp.; assembly: GCA_964549855.1. Classification (GTDB taxonomy): domain Bacteria; phylum Bacteroidota; class Bacteroidia; order Cytophagales; family Cyclobacteriaceae; genus ELB16-189. The sequence continues at coordinate 28,307 of CAZJWV010000021.1, read as the reverse complement.
CGTAACGAAACTCAAGTCCTGCTTTAGGGTTCGATTATTCCTTAGACTAACAACAATCGCCAATTTCTCGGTTATGGCCGTTTGAACTGCCTTTAGAAATTGATCAATCATCATGAGTCGTGTCCCTGGTGCCCGCGATCAAGAGGCTTATTGGTTCGGTTTCAATACCCTGATAAAATCTTCCCGCTTGTTCACACCATAATAATAGCTCTCCTCATCTGTGAAAAAGTCGGCGTGTTTGGCAAAAGCAAGGGCAAACCCGGCCTCCTGGAGCGATTGAAGAAACTCATGCTCACTGAAGACACGTACATGGTCTCGCTGGGCATAGAAGTACAATCTCAAGTCCTCCGTATTGATCCCTTGATCCTCGAAGTTCTTTTGAAGGCGTTTTGAGAAAGGAGTTTGTAGGATGGCGAATCCGCCAGGCCTAAGAACACGATATACTTCCCGAATGGCACGTGTATAGTCGGGGATGTGCTCAAGGACGTGATTGGCCAGCACGATATCAAAACACGCATCCGGAAAATCGATCGCCGTCGCATCAATTTTCCTTATTGTCGGATTGGCTGGAAAAAGATCGCCACGTACATAGTTGGCGGGAGCATGCCCCTCGATTCTCTTCGAGAGGTTAGGCTCAGGCGCAAAGTGAAGAATATGACTGCCCTTTATGCTATCCCACACCTTCAGCTTATCGAAGTACATGAAAAGGTGCCTTTCACGATCAATGCAGTGGCAGTACGGACATCCAAAGTTCTCAACATCGCTCCCGATCATATCCAACTTGACGATCCACTCGGGAAAATAAGCTAGACCGCCCTTGAACTTTGTAAAGCGGCCAAGTGTCTTACCGCATACGTAGCACTTCCGTTTGTTCCCCATTTGATGAAGAGGGAAATAGATCTTCATCAGCGGCTTCCTGTACTTCTTATAGATTTTCTTTAGCGGCTCCTTGTACCGGTTCACTAAGTATTTTAACATACAAGGCGAGTAAAGTGCAGGTTTATCGGGATGGGATGCTAGTCCTCATAGTATCCTTCCTTGCTGCCATTCTTGATGCCCTTTTTTCCGTAGCCGTAACCATAGCCGTAACCATAGCCGTAACCATAACCGTAGCCGTAGCCGTAACCATAACCGTAACCATACCCCGGCCCCGTTTTTTTGATGTCGTTGAAGATGATGCTGATGTCCCTCATATCACGCTTCTCATACAACTCCTGGAGATCCTTGAGGAAAATCTTTGGGGTATAGTTCTGTCGAATCATGAAAATGCTGTGATGAGCGTATGGAATCAGCGAAAGGGCATCAGATACCAACCCGAGAGGCGGTGTATCCAGCAGCACATAATCAAATTGATTCAGCAGTTCCTTGAGCATCTCTCCTGTTTTGGGTTGCATGAGGAGTTCACTTGGATTGGGAGGTACGGGACCTCCCGCCATAACGTATAGGTTCTCAATGGAAGTTTTCTGAATGACTTCTTGCAGTCCGGTAAGAGATGACAGGTAGGTACTGAGCCCGGCTGTATTCTTGAGGTCAAAATCAGTATACAACCTGGGCTTCCGCATGTCGGCGCCGATGATAATCACTTTCTTGCCAGTGAATGCCATTGCGGTTGCCAGGTTGATCGTGGTGAAGGTCTTCCCTTCGCCGCTTACCGATGAAGTAATGAGGATCACCTTCCTGTCTTCCCCCTGCGTAAAGTAGTTCAGGTTTGAGCGCAGGGCTCGAAAGGATTCGGCCAATGCCGACTTTGGTTTGTTAAACACAACCAGGTTGCTTTCCCCTTCCGCTTTATGGCCAATTCCCCCAATCACAGGAATAGAGGTAAACTGGTCGATATCCTCCTTGGATTGAATCTTGTGATTGAGCAATTCACCAATGAACAGCACGAGGAATGGCAACAGCAACCCGCTGGCCAGCGCAACCGTGTAATTCTGAATTGGCTTCGGCGTGACAAATCCACCTTTCACCGACGGGGGGTTGACAACTATAATGTCGCTCGTTGTGGATGCTTGGGAAATCCCCGCCTCTGCGCGCTTCTGCATAAGAAAGAGGTAAAGATTCTCGCGGATGGAATAGTTGCGCTTTATGTCGATCAACTTCCGCTCAGACTGAGGGAGTTTCTTCAGCTGTGCTTCCGCCTTCTTGACCTCATTTTGCAAATGCGTCTTGTTTATTTCCTGCGTCGACCGGATCGATTTTATACCCTCCAAAATATCCTGCTTCAACTGCTGTATCATCTTCCTCCGGTCAGCCACCATTGGGTTTACTTCTGTCTGCCTCGCACCCAGCATGCGTATACTAAACTGCATCTCAGTTAGTTTTGAAATGAGATCGGTAAGAACCGGGTCGCTTATCCCCACAGAGGAGGGCGGGACTACTTGTTCAAAGTCATTTCCTTTTATAAGATAGTCCTCCAGGTATTTGTGATAATTATCATGAAGGATCATCTGCGCCAGTTGAGTCTCCAGCGTTTCTATCCGTTCGAATATCCGCTGAGCCTCAACATCAAAATCGGAAAGAAAACGGTTCTCCTTGAAGTTCTCAATCTGATCATCAAAAAAACGCAACGAGTCTCCAATGTTGATCAACTGCTTGTCCAGGAATTCGATGGACTTGGACGCAACCAGGATCTTTTTGTTTCTGTCATACTCCTGGTATCGCTCAATGAACTCCCTGAGAAACTCAACTTCCTTTTGAGGTATGGGGCCACTGATGTCGAGGTTAATGACGGATGAACCCTGCTCCGCCCATGATGCCTTGAGGCGATTGGAGTACTCACGGGCCAATGCCATCGGTTCACGGAAGTGGATGACAAACTCTCTATTAATAAAGTCCTTGCTCAAATCCCTGCGCCGGGTAACCTGAAATCGGGTTCCGTTAATCCTAACCTCCTTATTAAAAGGAAATCGGTTAAATGCTTTTCCAGGCGGCGTATCTTCCTCCTGTCGGTACTCGATTGCAAAAGTATCGTTGTTCACAGCAACAAAGCCAAAGGATCGATTGTAAGGAAGTTGCTCGCTATCCAGTATCTCCAGGCGAACCGGGAAGTCACGCTCGTACACCTCGGTTGTTTTCAGATTGCCCTCGCGATACCAGGAGACACTGTAGTTAAGGCTGTCGATTACCTCCTGCAACAACGGATACGACCGCATGATGTATAACTCGTTGTAGAAGTTCCGATACGGGTTGACCAGGGGGTTGCTCTTGTACAAAAACTCTGCTGCGGCATTTTCCGTGGCTTCACGAACAATGATAGATGCCGTGATAGAAAAAATCTTTGTTGAATACCTATTGATAAGAAATGCAATAACCACTGCCGTCAAAACACTGAGCACGATCAAATGCCAATAACGAATGGCCGAGCCAAGGATTCGTTTGAAGTTTACGGGCAACGAAGGAGCGGGCCGGGTTTCGCCAACCAGGTTCTGCTCGAGTGAACTAAGTGGGTTGTCTCTCACTATTTTGCAAGATTTGCGGCCAAAACAAGAAGTGTCAGCGTAGACACCAGTAGCGCGATATTCTCGGCCCAATACTTCCTGAAAGGTCTTTGCTTCAGGGCGGGCACAACAATCAGATCATTTTGATGGACATAGTAATGATCAGAAGAAATCAATTTTTCGTCCAGGAGATTCAAGTATAGAATCTCCGACTTACTTCCTTGCTGTCTGACGATCTTCACCTTGCTCCTGTCCGCCAGGTCAGTTAGTCCTCCGGCCATGCCTATAGCCTCGAGCATCGTAACGCGAGTATTGGTAGAAACAACTTGATTTTCAGCATTCACTTCTCCAAGGACCGTAAATCTAAAGTTCAAGAGTTGAACCCTTGCCACCGGATCCTTCAGGAATTGTCTGAACGTATCCTGAAGTTTTGTGCTTGCCTCAAACAAAGAAAGGCCGGACAACTTGACCTTCCCGGCGACCGGGAATTCTATTTCTCCATTATTGTCAACCAGGAAGCCATTGATAACCTGGGTCGACTGGGCCCCGGCTGTTTCCTGGCGGACGTTTGGGTAGAGCTTGGATATGAAATCAAAATCCTCTGAGGTGAGGCTTTCAAAACGGATTGAGAGGATGTCCAGTGGTTGAATCCTGTATTCATGGATCTTCAGATCGTGCGTGCGAACTACGGAGTCAAGAATTACATCCTTCTTGTGGAGATCATCCGCCTGTATATAAACTACCTTCTTATTCGAAACACAAGACGCAAGAATAACGACCAGCGAAAAAAATAGGAACCTTCTCATCGAATGCGCGTGAACTTCTTCAATTTTAGAGCCATCATCACAAGGGACTTCACCAGGTCGTTAAAGTATTACTTTAAGAATAAAGCCTGTAAAATTACGTAAATCCGCATTACTTTACTAAAAACTGACTTCGATGAGAGCAACTAAGGTGGCCTCCGCTGGCCTGATTACCTTCGCGCTGGTCTACTTTCTTAATCAATCCTGGAACTTCGGAATTCCAATTCCTCCTCTGGGCAAGTTCCTCGATCCCTTTCACGGATTTTGGCAAAATGCCGATACAGGTTCCACACAGAGCATTGACCTCTCTATACCGGGTCTCAAGGACAAGGTGACCGTTGTCTACGACAGTGCGCGCATCCCGCATATTTTTGCTTCAACCGAGGAGGATCTCTATTTCGCCCAAGGCTACATCACAGCAGTGGACCGCCTGTGGCAGATGGAATTCCAGACGCACGCTGCTGCGGGAAGGATATCCGAAATGCTCGGGTCGGTCGCCGTCGATTATGACAGACGACAACGACGACTAGGCTTGATGTATGGAGCGCAAAACGGGCTGGCTTCTATGGAAAAAGATCCGGTGAGCAAGTCTACCGTCAGCGCCTACACGGCCGGCATCAATGCATACATCAACAGTCTCTCCTACGAGGACTTTCCTTTTGAGTACAAGCTTCTCGGCTACGCACCTGAAAACTGGACAAACCTGAAGTGCGCGTTGCTTCTCAAGAGCATGGCACAGACGCTGAACATGTCGGACAAGGATCTTGAAATGACAAATGCACTGAAGCTGTACGGTAAAGAGACCATCGATCTTCTTTGGCCCGATCAGGAAGCCGTAAGTGATCCGATTGTTGACAAGCCAGGAACCTGGAAATTCAATACCCCAATTCCCGCCAGCATTCCGCTTGCCGTGCCCGACCAACTGATTTCAAGCAAGCCCTACGAAAAGCCATCACCCGATGTGGGTAGCAACAACTGGGCAGTGAGTGGCACTAAAACCGCCTCCGGTTCACCGATTCTTTGCAGCGACCCTCACCTCAATCTCAGCCTGCCATCCATCTGGTATGCCATTCACCTGAACTCCCCAACGTGCAATACCATGGGTGTGTCACTACCCGGCTCACCCGGCGTGATCATTGGCTTCAATGATTCCATCGCCTGGGCGATGACCAATGCGCAACGCGACCTCGTCGACTGGTACCAGATCCAGTTCAAGGATGCGTCCAAGAAAGAATATCTAAGCGACAGTGTGTGGAAGCCGTCCCGAAAGGTAATTGAGACCATCCAGGTGAAAGGCGGAAAATCATTCATCGACACGGTGACTTACACTCACCATGGACCGGTACTCTACGATGAGAGTTTTCATGGAGAGAGCGAGCGTGCACACTATGCATTCCGCTGGATAGCACATGATCCTTCAGAAGAAGTGATCACCTTCTACAAACTCAACCGTGGAAAAAACTACGCTGACTACATGGAGGCACTCAACTACTATGGCAGCCCCGCCCAAAACATTGTATTCGCCTCAACCTCCGGCGACATCGCCATGCGAGTCCAGGGCAAGTATCCCGTGCGGCGTAAGAACGAGGGTCGCTTTGTTCTTGATGGCAGCAAGACCTCCACAGAGTGGCAGGCTTACATCCCGAATGAGCAAAACGTATCAGACAAGAACCCTACGAGAGGTTTCGTCAGTTCGGCCAACCAGTATCCTGTCGATTTCTCCTATCCATACTATGTGACTGGCAGTTCCTTTGAGGCTTACCGGAACCGGCGGATTAACCAGGTGCTGGCAGCTTCATCGAACATCACGGTCGCAGACATGATCAAACTGCAGCACGACAACCTGAATCTTCGCGCCGCGGAAAGTTTGCCCATCTTCCTGCCCCACCTCGACACGACCGCACTTCAGGGTCCTCCACTCGAGGCGTATAAAATCCTCAAGGCATGGGATTACTATAACAACCCGGACGCCGTAGGTGCAGTCTACTATGCGGCGTGGTGGCGTGCACTTATTCCAATGATTTGGGATGAGTTGGACAGCGCGCACGTGGCTTTGCAAGATCCAACTTCGTTTACCACCATTCAATTAATAAAGACGCAGCCGACCCTTTCTTTCTTCGATCTCGTGGCCACACCGGAGACGGAAACAGCAACTGACATCCTGCGCCGCTCCTTTAGTGCCGGCGTTGCAGCTGTCGAGGCCTGGAAAGTTGAAAAGAAGACTACACTTGACTGGGGCAATTGGAAGGACAGCTACATCGGTCATTTGCTCCGGCAGAAGGCGTTGAATGTTCCTGTTCGCAGCGGCGGCGGCACAGCCGTGGTGAATGCACACACACAGACACACGGTCCGTCTTGGCGAATGATAGTTACCCTGAAAAAAGAGGGCGTGCAGGCGATTGGCGTTTATCCCGGAGGTCAAAGCGGGAACCCGGGCAGTCCGTTCTATTCAAACATGGTGGAGCCTTGGGCAAAAGCGAACTATTTCACCCTTCACTTTACGACCAAGCCTGAAGACCTTTCAGGATTTCAAGTATTCCAAACTCAACTCAATCCTTCGAAATGAACTTCCTGAAACAAGTAATCGCCACGATCCTGATGTGCCTGGCACTTCAGTATTTTCTGCCTTGGTGGAGTTTGGTAATTGGCGCTGCTGCCGTTGGCTACTGGGCTGGCAACAAGGGTTTTGTTTCTTTCGGCGCGGGTTTCTTTGGCGTGGCCCTACTCTGGTTGGCAACGGCCATGATCATCGATGCGCAGACGAGCTCAATACTCACTGAAAAGGTAGCAAGGCTTTTTCCTACTCAGTCGACACCCCTCCTCTTACTACTCACCGCGCTTGTCGGCGGACTGTGCGGAGGGTTTGCGGGGTTGACGGGGGCGCTGATCAGAAAGTAACCAAGGATTTCAATTCAGGCCTTAATTCCTTCCACTCTGGGTTGATCGAGTTGATCAGCGCCTCCTTCCTCTTTCTGGATCCTGACTTCAACTGCTTTTCTCGGAAAATTGCCTCAGCAATCGAATTGTATTCTTCATAGTACACAAGTCGGTCGACGTTATATCGAGCGCTAAAGCTATTTGAGTAGAATTTGGTTTTGTGCTTCCAAACGCGCCTATCGAGTTCTGAGGTAACACCGACATACAAAACTGTACGCCGACTGTTTGTGAGGATGTAGACGTAGCCCTTCTTGTTCATAATGCAAACCTACATTGCTGCATTCTCTTATAAGGGTGCTTTTACAATTCGTCCTGCTTTCCGTACAGCCGACTACCTCCCAACCGAGAAGTCATTGCGAGGTCAGGCGCAGCCTGCCCGAAGCAATCTCAACCTACTACTTGGATAGTACTAAAGAGTGACTCGTCAATTGGAAGAAGAGCGTCCAACGACCCGCGCTTCCGGCTGGGTGGCGCGCTCAGAATTAAAACGCAGTTCCGAACGGGTTCGCTTCGCCCCGACTGCGGAATTCGCCAGCGTTCGCTTCGCCCCGACTGAAGTCGGGGCTCGCGATGACTAGGCCCGGAGGGCCTAGTCGGGGTGGCCAGATTCGAACTGACGATCTCCTGCTCCCAAAGCAGGCGCGATACCGGGCTACGCTACACCCCGTTGCTTCGCCCCGCCTTAAGTCGGGGCTCGCAAAGGCAACAAGTTAACTTCGATGCACGCTGTTGCGAGGTCCGGCAAAGCCGGGCCGAAGCAACAAGTGATCCGGGCGGGAGTCGAACCCACAACCGTCAGCTTAGAAGGCTGATGCTCTATCCAGTTGAGCTACCGGACCTTACTACGCCTATGCGGACTTGGCCGCCGATGCGGAGAAGGGGGGATTCGAACCCCCGGTACGGTTTAACCCGTACGACAGTTTAGCAAACTGTTGGTTTAAGCCTCTCACCCACTTCTCCAAAGCGGGGCAAATATAGCGGACCAGCCACAGAATCCCACTATCTCGCCGTTCATGAAGGAAAATAACAGCCGTTTGAAGCGGCCGCAATCCTCTGCTACCTTTGTCCGTTAAAGTTAGACACTAGTAAGTAAAAATGGGTTGGTTTCGTTCGTTCAGTTGGGTAGAAATCGCGTTGTCGGCAGCCTTCGTCGTCTTCTACATCTTTTACATTGTCCGTATCATCCGCATCGCGCGCATGCTGCAATCATCGATGGCAGCCGTGTTCTTGAAACTTGGACTCCGCACCGCCTTCTTCGTCCTCCTTATCATCGCTTACCTCGGGCCATCTTTTGGAGAAGCGAAGCGCGAAGTTCAATCCGTTGGCAAAGACATCATGATCTGCGTCGACTTGTCCAAGTCCATGGATGCCTTCGACATCCAGCCTAGCCGCCTGGAGAAGATCAAGTACGAAATGAAGAAAGTGGTCGAAGCTTTCAACAGCGACCGACTCGGTATTATCATTTTCTCCTCGGAGGCATTTATGCAATGCCCATTGACATTTGATCAGAACGCACTCAACCTGTTCATCGAGACCATGAACACTAGCCTGGTGCCCTCTTCTGGCACTGACTTCGGTCCGCCGCTCCGAATGGCCATGCAGAAGCTGGAAGACCCCACCGGCGATCCTAGTGATCAGAAATCCAAAGTAGTCATCCTCATCAGCGACGGGGAGGATTTTGGGGACGAGACGGAGGAGATCGCCAAGGAAATTGCAGACAAGGAAATAAAACTCTTCACGCTGGGCATTGGCACGGAGCAAGGAAGTCAGATCTACTCGGGCCGTACGCTCAAAACCGACAAAAACGGCAACCCGGTAATCTCCCGATTGAACCCGGAGTCGCTGAAACGTGTTGCTAGCCTTACGGGGGGACAATACTTTGAAATCAACGACTCTGGCAACGACGTGGCACGCCTCATCAATACCATAAGCCGGATCGAAGGCCAGATTCGCGAATCCAGGCTCGTGGATGTTTCTGCCAATCGCTACTTTTACTTCCTGTTGACAGCCTTGGCGCTCCTCGTTATCGATATTCTCCTGAGTGTTCGGACCGTGACCATATGAACCTGCTTTTCCTCTTACTGACCCTCCTCATCGACCCGTCGAAAATCGGGGAAGTGAACAAAGCCAAAGAAAAGGCAAAGGAGTCGTATGCCCGGGGCGAATACACCGAAGCGGCGCGGGAATACAGCCGCCTCGTCGATTCACTGGGGGTTAAAGAAGAAGAGGTGGCGATGAACCTGGCTCACTCCTACTATCACCTGAACGATACGGTGAATGCGCGCAATGCCTACCTGGGGTTGACGAACAGTACCAAGAAGAACTACCAATCGGTGAGCTACCAGCAACTCGGGATGCTTTCGCACCGCGAAGGGAAACTCGAGGAGGCACTTACCCACTTCAAAAGCTCACTGAAAGCCGACCCCTTCAACGAAGAAGCGCGGTACAACTACGAGATGGTGAAGAAGAAGCTCGAAGAACAAAAGAAACAGGAGCAACAACAGAAGGACGACCAGAACCAAAAGGATCAGGATCAGAAAGACAACAAGGACAAGCAAGACAACAAAGACCAGAAGCAGAAAGACAAGCAGAAGAAAGAACAGGAGGAGCAACAGAAAAAAGACCAGCAGGAAAAGGAGAAGAAGGAACAGGAACAGAAGCAACAGCAACAGAAAGAAGAGGAGAAGAAAGATGACAAAAAAGAACAGATGTCATCTGAGAAAATGAAGGAGATGAAGATCAGCGAAGAGAAAGCTAAAATGGTATTGGAAGCAATGAAGAACCAGGAGGTGCAGTATCTCCAACAGAATAAACGGAAGGCAACAAAGCCAAAATCGAAAGGGAAGCCGGACTGGTAAACAGTGATCGGTGATCGGTAATCGGTAGAGTCGTTAAGATGTGAAAGAATAGTTTTCTGGAGCTAAACTCCGGTTCCCCTCTCCTCCGGAGAGGGGTTAAGGGTGAGGCCAAACACGTAGAATAAACAATCCCATGACCGAAGTATATATTGTATCAGCAGTTCGGACTCCCATCGGGAGCTTCGGCGGATCACTTGCCAACACCAGTGCCACGCAACTCGGAGCCACAGCCGTAAAGGCAGCCCTGCAACGGATCAATCTTGACCCCAAACAGGTTCAGGAATTGATCATGGGCAATGTGATCAGTGCAGCGCTTGGGCAGGCACCGGCGACACAGGTGGCGGTCGGTGCAGGGCTTGGATACGAAATCCCTTGCACGGTAGTCAACAAGGTTTGTGCTTCCGGAATGAAGGCAATCATGCTTGGCGCACAGTCAATCATGCTGGGTGCCCAGGATGTGATCGTAGCCGGCGGCATGGAGAACATGTCCGCTATCCCCTATTATCTCACGAAAGCTCGTTACGGTTACAAGTATGGCAACGGCGAGATTATCGATGGACTGGCTTTTGACGGACTCACCGATGTGTACAATCGCTGCGCCATGGGGGTGTGTGCCGACAACACCGCGAAAGAAATGAAGATCAGCCGCGAAGACCAGGATGCCTTTGCAATCGGATCCTACAAGCGATCTGCAGCAGCCTGGGCCGCCGGCAAATTCAAAGACGAGGTGATCCCTGTTGAGCTCACCGGCAAGAAGGGCGACAAGGTGCTGTTCGCGGAAGACGAAGAGTACAAGAATGTGAACTTCGACAAGATCCCTGGTCTCAAGCCCGTTTTCACCAAGGAAGGCACCGTCACCGCCGCCAACGCTTCGACGATCAACGATGGCGCTGCAGCCGTTGTGCTGATGAGCAAACGAAAGGCAGAAGAACTTGGCATCAAGCCCCTCGCCAAGATTCGCGGGTTTGCCGACGCCGCACAGGACCCGATGTGGTTCACCACAACCCCTTCACTCGCTATCCCCAAGGCCATGAAATCGGCAGGTGTGGATAAAAAGGATGTGGGATACTACGAGATCAACGAAGCTTTTTCTGCCGTCGCACTGGCGAACAATATCAAGCTTGGGCTGGACAACGACCGGGTAAATGTAAACGGGGGAGCTGTTGCTTTGGGGCATCCCCTCGGCGCTTCCGGCGCACGCATCACCATCACTTTGCTGAACGTATTAAAGCAGAACAACGCCTCCGTCGGCGTGGCCGGCATTTGCAATGGCGGCGGCGGTGCTTCGGCACTCGTATTAGAACGCGTATAGGGTTAATGGCCCTCGGGGGAGTGCATCAAGGCCATCCTTTAATCCTTTAATCCTTTAATCCTTCCATCATGGTCGAATTCTTTTCATCGGGCAACATCCCGGTGATAGGCAGCGTTTATCTTTGTACTACTTATGTGGCGCCGCTCGCTAATTCTCCTGTCATTGGTTGTATCTCTCGCCGCTGAAGCACAGCAGGTAAGAGAAATTAAAACCCATTGGGACCGCTCAAAGCGACGAGTTCACGAAAACTATTGGGTCACCATCGAAAACGACCAGATCTACGAAGGGCCCTACAAGCGCTACTACCCCAACGGTCAAGTCGAAATGGAAGGAGCGTTTAAGGATGGCCGGCGTTCCGGAACTTTCAAAGAATACTTTCCAAACGGTCAGCTGCAGCGAACCATAAGTTATCGCGACGGTCAGCGTCATGGTGCGGTGGAGGTGTTTGACGAAACGGGGCGCAGGCTTCAGAAAGGTCAGTACGTCAACAATCAATTGGTCGATAGTGTGAAGACCTATTACCTCACGGGTCAGACACGCCACGAATCCAATTTTGTAAAGGGCAAACCCGATGGCGTCTTAAAAGAATATTACCCTTCCGGGAAACTATGGAAGGAGATCAACTACAAGAATCAAAGACCCAATGGACTCACCACCACGTATTATGAGTCCGGGACTTTGCAGGCAGAAGCAAATTTCAAGGATGGGATCATCCATGGATTCTACAAGACCTACTACGACAACGGCCAATTGGAGACCGTTTCAACCATGAAAGAAGGAGAAAAGACGGGTCAGTTCAAGAACTATGACAGGGAAGGTCACCTGCTGCTCGAGGGTTTCTTCACCAACGGAAAACTCACTGGTGAAAACCTCGCATACTTTACCGATGGCTCCACCCGTCACAAGTTTCAATACGTCGATGGTGCCAAAGTGGGTACCAACATAGAGTACCATGCCAACGGGAAGATTAAAACGCGAGAGGTCGTGTCACTCAACGGCGTTGAATTGAAGGAAGAAGAATACCGCGGAGATGGTACCCTGCATTTCGAGAAGAACTACCGGAAACTGAAGCCACAGGGAACGTGGACCTACTATTTCACAGACGGGAAGACGGACAGCCTCCGTGAGACCTACGAAAACGGAAAGCTCCACGGCTCACGCACGTTTTATTATTCGACGGGTGGTAAGAAGCTTGTCGAAGAATGGCAGTTCAACCTCATCACCGGAACCGTCACAAATTACTTCGATACCGGGAAGCCTTCCATGGTAGAGCAGTACCGCTCCAACCGGCCTCATGGTACCCATACGGCCTACTACCCCAATGGCAAGGTTAGGGAGCAAGGTGAATTTGTCGCCGGCAAGAAACACAAAGTCTGGACGGAGTACGACGAAGCCGGGAACGTTTCGAAGACCTACGTCTTCCAGGCAGGCATCCTCATCGAAGACAAGAAATAAGCCGGCGGCTTCTATCCTATTCCATTGTTTCTTAGTTTGCGGGCTCAGCCTCAAACCAACGCATGGCAGCGATCAAGGAAACAAACTTCCACTTCGAAGGGCAAACCGGTTTCTACCGGGGAAAAGTCAGGGACGTGTATTACTTCGGTGAGCGAATGGTGATGGTAGCCACCGACCGCATCTCTGCATTCGACGTCGTGCTCCCACGAGCCATTGACGACAAAGGCCGGGTACTGAACCAAATTGCCGCGCTAAACCTTGAGGCCACGAAATCCCTCGTACCAAACTGGGTGCAGGCGGTGCCCGATCCGAACGTGACCGTCGGTTTTAGGTGTGAAACATACCCGGTTGAAATGGTGGTCCGCGGATACCTGTCCGGCCACGCAGCCCGTGAGTACAAGCTTGGGAAACGAATCTTGTGCGGCGTCCCGCTCCCGGAGGGGTTGAAAGAAAGTGACCCACTCCCCCAGCCCATCATCACGCCGACAACCAAAGCACATGTTGGGCACGACGAAGACATCTCCCGCGAGGAAATCCTGAAAAGAAACCTGGTGACGGCCCGCGAGTACGAACAACTTGAGGCCTACGCCCTGACCTTGTTCCGCAAAGGAACCGAACTGGCGGCGGCACGCGGGCTCATCCTGGTGGATACGAAGTATGAATTCGGAAAGCACAACGGAACGATCTATCTCATCGACGAAGTTCATACCCCCGATTCATCACGGTACTTTTACCGCGAAGGGTATGAGCAACGGCAGGCATCCGGGGAGCCCCAGAAACAGCTGTCCAAGGAATTCGTCCGCCAGTGGCTCATTGAAAACAATTTCCAGGGCAAGGACGGACAGCGGGTACCGGAAATGACCGACGCCATCGTTGCGTCCATTGCCGGACGATACCGCGAGTTGTACAGCCAGGTTACGGGGTCAACGCTGGAGCCGCTGAAGGATTCAAATATTTTGGAACGAATTCAGCGGAACATCGTTAATTACCTAAAATGAACTACTTTTGAGCCCATTCTTAATTTCCCCGATGAAGTATACGATCGACAAGCAGGAGAAATATAGCCTTCTCCGCCTGCACGAAGAGAAGCTGGACTCCAGCGTCGCACCCGCCCTCAAGTCGGAGCTTATCACCCTCCATGCGGAAGGGATCAAGAACATCATTCTTGATCTCGGTGAAGTGAAATACACGGATAGCTCGGGCCTTAGCGCGCTGCTCGTCGGCAACCGGATCTTGCAAGAGGATGGCGGAGTATTCGTACTCGCCAGCCTTTCCGACCACACGGGCAAACTCATCAAGATCTCACAACTCGATAGCGTGCTACACATCGTCCCCTCGGTACAAGAAGCGGTTGACGCCGTATTCATGCACGAGATCGAAAAGGACATGAAAGAGGGGGACTAATTTGAAGATTTGAAAATTTGAAAATGGGAGCGCATAGCTCCCTTTTTTGTTCCTACGGCCTTCGCTTGGTAAATTAAGTGCCCATGGTTCGCACCTCATCTTCAAATTTTCAAATCTTCAAATCTTCAAATTGACGTTTCGTCTCACGATCCTCGGTTCCAGCGGTGCCTTGCCTGTTTACGGGCGCTTCACATCGGCGCAGCTCCTGCTGGTCCATCATCACCACTTCCTCATCGACTGCGGTGAGGCGTGTCAGCACCAACTGCGCCGCTATGACTTTAGTCCCCACAAGATCAGCCACATCTTCATCAGCCACCTTCACGGAGATCATTACCTCGGGCTTATGGGACTGATCTTCTCGATGCAACTATTGCATCGCGAGCATGACCTCCACGTGTACGCTTTTAGCGGACTGGAAGAAATTATCGTTGCGCAGCTCCGTCATGCCCGGTCGGCACTTCGCTTCAAGGTTGTCCTCCATCCGCTCAGCGAATCGACTACTGAAACACTTTTTGAAGACGACCATGTCATTGTGAAAAGTTTTCCGCTGGACCACAAGATTCCCACCTGTGGTTTCTTGTTCCGTGAGAAGCAGGCCAGCCGTTCTCTCCGAAAGGAGTCGCTTGCCGACCTACCCGTTCAATACCGTTCGCGGCTGAAGAAAGGTGAGGATATCCACGACAGTGATGGCAAAGTGATCTTCAGAAGTGAGGAGTTTACCCTACCGCCAAAGCAGCCTCGCTCTTACGCCTATTGTTCAGATACTCAACCGTCAGATAATGTGATTCCATTCATTAGAGACGTTGACTTGCTTTACCATGAGGCCACATTCCTTGAAGATGAGAAGGAAAAGGCGCGTGAAACGCGGCACAGCACGGCAGCGGAGGCAGCTCAGGTAGCCAAGCAGGCCGGCGCAGGCAAGTTGTTGATCGGGCATTTCAGCGCCCGTTATAAAGACCTCCAACCTGTGCTGAACGAAGCCAGGGATATTTTCCCGGCTTCGGCATTGGCCACGGAAGGAGAAAGTTTCGATATTATTGCCTCATGACGGCTACGCTCGAGCAAAAGAAACACCGGCTCTTCATCGTCCTTTGCGGGATCTTCCTCACCAATGCCCTGGTGGCTGAGGTGATCGGCGTCAAGATTTTCTCTGCCGAAGCTACGCTGGGCCTCGCCCCGGCCAACTTGTCGATACTGGGGTTCACCATGGACTTCAACCTCACCGCCGGGGTGATCATCTGGCCGGTGGTGTTCTGCACTTCTGACCTGATCAATGAATATTTCGGGAAGCCCGGCGTCAAACGCATCAGCTATCTTACTGCAGGACTCATCGCCTACGCGTTCCTTGTTATTTTCATTACGATGAAGTTACCCCCCGCCGGCTGGTGGATGGATGCAAACAACGTGGACTCGGAAGGCAATTACTTCAACATGGACTTTGCGTTCAACAAGATTTTCGGACAAGGTCAACGCATCATCCTCGGGTCACTCACCGCGTTTGTCATCGGCCAGCTCACGGATGTGTTCGTTTTCCAAAAACTGCGCCGTTTCACCGGCTCCAGGATGCTGTGGGTTCGCGCCACAGGTTCAACGATCGTTTCACAGTTCATTGACAGTTTCGTAGTGCTCTTCATTGCATTCGCCGGCACCTTCTCCACCACGCAGATCATCGCCATCGGCATCACCAACTACATTTACAAGTTCATCGTTGCGATTGCACTTACACCCCTGATCTACCTTGGTCACAACATCATCGATAAGTACCTGGGCAAGGAGCATGCAGCACAGATGTCCGAGGAGGCTTCGGCGCAGAGTCAGAAGTTCTTATAGTTGGCTCGCCCTGTATCCTTGCCCTGGCATTTAATGCCGGGGGAAGGATAGGGCAGATTCTAAGGAGGCTAGTGCTTCCGTTTGAGATTATCCAGCACAATAGCGGTAGCAACTGAAGCGTTGAGTGACTCGGCCTTTCCGATTCGCGGGATCGTGATGCGATTCTTCACATAGGCAGCGACCTCACTCGAAATACCCTTCGATTCATTCCCGATTACAATCCAACCCGCATCTCCGAACGTGGCTTTGTGCACGTCAGCACCATCAAGGAACATTCCCCACACGGGAAGAGTCGCTGTCTTAAGCCAGTCGGTCAGCGAAGTGTAGCAGACATTGACCCGAAGAAAAGATCCCATCGTGGCGTTGATCACCTTGGGGTTGTACAAATCTGTAGTCTCCGGTGAAGCAACGATCGTTGTGAGGCCGTACCAATCGGCCGTGCGAATAATTGTTCCCAGGTTGCCCGGGTCACGGATGTCGTCCAGCACGAGACCGAATTGTTGCTTGAGAACGGGTGGCTTTCCGGGCGGCTTCATTCGGACTACGGCAAGGGCTGCATTGTTCGTCTCTACCGAACCGAGGGAGGTAAGTTCCTTTTCAGAGGTCTCGATAACCTCAGCGGCACGCGAAGCAAGTTTGGTACTATCGAGGAAGGATTCGGTCGCACACAGCAACTCGACACGGAAGTCGGAGTCAAGCACCTCACCCACCGCCTTGGCTCCCTGGACGAGGAAGCATTGCTCGGCGAGGCGGTATTTCTTTACTTGCAAAGATTTAATGAAGCGAACCTTCGGTTTGGAGATCATTCAGACAACCTTCGTTGGGAAAGTTACCAAAATATCCGGAGGGATTCTCCTGCTGCTGCTGCTCAACGGGTGCGTAGGTACCAAGTATCTCAAAGACGACCAGAAGCTTTTATACCGGCAGGTGATCAAAACTCCCGGCAACTTCGATCGCACCGGGCTCCGTGATATCTATGTGCAAAAGGCCAATCGCCGATTGCTCGGATTGCCGATCAACACGCTCACCTGGATGTACTACCTGGGTCTGAAGCGCTTCGAGATGGAGCACTCGTGGCTGATCCATAGCCGAAACGACTTCATTCGCAAACGAGACAAAAAAGAAAAGAAATTCGACGCCAAAATCGCCGCTGCGAAGACCGACCGGAAGAGGGCAAACCTGATGTTCCGAAAACAACAGAAGCTGGACGACATCAATTCCAAGATCGAAAACGGAAACCTTCCCATGCAGTGGGGTGAAAAAGTATCCGTTTTTGATTCTATTGCCGTCACCGAATCGACTGAGAAAATCAACGCGCTCGCTTTCAACCGCGGCTACTTCATGGCCACGACGCATGCCGATGTGACCGAGAGTAAAAAACGAGTCTCGGTCGTTTACACCCTCAATTCCGGCGTTCCGTTTGTATACGACACCGTATTTTACAGAGCCCAGGACTCGGCGATCCTGAAAATTCTTAAGCAGGGAGAGCCCTTCAGCAAAATTCATCGCGGCGACCGTTACGACCAAAGGACACTTTCCGAGGAACGCGACCGGATAGATTTTCTGCTGAAAGACCACGGGTATTATGATTTTAGCAAACAATACGTCGACTACCAGGTCGATACCACCTTTGGCCGATACGGTGTCGGGCTCCAGATCTCTGTCTCTGAGCCGGCCAATCGACCGGCACACCGGACCTTTCGCATCGACTCAATCAACTTCCGGCCCGACGCGGGCATCCTCGACCGCGCCGGAAACCGCAAGTCAGTCATGTATAAAGGGATTCGATACAATTACCTCGTTGACGAGTACAGCAAGCGCATCCTCAACCAGCGTGTGTTCCTAAAACGCGACAGCCTGTACAGCCGCGACAAAACGTTCGCCACACAGCGACAGTTGGCCAACCTCGACATCTTTAAGTTCGTCAACATCAATTACGATACGTCGGGCGGGAAGTTCATCGCCAACATTTTCGCAAGCCCGCTCGATCGCTACTCCTGGACAAACGAGGCGGGTGTGACCGTGAACCAGGGTTTCCCCGGTCCGTACTACAGCTTGAGTTTCAAGAAGCGAAACATCTTCAATGGTTTGGAAATCTTCGAACTCAATGGACGGTATGGGTTTGAAGGCGTAGCCGGCGCTACGGACTTCACCGGGGTGTACAAAAGCACAGAAGCAAATATCAACGCATCGGTCACGTTCCCACAATTCTTGCTGCCCCTGGGCAAGCGGGCTGACGAGCTGGGCCGATTCAACCCAAAGACTAAACTACTGGTCGGCTACACCTACACCGACCGCCCAGAGTACCAGCGCGCGAACGTGACTTTTTCCAATACTTATACCTGGGAAAACAAGCGCACCACACTCTATAGTTTTACACTCACCAACCTCCAGGTGATAGAGTCGACGCTGGACCCGGCCTTCGACCAGCTGCTCACAGACCTTCAAAACAACCAAGGCAATAACCTGAAGAACTCGTTCAAGCCCTCGCTGGTGAGTTCCATGATTTTCAGCCTCACCTGGAACCCGCTCAACTACGGGAATGCCGAACGGAGCTCGTACTTCTTCCGCATCCAGGCTGAAAGTGGAGGTACCCTTTTCAACCTATACACACCGGACATTGCCCTGGACCGCGGTCTGGAAATATATAAGTATCTCAGGCTCGGCATCGACTACCGGCGTACGAGGATAATTGACAAGAATACGTCCATGGCCTTTCGCTTCAACTCAGGGGTGGCTTATGCGTACGGCGCGAACAAAACCCTCCCCTATGAAAAGTACTTCTTCGTGGGCGGCAGCAACAGTGTAAGGGCGTGGAGGCCACGGCGTCTGGGTATCGGCTCGGCACCTCCCCCGCTTAGCGCTGACCCAGCTTCTGCTGGAATCTTTGATTATAGATATGAACGACCAGGTGAAATCATGCTTGAGGGAAGCATCGAGTGGCGAAAGAAGTTGTTCGGATTCGTCAACGGAGCACTCTTCATCGATGCCGGCAACGTGTGGACCTTCCAGCAAATCTCACCCGCCAGTCCTACCGAACCCACGACCGCTCCCTGGGCAAGCCAAGGGAACACCAAATTCTTCATTGACAGCTTCTACAAAGAGATCGCCATCGGCACCGGTTTTGGATTTCGATTTGACTTCTCCTTCCTCGTGCTTCGTTTCGACGTGGGCATCAAGGTGTGGGATCCGGCACGGCCTGTTGGAGATCGGTGGGTGCTGGGTAATTTCCGTTTCAGTGGGCCTTACGACAGTAATCGGGAACCTGTAATCTATAACATTGGCATTGGATATCCTTTCTAATGGTACCAGCTACGTTAGGCATTCAATGAAAAGCGCTCCTACCATAATTGTTCTCGTTTCGCTTTTAAGTTGTCAGGGCAATACCAACCAAAGCTCAACTCCATCGGAATACACTTACACGATTAATACGGCGGCTCAAGCCAGCTACTCAAGCGACACAACAGCCATTCGACCAATTCTGGCAAAAATGCTCGAGAAGAAGATAGGACCCTTCAGATTAGAAGAGTACGATTCACAAACGGGTTTCTATATCGACTCACTGATAACAAGCCCAGACCAACTTCGAAGCGTCATCTTTGTTATCACCAGGAATTCTACGTCCAAATTACTTCTAAGAGAAAATGCTTTGGACTACTACTTCAACGCCTTCTATCTCTACAGTTCAAAAGAGGCCATTGATTCACCCCAAATCATATACGATTATTCTGGATACAGACTAAACGGATTTTACGATCGCCATGAAATCCGGGAAGCTCTTAGGGAGTATTGTTTTAACCGGCTGTTCAGACTTGATGGAGAGGAGCAGATCTATAACATAAATGACAAGAGGTTCTGGAATTCCAAGAGTTGGGAGTGGGTTTTGAAATACGCAGCTGCTACGAGTGACCAAAAATAAGCACCCTGAAGCTCTCGGAGGATGGCATCCTCATCATTCAATAATCACCTTTTTCAGGTAGTATACCTTCGGATCAATAGTCGGTAGCGTTGTGCTGGTAATATCCTGAGGAGCTTTTCCTACCGTCAATCGCTTAGTGCCTTCACTGGTGACGACATCCAATGGAATATCCATGTCCAGGTTTTGAAGACGAATGGAATACGTTGTTTCTTTTGTCTGCCGAATTGAAATCTCCAGCTTGTCAGTAGTACGCAAGAAAAGATTAAACATCGGCTTCATGCTTTTGCCATAGGCTTTGCTGAAAAGCGCCTCAACATCATCCGTGGTCACGGTGTTGTCATAAGTGTACTGCGGCGCGGTGGCCAGTTGCTTGAGTGTTGGGAAGAATATCTCGTCACCCATAACAAAACGCAGGCTGTGCATGAAAAATGCGCCTTTGCCGTAGATGTCTCCCTGGTAAGTTTGATCCGTGTCAATGGCGTCGCCCTGTACGATGGGTAGTTTGTTTGAGGTTCGCATCGCCGTGTTGGCCATGCGCTTCAAGTACGCCTCCTCTCCTTCCATGTCTCTGATGTAAAGGGCGTCGCCGAAGCTGCATATTCCCTCCTGTATCCACATGTGTGCCCAGTCCTTGTTCGTGACCTTGTTGGCCCACCACTCGTGGCCAAATTCATGGGTGAGCAGCCAATCAAAATCTTCGCCGCCCACTTTGGTGTAGCGGTACTTGTTGCCATAGGCGATCAGGGTCTGATGCTCCATGCCGAGGTGAGGCGTTTCGCAGAGGCCGATCTTCTCATCTGCCCAAGGGTATTCGCCAAAGTACTTTTCCAGGATTTTGCACGTGCGCTCCAGCATTTCCAGTTCATGCATTCCTTTGGAGGCATTTTCTTCCAGGACATAATAGTCCATTGGGACCTTTTTGCCGGTGACGGTTGTATAGGTCCGCGATACCTTTTCGTAATTGCCGATGTTGAACACCAGGCAATAGTTGCTGATGGTATAGTTGGTCTTCCAATGGAAGGTGGTCTTGTCTTTTTTATTGGTTGTTTTGATAAGGAGGCCCGGGCCTGCGGCGGTAAGCCCTTTGGGCACAGTTAAAATCAAATCCGCACCCTCATTGGGTTCGTCGCTGGGATGGTCCTTGCAGGGAAAGAAAATCTTGCCGCCTTCACTTTGGCACGTGATGGCTATCCACGGATTGCCTTTGCTGTCCTTGTCGAACTGGAATCCCCCAGTCCACGGCGCCCGTTCGGCAATGCCGGGTTTGCCGGCGTAAGATATTTTCACTTTGATTCTACCTGCTTGTTGCTCTGTAGCAATACGAATGAGATCGTCTTCCCCATGCTGGAAGGATTGCTTTTTCCCGTTGACCAGAATCTCACTCACCGTAAGGCCATGCCAGAAGTCGAAGAGGAGAACCCTTGTGGCCTCGGATAGTACGAGATCAATTTCCGTATAGCCACCTATACTCTTTTCAACAGGGTTGATATCCAATGCGATGGTGTAGTGGCGGATGTCCATGATGGCTTGCTCGGGCTTGAGTGGACCACCTGATTTTAGATTCTGAGCAGCAACAGGAATGAACAGTATCGCCAACAATGGTAGGGCAAGAAGCTTCCGGATCATTTCGGGTTTGGATTGAGGCATAAATTAGCAAAAAGGTGGGTGCTAGTAGATTAGTGAGACCCCCTCTCTACGAAGTAGAGAGGGGGCAGGGGGGTGAGTTCACCTGCACGTTGTAGTCGGTTCATCTGTGTGGGCCAATCTGATTTATCTGAGGATGACGGCTTTCCTGTGGCCCTAATTTAACGGCCTGCTTTAATCCCCGGGCTAACGCCCGGGGCTA
>CAZJWV010000021.1:0-6406 GCA_964549855.1 uncultured Ohtaekwangia sp. | reverse complement strand
GGGGCTATGCAACGTTGTTGACCCCCTCTCTACGAAGTAGAGAGGGGGCAGGAGGTGAGTTAAAACCCGAGTAGATCTCCCAACGCGGCCGCCACCTTCTCCGCATTCGGCAGCATCATCTTCTCAAGATCCACGTTAAGAGGAACTGCAGGAAGATTAGCAGCGCCCAGTGTCCACACCGGTGCATCAAGAGATGAAAAGCACTCTTTGGAAATTCTACCCGCCAGGGATTCAGCAAAGGAATTCATCAACGGTTCCTCGGTCAAGACAAACGCTCGCCCATGCTTGCGAACAGAGGTTGTGATCGCATCCCAATCAATCGGGTTCAGTGTCCGCAAGTCCATGATCTCTACACGACCGGGAAAATTCTTTGAAGCTTCCTTGGCCCAATACACACCCATTCCGTAAGTAATCACGACCGCACTTTCCTCTGCCTCGGCCTCCTGGACGATCCTGGCCTTACCGAGAGGAATGACGTAGTCGCTATCGGGTTCGATCGTCTTGGCGTCCAGCGTGCCGGGCACTTTGCTCCAGTACAATCCTTTGTGTTCGAGCAGAACAACAGGATTCGGATCCAAGAAAGATGCCTTCAAAAGTCCCTTCATGTCCGCAGCATTCGACGGATACACAACCTTGATCCCGCGAATGGTGAGCAGCGTCGATTCAATACTGCCTGAGTGGTAAGGCCCGCCCCCTGTGTATGCACCCACCGGAACACGGATGAGAGATTGGACTGGGAACTTTCCTTTTGTCAGGTAACAACTCTTTGAAAGTTCTTCGACCAACTGGTTCAAACCCGGCCAGATGTAGTCGGCAAACTGAATCTCCACAATCGGCTTGCATCCCACGGCCGACATCCCGGCAGTGGACCCGATGATATAAGCTTCCTGAATGGGTGTATTGAAGACGCGCTCATCGCCATACTTTTCCGCAAGCGTTGCCGCTTCACGGAATACGCCACCAAGCCTGCGGCCAACA
This sequence comes from uncultured Ohtaekwangia sp., assembly GCA_964549855.1. Lineage (GTDB taxonomy): Bacteria > Bacteroidota > Bacteroidia > Cytophagales > Cyclobacteriaceae > ELB16-189. Next base: position 5,428 of record CAZJWV010000021.1, on the reverse strand, counting down.
TCCTGGCCATAGAACAAAGACTCGGGATATTTCTTCAGAATTTCCTCTACAGCATGCAGGGCCGCGTCGACCATGAGGGTCTTCTCGCCGCCTTTTGGCGAACGATTGCCTTGCTCTTCCGTAACTGGTGTCGGCGCAAACTCGTGAGAGTCGAAGTCATCGGGTTCAGGATCTGGAGAAGCTAGCGCACGTTCATAATCTGCCTTCACCTTTTTGGCGGCGGATGCTTCCGCCTCCTTAAGTTCCGCTTGGCTAACTCCCTGGTTCAAAAGTTGTGCGCGCAGTTTCGGGAGCGGATCCCGTTTCTCGTGTTCTGCCAGGTCTTCTGCACGGTACCACTCTTTCCTCACGCCTGATGTATGATGGCCGAGCAGCGGGCATGTGGCGTGCAGTAACAGCGGAAGTCTATTCTCGCGTACGTATGCTACGGCTTCCGTCATTGCCTTGTGGCTCTCGAAGAAATCTGCGCCATCGACACGGCGACGCTCCAGGCCCTTAAATCCGCCGGCATAATCATAAGCATCACCCGTACGCATTTCTTTGCCTGTCGCTGAGATTCCCCAGTCATTGTCCTGAACGAGGAACAGGATCGGCAGCTTCTTGAGGACGGCCATCTGGAAAGCCTCAGCAACCTCGCCCTCAGTCACCGAACCATCACCCAGCGAACAGAGTACAATGGGTCGCTTATTCCCCTTAAGAAGTTTTTGCGATTCCAAATATGCAATCCCTTGCGCCATGCCTGTGGCCGGGATCGCCTGCATGCCTGTAGCTGAACTCTGGTGCGGTATTGTCGGGAAACCTTCGCGCCGGAGGGATGGGTGACCGTAATAAGTACGACCTCCTGAAAAAGGATCATCTCGCTTCGCCATCAATTGCAACATGAGCTCGTAAGGCTCCAGGCCCATTCCCAAAAGCATGGACTCGTCGCGGTAATAAAGCGAGGCATAGTCATGAGGGGTGAGCGCAAACCCGGCCGCTAACTGAATCGCCTCGTGTCCACGTGATGTGCTGTGAACGTACTTGCTGCAGATCTCGCGGTTCTCGTCGTAGGTCTCTGCCATCCGACGAGCTGTACACATCAACGTGTAGGCGCGTAGAGGGAGACTGGTGTCCACCTTCGAACGGTTACCTTGCTTTTCAACGGTCGCCTGAGGCATGCCCAAGAGTCAATTTTGCGACCCAAATATACTTCATTCCGGGCCAAAGGAAGTTCATCCATTCCTCACCAGCCTCCTTTGCGGTCCGCCGGGTTATGCGTAAAATCGGCACTTCATTCTTACCTCAAAACCAACTGACTCAACCAAACTAACCAGCTTATGAAAAGTACTGTACTGTTTATTTGCCTCTTCACCGCAGTGACATGGACATATGGACAGAAGAAAGACACCAAGGCTGCCGCACCGGCCGCTGAGAAGAAGGATGAGCTCGCTATTCCGGGCATCAAGTTCAGAAACATCGGTCCTGCCGTCACCTCCGGACGAGTATCCGATTTTGCGGTCAACCCAAACAACGTGAATGAGTACTACGTTGCCTCCGCTTCGGGTGGCGTTTGGAAAACCATCAACGCCGGAACGACCTATGAGCCAATCTTCGACGGCCAGGGTTCCTATTCCATCGGCTGCGTAGCGTTGGATCCTAACAACACGAATGTAGTCTGGGTGGGTTCCGGCGAAAACAACAACCAACGCAGCGTCGCTTATGGAGACGGAGTCTATAAATCAGAAGATGGAGGTGCATCCTGGAAGAATATGGGGCTCAAGACCTCCGAACACATCGGCAAGATTATTATTGACCCCAGGAATTCAAGTATAGTATGGGTTGCAGCAGTTGGACCACTCTGGAAAGAAGGCGGTGAGCGCGGCGTCTACAAGACTACAGACGGCGGCAAGACCTGGACACAGGTTTTGAAGATTGATGATCACACCGGTGTGAACGACATCATCATGGATCCTCGCAACAGCGATGTTGTCTACGCATCAGCCTTCCAGCGCCGGCGTCACGACTACGGTTACGTGAGCGGCGGTCCCAACTCAGGCATGCATAAGACCACGGATGGCGGTAAGACATGGGATAAAATAAACTCGGGGCTTCCGTCGGGCGACAAGGGAAGAATTGGCTTGTCCATCTCCCCTGCCGATCCGGAATACATCTACGCGATCATGGAGTCCGCAAAAGATGGAGGAACCTATCGCTCCACCAACCGTGGGGCAAGCTGGCAGAAAATGAGCAGCCACGAAACCGGGGGCAACTACTACAATGAAATAATCGCCGATCCAAAAGATCCTAACACGGTGTACACGATGGGCTATGCCATCAGCATCAGCAATGATGGCGGCAAGAACTTCCGGCCCATCGGGGAAAAATCAAAGCACGTCGACAATCACGCCTTGTGGATAAATCCCAATGATACCCGCCACATGATCAATGGTTGCGATGGAGGCATATACGTGACCTATGATGGCGCGAAAACCTGGGAGTTCAAAGCCAACTTGCCAGTGACACAGTTTTACAAGGTGGAAGTCGACAACACAACACCCTTCTACTATGTATATGGCGGCACGCAGGACAACTTCAGCCTGGGCGGACCTTCTCGCAATCGCAGTGAGAATGGAATTCCAAATTCTGATTGGTTTGTAACGAATGGAGGCGATGGCTTTGAAAGCGCCATCGATCCATTCAATCCAAACATTGTGTATGCAGAATCCCAACACGGAGGCCTGGTACGCTTCGACAAAGCGACGGGCGAATCGGTGTCGATCCAGCCCCAGGCACGAAAGGGTGAGAATGATTACCGGTGGAACTGGGATGTGCCGTTGATGACGAGCGCACACAAGAAAGGCCGGATCTACTTTGCTGCCGAAAAGGTATTTCGCAGCGATGATTACGGCAGCACCTGGCAAGTAATCAGCGAAGACGTGACCCGCGACATGGATCGCAACAAACTACCCTTCATGGGTAAGGTGTGGAGCATGGATGCGGTCGGTAAGAATAGTGGGGCGGCCCTGTATGGAACCGTGAGCGCCTTGTATGAGTCGCCGAAAAACGAAAACCTGATCATCGTGGGAACGGATGATGGCCTGATTCAGATTACCACAGACGGCGGCAAAACCTGGAAGAAGACAGACGGGCTTCCCGGCGCACCGACGATGACCTATGTATATCACGCGCTTGCATCACAGCACGACGAGAATGTGATGTATGTGACGCTTAACAACCACAAACGGGGTGACTTCAAGCCCTACATCTACAAGAGTTCCGATAAAGGGGCTACCTGGACAGCCATCAGCGCCAATCTCCCCGAGCGCGGATCTACGTACAGCATGATGGAAGACCATGTCGACGCGAATCTTTTGTTCGTCGGCACGGAGTTCGGTGTTCATTTCTCCAACGACGGTGGAAAGTCCTGGCGCCAGATCAAAGGCGGGCTGCCCATTATCGCCATTCGCGACATGGCCATTCAGAAAAGAGAAAACGACCTCGTGCTTGCTTCTTTCGGCCGTGGATTTTTTGTGCTTGATGATTATTCGCCCCTCCGCAACCTCAAACAGACTGAAGGCAAGGAGGCGTACCTGTTCCCCATCAAGGACAGCTGGATGTATGTAGAAAGCAGCCCGTTGGGTATTCGAGGCAAAGGCTTCCTGGGTGAGTCGTACTATGCGGCTGAGAATCCTAAAGTCGGCGCCGTTATCACCTATTTCTATAAGGAAGACCTGAAGACCCGCAAGGAAAAACGCACGGACGATCAGAACAAGCTGGACAAGGATGGAAAGGATGTCTTCTATCCCACCTATGATGCCTTAAAGGCTGAGGACAGCGAAGAAGCAGCGTATCTCCTTTTCACGATCCGCAACGACAAGGGCGACATCATCCGTAAACTGAAAACCGCGGCCAAAAAAGGGGTGAACCGGATCGTGTGGGATTTCCGCTACCCGAGCTCCAACCCGATTAATATCAGCCCACAGGCCAACGACAACGTCTTCCAGCCCAATGATGTGGGTCAGCTGGCCGCACCCGGTAACTACACTGTCACACTTTCAAAGTACGTTGATGGAGTGATCACTGACCTCGCCGGACCGGAGAAGATGGTGGTGAACGCGCTTCCCGGTGCGAGCCTGCCGGCATCGAGCCGCCCAGCCCTGGTGGAGTGGCAGCGCAAGGCTGCGGAGCTGCAGCGTGAGATTACCAGCGCAGGACGGGTAATCAGCGACGCCAACAACCGGATCCGCCATTTGAAGGATGCTATCATGAGCGTTGCCAAGCCGAACCAGGACTTTGTCGGCGATGTCCGCAGCCTGGAAGGAAAAATGCGCGCGATCCAGTTGAAGATGAATGGCGACCGTGTGGCTGGCCAACTGGACATCGACACCCCGCCGTCGATCCAGAACAGGCTCTTTGGTGCCATCTACAGCGGCTACGGATCAACCGGCGATCCCACGACTACCATGAAGGACCAACTTCAAATTGCCGCGGACGAGTTTGAGGGTGTACTCAATGAGTTAAAGACGGTAGTGAATACTGACCTAAAGGCCCTAGAGGCGAAGATGGAGGCAGCAGGAGCGCCATACACGCCGGGCAGGATTCCGGAAATAAAGAAGAACTGATAGTCTAAAAGAGGGCCTCAAAAAGGCCCTTTTTTTATGCCTTTTATTACCGACGGGGTCCCAAATCGCGAATCCCGCCTACGCGAAACGCTTCCACCTCCGGAGACCTGCGGCTGACGAGCCGGCCGGCAAGCCCGTGTCCCGTATCCAAATCGCACATCCCGCATCCCGTATCACGCATCCCGCTCCCCAGTTGCGATAACTGCAAATGCGCCGCAGGCTATGCCCGGGAGTTTGACTTTTCGCCAAACTCCGGATCGCCAGGATGATACAACGACACTCAAGCCAGACCCATTGAGAATACTTTGGTCTCATCAAAAGCAAACGGTATGAAAACCAAACCGCATCTCCTGAAGTCACTGGTCCGCACGCGCGTGGCCTTCGGCTGCTTCATGTTCATTCTGTTCTTCGTCTGTCTTTTTCAGAAAGTCAGCGCGCAGTCACAAGATCGTTTTCAGAATGATCCCTACTTTCCCGCCAAAGGCCGGTTCAACGCAGGGTTCATTACCACCTATCGGGGATCCTCTGTGCCTGCCCCCGTGGCCATAGGCGAAGTCACCTACGGTTTTTCTAACAGGTTCTCAATGGGCATTGTCGGGGGAACAACGGGAACATCCTCGCTGGTTGGCGTAAGGCTGGCCGGAAACTTTTATCAGAAGAATAATTTTCGATTGCTGGGCCACCTGAGCATCATCTATTATCCTGAGCGCAACGGAACCTACCTGTTTGATAAGAGTCATAAGCAGGTCATGCCCTGGATGCTGTCGATGGCATTCCTGGATGCTGAGTGGAGACTAAGGAACGGGATCCGCTTGTCTGCAGGCATG
>CAZJWV010000020.1:0-44623 GCA_964549855.1 uncultured Ohtaekwangia sp. | reverse complement strand
GCCCTCAGTCCAGGGTCGCGCCAACTTTTACACCGCGCCCTCAGATTTTGAAAGATACTCATAGCCGCGGTACAGCACTAGCATTTCAACTATAGTCGCCGGGATCAGCAATGCATAGCTGATAAAGAAGAAAACCACGGTTACAAGCGTACACCCCATCACAATCTCCAACAGTCCTGCCACGCGGCTCAATTGACCCATGCTGTCCTGAAGACGGAGCAACCCGATTCCAAATACGATGCACATGGTGCCCGTGAGTACCGCTGCCGTTGAGTAAGGGATCCAAAGCGTTTCGATGTCTTCTGCACCCAGCATGGTGGTGTCAAGCAGACCCATTCCCGCAACACCTGCGATCATGAGCCAGGCGCCAATGGTCAGAAGTTTGTTCTCGAAAACCCGGCTCAGCACCAGGAATCCCCTGGCGAACAAACAGTACGCAACCACAAGCAGAACGGTGAGGCCAATGTAGAGAAGATTGAGCCACGTAGCCCATGCCTCTTCCGATGTGATCCACACCAGGTCGAGGGCGCTGACAGTAATCTCAAGTGCGAGGTAGATAGCGCCGGCGATCACGGCAATGAGGAGTGCGTTGCTTCGGCGGACGGGAGCGAGGGTACTTGCATCCATGACGGTGGTGTTAATGGTGGACAATTCGTCCATGCTTGCGCCCAGGCTCAGTATCAGGATCTTCACGGTGCTGACTCGTGGGAGCACTTCGCCCGCTTCGATACGCTGGATGGTGCGGACACTGACGTTACTGTTTTCGGCGAGTTCCTCTTGTGTGAGGTTCTTCGCTTTCCGCAGCGCGGTCAGCTTCCTTCCAAGGTCTGGTTGCAGCATGTTGGTGCAAGTTTACGGGGGTGTCCCTCGCCCGGGCGTGCCATTAGCACGTCATTTGCCCGTCATTATATGAAAAGTGCCCAATTGGGCAATGGAGAGTTCTATTTACTCTTACTACTTACTTCTTACTTCTTTTACTGACCTACCGACATACCGATTCACCGACCCACTGATTCTTACTCCTCCTCCACAGCCTTTTTTAACTCCGTCCACTGTTCTTCAGACAACACCCTTCCCTTCACAATTTCCTTCCCTTTGATGTACTCAATAATCGCTTCCGCTCTTTCCCTCGACTCGGGGTGTGTGCTGAGCCAGAAGGCCTGGCGTGGGATGTTTTGCTCATTCTCAGACATGCGGTAGAGAAAATGTGCGAAGGGCTCGGGATCGACTTCGGCAGCGATCAGGTAATCCACCGCCTTCAGATCCGCTTCGCGCTCCAGTTCACGGTCGAAGGCTGAGGAGGTGAGCATCTGCAGCGCCTGCCTTGCCACCTCGCCGCTGCCGCCGTTGGTCATGGAGATGAGCACGGAAAGCCCGATTTCCTTCATCAGTTTCTTCATCACGTGTCGTTGCTCCGCGTGGGCGATCTCATGGCCCATCACACCCAGCAATTCGGCTTCGTTTTCCGCTTCGGCCACAAGGCCTGTGAGTACCACCAGGTGGTCGTCGGGGAGCGTGAATGCGTTCACGATGTCCTTGTCGATAACGTGCAACTTGAATTTCTTCCGGTCGAGTTTGTTTGCCCGGCAGAGGTGCGTCACTAGTGTGTCGATTGCGCCGTAAACCTTTTTCGAGTGGATTTCATCCTCGCTGCGCCGGAACATATCCCAAAAGAGCTCGCCTAGCTTCTCTTCTGTCGATTTCTTCACCTGTTTCACGTTGAGCACGGTCATCCAGTCCACCTGGCGCATAGCGAAGAGCGTGGCGAAGAACATCGCGACGAGGAGAAGGAATTTAATCAGCAGCTTCATGTGTCAACGTGGGCAGATGGCGTCGGTAAGTTCGCCGTAGAACCACCAAGAAACATGCCGGCCCTTGCGGGTCTGGATCGCTGTATAGATGGTGGCGACGAAATCTGTGAGGTTGAAAAGAAAGACCGTGATGAGGTACGCGATCCATTCTGTTGAGATCTCCTTGTCTGCGAAGATGATGGATATCGTCCACCAGAAGCCGACGCTGTTCATAAAGAGCAGGGATAGCTGCGACACGAGCGCCTGTGTGCAGTGCCAGCGGACGAAATATGTGCCGTTGCGGTTGCCAAGGTAAAAGATCCCGGTGGCCACCAGGTTGATAATGGGCAGGGGCAGGCCGCACATGATGGCGATCAGCGACATGAGGTAACTGTTCGAGGCTTTTTCAGCTTCGTCTTCCCCTGGCTCGTAGGTAAAGCCGCCGGGAACGACTACAGGTTTTTCGAAAAGTTCCATATCCAATTGACCAACACAAGGGCAATGGCAGGGATGGCCACCCACCGTCTCTGGAGAATGCGTTCCGTGCGCTCAGCGAAAGTCACCAGCGTTTGTTGTTTGGTGACAAAATCATAGACAATCCATATCGGTGCAACGAGCAAGACGGCAGCTATGAGGAAGCCGAGGGGATTCCACTGAAGCGCCTCAAAGGCGTCGCCGCGCGCAAGGGCAGCAACCGCCCGGGTGCTTCCGCAGGATGGACAAGGAAAGCCCGTCGTGTTTTTGAGAAGGCAAACAGTGGATTCAGACACAGGGTCATGAACTGTCCAGGCCACCCAGGCATAGCCTGTGGCGCAGCCGACCATGAGTACGACATAGAGCAGACGTGCGTGCGCGCGCATCAGGCGAGAACGATCCGGAGTTTGTCGAGGTTTTTTTCGCGAGTGGCGCCCATGATCATGAACCAGTCGATGATGGCCCAGATACCAAAGCCGCCGCAAGTGAGCAGCTTGCCTACGCCAAGGCCCGTATCGCCAATGAGGAAGCGGTCGACTCCGAAGCTCCCTGCCAGCAGAGACACGATAAGAATGAATGTGGGGTCCTTGAACTGGAGGGTCTGCACCGTTACCCATTTACCGTCATCGGCTGTCACGAGCCGGTCGCGGATCAGGGCCACGTGGTGACTTTCGAAGTACTTCCCGTTGGACATGATGAATAAGTCTACTTTTGAAGCTTCCATGAGAGGGTGGGTTTAATTTCCAATCTAGCAACTAAATACCAACATCGAAAACAGTAGCAGGCTTGGCTTTCTCTTTTTTAGCGCCTGGCTTCTGTGACATTGGTTATTTGGATTTCACCACCCGATCGGCAAACAAACTGTTCTCCTCAAGCCGTTCGCACGTCACTACATCACCGACCTTTATTCTCCTAAAGTCCGGTTCAGAAACGAAGCACCGATACCGGTTATCATTGAGCTCAATGCGGTAGTACACCTGCGTAAATACACTGCCGGTTTTTTTCATTCCGGTAATCGTTCCCGTGGTGAAGAACTTTTCGGGCCGTTCAACAGGCTTCTTCGTGTCCATGGTAAAGAACCAGGCGAAGCCCAACATTGTGATGGAGGCAAACGTGAGACCGATGCCGACGGCCAATGCATCGGTGAAAATAGCCCAAACCCCTCCTCCCAGACCCAGGGCTCCGAATGCCCACATCAGCGGCACCATAATCCGACGCGTCATTCTGCGATTTCGTTCCAGAATCCGCAGTTCCTCTTCCGTCATGGGCAAGCGGCCCACCTGGAACGACTCGGGGGCGGTCGATTCAGACATAAATGAATTTACTGAGAATTTTCCGATTAGGGATTACCACTCAAAAGAACCCTGGCTCTCTGGCCGACGAAGTCCGTGAATTCCGGCGGTCCTTCGATAGCTACGTCGCCTGCAAGTCCCAGCACGAACCGGGCTACACCTTCGAAACTCTTCACCGGTCCATGAAATTGATAATCCCCATCGTCGAGTTTCTCGAGGTAGGGGATGGCAAGCGGGAATTCTTCGCGCAGGAGGAGGTATGCACGCATCTTCAGTTTCAGGGTGATGAGCGTCGTGGTTGTGCCGGTCATGCCGAAGATGTCGGCGGAGTTGGTTTCGTGCAACTTCTCGAATTTGAACGGGTCGGGACGGATCACCACTTCGCCGATGCGCTCAAGTTTGAATTGCTTGCAGACCTTGTCTTTCACGTCGAGGGCATGGATAACCTGGTAGTCGTCGCCAAAAGCGAATGGTTCGATAAGGCGGTCACGGACGTCGGCGCTGCGTGCACTGTGGTAGCTGGAGAGAATCACTTGTTTCTTGTTCTTGATGGCCAGCGAGAGTTGTTCAACCAGCTTGCCGTTGCGCGCTTTAATGATGAGGGCTGGCATGGCATCCATTTCGGAGTTCAGTGAGAGCTTCTTCAGCAGGGAAGCCTTGAGTGCGTTGCGGGAAATCTCGGAGCGGATAAGTTCCGTCAGCACGCGGGTCTCATCGATGGTGAACTGTGTACCGGCCGGGGCCTCGTCAGAAGTGAAGATGAAGTAGCGATCGTGAAAATCCTTGTCCACGTTGAAGTCGATGGCCTCGAGGAGTTTCAGGTAGCGGTAGATGCTGCGGCGGTTCATATCCATCCGTTGGGCGAGCTGGGCGATGGTGTAATGGCCGCCTTTGAGGAGGGCGATGAGGCGGAAAACCCGAAGCATTTTGGCCTGGGGGATGGGGGAGTCGTCTTCGGAGGACTTTTTGGCCATCGGGATAGTTAGCAGCTTCGAATTTAGGGAATCCTAGGGGGGATTGCTGGATTGCCGGCTAGCCCGATAGCCGGGGTGGTGGCGAGTCCGGTATCCCGAATCCAGCATCGCGTATCTCGCAACACGTATCCCGTCTGTGACACAAGCTGTCAAGCCCAGGAACGACTTTTATCCCAACAACAAAGCAAAAACCCTATGAATACGCTCGAAATGCCCGTTTCTTTTGATTTGGACGCAGCAATTGACCAGGCAGTGCTCTTCATCCGCCCAGATGCGGTGATCGGACTTTTGGAAGAAATGGCTGGCGGCCGTGAGGTTCCTGCCGATCCCTATTTGTTCCGGGACGCTTGCCATTTCCTCGCCCACGAAATGACCGAAGAGGTCCATGGCGTTGGGCTTGATTCACTTACGCTCCTGGAGTTACGTTGCCGGAAGGAAGAAGTACGCCGGAGGGTAGTTCGCACTTTGGGGAAATCGGCTCCTGTCGCTTTACAGCGGAGAGCAGCGTAGGGAGACGGTAATCGGTGATCAGTAATCGGTAATCGGTAGACCTGAGTAGGTATAAAGTTTTGGGTATTGAATTAACTGCGCTCCACCCGCCTTCGCGAAACGCTGCGGCGGGCAAGCCGATCACTGATTACCGATCACCGATCACTGTACCGTGAGCTCCAAAAAAAATTGGTAAGTTCACGTAACGCAAATCTATCTTATGACAACCCCAACCACCGTTAAGCCCCCCACCGCATTCTGGATCGTCGCCTCAGTCGCTCTCCTCTGGAACCTCCTGGGTGCTATGGCCTATATCGGTACCGTGACGATGACACCGGAAACGCTTGCAGCACTGCCGGCAGATCAGCAGGCAATAGTAACCTCGACGCCGGCTTGGGCCACAGCTGCATTTGCTACTGCTGTTTGGGGCGGCGCACTAGGCTGTCTATTGCTTCTTTTGAGGAAGAAGTGGGCTACCATTGTGCTCATCATTTCCTTCATTGGCATTGTGGTGCAAATGATCCATGCCTTTGGCATTGCCAACTCCATCGAAGTCTACGGTCCGGGTGGCATGATTATGCCGATCATGGTGCTGATTATCGGCGCCTGGCTGATCTGGTACTCGAAGGGGGCTGAGAAGAAAGGGTGGATCAGTTGACCCTCTGGCAGCGGCTTCGATCGGAAAACTGGTTCAGGCACACCCTCGCATTTGCTGGGGGGATCCTGGGCATTGTCATTGGCCTTCAACTAGAAGGATTTATTTCTGATTCAAAAGACCAGGAACGGCTGGAGAAATTTCATGTGATGGTTTTCAACGAATTGAAATCCAACCGAACCAACTTTATTAATTCGAAACTTGAGCTTGATGCTGCGATTGAATTGGTAAAATTCATGCGGTCGAAGCATCTAAGCAGAAGCCCACTCTCTTGTCAGTCCAGCGCACTGGATTCGCTCATCAAGACGAATTCTCGTGTTAAATCCATGGTCCATGTACTGGAGACGAAGGGAGCCCAATCAATTTTTGAGATTCAATTCACTTTCTCCATCAATCCCCCCTCCACAAATGCCTGGGAGGCGCTGAAGGTTTCAGGGAGCTTGACAGAAATGGACCCGGAATTAATACTGTCCCTTTCAAGGACTTACGACATGATCAGTACCAACCTGAATGAAAAGGGGTCTATGGCTTTTTTTTATGAAATAGAGAAATACTACAGCGATCGGCAATTTACCGATGAGGAGTTGGATGGGATGCTTGAAGATTTGGAGGCACTCTCAGTGGAATTTGAGGTCAAGACTGCGAATATTCAGGAATGCCTCAATTTCAAGGCGCATGCTGGAGTTTCCATTGTCTATGATACTCTGGTGGGCGCCAATCCTACCCCTTAAGAACGAGTTCAGCTTTCACCAGCCACGAAATTCCAAACAATTCCACGGCTACCGTCTCCATCCAGAACGTAAGGTTGTTCATATCGTAGAAGTCGGAGGGGATTAGTTTGACGCCGGGGAAAATCACCAGCATGGCAAGGATCATCATTACGCCACAGAACTTGTAGATCGCATTCCGTTTCAGTTTTTGTTTTGTTGGAGCAATACTTTTGTGGGTCTTGGTGAACAGGAGCAGTGACATGCAAGCAAGACAGAAAAGGAAAGTGGCGGCGGAGAGGTAGTGGAAGTTCTCGCGGAAGGGACTCACGGTGAGCACGGAGGTGATGTATTTTGGGCAATCACAGCGGCATGCCTCCGGGCAGAGGTTGCTCGTCGGGAAGAGGAGGAGGAAGAGAGCCCCCAGGCCGGCCAGCGAGCTAAGGATGAAGTCGGCGGTTGCTTTCCCCTTGTAGAGCAGAAGAAAAATCGCCAGCAAACTCACGACAATGATGAGTATCGGATTTGAACGCGTGTAGTAATAGTGACTGATAGAGGGCAATTCCTCCGATTGTCCGGACGCGATGAGGAGGAACAACCACAACAACGGCGGCAATGCTACACCCAGGATGCCGATGAGAATCCGTAACGATCGCTGCTCGGTCAACCACAGTTTATCTTGTTCAGTGTAGTCGATCCTGAGGACCTTTTGAAACTTCTCGTTCGCAGAAGCCATGCTGTGAAGTTAAGGGATTGTGCAACACTTCGACACCTCGGCACTTCGACACCTCGACACAGAATTTCATTATCTTGGATAGTGCTACCCTCGCTCGCCCGTATCACCTCCATCATTGGGGCCATTATATCCATCTGGCTGATGTTTCGTGTCGGCAGCCGCCAGGAGTACATCTTGCTCATCGTCACTTTCACGGTGTGGGTGCTGCTTCCCTTCGGCATCATGCTGCTATTGGGCCGCCGCTCACGGCAGTGGAATTGGTCTGAGGATGTCCGTCGCAAGCTCGCATTGCTCACCATCGCACTCACTGACATTTCGGTAATCATCTACGCTTACATTGCCTTCGGCCCCAGCCGTCCGCAACCAGCATTCTGGTTTATGGTTGTACCTTTCGCATCAATCATCGTCTTGGGAGCATTTTGGCTCTGGGAGTCGATGAAACACAAAGGCGAATAGACAGTTACAGTTAGTGCTCCATACCCAATCAACGATCTGCACTCACCGTTCACCGACCCCATCGCCCGCTGGACGAATAAGTTCGTAAATCACGCCCCACTCGTCGTTTTTTAGCCAATTACCCCACCCATGCCGTTCTCCCCCCGGACCCCGGTCCTTCTCCTATTTATCGTGGTCCTCATCTCCTCTTGTACACGGGGGGTCTTCCAACCAGTGAACGAGGGCCGTGAATACGGAGATCCGGTGCCGATCATGGTCACCCACATCGGCAAAGGAAGTCGGCACTATGTACTTCAAAATATTATATGCTTCGACTACCTCTGCCGGAAGCAGGCAGGCAAGAAGAAGGCCATGCGCCAAATCAGTTTCGAGGACTACAAGAAGCGATTGCAGAAGAACGCAAAGAAGGGGTTGTACAAAGACCTGTCACCCCCCCGCAAACCTCGGCCAGTGAAACCTGACACCATAAAGATTCCGAAAGACACCGTGATCGCCGTCGCGAAGAAGCCAACAACGATAGCGCCTGCACCACCAATCTTGGAACGCGACAGCCTCATTACCCTGGGCGATCTTCTTTTTGAATACAACAGCGACAAGCTCCAGTCTGCACACATCACGCCACTGGAATCACTGGCCGCCTTCCTTCATGCACGGCCAAATATCAATGTCGAAGTGACAGGTCATACCGACAACACCGGACAAGAACGGCACAATGTTTCCTTGTCCACCCGGCGCGCCCAGGTGGTAATGGAATACCTTGTTGACCACGGCGCAGTGTTCGAGCGCATCACGTTCGAAGGGTTCGGAAGTTCACGCCCCGTTGCGGATAACAAAACGGCCCAGGGGAGACAGAAGAATCGAAGAGTGGAAGTGAAGCTCTCGGAGCCGAAGTAGCAACTGACGCGAGGGAACTCTCCGCATTTCAAAGTACCCACGAGGCGCTATTGGCCGTTGGCAGAGTCTCCAAAAGCCAATAGCCAACAGCTAAAAGCTTACCGTGGGAACTAGCTAATAGACAACGGAAACTTCCACCATAGGCAGTTTCTTCATCTTCTTGACCATATCATTGACAGGCTTCACGCGGAACTTGCGCGATAATAAATCAACACTGATATTCTCGCCTTCGTCGCGGAGTTTGACATAGAGCGGGGTGGCGCCGTTGTATTCGTTCAAGATGGCTTCGATCTGTTCAACGAGCGAAGAGTTCAGTACGCCGGGGGCGACGCGAAGTTCGAGACCCCTTGCTCGCTTCACACCGATTTCGTTTAGCAAGTCCATGGCGCGAATCTTGAACTCTAAATTCTGCTCACCCCACGTGCGACGTACAACGGTGCCCTCAATGAACAGGAACAATCCGGGCATGAGGAAGGATTTGAACTTCAGATAGTCCTCGCTCCAGAGCACAAACTCAAATTTGCCGCTGTAATCTTCCATCACCAGCCGCCCGTAAGGCTTGCCGGTCTTGGTCATCTTGTGCTCAACAGAAGCGACAATCCCGCCAACCTTGATCTCCTTCCCTTCGACGGCAGGCAAATCATTGAGTACTGAAATGGTGGCTGAACAGAACGTATCCAGTTCAAACCGGAAGTTGTCGAGCGGGTGACCGGAGATGTAAACACCCACCACTTCCTTTTCGAAATGAAGTTTCTCGATTTCACTGAAAGCCTCGACCGGATCCACCCTCGGCTTGGGTACTTCCCCACCGGTTGCGCCACCGAAAAGGCTCACTTGCGAACTCATCGTCTCTTGTTGGAGCTTGGCCGCAAACCGTGTTGCCTTTTCCGTCAGGTTTATGTCGCCTTCCTTGGCATAAACATATTGGCGACGGTGATACTCGGTAAAGCAATCGAACGCACCGGACAATGCGAGGCACTCAAAGGTCTTCTTGTTCACTCCGCGCTGACTGAGTCGTGTGGCGAAGTCGAAAATGTCTTTATAAGGGCCCTTCGCTTCGCGCTCCTGGATGATTGACTCAACGGCTGCATCACCGGCACCTTTTATGGCGCCGAGTCCGAAACGGATTGCGCCTTCAGGGTTTACTTCGAAGAACACGCCTGACTCATTCACGTGAGGGCCAAGTACATCCAACCCCATCTTCCGGCATTCTTCGGTGAAAAACGTGACGCTTTCAAGATTACTCTGCGAATGTGTGAGCACGGCGGCCATGTAGTCGGCCGGGTAGTTGGCTTTGAGATATGCGGTCTGGTATGCAACCAGCGAGTAGCATGTCGAATGTGATTTATTGAAGGCGTATTGTGCGAAGGCTTCCCAGTCTTTCCAGATTTTGTCGGCGATTCGTTCGTCGTGACCGTTCTTTTTGGCGCCGCTGATGAACTTGTCCTTCATCTTGTCAAGGACATCCTTCTGCTTCTTGCCCATCGCTTTCCGGAGGATGTCGGCATCGCCCTTGGAGAAGTTGGCAATCTTTTGCGACAGCAACATCACCTGCTCCTGGTAAACAGTGATGCCATAAGTGTCCTTCAGGTATTCCTCCATCTCCGGCAAGTCGTAGCGGATGGCCTCACGGCCGTGCTTGCGTGAAATGAAGTTGGGAATGTACTCCATCGGCCCCGGCCGGTAGAGGGCGTTCATCGCGATGAGGTCCTCAAACTTGTCGGGTTTGAGCGCCTTCAGGTACGACTGCATGCCGTCGCTTTCAAACTGGAAAGTGCCGGTGACTTCCCCACGCTGATAGAGTTGATAGGTCTTCGCGTCGTCGAGCGGAATTTTTTCAATGTTGATATCTACACCATGTCGCCGCTTGATGTTCTTCAGCGCCGTCTTGAGGATGGTGAGGGTGGTACGCCCAAGGAAGTCCATCTTCAACATGCCGGCATTCTCAACCACGCTATTGTCGAATTGCGTGACCAGCATGGTGGAATCTTTTGCCGTGGACACGGGAATAAGTTCGGTCATGTCCTGTGGCGTGATGATGACGCCGCAGGCATGGGTGCCGGTATTCCGCAACGAACCTTCGATTACGATGGCCTGGCGGAGTACTTCGGCGCGTTTGTCGTTGCCTTTGCGGATCTCGTCGAGTTCGCGAACCTCTTCGAAGGCGCGGGACAGTGTCGTGCCGGGGCGCTCGGGGATCATCTTGGCCAGGTTGTTGGCATCGATTAGTGGCAGCTCCATCACCCGAGCCGCGTCGCGGATGGATGACTTCGCCGCCATGGTGCCATAGGTAATGATCTGGGCCACCTGGGTGTGGCCGTACTTTTCGATCACGTAGTTGAGCACCTTGTCGCGCCCCTCGTCGTCGAAATCGATATCGATATCAGGGAGCGACACGCGGTCGGGGTTGAGGAAACGCTCAAAGAGAAGATCGTAAGCAATGGGGTCGACGTTTGTGATGCCGATGCAGTAAGCCACCGCCGAACCCGCCGCTGAACCACGACCCGGCCCTACGCTCACACCCATCTCGCGGGCTTTCGAGGTAAAATCCTGTACGATAAGGAAGTAGCCGGGATAACCCGTCTTCTTGATCGTCTCCAGTTCAAACTCCAGGCGCTCTTTTATTTCAGGGGTAATTTCCGGGTACCGCCGTTTGGCACCTTCGAACGCAAGATGTCTCAAGTAATCGTCCTCCGAATTGAATTTTTTGGGAATATCAAACTTCGGCAGCATCACCTTGCGCTCGAGTTTGTAAGATTCAATCTTGTCGACGATTTCCGAGATGGTCTCGATCGCCTCTGGCAGATCGCGAAACAACGCCTTCATCTGGTCCTGCGACTTGAAGTAGAATTCGTTGTTCGGCAGCCCATACCGCTTCCCACGACCTTCACCGATTGGGGTTGATTGGAATTCGCCTTCCTTGATGCAGAGCAAAACATCGTGGGCGTTGGCTTCCGCTTTCTCCAAGTAGAAGACCTCATTGGCGGCGAAGTATTTCACCTTGTGCTTGGCGCAGAACTTCAGCAGCACCTGGTTGACGTGATCTTCCTCAGGAATTCCGTGGCGGTTCAGTTCGACATAGAAGTCCTCGCCGAAAACCTTGTGGTACCACATGAACGCTTCTTCGGCCTGGCGCTCGCCGACGTGGAGAATGAGGTGATTTACCTCAGAATGAAGTCCACCCGTGGTGGCGATGATCCCCTCATGGTATTCCTGAATGAGCTCTTTGTCGATCCGCGGGTAGATGCCGTAAAGGCCTTCGATGAATCCCAGGGAGCTCAACTTTGACAGGTTGTGGTAGCCTTTCTCACTCTTGGCGATGAGTACCTGCTGGAACCGTTTGTCGGGATTGTCCTTCGTGAACTTTGTCTTTTTGCGCTCAT
This sequence comes from uncultured Ohtaekwangia sp., assembly GCA_964549855.1. Taxonomy (GTDB): domain Bacteria; phylum Bacteroidota; class Bacteroidia; order Cytophagales; family Cyclobacteriaceae; genus ELB16-189. Next base: position 32,773 of record CAZJWV010000020.1, on the reverse strand, counting down.
CGGCGACAAAGAACTCACATCCCACGATCGCCTTCACGCCGAGTTTCGTTGCTTCAGTTACAAACTTGAAGGCACCAAACAGATTGCCCAGGTCTGTGACCGCAACCGCGCTCATGCCTTCATTGACTGCACGGGCAAGGATTGACTCGACGTCGGCAGTAGCCTGCAACACGGAGTATTGCGAATGTAAATGCAGGTGGCAGAATGGTTTGTCGGTTAGGGTGGCATCTACATCCCCCTCGTCATATCCGGCTGCTCGCTTCCTTTCACGCTTGGCTTGGTTACCGGTTTCTAGATTTGGTTCCTCGTACTCGATTTCCTCGGGTGAGGTGCTGTCGAAAGGCTTGACGACCTTCTTTTGAATGAGTCCGAAGAAAGAGCGTGCTGTCGCCGCGACGTCGTAGCTCGCGTCGTGGGCGACGACAAAATCTTTTCCGAAGAGTTTCTGATGCAATTCGCTCAGTCGCGGCATCTTCAGCTTGCCGCCGGGGCCGCCAGAGAGCTGGCAGAACTCCGTTGACACGATTCCGGTGTCAAGTTTGGTCACCGCCAACAGAGTTTCCGTGGTCAAACCCTGGCGGAGAAGCTCCGCACCAAGAATGTTTACATCGAACTCAATATTGTGGCCAATGAGTACAGATGTTTTATCGAGATCGGTACGGAATTTTGTGAGCACTTCTGCCATCGGCCGCCCTTCCTCCATGGCGCGACGTGTAGAAATGCCGTGAATTTGTTCGGCCTTGAAGGGAATGTCAAATCCTTCCGGCCGGATGAGGGAGCTGAACTGTGACAGGAGCTTTCCGTTGCGGTCGTGAAGTTGCCAGGCCAGTTGGACCACACGGGGCCAGTTGTCGAGGTCAGTAATCGGGGCAGTTTTGTTGTGCGGAACCCCCGTAGTTTCCGTGTCGAAAATGAGATACATCAGTTCGTAGTGGTCGGTAAAACTAACCCCGTGGCGAGCAAGAGCAAAGGAATATCCCGACGGTAATCGTGACAGCTTGCTGGCTTGCTTGTTACCCCTTCCGGGAGTATTTTTGATTTGCCTGAAAACCCCGAAAAATCCCCTATGAAGTGGTTCGTTGAAATGTTCTCCAGCACGCTGGGGAGAAAACTGGTGATGGCCCTCACGGGACTCTTTCTCATCACCTTTCTGCTTGTCCACCTGATCGGAAACTTACAGTTGCTCAAGGACGATGGAGGTCACGCATTCAACGTTTACGCCGAATTCATGAGCACAAACCCGCTCATTCAGACGGTCTCGAAAGTCAACTTTCTACTTATAGCGGCACACATCATAGTTTCTGCTATTCTCACGGCCCGCAACCGCAAAGCCCGCGGCAAGGTTGGCTATGCCGTGGGTAACAGTCGCTCTTCTATCTGGTCATCCCGAAACATGGGCATCCTGGGAACGATCATCCTTGTTTTCATCGTGGTTCACCTGAAGACCTTTTGGGGAGAAGTACACTTTGGGAATCTGCCCATCCTGGATTATGATGGGAAGCCTGTTCGCGACCTGTATACCCTCTGCAATGAGTGGTTCCACGAAGGATGGTACGTGGCCCTCTACACCTTTTGTATGATCGCTGTGGCCTTTCATCTCTGGCATGGCTTCACCAGTGCCTTTCAAACGCTGGGGCTTAATCACCTCAAGTACAACGGCCTCATCGACTTCGTCGGAAAAGCCTTTTCCGTCATCGTCCCGGCCTTGTTTGCCTACATTCCCATCATGATGTACATGTCCTGAGCACCTTATGACCAAGCTAGATTCCAAAATTCCCGCCGGACCCCTCGCTGAAAAGTGGGCGAAGCATAAGTTCAATCTCAAATTGGTAAACCCGGCCAACAAGAGGAAGTATGACGTCATTGTAGTCGGCACAGGACTGGCCGGCGCTTCGGCGGCCGCCTCACTGGGAGAACTCGGCTACAACGTCAAGGCCTTCTGCTTCCAGGACAGCCCCCGCCGGGCACACTCCATAGCCGCCCAGGGTGGCATCAACGCTGCAAAGAACTACCAGAATGACGGCGACAGCGTTTACCGCCTGTTTTACGATACTATAAAAGGTGGAGACTACCGCGCACGCGAAGCAAACGTGCATCGTCTCGCCGAAGTGAGTGTAAATATCATCGACCAGTGCGTGGCGCAAGGTGTACCCTTCGCGCGGGAGTACGGCGGCACGCTCGCCAACCGCTCTTTCGGAGGTTCGCAGGTAAGCCGCACATTCTACGCTCGCGGACAAACTGGTCAGCAACTGTTGTTAGGTGCTTATTCCGCCCTCAACCGCCAGATCGCCAACGGCAAGGTGAAGATGTTCAACCGAACCGAGATGCTCGACGTGGTTATCATTGATGGCCGTGCCCGAGGTATCGTCACTCGCGACCTCGTCACCGGCAAGGTTGAATCGCACGCTGCTCATGCTGTTTTGCTCTGCACGGGCGGCTACGGCAACGTATTCTATCTCTCTACGAACGCCAAGGGTTCCAATGCCACAGCGGCGTGGCGGGCACACAAGAAGGGTGCACTCTTTGGCAATCCGTGCTTCACCCAAATTCACCCGACGTGCATTCCAGTCTCCGGCGATCACCAGTCCAAACTCACTTTGATGTCGGAGTCATTGCGCAACGACGGACGGGTTTGGGCACCCAAGACTGCCATTAAAGGATTGAGAGCAGCAGATGCTGCAAAGATTCCGGAAGGCGAACGCGACTACTTCCTTGAGCGCCGCTATCCGTCGTTCGGCAACTTGGTGCCGCGCGATGTCGCTTCGCGCAATGCGAAGATGGTTTGCGATGAGGGAAGAGGAGTAGGGGCAACCGGCCTGGCCGTGTTCCTGGATTTTGCCGATGCCATTAAGCGCGATACTCGCAAGGTGATTGAAGCGAAGTATGGCAACCTTTTCGACATGTATCAGCAAATCACGGGCGACAACCCGTATGAGATGCCCATGATGATCTTCCCTGCCGTGCATTACACCATGGGCGGCCTTTGGGTGGATTACAACCTGATGACGTCGGTGCCTGGGCTATATGCACTGGGTGAGTGCAACTTCTCCGACCACGGTGCTAACCGGCTCGGCGCCAGCGCTCTCATGCAGGGCTTGGCCGACGGCTATTTTGTCATTCCGTACACCATCGGCGACTACCTCGCCACATTGCCATGGGAGAAAGTGTCCATCGACCGTCCAGAGTTCAAGGAGGCGATGGTTGGTGTGCAGTCCCGCGTCGATAAGTTGCTTGCTGTCAAAGGCAAAAAGACCGTGGACGAATTGCATCGTGAGCTGGGCCTGACGATGTGGGAGTACTGCGGCATGTCGCGCAGTGCGGAAGGACTGAAGAAGGCTAAGCAGAAGATCCAGGAAATCAAAAAGGATTTTTGGTCAAACGTCAACGTTCTGGGCGCTGGCAATGAACTTAACTCAGAATTGGAAAAAGCCGGCCGCGTTGCCGATTTCATCGAACTCGGTGAGTTGATGGTCGACGACGCCCTCGACCGGGCCGAATCTTGTGGCGGTCACTTCCGCGAAGAATCGTCCACACCGGATGGCGAGGCCATGCGGAAGGACGATGATTTCGCTTATGTGTCAGCCTGGGAGTACAAAGGCGAAGGGTTGCCGGAAGTATTGAATAAGGAGCCGTTGGTCTTTGAAAACGTGAAATTGACGCAGCGCAGCTATAAGTAACAGGTACCCCAAATCCCAAATACCAAAATCCAAATTCCAAATCCCACAATGAAGATTACCCTCAAAGTTTGGAGACAGAAGAGCAGCAACACGAAGGGGTCGTTTAAGACCTACAACCTCCCTCATGTTTCTCCTGATATGTCATTTTTGGAGATGTTCGACATCCTGAACACTGACCTGATCAAGAAAGGGGAGGAGCCGGTGGCCTTCGACCACGACTGCCGCGAAGGCATTTGCGGGATGTGCAGTATGGTGATCAACGGGCGGCCGCATGGACCGCAGCAAACAACGACCTGCCAGCTTCACATGCGCACGTTCAAAGATGGCGACACCATCACGGTCGAGCCCTGGAGAGCCAGCGCGTTCCCGGTGATCAAGGACCTGGTCGTGGACCGCAATGCGTTTGAAAGGATTCAGCAGGCAGGCGGATACGTATCGGTTAACACCGGCGGAACAGCGGATGCCAATGAAATTCTGATTCCCAAGAAGGTCGCCGACGAGGCCATGGACGCCGCGACGTGCATTGGCTGCGGCGCCTGCGTGGCAGCCTGCAAAAATGCGTCAGCCATGCTTTTCGTTAGCGCAAAGGTTTCTCAACTGGCCCTTTTACCTCAAGGTCAACTCGAGCGCAAAGAGCGCGTGGAGCGCATGGTAGCCCAAATGGACAAGGAAGGTTTCGGCGCCTGTACGAACACACGTGCCTGCGAAGCTGAATGTCCCAAGTCGATCAAGATTACGAACATCGCACGCCTTAATCGGGAGTACTACTCAGCGATGATGACGAGCTATGAAATAGTGACTTCTGGAGGAGACGCGTAACTCTCCCGAGCGGCTTGCAGCCATTAACAGGTGACCATTTTTGATTGTGGCGCCCCAAGCGGGGTAAATCTTTGTCATGTTTTCCGTACAATTTTTTGATCTGGATGTAAGGTTTCACATTTAAGTCGCAGGATTTCAACTGTTGGTCTCTCTGGATCGCCGAAAGCAATTCATAGTACTGAGGACCAAGTAACTGGCTAGAGCCTATTCACATTACGAATTAATGCTCATGGTGCTGAGAAAAGGCTCCAAGGTTCTGTCTTTGCGGAAAATCACAACAAAAAATTGATGTAAGGTTATTTGGGAGGTGAAGTACCAAGTTCACTTTACATTGGTTTAGCTTTCGCCTCTGACCTGAATCCCTAATGAGAATGAAAACGTGTTGGGAATCTTCCCTTATTGTAACTGTCGCGATATGGTTCGCACAGCCGCTTAATACAGTCGCTCAATCCGTTGACTTGCTCACCGGTCAGGCCCAAGTCTCAATTCCCATTTGGGAGTTGAACTATGGCGACCTGTCTGTTCCGGTTTCTCTTTATCACCATGGAAGTGCTATTCATGTTGAAGAAGGCGAGGGCGCATTTGGTGTTGGTTGGAACTTGGCGGCCGGTGGCGCAATATCCAGATCGGTGCGTGGGCTTCCCGACGACTATTCGTCAACAACTGATACTCGTGAGGGGTGGCTATTCGATAACCAGGCGGGGTCCATCTGTAACTACGGGCCAACCTCCAACGATGATTTGTCGGTTTGCACGGATGAAACCGTCGATTACAACTTTCTCGATGGTCAAGGTTACACCAAGGACACGGAACCCGATATGTTCTATTTCAACGCACCGGGTCTCTCCGGCCAGTTTGTATTTGGAAGCGATGGCAACCCTAAACTTTTTCCATATCAGGATCTTGCCATCACTGTTAACAAAGATGGAAACGGCAAGATCTTGAGTTTTTCGATCATCAACGACAGGGGGATAACTTACTTGTTCAGTACCGTTGAATCCGTTGCCCGCAAAAGGGGACAGTCAACCCCCGTCACAGTAACTGTATTTCAAACAGATTTCAATTACTATCAGACAGAAGCCACATTCAATTCAGCTTGGCTGTTGACCAGTATTACTTCCTCGGCCACAAGCCGCGTCGCCAATTTTACTTACAATGACCTTGTAGAGGCCCATAGCACCCGTTATATAACGCTCATCGGAACAGGCTCAAACCTGCCGGATACTCTCTATTTTATTACGGATCGTTACACACCTCGACAGCTCAGTTCAATTACGGCAGGTTACTATTCAGTGAATTTTTCCTGGTACAATGAATTGGTTCGGAAGATCAGCGTAACGACGATGGCTGGCATCGAAACGAAGGACTTTGAATTCTACTACGATGAAGTGACATCAAGCACAGACACCAGCAATCCCAAAGTCCATAGGAGTTTTCTTTCAGAAATCAAACAGGCAAAGAATTGTCAAAACTTTCCATCCTATGCCTTCAGCTATGAGGGAGTCTCAGGTTCAACCGTAAGTTTCCCATTTGAAACGCGATACAAGCAGGATGAGTGGGGCTACTACAACGGTGGATCCACCAATAAGAATGTCCCCACAATCTATTACTATGCCAATGAGCAGAATGAGCGGAGATTCCGCACCAGTCCGATTCCCTCCCTTACGGTGACTCAGACCCTAAGCGGAGACACCAGGACAGTGAACACTGCAACCGTGGGGTTTGGAGCCTTGACGGAAATCAATTACCCACGGGGTGGAAAAGTGAAATACTCCTATGAGGCAAACCAATACTATGATCCTTCCGATAGCACTACACGAACGGGGCCTGGAGTGCGGGTGAAGAGTGTCTCTTCGTATGGTGGAGAAGTGGCCTACGGAAAAATTGCCACCGATATTGATACGGCACATTCCATTCAACGGGATTACCAGTACAAACTTCCGGACGGGAAACCTAGTGGTTTGTTGACGTATCCGCCCTCCTACACCTTAGCCTTCGGGGCTGGTTTGTCAAGGACCCTGGAGCAAATGGGTGAAACTCCTCAGCTCCTCTATTCAAGAGTTAAAGAGATAATTCCCGGGCGTGGGAGTCGGGTTTATGAGTATGAACTGCCAGGGATGTATCCCTATGCAAGTGCAACGCGGAGCAAGATTGCAAGAACCAGTTGCTCAGCGGGTAACCTGAAGAATGGGAGATATACCTTTCCCTTTGCACCAAATCCGAATATTGAGCGCGGCTTCTTGAAGAGGCAGACGGAATTTTCCAGCGCAGGGGCGATGGTGAGTCAGCGACGACTCTATTATTCAACTCAGAACATCGCGGTGGCAGGCATAAGCGGGATCAAGTTTGAAAAGATCAGCAACGGCTTTCATTTCAGTAAGTATGACATCACCGCGGGTACACGTAAGGTGCTCAGCCAAGAAGTAAGTCTTATCGTGGGGGAGGAGTCGCCGGCCGACTCCACCAAGATTACTATGGCTTATGCATACAATTCAAATCATATGCTGCAGACCATCACCACAACTTATGACGATGGCACCGTGAAGCAAGAGAAATTCAAGTATGCCAAGGACTTCGCATCAATCAGTTCTCCTTCAGGTATTGAGGCTACCGCACTAAAGGCCTTAAACCAGAATAACCGGCACGGAGAAATCATTGAGACCTATCAAACAGTTACCCCTTCAGGAAGCAGCACCCCAAACGTCACTGGGGCATCGCTGGTCCTATATAAAACCTTTACAAATCCTGCCCTGGTCCTTCCTTACAAGTTCCTTGCGTGGCCGCAATTGCCCAGTGGTTTTACTGAGGCCACCTCCAACTCAACTACGTTCAGTTACAACAACAATCACTACATCGCCTCTCGCACCATCGAAGAGTATGACAGCAAGGGAAACGTAGCCGGCGAATCAGACCGTCACAAGAATCAGATTGGGTACTGGACGATGCCTAACTATGCATTGCCTTCCGCGGCGGTCATTGTGAAAGCGAAGCTCAGCCAGGCTGCCTACGAAGGTTTTGAGTGGGCGTATGGTCCTGGATTCAGCATTATTGGATCAGGGGTAACCTTTGGAGAGCCGTTTGCCGGTACGCAATCTCTGCAACTCACTTCCAGTGGGGTTTATATCAAGTCGGTCAATATTGAAAGGTCGGGCAATACTTACCGGGTTTCTTGTTGGGTAAAGGCTGCCCAATACACAACGCTGACCTTTGTGGCAAAGAACGGCTCTTCAAATGTGAGTGGGTCATCAACACCTGTGATCTACAATCCTTCAAGCTACAACCAATGGGTGTACCTGGAGGGCAAGATGGATGTCACTAACGCCCCGTCAACTTTCCAGGTGGAGCTGACCAGCAACGCTACGGCATTGGTAGATGAAATTGTTAGCGTTCCGGAAAATGCGCGGATTGCCCTCAGCTCAGTTCGGCCCCTATTGGGCCTTACTTCCCAAACCGACGACAGGGGCAATTCGGTCTCTTACGCTTTTGATGTCTTGGGTAGAAAAGTGAAAACTTTTGACCGCAAGCAGAACCTGGTTGAACAAAAGGATTACCTGGACGCCAGATCCATCAACAAGAGACCAAGTGCCGCTTTTAGTTCTTCAACCACAAATTATGCTACTGGCCAAGCGACAACATTTACCTCAGCATTGAACAGTTGCATCGAGTTCACCTACAGTTGGGAGATATACAAAACCGGAAGTACGCCGGTAGCAACGTCGACCAATTCAAACATCACCCACACATTTGCATCGGGCGGTGAGTATAATATCAAGCTGACGGTGAACAGCACGCTCTATGGCTCCGGTACGTTTGTTCAAAATGTCTGTGTGCTACAAACGCCGCCAGCTTATACCCTTTACGTGACTCCGTCACAGACTTTTTACAAATGCGGCGACCTGGTCAGAACATTTGCAGTTGTTCATCCGCCGACGGGAGGGGCATATCAATGGCTAGTGAGGATCGGCACCAGCCCCTATTGGGACTTGCTTTCAGAGACCAGCTCCACCCTGGTTTACAGTTCCCCTCTGCAGAACTACGAAGTCAAATGCATCATTACAAAGTTCTACAGCGGAGTGACTGAGAATCCCGGGTGCATACCAATGACATCCACTGAATCAATCGCAACTGCGACCATGACTTATGTTGACAATTCACCCTGCCCTTAAACTTCTATGAAACATTTTATACTCCTTCAATTGGTTTGCTGGCTTAACGCAGCCCAGGCTCAGGATCCATCGACAGCCTCGTTGCGCTGGTCTCTTGGCCAGGGCAAGGACCTGCGCACAAACGATTCATTCACCTATTCGGGGACGCTTAATACGGCCGCTAACCATTCCATACAATGGATACAAGCGAATGCCAGTTCAACTTTCACCGTGACTTCAGTGAGCGGTGCATGGACCGACATTTCACATATTGGACAATTGGTGTTCTCAGTTGAAGAAGATGGAGCGTCAGGACTTCTCACATTCGAACGCAACACAAATGGCCTGTTTGTGACCATGGAGTTCCCAAAGGATGATCCTCAAGGGAGCAGGGTGCGATGGGTTGTAACGGCGGTAATCAACAACAATTGACGGTTATGCTTTTGAGAAAACCAAATCAAGTGGTGCCCATGGGACTCTTTGTCCTTCTCTCGATAGCTTTAGCTTATTCAGCGGGTGCACAGATTACGCCGTCAGGTGCGGTTACCGTTGGGGCTACAATCACCTACACCTATAACGATGGCAACTTATACAACCGACGCAACTGGGTCGTTACCAATGGTACGAAAAGCAACGAGACGTTTTCCGGGACTTCTAATTCAGTTGATGTCACCTGGTCTGCACCCTGCGGGACAGGGACCCTTACTTTCAAGAACTTGAATACCGTAATCAGCACGCTAAACGTTACAATCAATCCAACCTTAGCCACCCCCACGGGAACATTTACATCAACGCAGTATTGCCGGTACACAACCATCACACGGAACGGGACTCCGCCAACGGGGGAGACTTGGTACTGGCAAACATCGGCTTCAGGAACCAGTACCACTAACTCAACTGCGAATTACGACATTACCGCTTCTGGCTTCTACTACCTTCGAGCCTATGCCTGTGGCAGTTGGAGCACCAATTCACTGAGTACTGGCCACACGGTTGTGATTAATCCAGCCGCTCCATCCGGAAATAACGGCAGCAGGTGCGGGACGGGTACAGTCGCAATCAGTGCAACACCAGGGTCGCAAGGAGATAACATCCGGTGGTATAATGCTTCCTCTGGTGGGAGTGCCTTATATACGGGCACGGCTTATACTACATCCAGCATAACTACTACAACTACTTATTATGCAGCCAGTCTGCATACGGCGACAAACTGTGAAAGTCTTACTCGCTTGGCAGTAACGGCGACTGTATATCCTGTTCCAGATGCGGCTGCAACCGGGCAGGCCTTGTGCTCAAAACAATCCACGTCAATATCCATAACTAATCCGAACAGTGTTTCAGGTACTTACTTTGAGTGGACGTACAGCCAAACCGGTGCAACAGGCGGAGGAAGCGGTACTGGCGCATCTATTGTTCAGGAACTGACCAGCAATAGCGGGGTTGCCGAGGGGTCAGTTACGTACACAATTGCTCCCAAAACGGCGTACTGCACAGGCAGCTCTGTAAATGCAATTGTTCTGATTACATCTATTCCCAAGATTTTACACTCAGGCCCAAACCCGATGATTATGGGCACACCGACACAATTGTCAACCTCTTTGTCTTTTCATAGTTATCAATGGAAAATGGATAATTCAAACATTTCAAGTGCAACGGCTTCCCAATACATTATTCCAGGTCCAGCTGTTTACAGTGTGGTTGTAAAATCATCAACTAGTTCGGCCAGTTGTACCTCCTCTGATTCAACCTTTTCCGCTGCCATTGTCAACCAAGGCACTGACGTGAATTCGGTGATAACAACTACCGTCTTTAAAGAGGGATTGACAGGAACTTCGTCTCTGTATTCTCTGGTCCCAGGAGAATATGCCCAGGTAAACACGTATGCTGATGGGTTTGGAAGAATATTTCAAACCGTCAACCAGGGAGCAGGTCCAGGTCCCAACCGGGATGACCTTGTGGCGCATATTGCTTACGGCAAGCACGGGCTCATCGACAAGGCCTACCTTCCCTTTGCAACATCCGGGGCCGACGGCCGTGTCAAACGCTATGCCATTAGAACTTCCGGCGGGTCATATACGTCCAGTGATCAATACCAGTTCTACGATCAAAGCGCATCTTCAAAGATTCCGTCCGATGATCACCCCTACGCTGTTTCAATCTATGCCCTAACCCCCGATTCCCATGTGACCGAGCAGGGCGCCCCAGGGCAAGCCTGGCAACCAGGGAGCGGGCACACGGTTCGCAATACGCAAACCGTCAATACGACCAGTTACCCAGTTCGCTACTGGAAATCAGATGGCACTACCGCAGGCAACTATACATCCAAGACGGTCATGGTTGCCCTCACAACGGATGAAAACGGCAACAAGGTGCGGACCTTCACAAATATGCTGGGCCAAACCGTGCTCAAGCAGGTTGAACTGGGAGAAACGATCGGAGGAAGCGCGGTTTCCTGGCTGGACACCTATTATATCTACGATGCTTATGGGCAGTTGAAATACCAGGTGCCGCCGAAGGCCGTAGCGGTCCTGGATTCAGACCCAAGCCTGGATGGCGACACAAATCTCTCTGAGCTCATTTACAAGTACACCTATGACACCCTGGGCCGGCTGGTGGAGAAGAAAGAACCTGGCGCTGTGGTCAAGTACATGGTCTATGACATTTATGACCGGTTGGTGTTGACCCAGGACGGAAATCTTCGCGATCCACTGAACAAGTGGGCTTATGTTAAATATGACCAATACGGACGCACGGTGTACACCGGCCTGTATACTAACAGCCGGAGCCGCTCAAGCGTGCAGAAGTGGGTAAACAAGGCTTACACGGCATCGAGCTCCTCATACCCCGAGGCCAACTATGTGGAGTACAAGCAAAGCGGCGCTGACCATCTCCATGGGTACTCAAACGTAAGTTTCCCGAAAGACAGCATTTTCCGCCTGTCGGTTGCCTATTACGACAATTACGATTTCAATGCAACGGGAACAGATCCGTTTGCCTACGACGCTTCACACCTCACCGGGCTACCCGCCACGAATGACACCATTGTGAGGGGCATGGCTACCGGAAGCAAGACTCGCCTGCTAAGTATTACTGGCGACACAACGGTCAACTGGATCAAGGGAGCTGTGTTTTATGACAGTTACGACCGGGTGATCCAGACGCAGAGCAACAACCACCTGGACTTGAATGCCCTGGACAAGAGCAGTGTGCTGTACAACAATATTCGCAGGGTAGAGAAGACGAAGTTGACTCACACGGCGCAATCGGTGACCACCAGCATCACGCAGCGCAATGACTTTGACCATGCCGGGCGGGTAGTGAAAACTTATCACCAGATAAACTCAAATTCCGAGGTCCTGGCGGCCCAGTATGAGTACAACGCCCTTGGCCAGTTGGTGGACAAGAAGCTTCACAACACAGGCGGTTCGAACTTTTTACAAAGTGTGGATTACCGCTACAACATTCGAGGGTGGCTTCAGTCAATAAACAATGCCCAACTTTCAAACGACAGTGGCACAAGCAATGACGATACGGGGGATTACTTCGGGATGGAATTGGTTTATAACGCCTCGGTGACTGGACTTTCAAACACGGCCTACTACAATGGTAACATCTCGGCGATCAAGTGGAAAGGTCCTGGTGCATCTGGGACTGCGAACCAGCGCAGTTATAAGTACAATTATGACAAGAGCGATAAACTAAAATCGGCTACGTTTAAAGCATACGGTTCTGCCGCTTGGGACAAGGAAGTGAACACGCTCAACGAGAGCATGACTTATGATCACAACGGCAACATCTTGAAGCTCGGTCGAAAGCGAAACAACCGGAGCCTGGCGGGTACCAACATAGCAGCCACCGTTGATAGCCTCACATACGGCTACACTACAAACTCCAATGCTTTGCTTACGGTTCAGGATACCGACACGGTGGGCTGGTTCAAGAACCCGGTGAGCACCAGTTCAGAGTATGCACATAACAACGACGGGAGCATGACCCGTGATGACAACAAGGGGATAAGCTCCATCACCTACAACATGTTGGGTAAGCCGCAGGTGGTTAACTTTACCAGTGGTATAAAAGTGGAATATGTGTATGATGCCTCTGGCGCAAAGCTGGCGATGAAGACTTGGGAGGGAGCAACGCTGAAGAGTAACACGAACTATACGGGTGGCTTCGTTTACGAAGGCAGCACCCCGGTGTTGAGCTATTTCTCCTCCCCGGAAGGCCGGGTGGTGAAGAATGGTTCAAGTTATGAGTATCAGTACTCCATCTCGGACCACCAGGGGAATACAAGGGTGGTATTTACATCTACCCCGGCATCCCCTCAAAGCCATTTGGCGGACATGGAGGCCACCACGAATTCCAACTTTAGCAATTACACCAACCGGGTCAACTTTAACCTGATGGACAACACGGATCCGGGCTCTGATGGGACCGACTACTCCCAAAAGCTCTATGGTAACTCCGGCTCGCAAGTTGGTGTGGCGAAAAGCTTCAAAGTCTATCCTGGCGACAAAGTAAGTATCCGGGCCTATGCTAAGTACTATGATCCGACGTCCACAACGAGTAACCTCAGCGGCTTTGCCAGTGCATTGATTTCTGCCTTTGGGGTTTCGCCTCCAGGGTCTGGGGAGGCAGCCAATGCTTGGTCGGCGCTGAATAACTATGGATCAGTAGCCGCGGGTGGAGGTGGTCACGATAATAGTTCGGGCAGTTATCCGAAGGCGTATGTAAATTTGATAGTGGTGGATAAGAAATACAGCTTCCTGGACGGTGCATGGGACCAGATAAACGGAGGCCTGCAGGTAGGATCAACGCCCACAGCCCACGACGAGTTGTACCAGGAGTATGTGGCACGGGAAGAGGGGTACATGTATGTCTTTGTGAGCAATGAGAACCCCACCTTGGTAGAAGTCTATTTTGATGACGTAACGGTGACTATTACACCGGGCAATGTGATTCAGGGGAACGAGTACTACCCATACGGACTGCAGACAGAGACCAGTTGGACAAGGGAGAACGCATGGGCAAACAACTTCCTTTACAACGGCGGCACCGAACTCAACAAAACCACGCAAGTCTACGACCTATACTACCGCAACTACGACCCGGTGCTGGGAAGGTTCGGGCAGGTGGATCCGATGGCTGGAAGTTTCGGGAGCTTTAGCCCTTACAGCTTTGCATTTAACGATCCAATCGCCCTAAATGATCCACTTGGCGACTGCCCAACTTGTGGATGCATGGTATGTGACGCACCTGTTCTTAGCTCCTATGTTGCTTCCGGTTCCAATCTTAATAATCGAGTTTACAGAGGGGGCGACCCATTGGGTACAATGTGGGGTGCACTCAAATATGCCGAGCATTTGGAACGACAAACATTACAAAAGGATCAAGAGCGCGTCCAAAATGGGGAGATGTCTTATGAAGAGTACATCTATAAACATGGACCTGTTGAAGGTACGGTATCCTTTATTCTGGTTGACAATAGTCATTGGGTATCAGATACCAGTGGTGGCGGATCTGTATCTAAGTATACCAAGGAGCAGGGCGACCCGGATGTGCAAATGACCGAAGGCCAAGTTACTACAATAGGAAAAAGAGACGTTTGGGTAGAGGACATTGAAATAAAGGTGATCAGCCAATTTGAACGAGCTTTGATTCTTGTAAATACTCTTAATCCTGTTGCTGACGCAGCCGATGCAATTAATGGGTGGCTCAATGGTACTGATAGGTTCGGTAGTAAGACATCCAGTGATGACGTCGCATGGTCGGCCGTTGGTGCGATACCTTATGGCAAATTCATAAGGGCAGGCAAGCTCCTCGTGAATTCTGGTAGGCTAGGACACATTTTTAGGAAAGCAGCGGGCCATGTAAAACCGTTGACTCAAGCTTCTCAGATCAGGTATCTGAACTTGTTCTCGTCTGTCGCATCCAATTCCCTTAATCAGGTCGCTTCGAAGGATACTTTGTTGAAGGCAGGTATACTTGTGTACGAGAAAGCATTCAAAGGAGGAACGGTGTGGGTTCATGTAAAGGGTAACCAAATTGTCAATGCTGGCGTCAGAGTTTTAGGAAATTGATGAGTCCATACTTCAAGAAAGCAGTCGTGTCTGATTTGGCGGGGAATCGCAAGAGTGCGATTGAATTATATGTGGATTCAATTGAACATGAGGAATTGGTCATTGATGCGTATCTTAATCTCATAGGAATTCTTACCGAAATCAGTGTTGATGACGGCATTGCTGTGGACCTAGTAAGAACAAGAGAATTTAGCGAGAAGCAAATTATTCACTTGATCAGTTACTTACCACCCTTGATGAGAAGGGCTGCGGGTCATTTTGGTTCAAACGAAATTGAGTTTTGGAAATATTATAATGAAAACTTCTATTCGGAATTTGAAAGAGAAAGAATTTTGACAATAATTGAGAAGGACCCTTCCAGTCTGATTCCTTATTTCCTTCTTTACTTTCAGGACCTTTCAAACGATGCTGATATATTTTCTTATTCGAGTAAAATAACTGAACTGAAGGAGGCTCTTGTTGATCAGAAAACCATTAAGAATAAATATGTACTTTCTCTAATTGAAAGTGCTGAGCATCAGAAGACTTTGAGAGCCCCTGGTTTCAAGTTCCCATAGCCTAGACACTTAGCGACAGTCAAACCTCTTGCATCAATCAATCACTGGCGCGTTCAAAGTACAAGCATCACCAACCACATACTTGAACTATATTCTAACGCTCTAATTAGGCCAGACGTATGAAATTCGGCATTATCGCCATATTAATTCTCACAACTGTGACAGTATCGGCGCAATCACCTGATTCTATTTCTGATTCTTTGCATGTCGGAAACAAATTCAAACGCCTCGTTGACAGCCTCACTTCCCTCCGGATAGTCAATCACCTGCGCGACTCGCTCACTATCAACGCCTGGTCGGAAGGTCTTCGCAACAAAATCCAACGCCGCTTTTCATCCTATGCCATTGCCAACTCAGTTGACAGCCTCCGGATGCTCGGCGTTCCGGAGCCAGCTATTAACCACATAACGGATAGCCTCGTCCAACAGAAGTCAGCGTTGCTAAGGGAAGTTGAGGAAAAGCAAAACGGGTTACAGAGGAAAGTCACAGACCGATACACCACATGGGCCGAAAATCTGCGGAAGAAATTCAATCTAGAGTCCCCCGGCGTGAGTCCACCTGTAACCAACCTGCCATTGAACACTTCAAGTCTTCCAGCTGTAGATATTCCAGCCGTTCCCAAAACAGACTTGCCAACTATTGGACCCATTCCATCGCTTGAAAGCCAGGATTTCGCCTCATTGGGTGTTTCACCTGAGTTGGCTAACGTCGGCGGCTCCATGACCATCCCCTCAGGGCCTCAACTTGGCGAATGGCAAAAGTCGCTGCCAGCTATGCCAGATCTAGCGGAAGAAATTGGTAAGCACAAGAATGGTCTAAAAGAACTCACGAGCAATCCCTCGGGTGCGGCGGAGAAAGCATTGACCAATGTGTCGCAGGTGAGTGATGCGACCGGTGCGCTGAACGAAGCGGAACAACTGAAAAAGCAGAGCGAAGCCCTTCGGGCCGCAGAGCAACTTAGGGATCCAAGCACGGCTACCGAGGAGCTCCAGCAGCAAGCCGTAGACCACTTCGCCGGCAAGCAAGCCGAAGTGCAAAGCGCTATGAGTATGATGACCAAGTACAAGAAGAAATATGCATCTATCGGCAGCCTTTCAGAAATCCCGAAGAACGACTGGCTGCCGCGCAATGGATTGAAGGACAAACCCTTCAAGGAGCGATTCCGGGTTGGCCTGGGCCTCGGTGTCAAAGGTGCGGGCGACACCCTGGTTCTGGATTTCTACCCAAACGCCTCATACCGAATCACGGGCCGGATAGAGGCTGGGCTTGGTGCCATTTATCGCGTACGGGTTAAGACTGATCCATTTGGTTTCGACCAGCGCAATCCGGTATGGGGAGCATCGTCATTCGTCATTCTCAAAACCTTCAAGTCAGTCTTTCTGCGTTGTGAAGTCGATGGCAATAGCTTTCCGATATCAGGATCAACAGATCGCGCTCCATACCGCGACTGGCGCTGGTCG
Source organism: uncultured Ohtaekwangia sp. (assembly GCA_964549855.1). Classification (GTDB taxonomy): domain Bacteria; phylum Bacteroidota; class Bacteroidia; order Cytophagales; family Cyclobacteriaceae; genus ELB16-189. Next base: position 16,035 of record CAZJWV010000020.1, on the reverse strand, counting down.
TTCCTAAGCGGAGTCCAGACCAATTTCAAGATTTCGAAGAAGAGATGGACAGGCAATGTGCAAATGCTGTACAACTTCGATTCGAGTTTGAAAGATGGATTTCCAGAGAAGCTGGTAGCGAGGGTGGGGGTGCAGTATCAGTTGAAGTGATGGTGTCCGAGTGGATGCCCCTGTGCTACTCGCTCTTGCAAACGGCGATCCCCGTCCTTCCGTTTGGGTTCGCTTTCGTGAATGAACACCCGATATTTCCCGCTGCGAGGATAACGGCGCGATCGGTTCCAACATCGCCGAGATGTATCTTGACGGATGCTGCGAAACCGGCCAGCTGGGAATAGGTCAATGTGGTCTCATCCGCAAGCATAGTAATGATTGTCTCGCTCCGGCCCGTGGCTGCCTCCACTGGATTCAGGAGCAGGGCGATGTCGGCGTCTGGTGTAGATAAGTCACCAACATGAAGATGTACCGGGTGCTTGCCACTTCCTGATGTTCCTTGCAGCTGGACGATGGAGGTCATTGCGCCATCTTTCCGCTCCTTGAATACGATCGTTCCTTTTACTCCGTGAATAGATCCTGACTGTAAGTCGTACGTAGCCTGATTGCCCGTAAAGGCCGACTCAAGCGCTGAATCGTTGGATTGGCATCCTGCCAGAAACAGGACGCATCCCAGGATGACACATAACCTCTTCATGATTCTTGCTTCGGTTAAAATTACGAAATTACCGTTCCAATAACGTCCGGCGTTGGGCTTGACGTACAAAATACCCCGAAATTTGGCATGAATCTGGGATGTTACCCAATAACCACCACCCTGTGAAGTACTTCTCCATTGTCGTTTTATTGATCTGCGCCTGCAGCCCGAAGGTGACCGTTCCTCCACCTGATCAGAACGTGAAACCGTCGTGGATGAGCGCCAAGCCGCTCGCGGACATCTATTTTGTGGGGATTGGCCATTCCAACAAGACGGGCTCAAACAATTACACCCAGGAGGCCAAGAAAAGCGCTTTGGAGGACCTGGTATCAGAGATCAAGGTTAATATCCACTCAACGTCAGTGCTGACCCAAATCGACAACAACAAAGAGTTCCGGGAAAAGTACGAGCAGATGATCCAGACCACTGCGGCAGACGAAATTGAGGAATTTGAGGCGGTGGACTCTTGGGAGGATGATAAGAACTACTGGGTTTATTACCGGCTTTCGAAGCAGCGTTATCGCGAAATCAAAGAGCAACAAAAAAGGGACGCCGTTACGCTGGCCCTCGACTACTTTACGAAGGCCAAACAGTCGGAACATGAAGGAAGTGCTATCCAGGCCTTGGGATTCTACTACCAGGGGTTCCGTGCCGTGGAAAAATATCTTGCAGAGCCGATTACGCTGACGTTTGAGGGCAAGGAAATGATCCTCACCAATGAGATTTACGCCAGCATCCAGAGAATCCTCGACGACATCCAGTTGACTGCCACCCCTGCGCAGATCACTTTGAATCGCCGTGTTACACAGGGCAGCCAGTCTGTTATGGTACATGCTGTTGGAAAGACAAGTAAGAAGTCAATGGCCGATCTCCCGTTGCGGGCCGCTTTTGACAAGGGCTCGGGCGATGTATTTCCTGATTACAAGACGGATGTGGACGGGCAAGTCAAAATACTTCTCACAAAGATCGGTTCACGGGAATTGGAGCAGTCAGTGGGCGTTAGCGTTAACCTGATGTCCTTCGCGGGAGCGAACCCGTCACCGATTTTTGCCCTGGTCACGTCGAAGATGACGGTACCGAAGGCGTCAATACTCATGGCGGTTCAAAGGCCCCTTGTCTTTGTGGCAGCCACGGAGAAGAATTTCGGCAATACCCGTCCTACACAACAAATCACGAACAAGATCAAGAATTACCTGTCCAAGGAAGGTTTCGAGTTTACGGAGGATAGGGGTAAAGCAGAGCTTGTCATGAGCATCACCTCCGATTCTGAGAAGGGGGCAGTCTCCGGAAGCATACACATCAGCTATGTTACCAGCGTGATCCATGTAAGCACAGCCCGCGACAACAAGGAAATCTACGCCACCACACTTGACCGGATCAAGGGCTATAGCCTTGACCATGAGCGTGCCAGCCAGGAAGCCTATAGCAAGTCGCTGGAGATACTGGAGACCGAAAAATTGCCGGAGTTGTTAAATGCCATTTTGCAATGAACCGTTTGGATGTTTGGACGTATGGATGTTTGGACGTTCGGACGTTTGGACGTTTGGACGTGTTGAGATTGGGAGGTAGCAATTGCAGTATTCACATCGAACGTCCCAACATCCCAACTTCCCGACCTCCTAACGTCCACACCTCCATACGTCCCAACGTCAAAACACCCATATTTTGCCTCTATTTCAAAGGAAACACTGCTTTCCGGAGTATGGCCTATTAATTGCATTAACTACATTGCGTAACCAAAACGTGAAACTGATATGAAAAACTTACTGCGTTTCTCTACTGCGCTGGTGATTGTAGCAGCCGCCTTAGCGGCGGGCTGTAAATCCAAGCAACCCATGCCCTCCGGCGAGAAGGAAGTGGTGGTGCCGTGCTCCGGCCCCGACTACTTCACCAACTCCAAGGTGTTCCGTGCCAACTCCATCGGCGAGAGCATGGACCAGGTGACTTCGAAGAAGAAGGCACTGACCAATGCCCGCAACGAATTGGCCCAGTCCATCGCGACTACGGTGAAGACGGTGACGGACAACTACACCAACTCACGCGAAATGAACAAGCGTGAAGAGCTGGAGCAGCGCTTTGAGCAGCTGAACAGGGAAGTTGTAGACCAAACCCTCCAGGGTGTGCGCACCATCTGTGAGAAACTGGTGCAGACCAAGGACAACCAATACAAGACCTATATCGCGCTTGAACTCTCTGCCGACGACCTCGTGAAGCAATACAACGAGCGCCTGAGCAAAGACGAGCGTCTCAAGATCGACTACGACTACGAGAAGTTCAAGAAGACGTTTGACGAGGAGATGAACAAGAAGGCGAACAACTGATTTGAGTTAGGAATTTAGCGCAAAGCGCCCCGTCCCGATAGCAATCGGGATCGGGGCGTTTTTCGTTTGTGGGTGGACCTACTTCCTAAGTTTCACCGGGATCACCAATTTCAATCCCGACCAGACGTCATCCACGGCACAAACCTTGACATCGACTAGACCATTCTTCAGTGCGAAATCCCGGATTATGTTTTCGTCCACGTCGGTTGTGACACCCGATGATTTTTTCGGCCACGAGATCCAGATTATGCCGTCAGGGACGATTGACTTCCTGGCTGCCAACACTTCCTTCTTGTAGACAGCTTGTTGAGTGACAAACAGGTGGACGAAATTCAGGCCGGTGGTAGCGCGGTTTTTTGCGATTACACCGTCCGGCAATGGACTAATCCAATCCCAATATCCTTTGGGTTCGTTGCGCACAAGCATCTTGGCCCCGGGAGCAATCCCCAGTTTTTTCACCAGTGGTGTTCCAGAATAACCAGCACTTGATTGTTTAGCCATATTAATTCTTCACAGAGAGCTCATCCTGCATCTTACATCCCGCATCCTGCATCCCGCATCATCCCGTGGGAACTCCAGGTTCCCCTTCAGGGGTGCAGGGGCAAAACGACCTCCGGCCCCGGGTCAATTCTAATGTATCCCCAACGTCGCCTGTATCCCCTCCAGCGACTGCCCCTTTGTTTCCGGCATCACTTTCCATGCAAAGAAGAGCTGGAGCAGCATCATGACGCTGAAAAATGTGAACGCGTAGGCTCCGCCCAATTCCGATCCTTCGGCGATGATCGGGAAACTCCACGAAACGACAGCGGCCATGATCCAGTGGGTTGAACTCCCAAGGGTTTGGCCTGCCGACCGCACGCGGTTCGGAAAGATTTCTGAGATGAACACCCAGATGACGGCACCTTGGGAAAATGCGAAGAAAGCAATGAATCCAATGAGGCAAATCATTACGAAATACCCGCCGTAATCGCCCGTAAAGAACTTGTAGCCGACGAGGCCAAGGGAGATCACCATTCCCACCGAGCCGATGAGCATCAGGGTGCGTCGGCCAAATCGATCGATGAGCTGGATGGCGAACAACGTGAAGATCATGTTCGTTGCGCCGATTGAAATTGCTTGCAGCAAGGCACCCGACTTCGAAAGACCCGTCATCTCGAAGATGCGCGGTGCGTAGTACATGATGGCGTTGATCCCGGAGAACTGGTTGAATATGGCCAGCGTGACGGCAAAAAAGATCGGTTTGCCGTAAGCCCCCGAAAAGAGTGACTCGCCGGGGGCATCGGATACCGATTCACGGATGCTGGCCAGCACTTTTTCCGGCTCCGGTTCACCAATCTGATTGAGGACCTTCCGTGCCTCTTCCTCTCGTCCATGGCCTGCTAGCCACCTAGGGCTTTCCGGCACCCCAAAGGCGAAGAGGAGGTACAGGAGTGAAGGGAACGCTTGCACCCCAAGCATCCAGCGCCAGGCATTGTCGCCGAAGTCGCTCAGCAAGTAGTTGGAAACAAAGGCGATGAGAATGCCGCTCACGATATTGAACTGGAATAGCGCCACAAGGCGCCCACGTTTATTTGCCGGTGCAATCTCGGATATGTACATGGGTCCGACGACAGAGGAAGCCCCAACCCCAATGCCGCCAAGCATTCGGAAAATGACAAACGGAAGCCAGGCCTGCGTGAGTGCTGTCACCAACGAGGTGACAAGATAAAGGACGCCAATGGCCTGGAGCATTCGCTTTCGTCCGTACTTCTCAGCCGGGGCACCGGCCAGAAGTGCGCCGACCACCGTGCCGATAAGAGCGGCGGCTACGGTGAAGCCGTGGGAAAAGCTGTCAAGCGACCATAATGCCTGGATGGATTTTTCAACGCCGGATATAACGGCCGTATCAAAACCGAATAGAAATCCGCCTAGCGCGGCGACGAGGGAATAGCGAATGGCTGACGACCGCATGCCGCGTCAGTCTCCCGTGGGGTTGATGGCATCAGGGGGCCGCTCCACGAGGTTGTAATGCATGATTGTGCGTGCGCACGTGTTCCAACGAAGGACGGCGTCGTTGTTGCCTGGCGGGCTCACTTTCTCCGCCCGCTCGAAAACATCCATGGCCTCGAGATACCATTCGTATGCATCCCAGTCAGATCCATGCGTAGAACTGTCGAGGGAAACGTTCCCCATTCGCTCCAGAATAAGACCAGTATAGTAAAGTCTCGTGTACTCGTCCTTGAGGCTGCTCGCGATTTTGTTGGCCTCGTTTGGGGTTGTACCGTGGCCGAATTGATCGGTGAGAGACAGAAGTAGTACGATCTTCGCCTTCTGGTTGTCCGGCTCCACAGCAAGAATGTCCTGGCAAATGCTCTCTGCCAGGCGTGGCTGGTTGAGCAGGCGATAGTGCTCGGCCTTGTCCACGGCACCTACCACGGCGTCGCGGGAGAGCGGCTTGAGTTTAAAACCACGCTCTTCCTTTAGATTTGAATTCATGGCGTACAGTTTGTCATCTTAAATATGGCAAAAAATCCCCGGAGTTGTTGTGCCGCCTGCCACCTTCTGACTTTGGCCGTTTTGATTTTTTTGTATATTGAAAAATCAACATTCGCAATGAGCCAGTCAAGCAAGGAAGGCGGTAGCCGGATACATTTGCATGCCATTGCACCCTTTCCATTTACCTCATGGCTATTCCGCTGGAGTGTGATGTGCTGATCATTGGCGCCGGGGGTGCCGGTCTTCGCGCTGCTATTGCCGCAGCCGAGGCAAACCCTAAACTCAACATTTCGCTCATCTCCAAGGTTTACCCGATGCGGTCGCACACCGTTTCTGCTGAAGGAGGTGCCGCCGCGGTGATCAAATCGAACGATAGCCTGGATCACCATGCCTATGATACCATTTCTGGCGGCGACTGGATGAGTGACCAGGACGCAGTGGAAGCATTTGTCAGCGAAGCGCCCAAGGAAATGATCCGGCTCGAACACTGGGGCTGCCCCTGGAGTCGCCAGGACGATGGTAAGATCGCCGTGCGTCCATTCGGTGGAATGAAAAACGAGCGAACGTGGTTCGCGGCTGATAAGACGGGCTTCCATATGCTTCACGCACTTTTTCAGACTTCATTGAAGTATGAAAATGTCAGGCGGCTGGATGAGTGGTTTGTCATCAACCTCCTTTCCGACAACGGGCGATGCCATGGCGCCATGGCTATTGAGATTTCGACCGGCAAGCTGCACACCATTCTCGCGAAGGCCGTCATCATTTGTACGGGGGGAGCCGGAAAGGTCTTTCCTTTCACCACCAATGCTGCCATCAAGACCGGCGACGGGATGGCCATTGCCTACCGTGCGGGTGTCCCGCTCAAGGACATGGAATTTGTCCAATACCATCCGACCGGCCTGCCGTTCACGGGTATACTGATCACCGAGGCAACACGCGCCGAAGGAGGACACCTGCTGAATAAAGACGGGTATCGCTATCTGCAGGATTACGACCTCGGCAAGCCACAGCCGAAGCCTGTGCTGCGCTCCATGGAACTGGGCCCTCGCGACCGCCTGTCGCAGGCATTCATGGGCGAGCTTCAAAAGGGAAGAACACTGGAGGGACCGTATGGTCACTACGTGCACCTGGACATTCGCCACCTGGGAGCGCATATCATCAACACCAAACTCCCTTTTGTACGTGAGCTGTGCCTGAAGTACGAAAACATCGATCCGATAAAGGAGATGATTCCCGTCCGGCCTGTTGTGCACTACATGATGGGAGGGATTCACACGGACATCATGGGGGCGACGCCGATGAAGGGACTTTACGCTGCCGGCGAAGCCGCTTGTGTGAGCATAAATGGTGCAAACAGGCTTGGGTCGAATTCCCTTACTGAACTCCTCGTATTCGGGGCTCGCGCTGGAAAGTCCGCAGCCGAGTTCGCTGCTTCTGAAGCAGGAGATCGCTCCGGGGCAAACGCGTTGGCGGCGAAGGGTGAACAAGAGTTCATGGCACAGTTCATAAACAGGAAAGGTGGAAATGAGCGCCTCGCTGACCTTCGAAAGGAAATGCACAAGTGCATGGAGGAAGGAGCAGGTATCTACCGAACAGAGAGTTCACTGCGGAATTCACAGGAAGTTATCGTGAAGTTGCGTGAACGATTCAAGCAGGTACCGATTTCAGACAGGAGCAAGGTCTTCAACACCGAATTGACTGGCGTGATCGAGTTTTCGTACCTGCTCGACATCGCCGAGGCGGTGATCCAATCCGCGCTGCTCCGGACTGAGTCGAGGGGTTCTCACCAAAGAACAGATTTTCCCAAGCGCGACGACGTGAAATTCCTGGCGCATTCACTTGCCACAAAGAGAGAAGGCGATGTTCCTTCAGTTTCTTACCATCCTGTAAAAATTACAAGATGGCCACCGGGCGAAAGGGTTTATGGAAGATAAGTTTTAACACCAAGCAATGAGCACGATCAACATCGAAGTCTCGCGTTACCGCCCTGAACAGGAATCGGAGCCTACGTTCCAGACATACGAGGTTCCACTGCGCAAGGACTGGGTTATCCTGGATGCATTGAACTATATCAAGGACTATCTTGACGGCACGTTGTCGTTCCGGTGGTCATGCCGGATGGGTGTTTGCGGGAGTTGCGGTATGATGGTGAATGGAACGCCCGTGCTCACGTGCGCGACGTTCCTGGAGACTTTTGCACCGGGCCCGATCCGTGTTGAACCGCTGGCAAACTTCCCCGTCCAACGTGACCTCATTATCGAGATGGACTCGTTCCTGGAGAAGCTAAAGAGTGTTAAACCCTGGATAATCCGAAAGGAAGAAAAGGCAGTGGCCGACGGGGAATATCTGCAGACCCCTTCTCAACTGGCCGACTACAAGCAATACAGCATGTGCATCAATTGCATGTTGTGCTATTCAGCCTGCCCGATCTTCGGCCTTGAGCCTGGATTTACCGGACCTGCAGCCATCGCTTTGGCACAGCGATATAACCTGGACAACCGCGACGAAGGTGAACGCGAACGCTTGGAAAAGCTGAGCACGGAAGAAGGGATTTGGCAGTGCACGTTTGTCGGTGAGTGCTCCGCCGTGTGCCCAAAGAGTGTCGACCCGGCTGGAGCCATTCAGCGGTACAAGGTGACCGCGACAAATGATTGGTGGAAGTCTTTTCTCCTGCCTTTTGGAAAACGTTAGCTGACCATGGAGAACGCGTCTCAAAATACAGGCAAGCCTTATGTAAGGAAGATCCCGATCTTCTGGTGGACTCGCCGTTGGGTCGACCTTCGCTTCGTTCTGCGTGAACTCACCAGTGTTTGCGTAGCCATTTACTGCCTGATTTTTCTTTTTTTTGTTCGTTCGATTCTATTGGGACCGGAAGCTTATGCGGCTTTTATGGCCCGTATGCAGTCACCCTTGATGATTGTTGTGCATGTGCTATTGTTGGGCGGGTTGCTCTATCACAGCATCACGTGGTTTAACCTTGCACCGAAGGCGATGGTAATCAAGATCGGTACGATGCGGATCCCCGACTTGCTGATAGCTGCAGCAAATTATGCCGGATGGATTGTTATCTCTGTGGTTCTCTTTTGGCTGATGTTGAACTGAGACAGATGAAAAGGTTAACTGAACCGTTTTGGTGGTCATTGTTTGGAGCAGGAGGCGTTGTATCTGCCTTCACGCTGCCGGCCCTCACCATTCTCACAGGCATTGCCATTCCACTCGGATGGGTTGAAACTCCGGATCACGCCAAAATGGCAATGCTCTTTCAGTCGTGGATCGCCAGGGTGGTAGTATTGGTTATCGTTGTGGTCCCGATGTTCCATTGGGCACACCGGTTCCGCTTTACGTTGGAGGACGGCCTCAAGCTCAAGAAATACGATGCACCGATTGCGACGATTTGCTATGGCATTGCAATCGCTGTAGGCGCCTTGGCAACCTACTTCATGTGGACACTGTGATGGCACCTTGGTGTTCTCGCCCACTCCGATCCCTGAACTTGTCGAAGGGCCGGGCTTCGAAGGGAAGGTCTACCTCTTCAGCCCGTTAACGAGCATATCAGAAAGCTGCGACCCGAGATCGTCGGGTACGATGTTGTTGGTCGAATCGTACCACTGAGGCATCCAGTTCAGGGAGCTGAAGAGCGTCATTACCGCAAGCTTTTTGTCGATGTCTTCCTTGAATTCGCCCGAAGTGATACCCTCCTCAATAATGTCCTTGAACCGGTTTATGTAATTGATGCGCAACAGCAAAAATTCGCGCAGGTAAGGCTGGCTGAGGTGACGGTGCTCATTCATGAACACGGCCGAGGCGGTGAGGTCTTTGGCCATTACCTTGATGTGTCCGACGATGCCGTTGCGCAACTTTTCGCTGGCGGGGAGGGATTGTTTCTCTACTTCTTCCAGTGACTTGCGGAATTCTGTAGCCATGTCGAAACAGAGATGCTGGAGAATTTCTTCCTTGGAGCGAATGTGGGAATAAAGACTGGCAGCTTCGATGCCCATTTTCTGGGCCAGGTCGCGCATGGAGGACGCAGCGTACCCTTTCTCTCTGAATAATTCCGCTGCGTTGCGAATTACTTGAGCCCGTCTGGACATGGTGGCGATCGTTTCCATCTCTTAACTTGCTACCTTTAATTGCTCCACACGATGCACTTTCTCTCTGTCAAGGAATTCTTCTACAAAGTTAATACTATCGGCTTCATCCTCCTACTGTTGCCGGTGATCGTGTTCCTCCTGGTGCACGTGGCCGCGCTGAAGTCGTTCCCAACCATCATCGAAGCACGCCAAACGAACATGTTACTGGTCGCCACGTGCACAACGGTGGCATTCTTCCTAACGAGCGTTAAGTTTTTTTGGCACTCCAGGATGAAATACCTGAAGACGAAAGGTGAACTGTCGAAAAAAATGGAGGGGTATTTTGTCCTGGTGGCCGTTCGCAACGGCGTCTATTCAGCTGCGCTCCTGCTTTTGTCGGCGGGTTACTACTTTACGCACAGCATCTACTTCTCCGGGGCATTTTTGGTGGTTCTTTTGCTACTCTTGTCCCAATGGCCCGGCCCTGTGCGTTTTTGCCAGCAATTTGAGCTACGTGCTGATGAACGTGACCTGATTCTCCACAACCAGGACCTCGTCGAGAAAAAGAAAAGGCGATGAGGTCAAGCACCAAAATCCAAAACCCAAATTCCAAAACCCAAGGCCAGTTTGGTGCTTGGAATTTGGAATTTGGTGCTTGGGATTTCTCGTCAGAGCGTGATTCCGAAACTGAAGGCGTTTAGCTTGGGTCCCTTGCCATCGATGAACAACTCATTGAGGTCGTAGTTGAAGAAGATGTCGGTGTCGCGCCAGCCGATTTGGGCGCGAATGCCATACCGGAGGTTGTTCAGGTAATAGTTGTCGTGGTAATGCGATTTTTGCTTGTCACCGCCTTCTTCCCATACCTGCTTTTTGTAGCTGTCGACCCGGTACCCTACATAGGGACCTGCGCCGATGCGAAAGGAGCCGCGCCGGTCAAAGTTCAGCCGGTCGCCGTTGAAGACCATGGGCTTGCGCGAGTAGCCGCCGAAGTCGAACATGGGTATCATGGAGAGGTTAATGTAGCATACCGTCAGCTTGCTCTTGGTAAAGTCTGCATTTGGACGTTGGTCTTCGTAGAACACTACTCCGTTCGCATCTTCCCATAAGGTGGCCTTGTAGTTCTGGAACTTGAAATTGTACCAACTCACACCGGCACCCCATTCGAGAAAGAACTTGTTGGAGATCCGTGTACGGAGCGTTGAAGTAAGTCCGACATACCACGAGCCCCAGGGTTTCACGGTGTACAGCGCGTTGCCGCCGTCGGGGAAGGAGCCATTTTCCAAGTAATTGTTCATTCCAATGTCGATGTTGAAAGAATGATACGGGCGACGGGATATTTCGCGTCGGCGTTCTCTGCGCCGGTTCTCCCATTCGGCGTCATACCGGTCATTGCGTTCGCGAATCCAGGTGTCCTCGGGCCGCGGGGTAACTACCGTTTGTTGCGTCGTGTCCTTGAGATAGGCGGTCGCAGGCGCGGCTTTGCTGGTATCTCTCTTCTCCAGCTTCTGGATCATGTCGTCCATGAGTGCCTGGAAGTTGTAGTGCTTGAGGGTCTCCAAGTCAGCCTTGTCTTTGATGGAAAAGATGACCTTGGATTCCTTGCCCACGCGGACGACCAGGGTGTCGGCCGGCTGTGCCAGGGCGAGCCCGGCGTTGAGGACAAGGCATAGTGATGACGTAAACTTGATGAAAGTCTTCATGGGTGTTAGTTCTTTTTAGTTGATTTCTTGCGGAGGTCGAGGGCGAAGAGCTCGTCTTTAACTGTCCTCAAACTGCCGATAGGGTCGCTGTGCTTTACCGCCATCGCGAAGTCGGCAACCTTCTCCAGCGGCTTCTTTTCTGCAGGAGCCTCGAACACAGGGTCAAGTGTAATGACAATCACGATCGGCTTTTCCACCACGGGCAACGGTGCTGGTTCGGTCACCTCGGCGATCAGTTCAGTGGGTTCAATAGTGATTGCCTCTGGCAATGATGTCTCCGGATTGGCGACGATCGTTTCGGTGATACGAGTAAGTGTAGGCGTAATTGGGCCTACTGGTTGTACTGATTTTCTACGGACTGCTACAGATTGTGGAGAAGTTATCTTTTCCTGAACCGCTGCTTTGCCGGAGGAAGCGGCTACTGGTGCGGGGGCTGTAGAGACAGGTATGTTCGCGGACAAAACCTCGGTACTGTTATTTTCCGTGCGAGTCAGCATCCAACCGGCAGCGATCACGAGCGGCAGGAGTACCGCTGCCCAACGCCAATGATTGGTGGCGGGACGCTTCGAAACTACCATCTCCACTTTCTCCCACGCTCCAGCGGGCGGCGCAGAACTATAGCCTTCAAGTTTTTCGCTAAAGATCCTATCTACATTGTTCATGGTGCCTGTTGTTTAACGCTCCTGCTTCTCTCCATCTGCCCCAACCGCGCCTGCAGGTGCGAGCGTGCGCGACTAAGCTGTGACTTCGACGTGCTCTCCGTGATGCCAATCTGTTCGGCGATCTCCTTGTGAGAGAAGCCGTCGATGGCATAGAGGTTGAACACCATCCTGTACCCGGCGGGGAGTTCATGGATCAGCTTTAGCAAGTCCTCTGCTTCCAGGTCTGATTCAAGGGGTGTAGAGGGGTTCTCGCGGTCAGCCGATTCCAAGTCCGTCTCCAGATACATCGTCTTGTTCTTCCGGAGAAATGTGAGGGCTTCGTTGACGACGATCCGTCGCACCCAGCCTTCGAAACTGCCATCGCCTTTAAACTGCCCGATCCGCTCAAACACCTTAGTGAAAGACACCACGAGTATGTCCTCGGCCTCCATCCGGTCGCGTACATAGCGCCGGCAAACAGCCATCATTTTTGGTGCCATTCGGTCGAACAGGGCGCGTTGGGCCGCATGGTTGTTATGCCTGCAGCCTTTGATCAGTTCCATTTCCCGTGCCCGGTAAACCTCGAATTGCATTCCGTCGATTCTTAGATAAGATGCGAACCCCGTGCCGGAGGTTGCATGGGGGGTGCTAAAGTGATTTATACGGAAAAAGCCCCTATTTGGGTGCGGAACTGGATGCTGGATACTGGTTGCTGACTGCTGGATACTGGTAACAGAGGCCAGCGACCGGAAGCCAGACGCTAGTACGCGGCTTCGTAGTCGATAGTGATCGTCCGCCAGGCCCATTGGCCTTCCTTGATGATCACGGCATTGATGTAGCCTTTGCCGTCGAAGAGGTTGGCGTAAAGGCCGTTCTTTTCCTTGGTAAAGACGGAATAGGAACCAACGGGCAACTTGATTTTAAAGGTGCCGTCGGCATTCGACTGGGTAGTGGCAACGAGCTTGGTCTTGATATCGCGGAAGAAAGGTCCTACCTGTGTGGCGTCTGTGACGTTGGTGAGTTCGTAGATGAGCACATCGCGCACGGCGCCCTGGTTTGGGGAAAGAACAGCGTCAGGGCTTGGCATTTGGTTTCCGGAAACCCAGAATACCTGACCTTTTAACCCTTGCTTCTGGGAGAAGGCGGTAAACGCGCAGAACAGAAGAAGCAAGGAAAAAATCGGTCTCATGCTGTCGGCCAGGTATGGGTGAAACCAGGTGAGGTCATACGTTGATAAACCACTTTCTTCGATACATCCACCTGAGGATGATATAAAATAGGAACACCAGCGTCAGGGCGAAAGCCAACGAAGCCACGCGGGGCTCGAGCCATGAGGCGTACAGGTGCTGATAGATAAAACTCCATAATGATAATTCCGTCCCGTCTTCCGTCGTCCACCGGCTTCGCGACATGGCTTTGGCCAGCAGTCCGGAAGCAACGAATGCAAAAATCGCATTCGTCCCGAAATATAGAAAGGGTTTTGTCCATGACTGGTGCCCCCTGGTATCGATAATCCAATGACTGGCTGCCAGGACCTGCATGGCCCATCCCCCAGTGTACAGTACATAGCTGCTGGTCCAGAGCGATTTGTTTATCGGAAATGCCAAATCCCATGTCCAACCGGCGATTACAAGGATCAGGCCGGTGAAGAAAAGCCAGCTTACGCGTTCTGGGGTATTTTCAATAGCGTGGAAAAATTGGCCGGTTAGCATCCCGAGAATACAGGTAGCGATGGCCGGCAAGGTCGACAATACCCCCTCTGGATCCCAGGTTTTGGATTGAGACCAAAGGTGCCCGTCGAAGAAAAGCCGGTCCGTCCACGCCGCCAGGTTAGTTCCAGGCTCAAGGTTTGGGGTTCCAAAGTCCGGTACCGGCACGAGTGTCATGAGCAGATAGTAGCCGAGCAGCAGGCAGGCGGCAAAGCGGATCTGGGCAACCCAGGAAACGGTGAGGTACATGATGGAGCAGCATAGGTACACCACGCTGATCCGCTGCAGAACCCCGGGAATGCGGAGGGTCTCCAGCCTCGAAAAGTCGACCATCCGGTGCAATGGCAAGGTGAACCAGGCCAGCAGGATACCGAGCGCAAAGATGATCAATGCTCTCCGGGCAATCTTGAGTCCGTTCTGACGGTTTAGCCCGTCAGTGCGCTTGTTGCGATAGGCGAAGTGAATGGAAACGCCTACGATAAACAGGAAAAATGGAAAGATGAGATCTGTGGGCGTGCATCCGTTCCAGGAGGCATGCAATAGTGGTGGAAAGACGGAGTCCCAGCTCCCCGGATTGTTCACGACGATCATGGCGATCACCGTGGCACCACGAAAAAAGTCAAGGGACAGAAGTCGTCGACTCTCCATCCTTTGAAGATACTTTTTTTAGGTGAGAGGCTAATAGCTAATAGCGTATGGCTAATGGCAATTAGCTATTGGCCATCAGCCATTAGCTATCAGCTACTAGATATTGTAAGTGTCGTTCAGCGGCGCACCACTTCAGCGTCGCCGCGATGAGAAACGCTGCTGGCTACACCCTTCTTGATCTCCAGGGTTTCAGAAACATTAACGCGCGCCATCGAAGCGCCGTGGGCCTCAACCACGCAGTGAGCCACCGGGTATTCGTAGGCCCTCAAGCCCGAGGCTCCCGTAATATCGGCCTGCATGAATCGGCCCGAGCCGGAAAGATCGAGAAAAGAAGCACCGGTAAGCTCGATGTTAAGGCGGTCGACGGCAAAATCTCCAGAGGCCATCACGGCGCCGGTGAGCTGGATATCAAGGTTGTCCTCATCAAACCCGCGAATGGCGAGTTTGCCCGCACCCCTCACATCGAGGTCATGCAATTCGGGCATCACTATGCGAATCTTTACTTGGTTGCCCAGGAGGTCACGCTTCCAGAAGTACTTCCTTTTGTCGTCGTAGTCGACAACGAGGGTGCTGCCATTGACATAAACCTCATACCGTTCTTTTTCACGATCGGGCCCGTCGAGCTCCACGGCAAATTGATCACCCTTGATGATGCGGACGTCAAAGAGGCCCTGCATGTCAATGGCGGTGAAATCGGACAGACCGAATTGATCCTGGAAACTTGAGCTGTCGTCGGAGGAGATGGTGTCACAATCGTCGCAGGACCAGCCGCCCATCTTGGTGAGGTGGATTCGATGGGTCTCGTTGTGGTGCGTGAAGTTCAGCCGGTCATTGTCGATCAGTCTCCACAGCTCCCCGTCGATGACGACAGGCCGGTCGTAGGGCACGTAGATATCCACGTCGAGGCGCTGGGCGCGAAACTTAGCGTCGGCATGGAACGTGATGTTTGAATCGAACGTGATCACGCTGTCGGATTGCACTACGTTGTAATCAACCATTTGGGCATTTTCGGCCGCGATTTTGCGCGAACGGCCTTGTGCCTGGAAGCGCTTCACGACACGGATGTCGGTACCCTCGTACCCGCGGAGGTAGAGCGAGGTAACATGGTAATCGTCCAGCCCGGTTTCATTGACTTTGAGGTAGGGAATATGCTGGGTGGAGAAGGTCTCCTCCGTACGGAATTCACCTTCTTCCTTGAAGCCATAGACGAACTGCGGAAGGCTGAAGCTGAGGACACCTACAGAAAGGAAGAATAGGACGAAGAGCGACCAGCCTGCGGTGGCATTGAATACAATCCGCCGAGCGATGATCGAGGCACCAAGCAGGATCGCAAAGAGCGCCGGAATGCTCGCGGCAAAGAAGACGGCGAATGACATCCAGATCGGCACGCTGTTGCGAATGGAGGTAATGGGTATATTCGGCGTAGCCATAAACCCATCGGAGACCACGTTCCAGTCCGGGGCTGCAAACAATCCCACGAACACCCCGAAGAAGATAAGAACGGAGACGATCATGATGAACCCGATCATCCCAATAAGGATGCCGATGGCAACACGGAGAACGTCAACCGCTGCACGAAAGACGGGGCTTAACATCTGGAAGAATGCCCCAATGACCCTGAAGGGAAACAGAATGATCTTGGTCAACACGCTCTCCTCCTGGGACTCCCGTTCGTTCATGCTTTTCTTGACGGAAGACTCAATGTTGGAAAGCGTGACGGGCTCCCCCTGCATTTTCATTTTGTCGGTAATTGTCTTTGCTTCCGGGAGCACCATCCACAGTA
>CAZJWV010000019.1:0-52712 GCA_964549855.1 uncultured Ohtaekwangia sp. | reverse complement strand
GAAGATTGCAGAGGAAGAAATTGCGCTCCTGCAGGATGCAATAGGCTTGAAAAGATACAAGCAGGCCATCAAACCATTGCGCTGGCTCCTGAAGGAAGCTCCAGAGATCAACTACAGCGTTTATGTGTACGGGGCTACCGCATATGATGCGCTGGCCCTGCGCGAATCAGATCCGGTTCGGAAGAAAGTACTTACGGATTCGCTGATGATTATTTATGACCTAAGGATTTCACATTGCGGTGATGAGCCAAATGTATTATGGAGGAAGGCTTTTTCCGCCTACAAGCACCTGATTAATGGCAAGGAGGCCGCTCGGGTACTCCCTGTCATGGATTCCGTGTTTTACAAATGGCTTGGTCACGCGGGCGATGATTGGCTGATCCCCTATATACAGACTCTAGTCATTAACCACCAGAAGTTCCGGCAACCCGATGAGGACGGCCTGCTTTCGCGATACGAGCGATTGGTGCAAGAGACTGAAGCCCGAATTGCGGAGGCTGACAAGAAGAAAGAGGTTAAGCGCAGGGCGAAACTGGTCAGAATCCGGAAGGAAGAGGATGAATGGCTTTTTAAGGCGGTAGTTCCTGATTGCAATTTCGTTAGGCAAAATCTGGCACCGCGTTTCGAAAAGAATCCAAAGGACTTGGCCTTGGCGAAAAGAATTTTTGCCTATATGCTCCAGGGAAAATGCGCGGACGACCCGCTGTGGCTGAAGGCAGCCGAGGCCATCTTTGAGCACGAGAAAGACTTTGGCCTTGCCAAGAACATTGCTTTGCGGCATTTGGCGCAGGATGACCTGAACCAAGCATCACAATTTCTCAATTCGGCCATTCCCCTGGCGGCTCATCGGCAGGATTCAGCAGAAATCTACTATTACCATGGAGTGATTGAAGCCAGGAAAGAAAACAAACCAGCGGCACGGTCTTACTTTCTACGGGTACTCAAACTCGATGGTGCTCGCAAGGATGCTTGTGAGCGGATCGGTGACTTGTATTATTCCAGCATGGATGATTGCGCAGAAAAAAAGAGCCAGGCCATCGATCGGGCGGTTTATTTGGCCGCTTACCAGTGGTACGCCAAAGCTGGCAACGACAGAAAAATGGCACTGGCGCGGCAAAGTTTTCCGTCTATGGAAGAGTTGTTTCTGTTCAACTTCAACCGGGGTGACATCCTGCATGTTTCCTGTTGGATTGATGAGGATGTAGTTTTACAAACTAGGGATTAGCAGTTAAGCGTTGGGGAAAGACCAATGAAATTGAAATCGTCAAATCTTATTATTGTTTCTAACCGACTGCCAATACAGCTTAGTGAGCGGGCCGGACGGATATCCATGCGCGTGAGCGATGGAGGACTTGTGAGGGGTCTAAAGGGCTATTTCAATCAGCCTGACAAGCGCTCACACTTCGAGGAAAAGACTTGGGTAGGAGCAGCCGATTTCCCGCAGAATCGGTGGAGCCGTTACCGCGGACTGAACGAACCGGATGCTACATTTTCCATTGAACCGGTATTTATCAATAAAAAGGACTACAACAGCTATTACAATGGATTTTGTAACGCAACGCTCTGGCCCCTCTTTCACTACTTTCAAAGTTTTGTCGAATATTCGAACAAGACTTTTGAAAGCTACGAAAAGGTCAATGGCGAATTCTGCGAGAAGGTGCTTTCACTGGCAAGACCGGGGGACACCATTTGGATACACGACTACCAGTTGATGCTGTTGCCGGAAATGATCAGGCAAAAGATTCCAGATGTGTCCATCGGGTTCTTTCTGCACATCCCGTTTCCGTCGTTCGAGCTTTTTAGATTGCTCCATAAGGTATGGAAGGAAAAAATCATCGCCGGCCTGTTGGGTTCCGACCTGATTGGATTCCATACGCACGGATACCTTCATCACTTTCTTGATTCCGCGCATCAAGTTATGGGAGTTTCTCAACGGTCGCGCATTATTGGCTGGAACAAACGTTGGCTCAAGGTGGATGCTTTCCCACTCGGGATCGACTACAAGAAATTCAATGCGGTCCCTGACTCACGCATCATCAGAAGAGAAAAAGAGGATATCCGGTTGAGACTCGAGCCTTCGAAAATTATATTTTCGGTCGATCGGCTTGACTATACCAAAGGAATTACGCACAGGTTAGCCGGACTGGAGAAGTTCCTCGAGCTGTTCCCCGAGTGGAGAGCCAAGGTAATCTTTGTGCTGGTCGTTGTGCCATCCCGACAGATCATATCCAAGTACAACGAGCGCAAAATAATGATTGAAGAGCAAGTGAGTCGCATCAATGGAAAGTACAGCACACTCAACTGGCAGCCCATTCTCTATCGCTATAATACCTTAACATTCACGGAGCTCAGTGCGTTGTACCAAACTGCGCATATCGCGCTGATTACCCCGCTTCGGGACGGCATGAATCTGGTCGCTAAAGAATATGTTGCCAGCAGGGCAAACAAAACAGGAGTCCTTATTCTTAGCGAACTTGCCGGGGCATCGCACGAGATGAGTGAGGCATTGCTTGTCAATCCTACCGATAAGAACGAGGTGGCACTTGCGATTGCCCGGGGCCTGAGCATGGATCTGGTCGAACAGGGAAACAGAATTTCTGCCATGCAAGAGAAACTCCGGAGGAACGATGTTTCAAATTGGGTGACCTCATTTATGGACCAATTGAACGGAATTGTGTCAGAATCTATCGCCCATACGCCAGAGGTAATTTCGGATGTCACAATTTCTGAACTAAAGAAGAAGATAAGTAGCGCGCGCAAGCGGCTTATCCTGTTAGATTACGATGGAACGTTAGTCCCGTTTGAAGATGATCCGAGCGATGCGGTACCATCCCCGGAATTGATTGAAAATATAGCGTCTATTGCCTCGTGCGATGAGAACCTGATCGCCATTGTGAGTGGCCGAAAACTGGGGTTCCTGGAAAAGTGGTTTGGAGATCTTCCCATTCACCTGGTTGGAGAACACGGAGCAAAAGTAAAACGGATAGGAAAGGGGGTTGCAACGAAAATCCATGAACCCGTAGTGTTTAGTGAAGCGATTCGCTCCACCCTGGAAATGTTCACTTTTCGCTGCCAGGGCTCGCAAGTGGAAAAGAAGGAATTTTCTCTTGCATGGCACTACAGGAAAATGGATCAACAGGAGGGTTTCAAGCGTTCACGGGAGTTAATCGATTGCTTGAACCACTTAATCATTGGTACAGGACTTAATATCATTGATGGTAACAAGGTCGTTGAGGTACGATCCATGCAGGCCGATAAGGGATCCGCCGTGCAGTGGGTGTGCCAGCAACTTTCGCCTGACTTGGTAATTGCATTCGGCGACGATGCCACTGACGAAGATATGTTTGAAAAATTGTCAGGACGTGCCATCAC
Source organism: uncultured Ohtaekwangia sp. (assembly GCA_964549855.1). Taxonomy (GTDB): domain Bacteria; phylum Bacteroidota; class Bacteroidia; order Cytophagales; family Cyclobacteriaceae; genus ELB16-189. The sequence continues at coordinate 49,340 of CAZJWV010000019.1, read as the reverse complement.
CATCAAGGTGGGCACCGGTGTGACGAAGGCCCTCTACTGCCTCCCTTGCCAGGAACATGTACTTCCCTTAGTGCGAACCCTTTTTCCAACGCATGGGCAAGAATCAATATAACCTGGGTATAGTAGGTAACTGCTCCTATTTGGCCTATGTCGACCATGAAGCATCCGTGAAGTGGCTTTGCTGGCCCCGCTTTGATTCCTCCTTTGTGTTTGGGGGTCTTTTGGATGCAGACAAAGGGGGGGAGTTTTCCATTCAACCCGAGAGTGCCTTTACTACCAAACAGCAGTATTTCAAAAACACGAATGTACTCAGCATTGAATTTACTTGCGCCAACGGCAGATTTCGCGTTGTCGACTGTGCCCCGCGGTTTTCCCAGTACGAGCGGAACTTTCGCCCCTTGATGTTCATCCGAAAAATAGAACTCCTGGAGGGAACGCCGTTCATTCAAGTGATCTGCGAGCCCCGCGCTCAATACGGTGAGACGCGCCCCGAAAAAATAGTAGGCAGCAACCACATAAACTATGACGGATATGAAATGCCCATGCGTCTCACCACGGACATTTCGCTGACCAACATCCTGGAAAAGAAGTCATTCATACTGACTAAGAACCATTACCTGGTACTTACCTACGGCGAACCGCTGGAAGCTCCTCTGAAAACAACCGCGGAAGACTTTATCAACAAAACCATCCGCTATTGGCAAGGCTGGGTGAAAAGCACCTACGTGCCAGACATTTATCAGGAGGCTGTGATTCGCTCCGCCCTTGTTCTCAAATTGCATCAGTATGAGGATACAGGGAGCATCATTGCATCCGGCACCACCAGTTTGCCGGAGCACCACGGAAGCCAACGAACCTGGGATTATCGCTACTGCTGGTTTCGGGATTCCTATTACACCTTGAAAGCGTTTAACGAGATGGGCCACTTTGACGAATTAGAGCGGTATTTCGAGTTTATTGAGAACATACTCCTGAGAAACAAAGAGCGGATAAACCCTTTGTACAGCATCTCCGGTGAGTCACCTGCCGAAGAGACCCATTTGCCGCTCCACGGCTACCTAGGCAACCAGCCCGTGAGGATCGGAAACAAGGCATCCGACCAGATTCAGAACGATGTGTACGGTCAAATTCTGATCGGATTATTGCCGCTTTTTACTGACAAGCGGCTGACGGGAATTGAAAGGAATTCATTCAGGCAGTTGATCGAGCGACTGCTGCACTGGATAGAGCAAACCCTTACCGAGCCTGATGCAGGGCCGTGGGAATTCAGGAATACTAAACAGCTGCACACCTACACATTGCTCTTTCATTGGGCAGGCAGCAAGGCGGCGGCCAAGCTCGGCAAAGACATGGGTGATCGTGATATGGTTGCAAAGGCAGAGAAACTGCAGCGGGTGGCTGCTGCCCACCTCGATAAATGCTACGACCCTGCACGAAAGGTTTACGTCCAGGCTCAGGGTTCTGAAAACCTGGATGCAAGCACACTTAAAATGATAACCATGAACTACCTGGATCCGAAATCTGAAAAGGCCAGGCAGCATTTAAGCGCTTTGGAGGCGGCCCTGAAAACCGATCAGGGACTTTTTTACCGATATGTACACCCGGATGATTTCGGCAAGCCACAGGCGACATTCCTGGTCTGCGCATTTTGGTATGTCGATGCGCTCGCCCATGTTGGACGCATCGAGGATGCCGTCCGAACGCTGGAAAACATTCTTTCCTTCTCAAATCATCTTGGGATTTTCAGTGAAGACGTCGGCTTGGATGGCTCCCAATGGGGAAACTATCCACAAACCTATAGCCATGTAGGACTGATCAACGCCGTATTCCGTATCTCCAAGAAGATCGATCTGCCGAATTACCTGAGTTGATACTGGACCGCCCCAAGCCTGTTTTGCCGATCGTCCCTCTAATCTCAGTGCCTGAGGCCCTTGCCGGTACAAAAGCCAAAAGGAAGGCACCTACTTCCTGCGCATAACGTCTCGGAATAAAACGTCAGCCGCTTCCGTGGGAAGCACTTTCTGGCTGAGCACGTCTTTGTTCAGCCTGGCTCTCCTTTTCGATACCACCGGGTTGTTTAACAGGTGCCGAAATTGAATTTCTAAACACTCATCCAGCCAGCCAAGCCGTTGCTCGCGGCGGTTTTCATCGAACCAACCGCTTGATGTGGTGTGACGCTCAAACTCCTGGATCATCTTCCATACCTCATCAATGCCCTTGCCTTCGAGTGCGGAAGCCGTGATCACTTTTGTCTTCCATCCGGAGCCAGATGCCTGGTGAAAATGCAGGGCCTGCAACGCATCGGCTTTTGCCTGCTTAGCTGCCTTCTCGTTCTCACCGTCGGCTTTGGTTACTACAATGCCATCGGCCATCTCCATGATGCCCTTCTTGATGCCCTGCAGCTCGTCGCCGGCGCCGGCCAGAATAAGGAGTAAAAAGAAATCAACCATGTTGCGAACCTGCGTTTCTGACTGGCCAACACCAACTGTCTCCACGAGGATCACCTCATAGCCTGCTGCTTCACACAGCAAGATTGCTTCCCTCGTATGTGCTGTCACGCCGCCCAGGGCCAGGTTAGTGGGTGAGGGGCGGATGAACACTTTTGGATTACGACTCAGGCGATCCATCCGCGTTTTGTCGCCGAGGATGCTGCCTTTTGTTTTCTGGCTGCTTGGATCCACAGTGAGTACCCCGATTTTCTTTCCTTTTGCCGTGATTAGCTCGCCGAAGGTTTCAATGAAGGTGCTCTTCCCCACGCCAGGTACGCCGGTGATGCCAACGCGAATTGACTTACCCGTACGGGGCAGCAGGCGTGAGAGGACTGCATTGATTTTCTTGCGATCAGCGGGAAGGTTGCTTTCGGCAAGGGTAATCGCGCGGGCGAGGATAGATCGATCACCGGCAATGATTCCCTTTTCAAATTCTGATGTAGTAAGATTTGTGTTTGGGCGGGCAGCCATGGGCAGTTGATTTGCAAAGCTAAATCTTTAAATTTACTCAACACCCTAAAGAGCGCACGATGAGGAAGAGCATCTGGTATCAAAGCCTGATCATCACGGTCTTTGTGTTCTCCATGCTATGGTTTGTCGGAATTGCAACCGACTTGAAGATTTTCACAGCCTTCGATACCATCGGGCAGGCGATGAAGGATTTTGAGATGACTGACTATGCATTTTCAAATCTTCGACCGGAACCCACCGTGGATGAACGTATCGTGATGGTGAATATCGGTGTTCTGACTCGTCGCGAAGTCGCTGAGCAAATCAGAATCCTCAGCAAGTACAAACCCAGGGTTATTGCGTACGATGGTTTCTTCAACTGTGAAGGCAACCTGCGAGACAGCATCAACTGCCCACAGTTGCTTGATACCCTGGGTAACCTTCTCCTGGGCAACGCTATCCAGGAAGCTGGGAATGTCGTTATGGCGTCCAGGTTGCTGCAGACTGATTCCCTTAGTCAGTATGATACCAATGAGGCTGACTCCCTTGAGATCTCGGATTCATTGTTTACGATGAATACCACGCGCGGTTTTGTTACACTCCCCACGGACGCGACTTACCAGGAGGACGTAAAGCAATGTCGTTCTATCTACACACGCCGGTATATAGATGGGAAGGAAGAACTTTATTTCGGCGTCCGAATAGCCTGGCAATATGACTCAACAAAAGCTAAGAAATTCCTCGCGCGGAATAAGGATGAGGAGTTATTGAATTACCGGGGGAATATTGAGGTGCGTCAACTTCGGATTAATACGCTTAAAGACGATCTGACTAGCTCCTCGAATTTCAAAAACATGTTCGCCGTTGTCGATGCCGATCAATTGCTCCGTGAAGAGGTGATCCCGGAATTGTTTACGGACAGAATTGTGATCATGGGCTACCTCGGCGACTATTTGGGTCAGCCAGCATGGGAAGACAAATTTTTCACCCCACTAAACAAGAAGGTAGCCGGCCGGGCAAACCCCGATATGTTTGGGCCGGTGGTGCATGCCAATGCAGTTGCCATGATCCTGAACGAGGACTATATTAACCAGATACCGGTGTGGGGGCAGTACGCCATTGCCTTCCTGATTAGTCTGCTCACGATTGCTCTTTTTCTTGTAATCGATGCCCGATTGCCGATGTGGTTTGATGCTATGTCGGTGATGATTCAGCTACTGGAATTACTACTCATTTCAAGTCTGATCATCTACGCCTTCGTGGCCTGGAGTCTCAAATTGGAACTCTCAGTTGCAATCGGGGTCTCGGCCCTGGTGGGACCATGTTATGATATTTTTAAGAGTATGAAAGGAGAAATAGAACGCCGGCTTGCCAAGCGGAGAGAAAAGCAGCTATTGAAAGCCCAGGAGGCCTCTACGTGACAGGATGGTTCGCTTTGTCACGACCCAAGCGTTAAGGGTTACTTAATACTGCATCCAGAGGCTTACCCCGAACCCGATGCCCGTATTAATGTCTCAGATTGGCACGTTTTTTATTACTTTCGTAGGCATAAAAACAACAACATGAAGACGGGAAGTAGGATTTTGATGGTCGTTGGCATGGTGGCCCTGAGTCTAACAGGGTTCGCCCAGGCGGATTACGCCTTTAAGGTGTTGGCCAACAAGGGGGCCAACGAATACAAATCGGGGGATTCCTGGCAGCCTATCAAGACTGGCATCAGCCTCAAGGTCGAAGATGAGGTTAAGGTTTCGGAGAACGCCTACCTGGGCCTCGTAAGCGCTACGGGTAAACCCGTTGAGCTGAAAAAACCTTCGAACTACAAGGTGGCCGACCTGCTCAAGCAGGTGGGTACCGGTACCAGCGTAATGGCGAAGTACACGGACTTCATCCTCAGCAGCAACTCCGCAGAGGCCAAGAAGAACCGCCTCAGCGCCACAGGAGCTGTGCACCGTGGTCCTCCAGCAACACTGGTTGTTTTCCTCCCCGAATCGGCAAACACATTCATCTACAACAACTCGATGTACGTGATTTGGGAAGCCCCCAAGGCCGGAGGACCCTACCAGGTGAAGCTGATGGATTTGTTTGAAGATGAACTGCTGAAAGTGGAAACACCGGAAACCAGCGTCAAGATTGATCTCTCGAATCCGAAATTGGCGAAGGTGGGCAACTTCCTCGTTCATGTCTCAAGCAAGGCCGATCCGGCGACAATGTCACCGCTGCCGGGCAATGCCGTGAAGCGCCTTACCCCTGCAGAACAGGAGAAGATCAAGAAGCTTTATGCAGACGAAGCGGGCGCCGTCACGGATGATTCTGCGCTTACCAAGTACGCTGCCGCCGGTTTCTTTGAGCAGCATGGACTGCTGATCGACGCCCTGAGCAGCTACGAAGAGGCTATCCGCATGGCACCTGAAGTTCAGGACTTTGTAGACGCACGGAATGAGTTCCTGCTGCGCACTGGCATCGTAAAGCCCAAACAGTGACCTTGATGGAAGGATTGAAGGATTGAAGGAAGGAGTCCCCTAATAATACTGAAGCCCTGTCCCGATTGCTCGGGACGGGGCTTTTGCCTTTTAATCAAGCTAATCCTTTAATCCTTGAATCAGGGTCTAATTCTTCTAATTTTGTAAGCTACCCTAAACCGCAAAGCCATGAGTGTACTCGTCAACAAGAACTCTCGCATCGTTGTCCAAGGCTTCACGGGCACGGAAGGAACCTTCCATGCCAGCCAGATGATCGAATACGGTACCAATGTTGTCGGTGGCGTCACACCAGGCAAAGGCGGTCAAAAGCACCTCGATCGTCCTGTGTTCAACTCCGTCAAAGAAGCAGTGGAGAAGACGGGCGCGGACGTTTCCATCATCTTCGTACCTCCGGCCTTTGCGGCCGATGGCATTATGGAAGCGGCTGATGCCGGCATCAAGGTGATCGTCTGCATCACCGAAGGCATCCCGGTCAAAGATATGATGACGGCCAAGCAGTACGTCAAGGATCGCGGCGTGCGACTGATCGGTCCCAACTGCCCCGGTGTGATCACACCCGGCGAAGCCAAGGTGGGAATTATGCCGGGCTTCGTATTCAAGAAAGGAACAATCGGCATCGTATCGAAATCAGGAACACTCACCTATGAGGCAGCCGACCAAATTGTGAAGGCTGGCCTGGGCATTACCACAGCCATCGGCATCGGCGGCGACCCGATCATCGGCACCCCGACCAAGGACGCAGTGGAGTTGCTCATGAACGATCCTGAAACCAAGGGCATCGTGATGATTGGCGAGATCGGCGGAAACTATGAGCCTGTGGCAGCTCGCTGGATCAAGGAAAATGGAAACAAGAAACCGGTGGTGGGCTTCATCGCCGGACAGACTGCCCCTCCCGGGCGCCGCATGGGTCACGCCGGAGCCATCATCGGCGGCGCCGAAGACACCGCCGCGGCAAAGATGAAGATCATGAAAGAGTGCGGGATCCACGTTGTTGAGTCTCCGGCACTTATTGGCGAGACGATGGCTAAAATTCTGAAGAAATAGTCCGCTCTGGTAGTGTCATCCTTCGACTGCGCTCAGGATGACGATTGCTCCCTCTGTCTGACCGGTCATCCGTCGACTGCGCTCAGGATGACGATTGCTCCCTCTGTCTGACCGGTCAACCGTCGACTGCGCTCAGGATGACTGGCCGAGCGGAGCCGAGGCCCTTATTTGATAATTAAGTTTAGTCCCGTCACCCCGAGCGAAGTCGAGGGGCGCGTCATGCTTCGACTGCGCTCAGCATGACTAACTCAGTTAGTAAGCCTGAGCGCAGTCGAAGGCTGACTGGTTGGCGACCTCAACACTTACAACAAGTCATTCGCCAGATTCGCCAACTCAGAGCGCTCTCCCTTTTCAAGCGTAATATGGGCGTAAAGCTCATGGTCCTTGATCCTGTCGATCAGGTAGGAAAGCCCGTTGGACTGTGAGTCGAGGTAAGGCGTGTCGATCTGGAAGATATCGCCCGTGAATATGATTTTTGTGTTTTCGCCAGCCCGGGTGATGATGGTCTTCACTTCGTGCGGCGTGAGGTTCTGCGCTTCGTCCACGATGAAGCAGATGTTGGACAGGCTCCGGCCGCGGATGTAGGCCAGCGGCGTAATCACCAGCTTCTCGTTCGTCACCATCTCGGTGATCTTGGAGTACTCCTTGTCGTTTTCACTGTACTGGTTCTGGATGAACTTCAGGTTGTCCCACAAGGGCTCCATGTAGGGATTCAGCTTCGACTTGATGTCGCCGGGGAGGTAGCCAATATCTTTGTTGCTTAGCGGTACGATGGGCCGCGCAAGGTAGATCTGCTTGAAATCGCGTTTCTGCTCCAGGGCCGCGGCCAGGGCGATTAGGGTTTTTCCGGTGCCGGCCACCCCCTGCATGGTCACCAGCCTGATTTCCGGTTTGGTCACGGCATGGATGGCGAATGCCTGCTCGGCGTTGCGGGGCTTGATGCCGTACACACCCCGCTTCTCCACATGTTCGACCATGCCGTTGGCTGAATTGTAAAAAGCGAGAATGGATTTCTTCCCACTGCGGAGGATGTAGTAGTGGTTCTTGGTCAACTCGGCAGAGTTCCCCAAAAGTTCTTCCGGGGGGCAGTATCCTTTTTGATAGAGCAGATCAATCACGTCGGGGTCCACATCATCGATTACCGTTTTGCCGGTGTAGAGCGAACTGACGTTCTGCACTTTTCCGGTGGTGTAGTCTTCGGCCTGGAGGCCGAGGGATTTAGCCTTGAGCCGGAGGTTGATGTCTTTCGAGACAAGGATGATGTGGCGATCTTTCTCTTCCCGCTGTAGCAGGAGAGCCGAATTGAGGATGCGATGATCGGCTTTATGTTCGTTAAAGACCTTGTTGGCGTCGAGGGTGCCGTTGGTCCCGGTTTCCATCAGCACTTTGAAGTTTCCCTTGCTCTTGCCGTTGAGAGGGTTCCACTTGTGCAACATCTGGTCCTTGGCCAGCTTGTCGATCAGCCGGATGAACTCACGGGCTTCGAAATTCTTGGTGTCGTTGCCCTTCTTGAAGTTGTCGAGTTCTTCGAGTACGGTGATCGGAATTCCGATGTCGTGCTCGTCAAAGTTAAGGATGCTGTTGTGTTCGAATAAGATGACGGACGTGTCGAGGATGAAGATCTTTTTTTCCTTGCGGGTCTTTGCCATAGTTCAAAAAGTAGTCGTGAAAAAAGAAAAACCGCGAAGACAGGTCAGCGGCGGGGAAGTACCCTTGCGGCGCTGACAGTATCTTCGCGGTCCAATCGATAGATTAAAACTATGTAAAAAGCAGGCCGATGTCAACTCTGGCGCGATCTTTCACCGGGAATTAACGTAAGCGTCATGCCCGGGAGAAGATGTCGCCCTTTTCAGTGGGTGTGATTCGGAGAACGCTCGCCACAGCAAGTCGGATGAGCTTCCGGGACGCGGCAAAGCGGTTCAGGCCGGTTCTGCTGGCAAATTCCGCGACGGTGATGCCCGGGTTGGTATCCAGGAAACGAATCGCTTCTTGTTCGGCAGGTCCATAGGGAAACCGAATCCCACGGCTTGATTTGAGCCGCCGGATCACCTCGACCATTTCACGACTGGCGCGAAGGCTTTGGTCGCCTTCCCTGACAAAAGACACTTTCGTGCTCCCGTTAACATAGTAATGTGGCCTCTGGGGACTTGCTTCGACATTGATCTGAAGAATGAAACGCTTTGCGTCTATTCGAATGATCTGATGCACTATTGGGAGAAGGGGGCGACAATGCTTTAGTTCCTTTTCAATCACCAGCCATTCTTCCTCTGGATACTTCAAGCCGGCAAGTTTTCCGTTGTCGTCGACGCCAACGAGCAGGGTGCCCCCACCAGAATTCGCAAAGGCGATCAGCTCTCGCACCACCTTGTCGGGAAAGGCGGCCTTCCTTTTGAATTCAAGATGTTGCCCTTCGCCCCCGGCGACCAATTTCCACAAGGCAGTTACCTGCCGGGAATCCAGGGCCAGGTGTTCCGGGCGCGACATGATCAGTTTGAACGTTGTCCGTAGGATTCATCTTCCTCCTCGTCGCCGTCTTCACCTTCGGCCTTGGGAATATTGAACATTCCGCTGATGAGGTCCTTGAACTGAAGGCCACGCTCAAGTCGATGCTTGCTGAGAAGACTGTACTCGGCGAGTCCGTGCAAGGCAAATTCCATGAGGAGGAGTTTGGTCGCAGGGTCCTTGTCCTTCTGAAACTCGTTTACCAATTCGAGCAGCCCGGACACGGATCGCAGTTGCTTTTCGTATTCCAGGTTCGTCAACTCAGTCATCAGGTCTAACGTGTGGCCGTCGCTGAACCAGGCAGTTACTTTCTTGTACGGGCTCTTTTCCTTCTGCTTGCGGAATTTGTCGGGGTCAGGAAAGTAACTCAGGAATTGCGTTCGGATGGCCTTGCCTACAAGGCTCTGCGCCACGATAGCCGGACCTTCTTGCTCACCTTCGTACACGAGTTCGACCTTGCCAGTGATTGAAGGCACTACGCCGCCAAAATCACTAAGTCTTACCGTAACACTGGACTCCTTGTTCATCAGCGCCCTCCACTCGGCGGCAGCCACCAGGTTTTCGTAGGCAGAGATGGTGAGCCGTGCTGAAACGCCGCTCTTGGGATCGACGTATTCGCTCTTGCGGGCTTCGAAGGCGATCTGCTCCACAAGGTCGCGCGCCAGTTCCGGGACACTCACGCGCTTGGCTTGTTCATCGCTCACGTGGGCCTCCTGTGCCGTGATCTTGCGGCCGATGTCAATGCTCTTCGGGTAATGGGTGATGATCTGGCTGTCGATCCTGTCTTTCAGCGGTGTCACAATGCTGCCGCGGTTTGTGTAATCCTCGGGGTTGGCGGTGAAGACAAACTGGAGATCGAGTGGCAGGCGCAATTTGAACCCGCGAATCTGGATGTCGCCCTCTTGCAAGATGTTGAAAAGGGCTACCTGGATACGCGCCTGCAAGTCGGGCAGTTCATTGATAACAAACAGCCCGCGGTTGGCGCGGGGGATGAGGCCAAAGTGAATCACCCTTTCGTCGGAGTAGGGCAGCTTGAGCGAAGCTGCTTTGATGGGATCAACGTCGCCAATGAGGTCTGCGATGGACACGTCGGGCGTGGCCAGTTTTTCAGTGTAGCGCTCGTCGCGGTGGAGCCAGCCAATGGGGGTTTCGTCTCCTTTTTCTGCAACGATGTCCTTGCCGAAGCGTGAAAGCGGTTTCAACGGATCGTCATTCAGTTCGGAACCTGCGATTACGGGGATGTGCTCATCAAGGAGATTCACCATGAGACGCGCGAGGCGTGTTTTGGCTTGGCCGCGAAGTCCAAGGAAATTGATGTCGTGGCCGGCGAGAATTGCCCGCTCAACGTCCGGGATTACGGTCTCTTCATATCCCCAGATCCCTTCGAAAACTTTCTCCTTGCGCTCCAGCCTTGCGATCAGGTTGGCACGCAACTCATCCTTGATGGGCCGGCTTCGGTAGCCGGCCGCCTTGAGTTGGCCGAGGGTACTTATTCTTTGGATGTCCATGATCAGAGCTGTTTGCGCCGGTTGCGCTTGAAATCTTCAAATACGATGTTGCCCAGCCGTTCCAGGTTGCTGTAGTAGGCGTTGCCGTTGTTGGCCTTGGTGAACTCCCGTACAAAGGTCTTCAGGTATGGATCGGTGGCGATCATAAACGTGGTTACAGGAATCTTGAGCTTGCGGAGCTGGTCGGCGAGGGTCAATGTCTTGTTAAGGATCTTTGGGTCCAGGCCGAAAGCGTTCTTGTAATACTTGATCCCCTGCTTAATACACGTTGGCTTACCATCGGTAATCATGAAGACCTGCTTGTTGGCATTCTTGCGCTTTCTCAAGAGGTCCATGGCCAGTTCGAGTCCGGCTACCGTGTTCGTGTGGTAGGGTCCGACCTGGAGGTAGGGTAGGTCCTTGACCTCAATCGGCCAGGCATCGTCGCCAAAGACGAGCACGTCGAGGGTGTCTTTTGGGTATTTCTTTGTGATCAGCTCTGCCAGCGCCATGGCCACCTTCTTGGCCGGTGTGATCCGGTCTTCTCCATAGAGAATCATGGAGTGCGAAATGTCGATCATGAGCACCGTCGAGGTTTGCGTCTTATACTCATTCTCCACCACTTCAAGATCCTCTTCCGTCATCAGGAAGTCTTCTACGCCATGGTTGATCTGCGCATTCCGGAGCGAGTCCGTGACGGCGATCTGCTCCATGGTGTCGCCGAACTCGTAGTCGCGCCGGTCGGTGGTCGCTTCGTCGCCGCGACCGTTGTGGAAGGTCTTGTGTTCGCCGCCGCGCGTCTTCTTGAGCTTCCCGAAGATTTCTTCGAGGGCCGACTGCCGAAGGTTTTGCTCTGCACGTGCCTTGAGCTTGAATTCCCCGTTCGGTCCTTCTTCGGTGATGTATCCTTTCTTCTTCAGGTCTTCGATGAAGTCGCCCATGCCATATTCCGGCGTTGTGATCTTGTGCTGGCGGTCCACTTCCGTCATCCATTGGAGCGCTTCGCGGACGTTGCCGGAAGTGATGAGTACAAGCTGGTTGAAGATCTTCAGCAGGCGCTCAAAGTCGCTTTGCCCGCCCTGTGGCGGTGGAGTGTACTTCGAAAAGCGGTAACCGAGCATGGAATCAACGTCTCTTAAACATAACCAAACCGGAAGGCTTTCTGTTTGCCGCCAGTCGATTATTCTTTGTCCGGCGGCCTGATGGAAATCCTGAAGGCGGTGCCTGAGGTTCTCGAAGGCCCGCCGAACGGAAGGTACCGATTTACAACGAAGAGGACGTGGCCGTAGACTCGTCAGACTTGGTCCTTTCTCCCATGGTCCCGTAGATGTAGTCCCACAGTGGAGAGGAAACACCAAAGATCATCGCTCCATCCTTGTAGTGGTGCACTGCGTGATTGACCCAGAGCACTTTCAGGAAATTCCGGGGCGGCTGGTAAGCATGCACCATGTAGTGCACAGACAGGTAGCCGGCATAACCGGCGAGGAAACCAGGAAGAAATGAGAAAACCAGGTCTTGCAAGACGAGCCTGAACAGCAACAGCAAAATTGTTGTAACGGTGATGCTAAGCAGCGGAGGCATCGCCAGTCGCGATTTGTCCTTCGGAAATTCATGGTGCACGCCATGCATCGTGTACTGGAAATTTGCACGGCGCTGTGTGGTGGCTGAAATATGGAAGATGTACCGGTGAACCATGTATTCCACCCAGGTGAAGGCAAACAGTCCGAGGAAGAACATTGCGACAGTCATTCCAGCGGATAAATCGGTGTGCGTGATACTCCAGTACAGGAGGCCTGTCGAGTAGATGGCAAAAACGGCGAGGGGCACAGAAATGTGCGTACGCGTGAGTGCCTCCAGGATGGGGTTCTTGAAAAGTTGTTTTGTTCCTCTGTTTTGAGGCTTAATAACGGGATCCATACTCTAGAATATCGAACGGGCTACAAATGTACTGCCGTAAGCGGTTTTTTTCAACCCTTCCCGACGTCAGGAATGCTTATTCGACGGTTTTGGCAGCTTTTTCGATAACCCGCTGATAAACGCGTTCGTAGTGCGGCAGAATATTTACGATATCAAATTCCCGGGCCCTTTTCAGGGCATTTTCCTTAAAAGATGGCAAGTTCTTCTTGTCCAGGACAAACAGGGCGTTTCGGCCCATGTCATCCACATCTCCCACGTCGCTCATGAACCCGGTTTTGCCCTGCACGTTTAGTTCCGGCAAGCCACCGGCATTGGAGGAAATCAACGGAACTTCACAGGCCATGGCCTCCAGGGCGGCCAGGCCAAAGCTTTCCTTTTCAGAGGGCATAAGGAACAGATCGGCCACAGAGAGTACCTCCTCGATGGCTTCAAGTTTGCCCAGGAACCGGACGTCGTTTTCCAGCCCTAGGTCACGGGCCAGGGTCTCTGCTTTAGATCGTTCCGGACCGTCGCCGATCATCAGTAATTTCGAAGGAACCACCTTGTGGATGCGATCGAAAACAAGAACCACGTCATTGATGCGCTTCACCTTGCGGAAGTTTGATGTGTGAACAATCAACGCTTCACCATTTGGGCAAATCGCTTTCTTAAAGTGATCTTTCTTCTGCTTCTTAAATTTTTCCAGGTCGATGAAATTGGGGATCACGTCGATGTCGACGGTAATCTTGAAGTGCTCGTACGTTTCGCGACGCAAGTCTTCGGAGACGGCAGTCACACCATCTGACTGGTTGATGCTGAAGGTCACCACGGGCTCGTAGGAGGCGTCCTTACCCACCAGCGTGATATCGGTTCCGTGAAGGGTGGTTACCACCGGAATGGTTATACCCTCGGCCCTCAGAATCTGCTTGGCCATGTAAGCAGCCGAGGCGTGCGGGATGGCATAGTGAACGTGCAGCAGGTCCAACTTCTCGTTCTTGACAACGCTTACCATCTTGCTGGCCAATGCACTTTCGTAGGGCGGGTATTCGAATAACGGATAGGACCTGAACTCGACCTCGTGGTAGAATAGGTTTTCATTGAGGAAGTCAAGACGCGTGGGCTGGGAATAGGTAATAAAATGAACCTTATGCCCTGCCTTGGCGAGGGCCTTGCCCAGCTCGGTAGCCACGACCCCGCTTCCCCCGAAGGTCGGGTAACACACTATTCCAATGTTAATCTGATCCACAGCCCTTGGTTTCAGTCTATAAACCGTGATTTACCCGCTTTGGTTTCATTTTCCTCCCGCACGATAGTCAAAGATGGCGTCATAAATGACTTGTTGGATGCGAGGCCGGATGTTGGCGTTCAGGAGTTTGTTGTTGTTCATATCGGGCATCACCCGGTTGGAAAGAAAGATATACACCAGGTCGAACTCCGGGTCAACCCAGATGCACGTCCCGGTGAACCCAGTATGGCCAAAGGTACGACCCGAAGCATAACGTGCGGTGGGACCTGTCCAATCGCCCGGCGTCGCCTTGTCCCAGCCCAGGCCACGACGGCTGTCGGAGAACTGCTTCGATGAGAACAAATCGATAGTCTCCGGCTTGTAGTAGCGCTGTCCGCCATACCAACCCTGCTGCAGCCATAGCTGACCCACCTTGGCGAGATCATTGGCTGTGCTGAACAGCCCGGCATGACCGGCGATGCCGCCGTGCATGGCCGCTCCCTGGTCGTGCACATAACCGACAAGCTGAGATTTGCGGAAGAGCGTGTCTTTTTCCGTCGGTGCAATGCGTTCGCGTGGGAACCGATCGAGGGGAAGGTAGCCCGTCGTGTAGGCACCCAATGGTTCGTAGAGATTCTGCCCCAGGAAGTCTTCCATGGGTTGGTTCAACAACTTCTCAGCGAGGTGCTGGAGAATGTAAAAGCCCATGTCACTATATCGGTAGTCGTAGGGTGTACGTGGTGGCTTATCACGAATCCGTGCCTTGATGATCCATTGCCAAAGACTGTCCTTCATGATCTTCGAGGCGAAGAGGTTTTCCGAAACCTTGAAAGGGTAATCAACGCTGGAAGAGTTGCTGTAGTATTCCGGAAGGAAAGTACTGTCGCGAATGGTCTGCACCCAAAAGGGAAGGAACGGCCACAAACCCGCCTGGTGCGTAAGGATGTCTTTCAACGTGAAGTCTACTTTGTTGGAGCTTCTCAGCTCAGGCAGGTACACTGATGCTTTCTTGTTAATGTCGATCAAACCGTGGTCGTGCATGAAGAGCACGGTTTGCAGCGTGGCTGAGATTTTTGTCACAGACGCCAGGTCGTAAATGGTTTCCTCGGTGACGGGGATCTTCTTTTCATAAGTCAGCCACCCGGCCGACTCCTCGTAGATCACTTTGCCATTCTTCGCGACAAGCGTGTGACATCCCGGCGTGGCGCCCATGGTGATGGCTTCTTCCATGATGGCGCGGATCTTGGTCAATGTTCGGCTGCTGACCCCGACGGACTCTGGCGAGCCGTAAGCCAGCCGGTTAAGTGATGAGGTTGAATGCCCGACGCCCTGGCTCCACGTTCCTGCAGTAACAGGGAGCACGCCGCGTGCTGGCACGGCGCCGAAGATCACCTCTGCCGCAGCTTCCGGCATACGATCCTGGTCCGTATACCCGGCAAGCAATGCTTTGCAATCCGCGAACGAGCCGAGTGAAGAAGGATTGCCAAAATGTGAAAGGATCACCTGGTGGTTCGCAGGGATGCGGTTGAGCCAGGTCATCGTCTGCGTTACGAGCTTAGCGGCCCCAGGGAACACCCCAACGACAACCAGATCTCCTGGTAACAGGGTGATTGCAGAAGTGTCGGAAGCCTGGCGAACAGAGAGGCTCCGAAAGGGAGCGTACTTCCTCAGTTGGTGATCGAACGGGTTGCCGATGTCTGCACCAATGGAAAGTGAAACGAACGAAGTATTGTCCAGTGTGCGAATCGGAAGGATGGAATCCAGGTTTTGTACCACCGTGATGGCACCGGCTGAAACGACATCCACCACTTTTTCATATTCAGGATTGTTCAGCCTTCGAACGAGGTTATCCAAGTTCACCGGCCTGTATTTTGCTAAGCCAGCGTCATACTTTGCGGCAAGGATTTTCCGCACGCTGGCGTCCAGTTGTGCAGCGAGCACCTTGTTCTTTCGGACTTCCCTGGAAATCTTTCTGATTCCCGCTGACGGATGCTGGGGGCGAAAGATAACATCAGCACCGGTTTGAAAGGCGAACCGCTCGGCCTCACCTGTCCTGACTTTGCCGAGCCTTCGCTTGATGTTCTGAATATCTGAGAAAACCAATCCTTTAAACTGGAGGCGATCCCGAAGAACGCCGGAGATAAACGCTTGCGACATTGTCGCAGGAACAATTCCTTGTTCGTTTTGGATCGAGAAGTGAAGGTAATCCGTAGAAATCCCGGCTACACCGCGGCGTATCAATTGTTGGAACGGGCGAAGGGATGTCGTATCAATCTGGCTGAGGTTAAGAACAATCATGGAGTCTGGAAGCTCTCTCACCGTGCTCCATCGGCGGGGGAGATGTGTGGCCACCGAGAGGATGCCGTCTTCCTGGAGCGCCGATATGAGAAGGGAAGCGGTTCTCCCGGTGCGATCCGTGTTGTCGCTGAAGTAACGCAGATAGTCGCCGGCGAAGACTTCGTTGTCGGCGTTAGGCCCCAGGCTTATATGTACACCAAGATCAGCCAGCTGCCTGGCAATGGCGTGGCCCCACTCTCTAATAAGAGTGTCGTTATTGAGGGCAGCTACTACCATGGGTTTGGGAAGCCCGGCCACACTATCCAGCGTTTGCCCGGCGCCCCATTCTGCGGAGAGACCAACCAGGAGCCGGGTATGGGAGGCTTGTTGCAGTTTATTCACGAACCGGGCGTGACCCTGGGGTCCTCCACGCGTTATATAGATGCCTCCGATGCCGTCCTCCACCAGTTCGATCAAGTCTTTCTCAGAGGCTGCATTCGCAGGTGAAGCCACCATGAAAAGTTGCGCCACTTTTTCCTGCCGGTTTAGCGTAAGGAAAACACTGTCGACCCATCGGTCGCGGGCTTCCTGGGCCTGGCATACCAAGGTGAGTAAGGAAAGCATGACAATCCATGAAACTTTGCGCGCCATCCCGGAGTTTATCTTTGTATTTGGGAGCGAATAAAGCAATTTTACCCGGAAGAACGATTGCTACCGCCCCTGCAACGCGGCATCCATGAAATTCATTTCCCTCTTTACCAAGACGCCAAGCCACAAGCAGTTTCGCTATAAACCTCGCTATTGGGACGAAGAGGAGGAGAAGCGGAAGGAGCGTGAGGAGCGAATCCGTAAGGAAATCGAGCGCGAGCGGGGACTGCAGCCGGAAGGTGATCGGGACTACAGGTCGCGCATCTCCGGGTCTTTCCAGGCGGCCCGTCGCCGGTCCGACAAGCCCAAGGAAGAACTGAACCGTGTGCTTATTAGAAGTGGGGCTCTCTTGTTTCTTGTGCTTTTCCTGATGGCCTTTTTACAATGGGGCAAGGATGCACTTTATGGATTGATTGTCTTCATTCCGCTGTATTTCTACATGCGCTTCAAGCGGTAGTCCCGAGCGCACCTATTCATGGCTGACCTAATCCACCTCCTTCCTGACGCTATTGCCAACCAGATTGCTGCAGGGGAAGTTGTGCAACGCCCAGCCTCGGCGGTGAAAGAACTCATGGAGAATTCAATTGACGCCGGAGCGAAGAGAATTAGGGTCATCATCAAGGATGCCGGGCGCACACTCATTCATATCATCGACGACGGCGCAGGAATGAGTGAAACGGACGCGCGCATGAGCCTCGAACGCCATGCGACTTCCAAGATCCGGACCGCTGACGACTTGTTTACCCTTCGGACAATGGGATTTCGTGGCGAGGCGCTGGCCTCCATTGCCGCGGTGTCGCAATTGGAGATGAAGACACGACGAGCCGACCGCGACCTGGGCACGCGGCTGATAGTGGAAGGATCAGAAGTGAAACGCCAGGAACAAACGGCTACCGATGTCGGCACATCCATCGCCGTCAAAAACCTTTTCTACAACATCCCCGCCAGGCGCAATTTTCTCAAATCGAACCCGGTCGAGATGCGTCACATCGTGGAGGAGTTCCAGCGCATCGCACTCTCCCATCCAGAGGTGTCGTTCAGTTTACACCATGGCGACGAACTTCTCTACGACGTGGAACCATCCAAACTCGCGCATCGGATTGTTGCGTTGTTTGGGAAGTCGTACCAGGAACAACTGGCCCCATGCAGCGAGCAAACCGACCAGGTCGTCATTACCGGTTACGTCGGGAAACCTGAGTCCGCCAAGCGCACACGAGGCGACCAGTACATATTTGTCAACGAACGATTCATCAGAAACAACTATCTCAACCACGCTGTCATGGGCGCGTACGAGAGTCTGTTGCCTGACGGCACCTTCCCGTTTTATGTGTTGTTTCTTGCCATTGACCCGCGCCATATTGACGTGAACGTTCATCCCACAAAGACAGAGATAAAGTTCGACGATGAACGTGCAGTGTACGCCGTGGTACGGGCAGCGGTGCGACAAGCGCTCGGCGCACACAACCTCACGCCAACGCTTGACTATTCAGCAGACATTAACCTGGTGAACAAACTAAGTCAATCTGCCCTTAGCCATGAGCAGTACCTTGATGAGCAGTTGGGCACGAGCCTTGGTCGTTCCAATCTTCGAAATTGGGAGAAGGTATTTGAAGAGGAGCGACCTCCACAGTCTGCACTGTTCGCGCAGGCAGAGGCACTCACGCAGGACCGCCCGGCAGCGTTACCGGTTCCCGCGAAAGTTCCCGTTTTTCAACTCCCTTCCGGGCACCTTGTGCGGCCGGCGCGAAACGGGGTGATGATCATCGATCCTGTAGCCGCCCATGAGCGTGTGCTCTTCGAAACATTTCAACGCAAGCTCCGTGACAAATCAGGTGCATCGATGCAGAGTCTCTTCCCGCAGACAGTGACCCTTGGCATAGCTGACTTCACCCTGCTCATGGAGATGGAGAATGAAGTGAAGGCGCTCGGTTTTGAATTTGATGTTTTTGGAAAGAGCGCAATAGTTGTTACGGGATTGCCGGCCGAAGCGGCTGGTAAGGACGAAAAGAAATTATTAGAGGGTTTGATTGAGCAGTTCAAGCAGAACCAATCCACGCTGTCTGTGCCTCTTCAGGAGAACCTGGCGCGGTCACTGGCGCGTCGAGCGGCAATCAAGTCAGGGCAGGCACTGGGACAGGAGGAGATGGAAACGCTGGTGGAGCGCCTTTTTGCCAGCCACAATCCCAACTATTCCCCTGATGGCCGCACAACATTTTTTATTTTTGACACGTCTAAGATCGAAACGTACTTCCGCTGATGTTCAACCTAACGCCCCTCGTCCGCAACCTCATTATTATTAATGTGGTCGTCTTCCTCCTGCAAAACCTGATGCCCATCAGTTCGGAACGGTGCATGGAGTTCCAGTTCAACCCGGGCCTCAGCGGCTTCATTTCCCTCTGGCCACTGCGATCATGCGCGTTTGCGCCGTACCAGTTTCTCACTTACATGTTCGCCCATGGCGGCTTCGGACACATTTTCTTTAACATGCTGGCCCTCGCCTCATTTGCGCCTATCCTGGAACATTACTGGGGGGATAAGAAGTTTCTCCTGTTCTATATCGTCACAGGCATGGGCGCCGGTATCTTGTATGCCGTCGCCAATTATTTCTTTTTCCCGGAAAACATGGGGAGCATGCTTGGCGCGTCGGGCGCGATATACGGTATTCTCATGGCATTCGGTATGGTGTTTCCGAACCTGGAAATCATGCTGCTGTTTCCCCCCATCCCCATCAAGGCCAAATACATGGTCTTTGTCATGGGCTTCCTGACATACGCCATGGACCGCAGCGGAACAGTGGCCCACCTGGCACACTTCGGTGGTGCGTTTGTGGCCTTCCTGCTCATTTCTTATTGGCGAAGTACGGGCCGTTGATGCTCGTTGCGTATCTTCGAATCAGAGTATTCAATCACGGTAATCAAGGAAATCACAGTCCGTGTTCGACGAATTTAAAAGCGCCTTTAGCCGGCCCAACAATGGGCTCGCACAGCTCATTGTCATTAACGTGACGATCTATTTTGTGCTGTTGTTGCTTTGGCTGGTGCTGTGGGGGAACGACTCCATCTTCTTGGCGATCTACAACCAGTTCGCCATTCCACCCGCGTTCCGCGAGTTCATCACTAAACCGTGGACGTTGGTGACGTACATGTTTACCCACAGCATGCTCGACATATTCCACATCCTGTTCAACATGCTTTTCTTGTACTGGTTCGGAAAACTTTTTGTTGAATACCTCGGGAGTGATAAGCTGATTGCCCTTTATGTTCTGGGGGGTCTTGTGGGTGGAGCTTCCTTTCTTGCACTTCACTACTTCTTCCCAGGATTTGTCGGAGACCGGGGAATGGTGGGGGCGTCTGGCGCCATCTTCGCGATTGTCACGGCCACGGCGGTCCTTCTCCCGGATTATACTTTCTATTTGATGTTGCTCGGCCCGGTCAAGATCAAATACATCGCGGTGTTCTATATTGTTCTCTCGGTGATCCTGCTGCGCCAAGGGGTCAATGTAGGCGGGAACATCGCTCACCTGGGCGGGGCGATGATAGGGTTCGTTTATCTCAAACAACTCAAGGTTGGTGTGAACTGGGGAGGCTGGGTGACCAGCACACTGAGTTGGATCAAGGAGTTGTTTTCACCAAAGCGCATGGTCAAAGTAACCTATCGAAAAGACACCACGCCACCAAAACGCCCGACAGCATCTGCATCCGGAATCTCCCAGCAAGAGATCGACGCGATTCTGGACAAGATATCCGACGGCGGGTATGAGAGCTTGTCAAAGGAGGAGCGGGAGAAGCTGTTCAAAGCTTCCAAGAAGTAGAGCGGCGGCCTTTGCCCGCAGATTGTCGCAGATCTAATACACGCAGATTTGCGCAGATCAAAGTCAGGAATCCCTGAACTATTTGGTCACGAAAACAGCGATGGTAATGGGGACCGTTCTCTTGGTCTGCCCACTTACTTTGCACGTGTGAGCGAGAACGATCTTTCATTTATCATTCGGGGCTGCATTTTCAAGGTGTACAATAAGCTAGGTCCCGGCTTGTTGGAATCAGCCTACGAGGCTGCTCTTGCCCATGAAATATCGAAAACTGGCCACTCCGTCTGTCGTCAAGTGGGGCTGCCTATGATCTATGATGGTGTTGAGGTTGATGTCGGCTATTGGATGGACCTTGTAGTAGAAGGAAAAGTTGTAGTGGAGATAAAGTCCGTCGAACACCTTCTGGATGTTCATCATAAACAATTGATCACCTACTTGAAATTGTCCGGAGTAAGACTGGGCTTGCTCGTAAACTTCTGCACTACAGAAATCACAACAAGCATTTTCAGAAAAGTAAATAATCTTTGAGGAGAGTCTAATCTGCGCGCATCTGCGTGCATTCAATCTGCGACAATCTGCGGGCAAAAAGCCGCACTAACCACCTATGAGCTTAGCCAAAGCGAAGGCAGCTGTTGCTGCCAGTGCACCCACCAGTGTTACTCGTGCAGCGCCTTTGAGCAATGGTTGCCCTGTGAGTTTGCTCTTGATCAGCCCGAAAGCAACCAGGCAAATGAATGTGATGATGGATGAGTAGAACAGGCCTTCGCTGGTGGTGGGCGTGACAAAGTAGGCACTGAGGGGGATCAAGCCGCCAATGACGTAGCTGAGGCCGATGACGATGGCACTTTGTAACGCGCGGTTCTTGTCGGGGCGATCCAAGCCAAGTTCAAAGCGCATCATGAAGTCCACCCACTTCTTCGGATTTTTCGCCATCTCGCGGGCAATCATCTCCTGGTGCTCTTCGTTAAGTCCGTACTCGGCAAAGATTTCCTTCGTTTCCCGAATCTCGACATCATGGAGCTTTTCGATCTCCTCGTATTCGCGCCGCTCCTCGGAGTCATAGTGCTCGATCTCGGTGCGGCCAGCTAGGTAGCCTCCAAGACCCATAGCGATGGAACCCGCGGCAATCTCGGCCAACCCGGCCGTGATCACGATGCTGGTTTCATTGATGGCGCCGCTCAACCCGGCGGCCAGGGCAAAAGGCACTGTAAGCCCGTCGCTCATGCCAATGACAAAGTCGCGGACTTTCTCCGAGGAATGGAAGTGTTGTTCGTTGGGGTTATGCTGCATGACTTACGTAAAAGTAATCAAACGTCCGCACGTCAACACATCCACACGTCCGCACGTCAACACGTCCGCAATTCAACTCTTATTGGCGAGTTGACCGCAGGCCGCGTCGATATCCTTCCCGCGGCTTTTGCGGATGCGCGTAGTGACGCCATGACGCTCGAGGAGGTCCATGTACATGTGCAACGCATCATCGGAGGCTTGCTGAAATTCGCCGTCGTCGATGGGATTGTACTCGATGAGGTTGACTTTTGAAGGCACACGCTGACAGAATTTTAGGAGAGCTCTTGCATGCTCAGGAGTGTCGTTAATGCCCTTCCACACCACGTACTCATAGGTGACTTTCTTTTTCTGCTTCGAATACCAATACTCCAGGGCATCGCCGAGTTCTTCCAACGGAGTGGAGTCGTTGATCGGCATGATCGAAGAGCGCGTTTCGTTCGTTGCGGCGTGCAGCGACACAGCCAGGTTGAACTTGACTTCGTCGTCGGCCATTTTGCGGATCATCTTCGCGATACCCACGGTCGAAACGGTGATTCGCTTCGACGCCATGTTTAGCCCCTGTGGGCTGGTAATCTTTTCGATCGCGGAAATCACGTTGTTGTAATTGAGCAGCGGCTCGCCCATGCCCATGAAGACGATGTTCGTGAGAGGCCGGCCGAAAAACAGTTCAGACTGCTGGCGGATTGCCACCACCTGGTCGTAGATCTCGTCGGGACTAAGATTTCGCTGGCGCTTCAGGCGGGCCGTTGCGCAGAACTTGCAGGCCAGGCTGCAGCCAACTTGCGAGGATACGCAGGCAGTGATGCGCTTCTCAGCTGGGATGAGGACGGACTCGACGATCAACCCGTCGTGCAGCTTGACGGAATTCTTGATGGTGCCATCGGCACTCCGCTGCATGGTGTCGACCTGGATGTGGTTGATGGTAAAATGTGCCTTGAGCAACTCCCGTGTCGGCAGGGAGAGGTTTGTCATCTGCTCGAAGTCCTTGGCTGATTTCTTCCACAGCCATTCATAGACCTGCTGTGCACGGAAGGCCTTGTCGCCCTGTTGGGTAAAGAATGTCTTCAGCTCATCGAGGTTGAGCTTGCGTATGTCTCGCTTGACCGGGGCCTCCGTCATCCCTACTTGATACGGGTAAACGTCTTTGTCTCGCAGGGCTTGGAGGCCAGGTGTATGCGCAACGTGGTGGCCGTAAGTTCGTCCACGATGATGTGCTGCGTCATGATGTGCGATTTCTTGTCCAGGAGCTGCAACGTGGAGTCGACATGGCGATACTTGAAGGAGGTCTTTCCAGAGCCCTTCTTGCTCCCCGACTCGAAAATGCCCTCTTCGCCAGAACCATTCTTGTTGAATTGAATGACACGGGCCACGCCGGTCTTTGTCGAACCCATGGACTTGCGCAGTTCTTTTTCCGTGTCAGTCTCTTTGAATTCACTTTCAAAACAGGTCTTCTCTTCCGTGACCTGCCAGGTGCCTACCAACGATTGTGCGTTCCCCGTCACCGCGAAAACGAACAGGACCAATGACATCAACCCTTTTGTTTTCATAGCATCAAATTTACTAAATCCCATCCCCGCATTGATTATATGACCCTTATGAGCGAATTTGCCCGCTTCGATAAAGTATGAACAAGAGTAATGCCATTGTTTTGACTGCCGGCTACCTCGACAGCGACAACGGAAAGACGGCCCACGGACTCATCCGGGGCACTGAGCGATTCAATATCCTGGGGATTATCGACGAGAAAGTGGCCGGTCGCGATGCCGGCGAAGTGCTCGACGGAAAGAAACGAAACATCCCCGTTTATACCACCTTGCAAGAATTTGTTGCGAAGTCGAAGGAGAAGGCAGAATACTGCATCATCGGGGTAGCGACCAAAGGGGGAGTTTTACCGGATGAATTGAGAGCCCTTTTGCGTGAGTCCATCGAATTGGGCTTCGGTATCGTCAACGGACTTCATGATTATGTCTCCGACCATCCGGAGCTTATGAGTCTTGCCAATAAGAAAGGAGTAGAGATCATTGACGTCCGAAAGCCGAAGAAGTTCAAGGACCTTCACTTTTGGAGCGGAGAAATCGAGAGGGTTCATTGCCCGAAAATCGCGGTGCTCGGTACTGACTGTGCCCTGGGCAAACGCACGACGACACGTTTTCTAGTACAAGCCATGCGCAAGGCCGGCTTCCGAGCTGAAATGATCTATACCGGGCAAACGGGGTGGATGCAGGGCGCCAAGTATGGATTCATCTTCGACAGTACACTAAACGACTTCATCTCTGGCGAGATGGAGCATGCCATACTCCAGTGCTGGGACGAAGCCAATCCGGACATCATATTTATAGAAGGACAATCCAGCCTGCGCAACCCCAGCGGACCGGCAGGGGCGGAGTGGATCATTTCTGCGAATGCCGATGCGGCGGTGCTGCAGCATAATCCTCCGCGGAAGCGCTACAAAGGGCTCGAAGACTTCCCGGCGGATATTCCTTCGCCGAAAGACGAGATTGATTTGATCAGGATCTACGGCGCGCCCACGGTCGCACTCACCGTCAATACCTACAAAATGAAGGAAGCCGAGGCACGCCAGTATGCCGTCAATGCACGCAAAGAGCTGGGGATTCCCGTTATCCTTCCACTTGAAGACGGTGTTGATGAGCTCGTGCCGATTTTCAAACAGATGATAGACCAGTCAATTGCTCAAGTATAAGGGCATCAGGAGAATCACGGAAATCAAGCGAATCACAGTCTCATGGAAATCAAGAAAATCACAGTTTGGAAGGCCGATCTCGGCAATACCAAGCCTTACACGATCGCCTTCAAAACGGTGGATGAAGTGATTAATGCTTTCGTGGAGATCACGTTGAGCAACGGAGTAACGGGCATTGGTGCAGCCAACCCAAGCGAGTACGTCACCGGTGAACACCTGGATAACACCATGTCAACGCTCTCGGAGGGCAACCTGGAGTTCCTCAAGGGCCGCGACATTCGGGAGATCAACCAGCTCATTTCCGAAGTCACGGCAAAGTTTCCCCATACTCCTGCAGCCCGTGCAGCACTCGACATTGCACTGCACGATGCCTTTTGCAAATACCTGGATATTCCGATCGTCAAATACCTGGGACAGAAGATCACCTCGATGCCGACATCCAATACGATTGGCATCAAGAGCGTAGAGGAAACGGTAAAAGAGGCGGAGGACTATGTGAAGCGCGGGTTCAAGGCGATCAAGGTGAAGACCGGTAAAGACCTGGAGGAAGACCTCGAGCGGCTGGTAAAGATGCGGGAGAAGATTGGAAGCAAGGTAGCCATCCGTGTCGACGCCAACCAGGGCTATACCTCAGCCCAGACGGTTGAGTTCTTTAAGCGTTCACGCTCTTTGAACATTGAGCTCGTCGAGCAGCCACTTCCAGCTAAGTCGGTGGACGAACTTCGGAAACTCCCTGATGAAGTGCGCCAGGTGATCGCAGCCGATGAGTCCCTGATTGGCCCGGCCGACGCACTCAACCTAATCAAACCGCCCCGGGCTGCCGGAATCTTCAACATCAAGCTCATGAAGTGCGGAGGCATCAGCCAGGGCCTGTATATGGCCAACACCGCCCGGCTCGAAGGCATCGACCTCTTTTGGGGCTGCAACGACGAGAGCATCATCAGCATTACGGCAGGCCTGCACACAGCCTTTGCCTGTGCCAACACGAAGTACATCGACCTGGACGGCAGTCTTGACCTTGCCCGCGACGTCGTGAAGGGCGGGTTTATCCTAGAAGACGGCATCATGCGTTGCTCCGACAAGCCCGGTTTGGGGGTTGAGAGGCTTTAGACTTTTGCGCCCGTCCCCCTGTAGTCTTCAAACCACTTAACACACTGACAGTCAACTCCCTGCCGGTAGGCATTCTGGGCGGTTTTTGGAGCGGTTGTAGAGGCCTGCGTTTTTTTGATTTTGGGCCTTGGTAACTCGGGGTCAGTTCCTATCTTTGCAGTCCTTTTTGCGATAGAAAACCCGCAAATCGGTATAGAAAACAGCAAAAATAGGTTAAGCCATGCCTGGAATTATAGGACGTAAGATTGGGATGACGAGCGTGTTCGGCCAGGACGGCGTGAACATCGCCTGTACCGTCATCGAGGCAGGTCCCTGCATCGTTACTCAGGTGAAAAACACTGAGACGGACGGGTACTCTGCCCTTCAATTGTCCTTCGGAGAACACAAGGAAAAGAACACATCCAAGCCGCTGGTAGGTCACTTCAAGAAAGCTAATACCACACCCAAGCGGGACGTGGTTGAGTTTCGTGACTTCGGCGCAGAGTTCAACAGCATTGCCGAGCTCGGCAAGGAAGTTCGTATTCAGGATGTGTTTGCCGAAGGCGATTTTCTGGATGCTGTCGGCACTTCGAAAGGCCGCGGTTTCCAGGGTGTAGTCAAACGACACGGCTTTGCCGGCGTCGGTGGCCAAACCCACGGACAGCATAACCGCCTTCGTGCCCCCGGTTCGATGGGTAACGCGTCGTTCGCGTCGCGTGTCATCAAGGGCAAGCGCCTACCCGGCCGCATGGGCAACGACCGTGTGAAAGTCACCAACCTCAAGGTGGTGAAGATCATGGCCGAGCACAACCTGATTCTCGTGAGCGGGTCAGTTCCCGGCGCGAAAAACTCAACCATAATTCTGCAAAAGTGATGGACGTAGCCGTAACCAAATACAACGGGGAGAAGACCAGCCGCAAGGTGAAATTGTCGGAGGAGATCTTCGGCATTGAGCCCAATGACCATGCCATCTGGCTGGACATCAAGAGCTACCTCGCCAACCAGCGCCAGGGTACTCACAAGTCCAAACAGCGCAATGAGATCACCGGCTCTTCCAAGAAAATCAAGAAGCAGAAAGGTACCGGCGGTGCCCGTGCGGGTAACATCAAGAACCCCCAGTTCAAGGGTGGTGGCCGCGTGTTCGGTCCCGTTCCCCGCGACTACAGCTTCAAGTTGAACAAGAAGGTTAAGGACCTCGCCCGTCGCTCGGCACTTACCTACAAAGCCAAAGACAAGTCTATCGTCCTCGTTGAAGACTTCACGTTCGAGGCACCCAAGACCAAGCAGTACGCAGCTTTCCTCAAGAAGCTGGGTGTGGATGAGCAGAAGACCCTGCTCGTGCTTGCCGACACCAACCGCAACATCGCCACATCAGGCCGCAACATCGAGAACACGAAAGTGATCACGGCGTCGCAGCTCAATACCTATGATGTGATTCACGCCGACAAGCTTATCCTGGTGGAGAGCTCAGTGGACAAAATTGATAGCCTCTTAAAGTAATACGCCATGAGCATCCTCAAGAGCCCCCTGGTTACCGAGAAAGTCTCCGCTCTCAATGAGAAGGGGAAGTATGGCTTCATCGTCGATATCAACGCCAACAAGGTGGAGATTAAGCAGGCGGTGGAGAAAATGTATGGCGTAAACGTGGCCAAGGTGAACACCCTCCGCGTGATGGGCAAACAGAAAGTACGCTTCACGAAGGCAGGCACGCTGGCTGGCCGCAAGCCGAACTACAAGAAGGCCATTGTGACGCTCGCACAGGGCGAAGTGATTGATTTTTATAGCAACGTATAACAGAGTACCCGATGGCCCTCAAGAAACTCAGACCCGTAACACCCGGCACCCGCCACAGACTGGCGCCTGGTTTTGACGACATCACGGAGAGCCGCCCGGAGAAGTCGTTGCTTTCAACGATTAAGAAAACCGGCGGTCGCAACAGCAATGGTCGCATGACCATGCGCTACATCGGCGGCGGTCATAAGCAGAAGTCCCGCAACGTGGACATGTTCCGCACCAAGTTCGGGGTGCCTGCCACGGTGAAATCCATTGAGTACGATCCGACCCGTACGGCCCGTGTAGCCCTGCTCTACTACGTCGACGGGTTCAAGTCATACATCATCGCTGCGCAAGGATTGAAAGTCGGCCAGCAAGTTGTTTCCGGCGAAGACGTGGCGCCTGAAGTGGGCAACACGCTCCCGCTGTCTAAGATTCCGCTGGGTACGATCGTGCACAACGTGGAGATCAAACCGGGCAAGGGCGGTTCCATCGCACGCAGCGCCGGTTCTTTTGTTCAGCTCGTAGCCCGCGAAAATGACTATGCTACGCTGAAGATGCCTTCAGGCGAAATGCGCAACGTGCTTGCACGCTGCCTGGCTACGGTTGGCGCTGTATCAAATGCTGACCACATGAACGAGTCGGTAGGTAAGGCTGGCCGCAGCCGCTGGAGAGGCATCCGCCCCCGCACGCGTGCCGTAGCCATGAACCCGGTCGATCACCCGATGGGTGGTGGCGAAGGTCGCGCCTCTGGCGGTCACCCGCGCTCGCGCAAGGGCCTCTATTCGAAAGGCAAGAAGACCCGTCATCCGAAGAAATATTCTGACCACTTAATCATAGCAAGGAGGAAGAAATAATGGGACGCTCAGTAAAAAAAGGCCCGTACCTGGACGCACGCCTCGCCAAGAAGGTGACCGCGATGGAACAGTCGGGAAAAAAGTCGGTGATCAAAACCTGGTCGCGCCGCAGCACCATTACACCTGATTTGATCGGGTTCACTTTTGCCGTGCACAACGGCAACAAGTTTATCCCGGTTTATGTCACCGAAAACATGGTGGGTCATAAGTTGGGCGAATTTGCGCCTACCCGCACATTCAAGGGTCACACCGGAAACAACAAGGCGGAAGCGCCTGCAGCCGCATAATTGGTAACAGCCATGGAAGCAACTGAGAAGAAAGCAAAACGATCCGTACAGAAGCGGGAGAAGATCAAGGCGGTGAAAGAAGCTGCCAAGACCGGTCCCGCTGTGGCTTACCTGAAGGATGTTCCCACTTCGCCGCGCAAGATGCGGTTGGTGGCTGACCTTATCCGCGGACAGCGTGTTGCCAAAGCGCTCACACTCCTTAAGTATGAGGCCAAGCACCCGGCGGCACGCCTGGAGAAACTGCTCATGTCGGCCATTGCTAACTGGACGACCAAGAACAAGGACACCAAGATTGAAGAGGCCGACCTCTTTGTGAAAGATATTTTTGTCGATGGAGGTCGCATCCTGAAGCGCCTGCGCCCGGCCCCTCAAGGTCGCGCACACCGCGTGCGGAAGCGTTCAAACCATGTTACGCTCGTGGTGGACAAAATGCCTGCCGTGGCTACTGAAAAGAAAGAGGAAGTAAAAGAAACCAAGGAATAATGGGACAAAAGATCAATCCAGTCGGCTTTCGCCTCGGCATCACCCGCGGCTGGGATTCCAGCTGGTTCGGCGGCAAAGAGTTTTCGGACAAACTGGTGGAAGACCACAAGATCCGGAAGTACATCGACGCACGTATCCAGAAGGGCGGCATCGCCAAAGTGGTGATCGAACGCACCATCAAGCGCATCACGCTCACCATTCACACTGCCCGCCCGGGAGTTGTGATTGGCAAAGGAGGTACCGAAGTCGACAAGATCAAGGAAGAATTGAAGCAGCTCACCCGCAAGGACGTGCAGATCAACATTTATGAGATCAAGCGCCCCGAGCTGGATTCACGCCTGGTGGGAGAGTCTATCGCCCAGCAGTTGGAGGCACGTATTTCCTACCGCCGCGCCATGAAGCAGGCCATCGCCTCTTCGATGCGCGTAGGTGCTGAAGGAATCAAAGTGAAACTGTCGGGTCGTTTGGCTGGTGCCGACATCGCCCGTACTGAACAATATAAGGAGGGACGCATCCCGCTGCACACACTCCGCGCCGACATCGACTATGCGATTTCGGAAGCCCAGACCGTGTATGGCAAGATTGGCATCAAGGTGTGGATCTTCAAGGGAGAGATTTTCGGCAAGCGTGACCTGTCGCCCAACGTGGGTATGGTGTCGCAGGCCGAAGGCAAGCAGGGTCCTGGTGGTCCTCGCCGCGCTTCAGAGCGTGGAGAAGGCCGCGGTGAACGTCGTGAGCGCCCAGCGCGCAATGAGGGAAGAGGAGGAAGGAGATAATTAAGAACTGGATAAAAGGGTTAAACCGTCATGCTACAACCGAAGCGTACAAAGTTCAGGAAGTCACAAAAGGGCCGTGTAAAAGGAATGGCGACACGTGGTCATATGATCTCGTTCGGATCATTTGGTCTAAAGTCGCTTGAGCCAGGCTTGCTTACCGCACGCCAGCTGGAAGCGGCTCGTGTGGCAGTGACGCGCGCCATGAAGCGCGAAGGCCAGGTATGGATTCGGGTGTTCCCCGACAAACCCGTGACACGCAAACCCGCTGAAGTGCGGATGGGTAAGGGCAAAGGAGCTCCCGAGTTTTGGGTAGCCGCCGTGAAGCCCGGCACCATCCTGTTCGAAGCAGGCGGAGTAAACCGTGCCACCGCGCTGGCAGCTTTGAAGCTGGCAGACGGCAAGTTGCCGATCCGGACCGCGTTCGTCGTAGCACGTGACTATGTAGAATAACAGGTATGAAAAACAACGATATCAAAGATTTGTCGGTGGAGGAACTGAAGGAGAAGCTGATCAGCGAGACGGAATCGCTGCGCAAGATGAAGTTTGCCCACCAGGTTTCGGCGATTGAAAATCCGATTCGCATCAAGGCCACGCGCCGGATGATCGCGAGGATCAATACCGTATTGCATCAGAAAACAACGCAAAAGTAATCGGACTATGGAAGAAAGGAATTCCCGTAAGGAGCGTGTCGGCAAAGTGGTGAGCAACAAGATGACCAAGAGCATCTCGGTGGCTATCGAACGCAAAGTGAAGCACCCGATCTACGGGAAGTTCATGAAGAGGACCACCAAACTGATGGCGCACGACGAGAAGAACGAAGCCGGCATCGGCGATGTGGTCCGCATCATGGAAACACGCCCCCTGAGCAAACTCAAGCGCTGGAGGCTGGTTGAAATTGTCGAGAAGGCGAAATAAGACTGTGATTTGCCTGAGTAGTGTGATTTGATTTGAACTGATTTAAAAGGAAAGAGTATGATACAGAACGAGACCCGGCTTACGGTAGCAGACAACAGCGGCGCGAAGGAAGTGCTCTGCCTGCACGTATTGGGCGGAACCAAGCGCCGCTACGCTTCGGTCGGCGACAAGATTGTCGTTACGGTGAAGTCGGCGATCCCGACCAGCCAGATCAAGAAGGGCACCGTGTCGAAGGCCGTAATCGTACGCACGAAGAAAGAAGTACGTCGCAAGGACGGATCGTACATCCGTTTCGAAGACAATGCTGCCGTGCTGCTCAACCCCCAGGACGAGCCCCGCGGTACGCGCATCTTCGGACCCGTAGCCCGCGAACTCCGCGAGAAGCAGTTCATGAAGATCATATCCCTGGCCCCTGAAGTACTTTAATTGTTAATGGAACGCAAGATGAAGCCGAAGCTCAAAATCAAGAAAGGGGACACCGTCAAGATCATTGCCGGTAACTACCGGAGCACGCCCGACAAAATCAACTCGGGCAAGGTGCTGGAAGTACTCGTGAAAAAAAGCCGCGTGGTGGTGGAAGGCATCAACATGGTGACTAAACACCAGAAGCCGTCGGCCGGGAAACCGGAAGGGGGTATCAAGAAAACGGAAGCGTCGATCCACATCAGCAACGTGATGCTGATCGATCCCGCAAGCGGCCAGGCGACCCGCGTGGGACGCAAGCTTAACGAAAAAGGCAAGCTGCAGCGCTTCGCCAAGAAGACAGGTCAGTTTATCAATGAAAGCAAATAGGTTATGGCAACGCCCAGGCTAAAAGAGAAATACACCAAGGAGATCGTTCCTGCCCTGAAGCAGAAGTTTCAGTACAAGTCGGTGATGCAGGTTCCCCGGATCCAAAAGATCTGTGTGAACAAAGGCATCGGCGCGGCGGTCGCTGACAAGAAGCTCGTCGACGTAGGCATGGAAGAAATTACGACGATCACCGGCCAGAAGGCTGTCGCAACCCGCTCGAAGAAAGACATTTCAAACTTCAAGCTGCGTGCCGACATCCCGATCGGGGTGAAAGTTACGCTGCGCGGTACACGGATGTATGAATTCATGGACCGCCTGATGAACGTGGCCCTGCCCCGCGTGCGCGACTTCAAAGGAGTGAGCGACAAGGGATTTGATGGCCGCGGCAACTACACGCTCGGCGTGAAAGAACAGATCATTTTCCCCGAGATCTCCATCGACAAGGTGCAGAAGATCAGCGGCATGGACATTACGTTCGTGACGACGGCGAATACGGATGAAGAAAGTTATGAGCTCCTGAAGGCTTTCGGGATGCCCTTTACCGCAAGAAATTAACCAAAGGCTAGCATGGCAAAATTGTCAATCATCGCCCGCGACAAAAAGAAGGAACGCCTCGTGGCACGCTACATGGCCAAGCGCCAGGCCCTGAAAAAGGCCGGCGATTGGGAAGCGCTGGACAAACTCCCCCGGAGTTCTTCCGCGGTTCGAATCCACAACCGGTGCAAACTCACCGGCCGCCCCCGCGGGTACATGGGCAAGTTCGGGCTCTGCCGGAACCAGTTCCGCCTGATGGCGCATGAGGGCAAGATTCCCGGACTCACCAAAGCCAGCTGGTAAACTAGAATTGACAAAGGCTCTTTAGTAAAAAGAATATGACAGACCCGATCGCAGATTATTTAACCCGGTTACGCAACGCCATCAAATCGCGCCATCGCGTGGTGGAAGTGCCTGCCAGCAACGTGAAGAAGCAGCTCACCAAAGTGCTTTTCGAAAAGGGCTATATCCTGAACTACAAGTTCGAGGACTCCGAAAACAAGCAGGGCATTATCAAGATTGCGTTGAAGTACCATCCGGAGACGAAGGATTCGGCCATCTCAAAAATCGACCGCATCAGCACACCTGGCCTGCGCCAGTACAAACCTGCTGACGAACTACCGAAAGTGCTGAACGGCCTGGGTATCGCGATCCTGTCGACTTCGAAAGGTGTGATCACGGACAAAGAAGCCCGCGCGCTCAACGTAGGCGGAGAAGTATTGTGTTACGTGTATTAATAGATTAGAATTTCATGTCACGCATTGGAAAACAACCCATCACGATCCCCAAAGGGGTGACCATTACTTTCTCGCCGGAAACGCGGAGGGTAACAGTGAAAGGCGCCAAGGGAGAATTGCATGAGACGCTGAACAGCGGCTTCACGGTGACCATCGACAATGGCATCCTCACCGTCGGTCGTCCGTCGGAGGAAAAGCCTGACCGCGCTAAGCATGGCCTGTACCGCGCCCTTATCGCCAACATGGTGAAAGGCGTGAGCGAAGGCTACAAGGAGCAACTCGAAATCATCGGTGTGGGCTACAAGGCGACGGCACAGAACAATGTGCTTGAACTTAGCCTTGGTTATTCTCACAGTGTGTTTGTGGCCGTTCCTTCGGAACTAAAAGTTTTGGCTGCCCAGGAGAAGGGTGCAAACCCGATGATTTTCTTGGAAGGCATCGACAAACAACTCATCGGCCAGGTGGCCGCCAAGATCAAATCGCTCCGTAAGGTGGAGCCCTACAAAGGAAAGGGTATCCGCTACCAGGGTGAATATGTACGCAGGAAGGCCGGTAAGGCAGCAGCTAAATAGGAAATGTTATGGCAATAAAGACAAAGAGCACCCGCCGGGAGAGAATCAAGAGAGGCATCCGCAAGAATGTGGAAGGGACCACGGCGCGCCCTCGCTTGTCCGTGTTTCGCAGCAACAAGGCCATCTATGCCCAGTTGATCGACGACAGCAAGGGACATACGGTCGTGGCAGCTTCTTCTGTGGAAATCGACAAGAAATCCAAGTTGGGTGTGGCCATTTCCAAGTCGGTAGGCAAGAAAGTCGCCGAGAAGGCATTGGCCTCAGGCGTGAAAGAAGTGGTATTCGATCGCAACGGTTACCTGTATCATGGCAACGTCAAGGCTCTGGCCGATGGCGCCCGCGAAGCAGGCTTAAAATTCTAAGCACATGACACAGAGCAACGTCAGTTCAGTAAAAGCCAGCGAGATCGACCTCAAAGAAAGGGTCGTCGCCATACAGCGCGTAGCCAAGGTGGTGAAAGGCGGACGCCGGTTCAGCTTTTCCGCCATCGTCGTAGTCGGTGACGGCAACGGCGTGGTTGGTTATGGTCTTGGAAAGGCCAACGAAGTGACAGACGCGATCACCAAAGGCATCGACGACGCGAAGAAGCACTTGGTGAAAGTGCCGATCATCAAAGGAACGGTACCCCACGATTCGATCGGGAAGTTCGGCGGCGGATTCGTCCTGCTGAAGCCCGCATCGCCCGGTACGGGTGTTATCGCCGGTGGCGCCATGCGCGCCGTGCTCGAGAGCGCCGGCGTACACAACGTGTTGGCCAAGTCGAAGGGCAGCTCGAACCCCCACAACGTGGTGAAGGCTACGTTCAAGGCGCTCACCAGCATGCGCGACGCCCGCACGATTGCCCGCAATCGCGGTGTTGAATTGTCAAAAGTTTTTAACGGATAAGGCATGGCCAAAGTCAGAATTACACAAATCCGTAGCACCATCAAGCGCCCGGAAACCCAGCTGAGGACGATCCAATCGCTCGGTCTGGGAAGACGCGACCAGTCGGTGGAAGTGGAGTATACGCCCCAAATCCAGGGCATGGTTCGCAAAGTCAGTCATTTGGTTAAGGTCAAAGAAGTATAAGTCATGAAGTTGCACACGCTCAAGCCGGCATCCGGCTCAACGAAAACGAATAAGCGCCTTGGTCGCGGCCAGGGTTCTGGCGGCAGCACAGCGGGCCGTGGTCACAAAGGTGCCCAGTCACGCTCGGGCTATCACAAGAAATTCGGCTTTGAAGGCGGTCAGATGCCTTTGCAGCGCCGGATTCCCAAGTTCGGTTTCAAGAACAACAACAAGATCTATTACAAGGCCATCAACCTCGATGCGCTCGAGCTGCTGGCAAAGAACGCAAAGGCTACTTCCCTTACTCTCCAATTGATGGTTGACAACGGGATCGTAGGCAAGAACGACCGCGTGAAGATTTTGGGTCGCGGCGAGCTCAAGGCGAAAGTGACGGTAGAGGCGCATGCCTTTTCTGATAAAGCCAACAAAGCCATTGCAGAGGCAGGAGGGACAGCCACAACGGTGAAATAATGAAGCGATTCTTTACCACCATAAAGAACATTTTCTCAATCGAGGACCTGCGGGTGCGGATCCTGAACACGATTGGTTTCCTGATCATTTTCCGGTTGGGTTCGTACATCGTATTGCCCGGTATCGACCCCAACCTCCTCACGGGAAACCAGGGAGGTATCTTCGACTTGCTCAATACATTCCTGGGCGGGGCTTTCAGCAGGACGTCGATCTTCGCGCTCGGAATTATGCCCTACATATCTGCATCCATCGTGGTGCAGTTGCTCACGGTCGCCGTACCGCATTTCACGAAAATGCAGAAGGAAGGCGACAGCGGGCGCAAGAAACTGAATCAATTCACACGGGTGCTGACGATCTTCATCACCGCAGCCCAGTCGTACGGATACCTTCGCGCCACGGTCAATACAGACGCGATCCTCAACCCCGGCATGTTCTTCACGGTGTCGTCTATCGTCATCCTCGTGGCAGGAACCATGTTCTGCATGTGGTTGGGTGAGCGCATCACCGACAAGGGTATCGGCAACGGTATTTCAATGCTGATCATGATTGGCATTGTTTCACGGTTCCCGGCGGCACTTTGGCTGGAAGCTACAGGCAAGGGCATGAGCGGCGCATTGCTGTTCATCCTTGAGTTATTGGCCCTGTTCTTTGTCGTGGTGGGAGTTATCGCTCTCACGCAGGCAACACGCCGGATACCGGTGCAGTATGCCAAACAGGTCGTTGGCAACAAACTTTACGGCGGCAAGCGGGATTTCATTCCGTTAAAACTCAACTCCGCAGGTGTGATGCCCATCATCTTCGCCCAGGCGCTCATGTTTATTCCCCCGCTCCTGGCTGGCATCTGGCGCGACAGCGACATCGGGGCATACGTGGGTTCTACTTTTGCAGACTTTACATCGTGGCAGTACAACCTGCTGTTCGCGATTTTGATCTTGTTGTTTACGTTTTTCTATACGGCGATCACGGTTCCTTCGAACGACATCGCGGATAATCTAAAACGTAACGGCGGTTTTATTCCCGGCATCAAGCCTGGGAAGCAAACCGCAGAATTTATAGACAGTATCCTGTCAAAGATTACACTTCCGGGAGCTTTGTTCCTGGCGGCGGTGGCCATCATGCCGGCATTTGCCGTGCGGGCCGGGGTGACACAGACCTTCGCACAGTTTTACGGCGGTACATCGCTGTTGATCCTGGTTGGCGTGGTTCTCGACACCCTTCAGCAGATAGAAAGCTACCTGCTGATGCGCCACTACGAAGGGATGATGAAATCCGGAAGAGTAAAAGGACGTTCTCAGTTTGCGGCGGCATAAGGTTGGATGGTAAACCTGAAGAAGCCCGAAGAGATTCAGATCATGAGGGAAAGTGCCAGGATTCTGGCGCAGACCCACGGGGAGGTGGCCAGGCTGATAAAGCCAGGCGTGAAGACGAAGGATCTGAATCGACGGGCGGAGGAATTCATCCGGGACCACCAGGGAGTACCCTCGTTTTTGAACTACAACGGGTTCCCTGCATCGCTGTGCATCTCCGTCAACGAGACGGTGGTACACGGGTTCCCGGGAGAATACGAGTTGAAGGAAGGCGATATCGTCTCCATCGACTGCGGAGTGAAGTTCAAGGGTTACCACTCGGATTCGGCCTACACGTACCCTTTACCGGGCGTGACCGAAGAGGTGATGAACCTGCTGGTGAGGACCTACGATTCCCTGGAACTGGGCATCGCACAGGCCAAAGCTGGTAACCGGGTAGGAGACATCAGCTATGCCATCCAGTCGTACGTGGAGCAATTCGGGTACGGCGTGGTGAGGGAGTTGGTCGGACACGGAGTGGGCAAGAGCCTGCACGAAGATCCGGAGATTCCCAACTACGGCAAGCGGGGCAAGGGCCCCAAACTGGTTCCGGGGATGGTTTTCGCGATTGAGCCGATGATCAACCTGGGAACGAAGAGTGTGATACAGGAACGCGACGGATGGACGATCCGGACGAGTGACCGAAAACCTTCAGCTCATTTTGAGCATACGGTGGCGGTTCACGAAGACCGGACAGAAATCCTGACGTCGCATAAAGAAATAGAAGAGAACTATTCGTACAAGTGGCGAAACAGAAGTCGATAGAGCAGGACGGCACCATCTTGGAGGCATTATCAAATGCCATGTTCAAGGTGCAGCTGGAAAACGGGCACGAAGTGTTGGCCCACATTTCCGGCAAGATGCGGATGCACTACATACGGATTCTGCCTGGCGACAAAGTGAAGCTGGAAATGTCACCGTACGATTTAACGAAGGGAAGGATAACGTTTAGATACAAGTAATATGAAGGTAAGAGCCTCCATCAAGAAACGCAGCGCCGAATGCAAGATCATCCGTCGCAAAGGGAAGTTGTATGTCATCAACAAAAAGAACCCGCGCTACAAGCAGCGCCAGGGTTAAACAGAAAGCATAACACGACACAACCAATAACACATGGCACGTATCGCAGGGGTTGACATTCCGGAGAACAAAAGGGGAGAGATCGGTCTCACCTACATCTACGGCATTGGCCGCCGTTCCGCACAGCGCATTCTTACCAAAGCCGGTGTGAGCTTTGACAAGAAAGTGAAAGAGTGGAACGACGAGGAGTCCAACCACATCCGTTCGATCATTGCGGAAACCTTCCGCATTGAAGGCTCTCTCCGTTCGGAGACGCAGCTGAGCATAAAACGCCTGATGGACATCGGCTCATACCGTGGCCTGCGCCACCGCAGGGGCCTTCCGGTACGTGGTCAGAAGACGAAAAATAACGCGCGTACCCGCAAAGGGAAGCGCAAGACAGTGGCCAACAAGAAGAAGGCTACTAAAGGATAAGTAAACCCAGAACGACAGCAGTTATGGCAGAAGAAAAACAGGGCACCGGAACCGGCGCCCCCGCCCCGGAAAAGAAAAAGGACAAGAGCAAGAAGCGCACCGTCCAGGTCGAAGCCGTGGGCCAGGTGCACATCCGCGCGACGTTCAACAACATCGTGATTTCGATGACGAACTCCGCAGGACAGGTAGTTGCCTGGGCATCCGCCGGCAAGATGGGG
Source organism: uncultured Ohtaekwangia sp. (assembly GCA_964549855.1). Lineage (GTDB taxonomy): Bacteria > Bacteroidota > Bacteroidia > Cytophagales > Cyclobacteriaceae > ELB16-189. The sequence goes on along the minus strand of CAZJWV010000019.1, from coordinate 11,652 downwards.
TTCAAGGGTTCCAAGAAGAATACTCCTTACGCGGCTCAAACCGCTGCGCAAGAGGCTTCGCAAAAGGCATTCGAATTGGGTCTACGCAAGGTGGAAGTGTTCGTGAAGGGACCGGGAGCAGGCCGTGAGTCGGCTATCCGGACCATTCAGAACTCCGGTATCGAGATCCTGGCGATTCGCGACCAGACACCGCTGCCGCACAACGGCTGCCGCCCGCCGAAAAAGAGGAGAGTTTAAAGAAGAACTACGAAGAGAATATAACATGGCACGTTACACCGGTCCTAAGACAAAGATTTCCCGTCGCTTCAATGAGCCGATCATGGGCGAGAGCAAGTCCTTCGCAAAGAAGAGCCACCCTCCCGGCCAACACGGCAAAACAAAGAAGCGCAAACAGTCGGAATACGCTATCCAGCTTGCTGAAAAGCAGAAGGCCAAGTACATCTATGGTGTACTGGAGCGCCAGTTTGCCCACACCTTCGACAAGGCCACCCGCAAAAAGGGAGTGACCGGCGAAGTGCTGCTCCAAATGCTGGAGGCACGACTCGACAACACGGTTTACCGCCTGGGTATCGCTCCCACACGGCGTGCAGCACGCCAGTTGGTGGTGCACAAGCACATTCTTGTCAATGGCGACGTGGTGAACATTCCCTCGTTCAGCGTGAAGCCCGGTCAGCGTGTCGGTGTGCGCGAGAAGTCGAAGTCACTGGAGAGCATCACAACAAGCCTATCGATCGATCGTTCGAAAAAATATCCTTGGCTTGAGTGGGATGGCAGCGAAATGGAAGGGAAACTCGTGAACCTGCCGATGCGTTCCGAAATTCCGGAGAACATCAACGAACAGCTCATCGTCGAACTCTATTCAAAATAAGACCTTGATTCGCTTGATTTTCCTGATTGCCATGATTGATTGGGCAGGGAACAAGTGAGAGGAAGATTTTAGATTTTAAGATTTAGAAACGTAACAAAGCACCTATGTCAATATTAGCATTCCAGATGCCGGAGAAAGTGGTGATGGAGAAATCCGACGACTTCCACGGCTTCTTTACGTTCAAGCCCCTGGAGAGGGGGTACGGCGTGACAATCGGTAACGCGCTGCGCCGCATCCTGTTGTCGTCGCTTGAAGGGTACGCCATCACGGGCATCCGCATCCCGGGCGTCCTGCATGAATTCTCCACCATCGAAGGGGTCGTGGAAGACGTGGCTGAAATGGTACTGAACCTCAAGCAGGTTCGTTTCCGTAAACTCGGCGACAACTTCGACAACCGCATTACGGTCAGCATCAAGAAGCAGAAGCAATTCAAAGCCGGCGATATCACCCGCTTTACTTCAGCCTTCGAAATCCTGAACCCAGAGCATGTGATCTGTACGCTCGACGAGAGCGCGAACATGGAGATCGAGCTCACCATCGAGAAGGGCCGCGGCTACCTGCCGGCAGAAGACAACAAGCCGAACGAGCAAGTATTCGGATACATCCCGATCGATGCGATTTTTACGCCGATCAAGAACGTGAAGTTCAGCGTGGAGAATACCCGCGTAGAGCAGCGCACAGACTATGAGAAACTGCTCGTAGAAATTGAAACCGACGGTTCCATTCATCCTGAAAAGGCCCTGGAAGGTGCCGCTTTCATCCTGATCCAGCACTTCCGTCTCTTCAGCGACAAGTCGATCGAACTCGAGACGGGTACAGACAGCGAAGTTGAGCAAGTGGACGAGGAGATGCTGCACATGCGCAAGCTCCTGAAGACGCCGCTGCACGACCTCGACCTGTCGGTGCGCGCCTACAACTGCCTCAAGGCAGCTGACGTGAAGACGTTGGGCGACCTGGTGCAACTCGAAATTTCGGACATGATGAAGTTCCGGAACTTTGGAAAGAAATCGCTCGCCGAGCTCGAGCAGCTGGTTTCCGACAAGAACCTCACCTTCGGCATGGACCTTTCAAAATATAAACTGGAGGAAGACTAGTCATGAGACACGGTAAGAAAGATAATCACCTAGGCCGGACCAAGAGCCATCGCGACGCCCTGCTGTCGAACATGGCCTCGTCGCTGCTGCTGCACAAGCGCATCCAGACGACGGTAGCCAAGGCCAAGGCCCTTCGCAAGTATGTAGAGCCCCTGATCACCAAGGCGAAGACCGACACCATGCATTCACGCCGTGTCGTGTTCTCCTATCTCCAGAACAAGGAGTCCATCAAGGCTTTGTTTGGAGAAGTAGCTACGCGCACTGCTGAGCGCCCGGGCGGTTATACCCGCATCATCAAGATCGGTGGCGTTCGTCTCGGCGACAATGCGGAGATGTGCATGATGGAGCTCGTCGACTTCAACGATATCTACAAGACAGAAGGAGCTGAGCAGAAGGGCAAGACCCGTCGTAGCCGTGGCAAGAAGGCAGAGGGTGGTGCTGAAGGTGCCGCACCTGCAGCAGAAGCTAAGATTGAAAAGAAGCCGAAAGCAGAAAAGCCCAAGGCGAAGAAGGAAGAGAAGCCTAAGGGTAAGGAGAAGAAGGACGACAAGAAAAAGAAGAAGTAATTCTGAAAATAGAAAAAGGGGCGGAAGCCCCTTTTTTGTTTCTAAGGGTCCCAAGTTGTCAGGAATTCCTGACAGGGTCTAGATAGCGAGAGGGACAATTGTAAGCCAACTTTGTGTTCGTGATAGCCCATTGTCAGCACTGGGATGGGTGGGATTTCTATGATGAACAGGATGGACTGGGATGGATGGGATTTCTTGAATAAACAGGATGGAATTCAAGATGCATGGCTATTGATGACTTAAAATACTCGGACCTGACGCAATTGATCATTGGATGCGCCATGAAGGTGCACAACAAGCTTGGCAGTGGATATCAAGAGGTGATCTATCAGAGAGCACTGGCGATAGAATTTCGGAAGGCAGACGTGTTGTTTGAACGGGAGTTTGAAATGCCTATTATTTATGATGGACAAAACATCGGGACGAGGCGCGTTGATTTCCTTGTTGCGGAGAAACTAAGCGTTGAATTGAAGGCTGTTATCGAATTAGAGCGTGTACATCTGGCACAAGCGATTAATTACCTGGAGGCCTATAACCTTGAAGTTGGCTTGCTTCTTAATTTCGGAAATACAAGATTAGAGTTTCATCGGTTGAGCAACAAGAAATACAAGTGTCCAGCCTAATGAGCCTGCGCCGGCAAGTCTATGCATCATGGTCATCACAAACATCCCACCCATCCCAGTTCAGACATTTTGAGGCACCCGAATTCTCTGAATTGAAAATGCTATCTGTGGGACTTTCACTTCCTCTTCCTGGAAGCCTTGGCATCTCCCATGGACAAGGCAAACATGAAAGAGGTGTTCCAGATCGAATAAGATGTAAACGACTTGGTTACTGAAAAGCCAAGAAAGGATCCGTACTTCGTGCCGATACCCCATTCGGAAATAATTCCCGGCTGAAAGGCTTCTGCTTTTGGTGTGTTGGCATTCTGTCGGGCCAAGAACCCCATGTTACACCCAATGGCGAACTGCAACTCCAGGTTCTGAGACAACCGTACATGTGCCGGCAAGATCAAGTCAAGGTCAAGAAATGACATGGATATTCGGGTGGGTGTGCCGCCGACATCGAATACTCCTCCACGAAAGCCTGGCCCAACGCCGATTTTCAGATGTGGGAAAAGGTGCCAAGTGGTGTCCGGATTGAACCGATAGGTGGTAAAAAAAGTGGCTGACGTTGATGTCACCACCGAATTGAGTGCGGGGTTGGTGGCTCCGTCTTTATCAGCATCCGCATTGGTGCTGTAACCGACCTTGTAAGCAAAGCCCACTGGCCCGAGACGTTGGGCCATGGCAGCCTCGCCAATCGTCAAAAGCCCAAAAAAGTAACAAACAAACAGCCTAACCATTCATAGCCCCTGGCAGGAAGGGGACAAGGTTAATATACGACCGATCAATCAATGTACACTTCCGGGCTGCTCACTTTGATCACCCGGGTCCATAGGTAAGTAGCCCCGGATGTGTATTTTTGTGCCGAAACCACTACCTCATCTTGACTCAAAAAGCCTTCATGCTCCTCCAGGACGGCACCCTCGTGGAGGGGAAAGCCATCGGGAAGGCCGGCACCACCGGAGGAGAAATCTGCTTCAACACCGGCATGACCGGCTACCAGGAGATCTACACCGATCCCTCCTATTTCGGCCAGATTGTCATCAATACGACGGCACATATCGGAAACTACGGGACACTTGACCCGGAACAGGAATCCGCCAAGCCGCAGATCTCCGGAATCGTCGTCAACGAGTTTTCAGAGAGCTTTAGCCGCAAGGCTTCTAAAGAAAGCCTTCAGCAGTACCTGGAAAAACACGGCATTGTCGGAATCGCCGACATCGATACCCGCAACCTCGTGCGCCACATCAGGAGCACCGGTGCCCAGAATGCAATCATTTCCTCAGTTCTTACGCCGGAACAACTGAAGGCCGAGTTGGCAAAAGTGCCGGATATGAATGGCCTTGAACTGTCGTCACTGGTCAGCACAAAGAAGCCGTACACCGTCGGCGACCCAACTGCATCGGTCCGTATCGCGGCTCTTGATGTCGGCATCAAGACGAGTATCCTGACCAACCTGGTGAAACGTGGGTGCTATGTCCAGGTATTTCCTGCGAAAACCACCTTCGCCATCATGGAGCAATGGAACCCGGACGGTTATTTCATATCGAATGGCCCCGGTGATCCATCCGTGATGGACTACGCGATTAAAACGGTTCGTGACATCCTGAATGCAGATAAACCGCTGTTTGGTATATGCCTCGGCAACCAGCTTCTGGCGCTTGCCTGCGGATTGTCCACCTACAAAATGCACCACGGCCACCGCGGCCTGAATCACCCTGTGAAGAACCTCATTACCGGCCTTGGCGAAATGACTTCCCAGAATCACGGCTTCGCGGTGAGCGACAAAGATTTGGACAAGAACCCAGATGTGGAAGTGACCCACCTCCACCTGAACGACAATACCATTATGGGCATCCGGTTGAAAAGCAAGCGTGCCTTCTCTGTTCAGTATCACCCCGAAGCCTCGCCCGGTCCCCACGACTCCCGGTACCTGTTCGATCAGTTTGTCTCTATGGTTCGGGAGAGTCAGGTTGAACCGTCGGTGAAATCGGTAAATCGGTGATCGGTAATCGGTGATTCGGTGATGTAAAGTAAATTGAAGATTGCCCTCCGATAAGAGAGTATTGAATCAGGAATTAGAAATCAGAAACCAGGAATCAAATGAGTTATATTGAAAGTATCATCGCCCGCCAGATTCTCGACAGCCGCGGCAATCCAACCGTTGAAGTTGAAGTGGTCACCGAATCAGGCTCCATGGGCCGTGCTGCTGTTCCATCAGGAGCCTCCACTGGATCTCACGAGGCCGTAGAGTTGCGCGACGGGGACAAGAAGCGCTACATGGGCAAAGGCGTGCTCAAGGCGGTAGAGAACGTCAACAATAAGATTGCGGATGAGCTGGTTGGTGTTTCTGTTTTCGAGCAGTCGCTCATCGACAAGATCATGATCGAGCTGGACGGCACGCCTAACAAAGGCAAACTCGGTGCTAACGCCATACTGGGGACATCACTCGCTGCGGCCAAAGCAGCGGCCATCGAATCAGGCCAACCGCTTTACCGATACGTTGGCGGAGTAAATGCGAACACGCTGCCGGTGCCAATGATGAACATCCTCAATGGAGGCAGTCACGCCGACAACTCTATCGACTTCCAGGAATTCATGGTAATGCCGACGGGTGCGGATACATTTTCAGAAGCCCTGCACATGGGAGCCACAGTGTTCCACACCCTGAAGAAAGTTCTTCACAACAAGAAGATGTCGACGAATGTTGGCGATGAGGGAGGCTTCGCGCCAAACCTGAAGTCCAATGAAGAGGCCATCGAAGTGGTTCTGAAAGCGATCGAACAAGCCGGTTACAAACCGGGCAAAGACATCTTCATCGCCCTCGACCCTGCAGCGTCGGAATTCTACGATTCGAAGACAAAACTCTATCATTTCAAGAAGTCGAATGGCAAGAAGCTGAAGCCCCAGGAGATGGCTGAGTACTGGACGAACTGGGTGAAGAAATACCCGATCATTTCCCTGGAAGATGGCATGGCCGAAGACGACTGGGCAGGATGGAAGACGCTGACCGAGAAAGTGGGCAAGAAGATTCAGCTGGTGGGAGATGATCTGTTTGTCACCAATGCAAAAATCTTACAAGAGGGCATCGACAAAGGCATCGCCAACGCAATCCTCGTGAAAGTGAACCAGATCGGCTCCCTCACGGAAACGATAGACGCTGTGAACCTTGCCAAGCGCAACGCCTACAAGAGCATCATGTCGCATCGCTCCGGTGAGACCGAAGACAGCACAATCGCCGACCTCGCTGTAGCCCTCAACACCGGGCAGATCAAGACTGGGTCGGCTTCACGCTCCGACCGGATGGCGAAGTACAATCAGTTGCTCCGCATCGAGGAAGAGTTGGGTGAAGTGGCTTACTTCCCTGGGAAGAAGTTCTGATGAATCGGTGATCGGTAATCGGTGATCGGTGGGTTCCGGTACATTTTAATGTGTACACTTTTTCTCGTGGGTAATCCCACCGATAACTGATCACCGATCACTGGTTCAGGCCACCAGTCCTCAAGAAGCTGGAGCACTTCAAGCCATTGCGGCCTTTTTGTTCTTATCTTTTTCGAGGAACTTCTCCAGGACACCGGGGATCTTCTCCAGGGTGGCTGCCAGGCTGCTCGGAGACTTTGCCGGGATGAACTGAATTTCTGCACCGCGACTAGCCAGGAAACCTACCGGTCCAAGGCCGAGCCCTGCTCCGCCGCCGGCACCAATTCCCTCACCCTCGCCAGCATTCTTTCCCTCCGGTTGTTTTCCCTTTCCTTCTCCGCCGCCGCCTCCAAAGCCCATCCCTACCGACATGACGGGAACGCAGGTGAATTCCCCCAATTGAAACTGCTGGCCGATAATGGTTTCAGTCTTGGCCTCAGACTTTAAGAACTCGGTCATTTTGCCGAGCATGTCATTGATGTTGTTCATAAGGCTAATTGTTTTGTGTTGTAAATAAGTACGCACGCACCATTCGAAGTGCGTTGTTTTCTATTTCAAGGACGAATTCATTTCGTGCCGCGAAGTTGATCCCTACTTCCCGGTTCATCAACCACCCGGCGGTTGTTACTAGGGGAAACAAGAGGCCGTTCAATGCCATGTCGCCGGTATCCAGCTGCAGAGATAACTGGTTCACTTTAAAACTCCTGATGACTGCAAGAACCTTTCGAAGAGGAGGTGATGTTGACTTTGCCTGCTGATTTGGTTTCTTGGCCCCAGCTTTCCGTGGCGTCAGGAGATCGATCTCTCTCCCTATACCCAGTATCCGTAATTGAAGCAAAAGAGAGTTGTCACCCAAATTCAGGCGCGCAGAGCCGATGCGATGAAAGCGCACCTGGAATAGCCGCTTCTTGCTATTGATTTCCAGGTAGAGCGGGGCGATAAGGAGATATGCAACCACAGCTGCCAAAAAGCCCAAAATGACGTAGATGATAATCATAATGCCCGGACTCCAAGTTGAAACCGTCTGAACTAATTGCTCATGATGTTAGAGCCTCCGGTTCGTGATTTTTGTCATCCGGGCAGGCGCTCGTCCCGGGTTGATTGGGCATTTCGATTTTCTTGATTAACTATCTTGGAAAACCATCCACAATCATCGCCATGAAGCACGTCATCGTCTTTCTTCTGCTTTCAGTACCGGGTTCCCTTGCGGCACAAACGCAACTTGAGAAATCCATAAAAAATATGAAGTGGCGGCCGATTGGCCCGGCCAACATGGGTGGAAGAGTGACCGACATCGCCGGCCTGCCGGGTGACCCTTCAACATTTTACGTCGCGGGTGCCGATGGGGGTCTTTTCAAGACCGTCAACGGGGGCACAACATTTACGGCTCAGTTTACCGACCAGAAAGCCTACAGCGTCGGCGCCATAGCCATTGCGCCGTCCGACAAGGAAGTGATTTGGCTCGGTTCAGGGGAAGGCGATCCCCGAAACAGCATCGGCTATGGAAACGGCGTTTATCGTTCACTCGACGGTGGAAAGACATGGACTCACCTTGGTCTTGACAAGACAGACCGCATCAAGCGCATCGTCGTCAATCCGCAAAACCCGGACGTAGCCTGCGTCTGTGCCCTCGGTCGCACGTGGGGCCCTAACCCAGATCGCGGCGTATTCCAAACAAAGGACGGCGGAAAGACCTGGAAGAAGGTGCTGTACATTGACGAGAATACAGGATGCTCCGACATCGCCATGGAATTGTCCAATCCCCGAGTCATGTATGCGGGGATGTGGACCCACCGGAGAAAACCCTGGCGGTTTGACGACAGCGGTGAGAAAACGGCCTTGTACAAATCGATGGACGGCGGAGAGACGTGGACCAAGATCTCTCACCAAAACGGTTTGCCCAATAAACCCATGGCTCGGATCGGTGTCGCGATCGCCCAAAGCCAACCCAACACAGTCTATCTCATCACAGAATTCAAGGATGGCGGGACTCTTTTCCGGTCGGATGACCGGGGTGGTTCATGGAAGATGGTTAATGACAACCGGCAGTTGAATTTCCGGCCATTCTATTACGCTGACCTTCGGGTTGATCCCAATAACCCCGATCATGTGTACACGCTCTCCGGTGGATTGAGCAAATCTATGGATGGCGGTAAAACATTCTCAGGGATTTCGGGTGGAGTTCACGCAGACCACCAGGCGCTTTGGATTGATCCAACCAACTCGCGCTTCGTGCTGAGCGGCTGCGATGGCGGCTACCAAATAAGTTGGGATGCGGGCGCGACGTGGGAGATCATCAACAACATCGAACTGTCGCAGTACTACCAGGTGTTTGTTGATGACCAGGAGCCCTATAACGTTTATGGCGGTTTACAGGACAATGGAACGTGGGTAGGTCCGAGCAACTCACTGCTGAGTGCCGGCATTATGAAACGACACTGGAAAGGTCTTGCTGGTGGAGACGGATACTACGCGGTGCCGATTCCGGGCAGTGAGCATGAGATCTATGCGAATCTCCAGGGGGGTGTTCCATTCCATGTGGACACCCGAACCGGTAATGTTCGCAACATTCACCCGTATCCCAACAAGACTGGATCGGCCGGTGATGCCATTGATAAACACAAGTACCGCTTCAACTGGGATTCGCCTATCCATGTTTCACCCAACGATGGGAACACGGTATACATTGGCTCCAACGTCCTGTTCAGGAGTCGCGACAAGGGATATTCGTGGGAGGAGATTAGTACTGATCTCACCACGAATGACAAGTCAAAGCAGGGATCGTCGGGTGGCGAAATCTATCAGGATAATACCGCAGCCGAATTTCACTGCACCATCCTGACCATCGCTGAATCACCCGTGCAGAAGGATGTGATCTGGTGTGGCACGGACGACGGCAATGTCCAGGTAACCCGCGATGGCGGCAAGTCGTGGACGAACGTGAAAGGCGCCATCCAGGGGTTGCCCGCTTTTTCGTGGGTGTCAAAAATCCACGCTTCCGAGCACGATGCGGGAACGGCCTTCGTGGCCGTGGACCAACACCGGATGGATGACTACAATGCGTACGCGTTCATGACTACAGATTTTGGTAAAACGTGGACGAAAATCAGCACGGGACTTCCTGCGGATTGGGTTTACGTGGTCAGACAGGATCCACACAATGCCAATATCCTGTATGCGGGAATGGAGCATGGAATATTCATGTCGGCCGACCGGGGCAAGTCCTGGAACCGCATCAACAATGAAATGCCACCCGTTTCTGTGCGAGATATTCGCGTGCAAAAGAGGGAACGCGACCTGGTGGCCGCCACGCATGGCCGCGGAATCTGGATCATGGATGACATCCGCTGGCTGGAGGAGCTGGACGCCGCCACGATGAATAAGGAACTGCATGGGTTCCCCGTGAAGACCGCAACGCTGTGGAGGATGTATGGGCAAGTGGAGAACCTGGGCCACGAAACTTATCGGGCCCGGAACCCTGACTATGGTGCTTACTTCAATTTCTTCATGAAGAGTGACCTGAAAGACAAGGGTAAGGTAGAGGTAACTATTATGGATGCCGAGGGTAAGACCGTGCGTACCTGGAGAGACTCCACGGCCAAAGCCGGCACGAACCGGATCGTCTGGAATTTGCGATTCGCTCCTGCGACTGCATTGATTGGCGGCGGCGGAGGTGGTGGCGGTGGAGGAGGCTTTGGCGGGGGAGGTCCTCTCGCGGCGCCTGGCGAATACAAGGTGCGGTTGGCGGCGAATGGACAGACTATAGAGTTGCCGTTCACGGTAAGAAAAGATCCCCGCATTCCCGCGTCGGTGGAAGACTTGAAGATGAAAGTAACCGCCACGTTGACGGTCCGCGACTTGCTCTCCGAAACTCATAGAATCATCAACGAGTCGGAGTCCGTCATGAAGCAGTTGGATGAAGTCTCACGCAAGCTGAAGACTACCGGCGACAAGACAACCATCGATCTCGTCAATGAGGCAACGCGCAAGTTGAAGGCCTATCGTGATGAGGTGCTTCGTCGTCCGCCGCCCGCCATGAACTACCGGACCGGACCCAGGCTGCGCGAGGAAGTGCAGTCGTTGATGGGAACCATTGACGGTGCAGATGCCCGTCCGACGGTTCAGCAAATGGCCCGCGTCAAAGAACTCGAACAAGAGGTTTCAGAAGCCCGTGCCTCGTATCGAAAGATCCTGGACACCGACATTGCCCAGATCAATGAAAAGGTTAAGGATATGCCGCAGATCGTGGTGACCAAGCCGGTGAAGACCGATATGTGAGCTTTCTTCTAATTGAGGAGGAGTTGGAACCGGTAATCGGTAATCGGTGATCGGTGGGTTCCGTTACATTGTAGGTGTATATTTTCTCTCGTGTGTAATCCCACCGATCACCGATCACTGATCACTGTTATCTTTGATCTGTGCCCGAGCTTCGAAAAGCGATAAAACTCCCCCAGGCCACCTCGCTCGTCGTCGGCATCATCATCGGCGCTTCCATCTTTGTTCAGCCTTCTGAAATCACTGGCCTTGTAAGGAGCACTGAAGGCACGATAATCGTTTGGCTCTGTTCCGGAATCCTGACCATGTTCGGCGCACTTATCTGTGCGGAGCTCTCCACTATTTTTCCGAAGACCGGCGGTGTTTACGTCTACCTGAAGGAGACGTTTTCAAGACCGGTCGGCTTTCTCTGGGGCTGGGCTATGTTCTGGAGCATGCACTCAGGGATCATTGCCGCCATCGCTGTGATCTTTGCCCGCTACACAGGGTACTTCGTGCCACTTTCCGAACCTGCCTTGCGCGCGGTGGCCATCGGTGTGATTGTGGTTCACTCCATCATCAACTTTTATGGGGTCAAGTATGGCAGCAATCTCCAATATTTCATCACCATGGGGAAAGTGCTCGCCGTCCTGTTGATCATCGTCGTGGGGTCAGTGCTTGGCGCCGGGCTTCCCGTTCGCCCCGGCGGACAAGGTCATGTCCGTCGGCGAGGGGATTGCCGATGCGCTTGACCCAGGTATCGAACGATTCCTTATCGTCCTTCTGCGGCACTCGGTAGACCGACATCCCCTTCGCTTCGTATTCGTGCAGGCAATGGTCTTCAT
>CAZJWV010000018.1:0-55294 GCA_964549855.1 uncultured Ohtaekwangia sp. | reverse complement strand
TCAGCCCTGGGTTCCGGCAACCTGGAGTCCAATGAGATTCGCGCCAATAGTTTTATTGTGACCAACATGAACGTCCCTGCCCAGGTAATGCAATTGATGGCGACCGACCTGCAGGCTGTGGTGAAAAGTGAAAATGTACCTGAGGGACTTGGCGATCAAACCGAGCTTCTTTACAAGATCGGCGACATCGTGGGTGAGCGGGCGGTAAAAGAGTTCGAGCAACGTTCTCTCCAGGGGGGAGTATCCCTCACGTCAATCCCGGCGTTGGTTGCGCCAATGGTGTTTGCCAACGTCAACCTGAAATGGTCACAGAAGTACAAGGCATTCTATAGCGATGGAGCTATTGGGTTAAGCCACATTTTGAAAACGGACATCAACGGCGGCTTCGAAGGGTTCATGGAGATCCGAAAGAACGAAGATGGATCTCCAGTATTCCATGTCTTTATGAAGGCGTCGCCGGAATCGTGGTACTACTTCGGCTACGAAGACAACCGACTCATGATCCAGTCTTCCAATGTAGCCTTCAACACGCTCGTTTCGAAGAAGACCAACGCGGCGAAAGCCAAGCTCGGCGAACTCGTTTTCATTCCCGGCAGCGACGACGAGACCCTCGAATTCATCAACCGGTACAGGAAGCAATATTATGCCATCGAGGCGCCGTATGACCTGGCTGCCGCCTCGGCCAAGAAGAAGGATAAGAAGAAAGAGGACAAAGGAGATGGGTTTTGATGGCCCTGAATAGGCCCCTGAACGCTGTTTTCAGCGCGGATGACAAAAATCAGGCACCTAAAATCGCTTCAATTTGGGCCATTTTGAGGCCCTCTTTGTTTGTTCCTTGTTTTTTGCTCATTTTTAGAAGCTTTTTTTAACCCAAAACAAATAACACTCTATGAAACACAATGCTTACAGGAAGACCTTGATGGCAATTGCGTTCTCGTTTCTTGCAGTAACGGGAGCACTTGCACAATTCTCTATCGGTGCTGAATTGGCCCTGCCGATGGGCAGCCCTTTCTCCGATGGCTTTGATATGGGATTTGGCGGTTCCGTAAACTACCAGAAACCGATCAACGACAACCTGAGCTGGACGGCTTACGCTGGATATCAAACGTTTAGCGCAAAGAACCTGCCCAGCGGCTATTCGGCAAGCTTCAGCATGATCCCGATCCAAGCTGGTGTAAAATACTACTTCACTGAAAGTGGCGCAGGCTTCTACGGAGAACTTGACCTCGGTATCTTCTTCGGCAGCGCAAGCGCAAGCGGCCCTGGAATTAGTGGAAGCTCAAGCGAGAGCAAATTCGGATTCACTCCTGCCCTCGGCTATCGTGTTGGATCGTTCGACATCGGTGCACGCTATAACCTCGTGTCTGATGCCAACAACCTGGCCTTCCGCATCGCCTACGTTTTGGGTGGCGACAAGTAAGCAACATAGTTTTTAACAACACGAAGAGTAGCTGCAAACGCAGCTACTCTTTTTGTTTTAGGCCTTGCCATACCCTCCGCCGCCCGGCGTTTCGATCAATAGTCGGTCGCCCGGGTCAGCTTTGAAACTGATAATTCCCGGCAAGGAGGTCACCAGTCCACTGGCGTGATGAAGCTCGTGCTTGCCTGGCTTCCCTTCCTTTCCGCCAGCGAGTGCATAGGGCTTTTGAACCCTGTGTTGCGTCAGCAGGTTTACGTCGAGAGACTCGAGGAACTGCACTTCCCTCACAACTCCGTCACCACCCCTCCACCTTCCCTTGCCGCCTGAACCGGCCCGCACCTCGAATCTAATCAGGCGCACCGGGTAGCGGAATTCCAGAACCTCAGGATCGGTGATTCGTGTGTTGGTCATATGCTGGTGAACAGCATCAGACCCGTCAAACCCATTGCCCGCTCCCGTGCCTCCGCAAATGGTTTCATAATATCCAAAACGATCGTTCCCGAACAAGAAGTTGTTCATGGTCCCCTGGCTACACGATGCCAGATTCAGCGCCTTAAGTAAAGTGTCAGTTAACCGCTGGCTCACCTCCGTGTTGCCTCCCACCACCGCGGGCATTCGGGAGAAATCGGGATTCAGCAGGCCGGGGGGCAGCCGCAAAATCACTTTCTCCATTAACCCCTCATTCATAGGCAACGGATGATCGATCAGCAGCCTCAGGACGTAGAGCACGACACTTTGAACGATCGCGGGTGTTGCGTTCAGGTTGCCGGTGTGCATCGGGGCCGATCCGGTGAAGTCGATCACCAGCTTGCCCCCCTTCTTCAAAAGTTTCACCGAGAGCGCTGATCCATCGTCGAGGTATTCGGTTGCCCGCATTTCTTTCGTCGTTAGTGTTTTGAGCCGCTCTCCCAGGAGACTGGACGCATGCATTCGCAGGGCCTTCATGTGGCGGGTAACATCGCCCACCGTGTGCTGGTGGCAAAGGTTGATCAGCCCCGATTCACCAAGATTGACAGACGCAAGGGCACCGTTCAGGTCGGCAAGATTCTCTTGTAACGATCGGGTTGGGTAGCGCGCGCCTGTGAGCCGTTGGATCAGCGATTCCCATTGAGGCTTGCCGCCTTCAACGAGGTAAGCCGGAGACAGGATCACTCCCTCCTCCTCGAGACGACGGGCATCGGCAGGCGTCGATCCGGGTTTGGAACCGCCGATCTCGGCATGATGCGCCCGGTTGGCCACGTAACCCACGAGCCTGCGCTTATAGAATACCGGCTTGATGAGCGTTACATCAGGCAGGTGCGAGCCGCCAAACGCAGGATGATTCGTAATCACCACGTCGCCCTCGCGCATGGGAATTAGTTTCCTCACTTCGCGCACACAGACACCCATGCTGCCGAGGTGAACGGGAATATGAGGTGCATTCACCACCAGGTTGCCCGCTGCATCCAGCAGCGCACAGGAGAAATCGAGGCGTTCCTTGATGTTTACCGAGAATGAAGTTCGTTGCAACAGCGCACCCATCTCATGGGCAATTGCCGTGAAACGGTTCGTGAATAGTTCAAGGCTCCCCTCTTTGCTTTGCCGTGCGGCACGTGATTCCCCGCTTTTCGTTTGCCTGACCAGGATGGCGTTGCCCCATCCGTCCAGCGTGAATGTCCACCCAGGGTCTACGCTTGTTGTGGAATTACCACTCACCACGAGGGCCGGGCCCTTGATTATTGCGCCGGGTTGAAGCTGCTCCCACTTATAGATGCGGGAGCCGGATTTCTCCAACGGCTTAGGAACATGGGCACGAAGCCTTGCTTTTCTTCCAACCGGCGAAGAAGACTTGACGACTGCAATCACCCGGATCGATTCCACTTCCACCACTCGGTCTGTCCAATGGCCATAAATGGATTCATACTTTCCCCTGAACGCATCGAGTACGCGATCTCCTTGTCGATAGTCCAGCTCAATGCTGGTGTCCTGACCGGTGAAGCGAAGGAAGAGGAGGCTTCCGCGCAACTGGATTTCCTTTTTAGTGTATCCTTCCTGAACAAGCTTTTGCCGCGCCGCTTCGAAAAGCTGGTTCAGTTGCCCGTCGAGGGACTCATGAACCGCTTGCCATGGCTTAAGGATCAAACGCTCTTCAAATCTTTCCACAGGCGCCTGGCTTATCCCGTAGGCACTCAGCAGCCCGGCGTCAGAAGGTATCAACACGCGTTGCATTCCCAGCGTATCGGCCAATGCGCAGGCATGCTGACCACCGGCGCCTCCGAAACTCAGGAGCGTAAACTGCCGGGGATCATGGCCTTGCTGAACAGAGATCTTGCGGATTGCTTCCGCCATTTTCTCATTGGCAATTTGACGGAAGGATTCCAGTAGTAGCCCTGGTGATGGCCGTCGGCCTGTTGTTTTCGCCATCCGGCTAACCAGCTTGTCGAGGGCGCGTTGTGCATCACCGGGCTTAAGAGGAATGGCGAAACGAGAATGGTCAATTCGACCCAATAGCAGGTTGACGTCGGTAAGAGTAAGTGGTCCCCCGGAGCCATAGCACGCAGGACCTGGATTTGCGCCGGCACTTGAGGGACCAACGGTCAACCGGTAGCCATCGAAGTCACAAATTGAACCACCACCCGCCGCGATGGTTTCAATGGCCAGCGAAGGCGCAAGAATGCTGAAAGGGCCGACGCGCGATTCAAACCTGTAGTCAAATCGACCGTTGTACATCGACACGTCCGTGCTGGTGCCGCCCATATCGAAAGCGAGAATTCTTTCTTCGCCTGAACGCAGTGCCTGGTGCGCAGCGCCGACCACGCCACCGGCCGGCCCGCTCAAAAGACTGTCTTTGGGAAAATAGGCATCGGTCTTCACCAGGCTACCACTGCTGGTCATCATCGACAGTTGAGATGAGGAAAGCCCCTTTTGAATCCCGGAGATGTAGGCGCGAATAATCGGTTCCAGGTAGGCATTGGCCACCGTTGTTTCCGCCCGCGTCAGCAACCGGATTTGGGAAGACAACTCATGTGAGACCGAAACACAACCAAATCCTTCTCGCCGCAGAAGGGAGCCAAGCAGTCTCTCATGAGCAGGGTTGGCGAAGGCGTTAAGCAGTGCGATGGCGATAGATTCCACGCCCTTCTGCCGAAGCCGGGCAGCCAGCTGCTTGATGGTGGCCGGATCAAGTGCGGTGGGTACGGAACCGTCTGCTCCAACACGTTCATCAATTTCCTCCACCACGGTGCAGAGGGGCTCCGGCTTGCGAATATTGAGTGTGAATAAGTCGGGTCGCTGTTGATTGCCGATAACGAGCAGGTCTTTGAAGCCACGAGTGACCAACAAGGCCGTTCGCGCTCCCTTTCTTTCCAGCATGGCATTGGTTCCCCGGGTAGATCCCAACCGAATCTTCATGGGCGGGAAAGGTTTGCCTGGGGCTGTGGCAGTAAGTAGTCGTGCTGCCAGCACCGGCACTTCCTCGCCTGTGCTTAATTCAAAGAAGGTGCCTGGGGCAAGACGTGGGAGACCGGACACCAGGACGATTAGATTTGAGGTGAGGTCGATGCGGACCACCTCAATGCCCTTTCGCTGACCAGGAAGACGGAACTGAAATCCGGCGAAAATGTCTTTCTCTACGGGCCACGAAAATGCCACGGATACACTGCGACGATCCGGTTGGCCAGTCACTTGTCCGCGAAGGACGCTGCTGCTAAGAAGTTTCAACCGGTGTACGGCTCCCTTTGGATCGACGGCGATGCAATCGGTAAACGTGCCCCCCGTGTCCATTGAGATATGCCAGGGAGCAGACAAGGATGAGCGGGCCAGGGACTTCAAGGTTTTGGCATCGACAGAATGACAGTTCGCTTGGCCATTCGGATGGCAACGGCGTGGGTAAATTCTTGTGAGCCATCGGGGTGGACTCGAAACACCGGGTGGGTGAACAACAACGAGTCTGTACCCACCGCCTGGAGGTTGTCGACGGCGGTGCCCATCGCCGCGCCGCTGACATACGCTTCGATGAGATTGTTTTCCAACTGTTGGAGGGACTTTTCGTCCGGGGAAAGTGAATAAATCACCACGCCTTGCCCACGAGCGAGTGAGTCTATGCGCTGTTTGTTCAGCAGGTATGGATCAGTTTTTCCAATGTCACGCATCACTCCGGCCGCGTAGGCGAGCGCGGCTTCGTGCAACTCGGCATCGGTAACGCGGCGGATATCCTGTGTAGCCATGCCGTCGTGCAGTTTCTTGCGCTCTTCGGGCGTGAGCTTGCCGCCACACTGAATCGCCAGGAGACCGATCACTATAAGCACGAACTTCTTCATAGCCTGTGCTCGCCGTCCAGGGGGCAGAGCTTACCAAAGGTAGACTCATGGCCGCAAACCTGTATACTCCTTGCTATTTTTCTAACTTGCGCGCGTTTTCGCCTATGCTGGAAAAACTTGCAGAAATCAATCACCGGTTCGAAGAAGTCGGACTGCTCTTGGGCCAGCCGGACGTCGTCAAGGACATCCGGAAGTTCACCCAATTGAGCAAGGAATACCGCGACCTCGAGAAGGTGGTGGTCAAGTACAAGGCCTATCTGCAGATTCTTGAGGGGCAGGAACACGCCAGGGATGTACTCGAAAAAGAGAAAGACCCTGAGTTGAGGGAGCTGGCCAAAATGGAAATTGACGAGCTGGGCCCGAAGCGGGAAGCCATAGAACAGGATATCAAGGAACAGTTGATGCCCCGTGATCCAAACGACGACCGAAACTGCATCCTGGAAATACGGGCAGGAACCGGTGGTGACGAAGCCGCCATTTTCGCCGGGGATCTGTGGCGTATGTACCAGCGTTTTTGCGACCGCCGTGGCCTCAAGATGACGGTGATGGACGTGACAGAAGGGTCAGCCGGGGGGTATAAAGAAGTAATTACGCTCGTGGAGGGTGAGGGGGCATTTGGCATTTTCAAGTACGAGTCCGGCGTGCACCGCGTGCAGCGCGTGCCGGATACAGAGCAACAGGGCCGCGTGCACACCTCGGCGGCCTCCGTAGTGGTTCTCCCCGAAGCCGAAGAGGTCGACGTGGTGATCAACCCGGCGGACCTTGAGTATCAAACGGCCCGGAGCAGTGGCGCCGGTGGCCAGAACGTCAACAAGGTGGAAACGAAGGTGCAGCTCACTCATAAGCCCACGGGCATTGTGATCACCTGCCAGGTCGAACGGTCTCAGCACGCCAACCGGGAACGCGCCCTACAAATGCTTCGTGCAAAACTGTACGAGAGGGAAGTGGAACGACAGAACGCGGAGATTGGAGCCTCACGCCGGTCGCAAGTGCGAAGCGGCGATCGCTCGGAAAAGATTCGAACCTATAATTATCCGCAGAGCCGTGTGACGGATCACCGCATCGGATTTACCCAGCACAACCTTCCTGCCATCATGAATGGTGACATCGACGACTTCATCGAGCAATTGAAACTGGCGGAGAGCGCCGAGAAGATGGCCGAAGGCGGCCGTTAACCCATCGTCTGCGGTTCTAGTCAGGCTTCGTCTGCGCTCAGCCTGACCGAGGACGGTTCAGCTTAAGGGGCGCTAGTTCTCTTCCTTGTCGGCTGCCTTTTCCTGTTCGTCCAGGATTTTTTGGATGAGGGCCTGTTGTTTCTCATTCAGTGAGGTATCCAATGAAGCTTGTTTCTTCATGAATCGGAACATCGCGTTCTTCTTGATCTCGTAGGCAATGAAGACGGTGTACCGGTTCTCTTTTTGGTTGTAGTATTTCTTCTCCCCAATCTTGCGAAGGTCCGCCATCTCGGTGTTCATTACCTGCCGCGCGAGGCTTTGGAACTTTTCAGCCACATCGGCGCCACGTTCATTCTCGGTTTGGCCCATGTAGTTGTCGGCCACCTGTTTCATGGTGGTATTCACCTGGCCACCGAGCATTGTCTTCGCTTCCATGTCGGCTTTGCCGCGTGCGATATTCTCAGAACTGCTTTCACCCTTGCCGTTGGCGCGGAAGAAGCGGTTGTTGGATTCATACGCGTTGCCCGTAAACGGCTCATTTACCTTCTTACCGAAAGGGCTGGAGGCACACGAGGCAAGCACAGCGACAGTTATCAAGGAAAGGGCTAGCGTTTTCATGGAACGTTGGGTTACAGACACAGTCAAATTTACCAAAACTGTGCCAATCAGGATTTTAGCCCCTAATGAGGATTTTCCAGCGAAAAGCCCAAGCCCACGAGAGATCATATTGCTTGATTTCTCCTTTCGAAAACAGCCGTTCCCAGTCTGACCGGGTAAAAGCCCGTCGCACAGAAAGTGGTGCGTCGAAGCGGACCATGGAAGAAGATGAAAACAGTTTTGTCAACAACCGGATTGAATAAAAGGCCAGCGGATGGCGGTGAATGTCGTTGATCAGCAACCCGAGGCGGGACTGCCTCACCAATTGAGGCAGCAGTTGAATTAGGGCTGCGTCGTCAAAGTGATGAAAGAACAGCGTTCCGGTCACAATATCAAAGCGTCGTTTCGCAAAGTCGGGCGAGAACACATTAGTCGCTTCCAAAGATATCTCCCTATAACCCTCGCAGTGTTTACGGGCATAGTCGACAATGTGAGGATTGGCGTCAATTCCCGTCAGTTGCATGGGGATTCGTTTCTTCCTACCGTATCGCGCAAGCCGCAGCATCAGGTCACCGCTGCCGCAACCGAGGTCCGCCACTGTCAATGGATCTTCAGGCGTGATGGGCCGAAGCCGAAGCATCTCTTTCACACCGCTGAGTGTGACTGCGTTGCCGCCAAGCCACTGGTTGATCACATCCAGTTCGCGAAGAGTCTGATCAACCACAGCGCCTGAACAATCGAGGTTATCCATGATTTCCAGGTCGCTGGATCGATGACGCAGATCAACTTTGCTCATGGACGAAGTGCAACTTGAAACAGTGCTGCTTCCAACGTCAGGCCGGGCCCGAATGCAAAACTGAGGATTCGTTTGCCCTCGTCTGCCGGGGTAAGGGTGCGCCAGAGGTGTTGTAGCACAAAGAGCACGGTAGGCGATGACATGTTGCCAAACTGGCGAAGCACGTCGTAGGCGGCCTGGTTTTGTTCGCGGGTGATTCCCAATTCGGCTTCGATTGTTTCGAGTATTTTTTTTCCGCCTGGGTGAATGGCATAGTAGGATACCTCCGAAGGATCCCGATGAATCTTGGCAAGCAGCCCACGGGTAAGGTTACGGATGCCGCTGCGGATAATTTCGGGAACGTAGGTGGATAGGCGCATTTCAAAGCCGAGATCGCCCACGGTCCACGTCATGTCGTGCTCGCCTTCGGTAGCCAGTTCGCCGTGGAACTCCTCCAGTCTTAGGGCAATGCCGGGTCGCGAGATCGGCTCCA
Organism: uncultured Ohtaekwangia sp.; assembly: GCA_964549855.1. Classification (GTDB taxonomy): domain Bacteria; phylum Bacteroidota; class Bacteroidia; order Cytophagales; family Cyclobacteriaceae; genus ELB16-189. Next base: position 46,536 of record CAZJWV010000018.1, on the reverse strand, counting down.
CCAGGGCGGCAGCGGCACCATCAGCAAAGAGGGCGTTGGCCAGCATGTTGTCTTCTTTGTTCTCTTTTTGAAAGTGTATGCTGCAAAGTTCTGTGCAGACAACGAGTGCATGGGCATCAGGGCGCTGTGCGCATGCCGCAGCGGCAAGACGAAGCCCGTTGAAGGCCGCATAGCATCCCATGAAGTTGATGCACGTTCGTTCGATGGATGTACTCAATCCCAACGCTTTGACGAGATCGATGTCCAGCCCTGGCGCATACATTCCGGTGCAGCTCACTACGATCAGGTGAGTAATGGCATCTCTACGGAGACCAGGAGCTGCGGCCAGGCACCGGTGGGCTGCTTCGAGGCTGAGCGCAAGGGCATGCCGACGATACAATTCCAACCGCCGACGTGTACTAGGGAAGGGTTCAAGGTCCTTGCTGTTCTCGAAGAAATGAAAATCGCCAACGCGCCCGTAATCGTCGAGAACAGAGTACCGGGTATCGATACCGCTGGCGCGAAACAGCACCCTCAGCTTTCGCGCATCGTCATTACCGAGCCCCATGGCATGAATCATGAACTCCGCGATGGCAGATTGATTCAGGGCATGTGGAGGATTGGCCGTGCCGATCGAGGTGATAAAACCCATTACTCAATAATAACCCAAAAACGGCTATCTTGATTGCTGCCTCCGGTCATGCTGTCAAAATCGACGCTCCTTCACCTGCGTATTCCTTTCTCGTATTTTCTCCTGCCTATTTTCCTGTTTGCCGTTTCTGTTTCACCCAACCTCCTGAAGCCCAGGATGACCTGGATCTTCATAATCCTCCACTTGCTTGTTTACCCGGCCAGCAATGGCTATAACAGTTATTTCGATCGTGATGAGAAGAGTATTGGCGGTCTGAAGAACCCACCGCCCGTGACCAAAGATTTGTATTGGACATCGCTCGCGTTCGATGCCCTGGCGCTGGTGCTCGCCTTCATTTATGTCTCTCCGTTGTTTACAATCATGGTATTCATCTACGGCCTGGCATCCAAAGCCTACAGTCATCCCTCCGTCCGGCTGAAGAAGTATGCCATCCTTGGATGGTTGGTTACAGGTTTTTTCCAGGGGTTCTTCACCTTTCTGATGTGCTACCTGGCGCTGAACAAGTTTGATCTCGAGAATGCTTGGCAGGCACAGGCGCTGATCCCTGCCTCGCTTACCAGTGTCATGCTTTGGGCCAATTACCCGATGACACAGGTATACCAGCACGAGGAAGATGCCCTTCACGGCGACATGACGATCAGCCGGATGTTGGGTATCCGTGGTACCTTTTTCTTCACCGCGACGGTCTTTGCTTTGGCAGCCATTGGATTCATGGGCTACTTCCTCGTCTACTACCAGCCACGGCAAGCGATTGCTTTTCTGATTGCCCTTTTCCCCGTGGCCTTCTATTTCAACGTTTGGTTTGTGAGGGTCTGGCGAGACTCTACACGCGCTGATCACTCCCGCGCGATGATTCTCAATTTTGTATCGTCCACGTGCCTTTCGGCATTTTTTATCTGGCTGCTCTTCGATACGCGCAACGTGGGGCGCTACTTGTTTGATTAGCTCAATTGTTCGCCCACTCGCTTCAGGAGGTTGAGCGTGGCCTTCACACCTTCCTCTTCTGATAGTTTCTCACCTTCGTACTCAGCGCCTAAATATCCGCGGTAGCCGGCGGCCTTTACGATCTTGAGCATACGAACATAATCGGTCTCCACACAGTTGCCTTTTGCATCAAAATCAACCGTCTTGGCGCTGACATATTTTGCAAAGGGCATCAACTCCGTGATGCCCTGGTATCGATCATACCAGTTGGTTGGGGTGATATCAAAATTATCAAAGTCGGGAAGCATACCACAGTTCTTCATGTTCACGGAGCGAATGACATTCGCCATCCACTTTCCATTGGAGGAAATTCCACCGTGGTTTTCAGCCAGCACATTGAGTTTCGCCTTATTGGCATACTCGCTTAGGCGGCTTAGCCCGTCGATGCCCGCTGCGGCTACCTCGGCTTCCGTTCCAACGCCCGAACAGTTGACACGGATCGATTCACATCCGAGAAATTGCGCCGCATCTACCCAGGGGAAATGATTTTCGACGGCCTTCTTTCTCTCAACGGAGTCCGTATTGGCCAGGTCACCCAACTCATCGCACAAAATGATCACGCTCTTCACACCGACGTCCTTGCATCGGTTGCGCAATTCGGCGAGGTAGGACTGGTCCTTTGCCTTGTCCATGAAAAACACGTTCACGTATTCCACGGCGTCAATACCAAATTCATTCTTGGCCTTAGCAGGGAAATCCAGGTTTTTCAAGGTTCCGGCCTGGAGTTGCTTATGAAAGGACCACTCTCCCAGTGAAATTTTGAAAAAAAGTTTCTTGGGCTTAGCCATCGCTTCGGCTTCTTCCCCAATACCAAGTGCCGCTGCCGCGGTCAGTGCACCTATATGTTTCAGGAAAGTGCGTCGAGGGGAGGTGTGCTGGTGGTGAGGCTTCATTAGTTGCCGGGTTTAGTGTGCAAAAGTACCGATCAGGGCTTGCGATCAAAATGGACTTCCATGAGTACGCCTCATCAGTTGATAAGCGAGCGGTTTGAAGCGACGGGCGAGGCCAACGGCGAGGTGTGAACCACGGCCGTTTCCAAAAAGTCGCTGAATATGACGGCCCGCCCAAAGTCGTTTCGCAAACTGGCGCCGCCAGGAGGTTGCATAATCTCGCTCCATGGCTTCGCGCGTGTAGGTGGCGTCCCGGGAAAAGTGAATGATGCGCTCGGCCACCAACTTGGCCGAATGGATGGCCATGGCCATGCCGTTTCCGCAAAGGGGAGCGATCATGCCGGCAGCGTCACCTGTCATGAGGATATGATCTTCAATAGGCGACTTTGTTTCAAAACTTATCTCGTTGATGACCTCTGGCTTGTCGAAAAGAAACTCGGCATCTTCAAAGATCTCCCGGAGGTAGGGGTTGCGGCAAAGAACGGCGGCTTCCATTTCTTTTAAGTTGCCATGCTTCCTCACCTGGTCACGGTGGGTGAGGTAACAGAAGTTGACGCGGTCATCCTCCACCGCGCTGATCCCAGCATATCCCTGGTCGAAATTGTGCAGCGAAATGAGTTCGCGGGAAAGTTTCGGAAAACGAAGGTGATACTTGACTCCCACATACGGGGAGTGACGTCGGACAAAGTGCCTGTTCAGTTCTTTGTCCAATCGCGAACGTTTCCCAAAACTGCCGACCACAACATCAGCCGTCAGGATTTCAGATGGGAGTTGGACATCAAATGCATTTCCGTTGAATCGGATCGAATTGACCTCTGTCTCGAGCCGAAACGCAACGCCCTTCTGGGAAGCAAGGGTATACAAGTAATTATCGAAGGCATATCGACTGACACCGAATCCGCCGAGGTCTAATGGAAGTTCGGCCATTGTCCCTCCCGTTGAAGTGAGTTGAAACCTGGAAATACGCGCTGGCGACAAGCCTTCTGGGAATGCATGGAGAGAGTCCAGGTAGGGAATAACCTCATTTGAAGTGTATTCACCGCAAACCCGGTGGAAGGGGTAACGATTTTTTTCGATCACCAGGGGACGGATGCCCTCGCGGGTGAGATGAAGGGCGCACACTAGGCCGGCCAATCCACCACCGACAATCAGGACCTGTTTATCGGGCATGGTGCAAGGTAGGCCTGGAACATGAAACCTTGAACCTTAAACCCTAAACCTGGAACTAACTCAGATTTGGCTAACGAGTTGCATTTTCTTGATGAGCGTTTTCCCATTGCGCAATATCTCGAGGCGGAGGCGCTTTCCGGGTTGGATGTCGAAAACGGTGGAGATTCCATTGAGGTTGTAATCTGAAGCAGGCACACCGTTGATGGAGACCAATTCGTCGCCGACGAGGAGGCCGGCGACGTCGCCGCTCGATCCCTTGCGCACATCGGTGACTTCGTAGCGGCGAAGGCGAACGCCTTTGGCCCGGAAGGTGAGCCCACTTAGGTTATAATTGAATTTTCGGCCGAAGAGCGCATTCTTCTTGATGTACATCCGCTCGCCGGGAAAATTGAAAACCACGGTGAAGCGCCTCAACAGTTCGCCGCCGAGGGCGCCGTTCCGAAAGACATCGGAGTTCTTGAGCGAGTCTGGGTAGCCGTAGTCGTCCGCGTTGGGAAAATTCACTACCACGCCCTCCATTCTGTAGTTACCAAGCTGTACCGCATCGATTCGAGCGATTTTTCCTGTGATGGTTCCTTGCAGGCCTCGGCCGATCAGGCTGGTGATGTGTTTCTCCGGAACGACAATGCGCGGATCCGACAACGGGTCCAACACAAGTCCGTGACTGGCCCCCGTATCGACGAGCAGTTTGGCGTCGACCACGTTGCCGGTACTCATGGAAATCGGGATGTTAATGTATGGCTTGGTGTCTTCCACTTTGATCTTGATCGCCTGGAATTTCTTTTTTGGTTTGTAAAACTCGGGTGCCGCAATGATCAGGTACCGACTCTCGTAATTGACCTCGACGACAAACCGGCTGAACACTTCATAACCGAGGATGCCCTGCACATCGGTACCCAGGTAGTTGCGCAACTCCAGGTAATCTTGCTCGAGTACAAGCATCGCGTGGCCCTGGCCGTGAATGCCCGGCATATCGAGGGTTACATCATTGGTGATGTACGCCTCCACGAGTTTCTCCCCGCCCGGTCCGGCCACCAGGAAGTGACGACTGTACTTCAGGTTGAGAATGTCGCTAAATGCCTTCTCGGTGAGAATGGTGGTCCGCACTCCCGTGTCGAGAATGAACTTGAGCGGAAGTTGCCCGTTGATAACTACGGGCACAATAATGAGGTTGTTGACGATCTCGATGGGAAACTGCACGCGCCGTTGACCGGGCTTCAGGTGAAAGCCCAGTTGTCCCAGACATAGGGTTGGGAGGCAAAGTAACAGGAGGATAATCTGGCAGACGCGCATGCGACACCCTTGCGAGCTAAAACTATTCAAAAAAACAGTACCTGTAAATTGATTAAACGGTAACTACCCCCAGCGTGGTGAGCAATTTCGAAGGAGAATTCTCCACGATAAGGAAGGAGAGATTGGTGGCATGGAGAAACCCTTTTTCAGACATCTTCTTCATTTGGTCTAACAACGGTGTAAAGAAAGAGTTGACGTTAAGCAAACCGATGGGTTGATCGATAATGCCCAGTTGTCGCCAGGTGAGTATTTCGGCAAGTTCGTCGAGGGTACCCCATCCGCCGGGAAGGGCCACGAAAACATCCGCGAGGTCGGCCATCCGCTGCTTGCGTTCGTGCATGGATTGCACGATGATTTGTTCGGTGAGGCCGCGGTGCCCAACCTCGCGTTGAACCAGGAAATCCGGGATTACGCCGATGGCCTTCCCGCCCGTGGCCAGGACCTCATCGGCCAATAGGCCCATCAGGCCGATATTGCCGCCTCCATAGATCAAGGTGTGACCGCCGGTGCCGAGGAAACGCCCGGTCTCAAGGGCACTGGCTGCAAAGGAAGGATCGGTTCCTGTGTTGGAACCGCAGAATACGCATACATTCATGCCCTGACCTGCAGTCAGTGCTTGACGTCGTGCTCGTTCTTGCTAATCTTACTGTTAGGGACAAACCAAACAGAAAGGACCGCCGCAAGGAACAGCGCCAGGACAATGTAGAAGACAAGTTCTGCACCCATTGGAAATAAAATTATTTGTATCAAATAACGACTCTTTTAGTAATTCGCGCAACCCCCTTTAGCCCGGCACGTTTTTGACCCGCTGGCAAACAGGCCCAGGACCCATGAAACGAATTCTTCTTTTTGCAGGTTTGCTCCTCGTTATGGCGATTGCCGGGGCGATTGCATGGATGTATAACACCAAATCCCTAAGCCCGGAAAACAGCCTGGTATTCGAAGACGGCGATTTGAGAATCACTGTTTTTTACAACCGTCCATACAAGAAGGGGCGCGTCATTTTCGGCGGCCTCGTACCCTTTGGCAAGACCTGGAGAACCGGGGCGAACGAAGCCACGGTGTTTGAAACCAACAAGGACATTTTTCTCAACGGAACAAAATTGCCACGTGGGAAGTACTCACTCTGGACTGTTCCCGACGAGCAACACTGGCAGATCATCTTCAACACAACCATTCCACCCTGGGGCATCGATGTGATGAAGGACGGACAAGCGGCCCGCGACCCAGGAGCGACCGAATACATGATTGACGTGCCCGTCGTTGAGAACCCCAAAGAGATTGAGCAATTCACCATCACGGTCGAAAAGGCCGCTGATGCGATAGAGCTGGTCTTCCTCTGGGACCGCACCCTGGTCGCCGTGCCAATTTCACTCAGTGAACAATAAGTTGAACAGTGGTTCTTCGCCGTTCGGGCAGGGCCTCCGGCTGCGCCTTCCCTGAGCAAGCCAATCGACTCGCTTCAATTCCTTCCTGCTGCAGCGAGGTACCGATCGCCCTCGCCTGGGCCAATGTTCGGTCGTTGTGATATCGCGGATGGACCACCACGGAATCGCGCGTGGCGGTGGTTACAGAGTCAATATTGTAGGTGATCGGAATCTTAACACTGTCATACGCCACCTCGGTGAGTTCGTTCGACAACCGCACACTGTCTTGCAAGAAACCGAGAAGCGTAACCTCGATGCCGAATGACCGGGATGGGTTTCCACGAATCATGCGCGCAACGCGACGGATCTCTTCACGGGACGCGGAGGTGAGGCGTGAGCCAAACGGTTCAAACTCAAGGCCGGCGAGGACGATGACGTCGCCCGGCTTGCACGGCAGAAGGGTGGCGTCCAACTGCTCAACCATCGCGTTACTTTCTCCCCGCAAGTCAAATTTCTTTGAAAAGAATGTGTAGCTGTCGTTGGCAGGCTCCACTGAAAGATCATACCTGCCTCCGTAGTTCAGGTAGATTTGAAACATCCCATCCTTACCCACTTGGGTGGCGGTGGGAGCGCCAGGATGATCAAGGCTGAAGACGGTGACGTACGCCGAGGACAGGTCGGGTGGTCCGGAGACTTTGCCCTCCACACGGAGAGTGCCTTTCGGTCGCACCTCAGGAGGGAAGAGGTATTCAACGAGTTCGCTGCTGCGCTGTCCGGGTGAATCTCGCAACAAGTACATGCCGGCCGAAGTGGCGCTGACATATTGGTCTTCTCCGCCGGTGTTGGCAAAGTCGAGGGCTTGGGGACGACTCCAGGTTCCCTGCATGTAACGCGAGTAATAGAGGTCCATCCCTCCCTTTCCCCCCTGAAACTTATTGGAAGAAAAGATGAGCATTTCGCCATCGCCCATGATCCGGGGCGTTTGTGAATTGCCCGTGTTGATGTAGTCCGGCAATTCAACCGGGTTATCCCATTGACCATTGGGTTTCTTTTTCATCATCAGGATGCGACACCCGTCGGCGGAGGTCAGGTCCATCTTTTCACATCGCATGTAGAAAAAGAGGTTACCATCTAGCGAAATGGATGGACATGCTTCATGTCCTTTTGAATTGGCCGGTAGCAGCATGTTCACCGGGTCTTCCCAAAGGGCTCCCAACTGGCTGTAGTAAAGGTCAAAGCCCCCCATTCCGTTGGACTTCTGGTTGGAAATGTAAATCGTCCTGCCGTCGGGACTCAGTGCGTATCCTTTCTGAAAATTCAGCTTGTGATTCACTGCCTTGGGAAGTACAACAGGGTCTTTCCAGTTTACTCCCTGGCGTGTCGTGTAGGCCATTGTCATGGCATGATCCTCGGCGAGATCGGCCAGGTAAACCATGGAATTGCCGTCGAGACTGATGAAAGGGGCGTAGTTGTTGATGGCGGGATGGTTCACGTTGTTTGGCATCTTCCGCGACCGCGATTGTGCCTGGGCGGTGTGCGCCAGGACCAGGAGAGCAAGCGAAAGAAGACGGGCCACGTTCATATTCCGAAGGTAGAAAACGCCGGGCTTGATAAAGAATGGTTTCCGGCGATTTTTGCCCCGGCAAAGTTGAGCCACTCGCGAAAAATGAATTAGATTGGCTCAATGATTCAGGTTATCCCCTCCATCGCCATTCGCAACGGGAAAGTGGTGAAGATGCGCAAAGGCGATCCGAGCAGTGAGAAGGCCTATGATGAAAATCCGCTCGATCTCTCAAAGCGATTTGCGGATCATGGCATTGAAGTGATTCACCTGGTCGACCTCGATGGTGCCGAGAAAGGCAATCCGCGCAATTTTCACGTCCTTGAAGCGATCGCCAACCACACGGAACTTAAAATCGATTTTACCGGAGGCATCAGCACGGATGGCGACATCGTCAGCGCCTATGAGCACGGTGCCGATTACATCACGGCATCAAGCATTGCCGTAACGAACCGGGAATTGTTTGCCTCCTGGATTGTTTCCTTCGGCCGCGAAAAGATCACCCTGAGCGCCGATGTTACCGATGCCAAGTCCAAGCAGGTTGCCTTCCGGGGGTGGCAAAAGAAATCAGACCTGCAGCTGATGGACCATGTTCGCTTCTTTTATGAGCGAGGCCTGAAGTATGCCAAGTGCACGGATATCTCGCACGATGGCACCATGGAGGGCCCGGACCTGGCTTTCTACAAAGAGATCCTTCACACCTTCCCTGACCTGAAGGTGCTCGCCAGTGGCGGGGTTCGCAATGCCGACGACATCCGGCAACTGAACGATATGGGAATCTTCGCTGTTATCTTCGGCAAATCGTTCTATGAAGGGAAACTGACCCTCACTGAGCTAGAATCCTTCCTCGTAAAATCCTGACATTCATATTTTTCGCACCGTGCCGGCCCCATTCCCGGAAGTTTCCATGACGGCCACCCGTTCAAAAAAAGTCACTGTCGATTCTACCGGTCACACCGAAATTGAAGTGATCGGCGCCCGGGAGCACAACCTCAAAGACATTCACGTATCCATCCCCCGCAACCAACTGGTCGTGATCACGGGCATCAGCGGGAGCGGGAAATCATCGCTCGCCTTCGATACCATCTATGCCGAAGGCCAACGCCGGTATATGGAGAGTTTTTCGGCCTATGCGCGTAGTTTCATAGGGAACCTCGAAAGACCTGATGTCGACAAGATCAATGGCCTGAGCCCGGTAATCTCCATTGAGCAAAAGACCACCTCACGCAATCCCCGTTCGACGGTCGGCACCGTCACGGAGATTTACGACTTCATGCGCCTGCTCTTTGCCAGGGCGGGAGAAGCCTACTCATACCTGAGCGGGCGCAAAATGATTCGCCAGACGGAAGATCAAATCCTGGAGGGTATTTTTCAACACTTCAACAAAAGGAAACTGACGCTTCTCGCGCCCGTCGTTCGCGGAAGAAAAGGACATTACCGTGAACTCTTCGTCCAGATTCGAAAGAGCGGCTTCACCAAGGTGAGGGTGGATGGCAAGATTGAAGACATCACTGCCAAAATGCAGCTCGACCGGTACAAGATCCACGATATTGAGATGGTCATTGACCGGATTGTGGCCGATGAAGCAGACCGGTATCGCATTGCACAATCGGTGGCCCGGTCGCTTAAGGAAGGTAAAGGGGTGATGATGCTGCTTGACGAAGCGGGCGAAGTACACCATTTTTCAAAGTACCTGATGGACCCGACCACAGGACTTTCCTACGACGAACCGGCACCGAATCTTTTTTCTTTCAACAGCCCTTATGGTGCGTGCCCCACTTGCAACGGCCTTGGTGTAATTGAAGAGATCACAGAGGATTCCGTAATCCCCGACAAGAAACTCAGCATCCTCCGGGGAGGAATTATCCCTCTTGGTGAGTACCGCGACATTTGGATCTTCAAGAAAGTGGAAGCAATTCTCAAGAGGTACAAGCTTTCCCTCTCCACACCGATCAAGGACATTCCCCGTGAAGTGATCAAAATTCTGCTGCACGGAGATGATGTCCCCGTGGCGGTGCCGTCAGTAAAGTACCCAGGCACGGATTGGAACACGAAGTTTGAGGGGATCATCAACTTCCTTGAAAAGATGCGTGACGATGCATCGGAAGGAGCGAAGCGGTGGATGGAGGAATTCATGATCACGCGGCAGTGCCCGGAATGTAATGGAGCCAGGTTGAAAAGGGAATCTCTCCACTTCAAGATCGATGAAAAGAACATAGCCGAGCTCTCCTCCATGGATATACTCCAGTTGCAAGCATGGTTCAAGACTCTCGAGTCACGGTTGTCACCGAAGCAACGGACGATCGCAACGGAGGTGTTGAAAGAGATCCGCAAACGGATCGGCTTCCTTGTCGACGTAGGCCTCGACTACCTTGACCTCAACCGGCCCTTGCGCACGTTGAGTGGGGGTGAAGCCCAGCGCATCCGTCTGGCGACTCAAATTGGAACGCAACTCGTCGGTGTGCTTTACATTCTCGACGAGCCTAGTATCGGCCTGCACGCCCGCGACAACGTCAAATTGATTCAGGCCCTGAAAAACCTGCGTGACCTTGGCAACTCCGTGGTCGTGGTGGAACACGACAAGGAAATGATGCTCGAATCGGACTACATCGTTGACATCGGCCCGGGCGCAGGGAGGCATGGCGGAAAGGTTGTCGCTTCAGGTACTCCGGAAGTTTTTCGGAAGAACAACAGCGTGACGTCCGGTTATCTCAATGGCACGCTCAAGATTCCCTACCGTACCGAGAAAAGGAAAGGAAGTGGACACGATCTTCTTCTTACCCGCGCATCAGGGAATAATCTTAAGAGCATTGACTTTCGACTTCCGCTGGGAACCTTCACTTGTGTTACTGGGGTTTCCGGCAGCGGAAAATCAACACTCATACACGAGACGCTTTTCCCCATCCTTAACCGGCATCTTTTTCATTCGCGCACGGAGCCGCTGCCGTACAAGTCGATCGCAGGGCTAGAACACATCGACAAAGTGATCGAAGTAGACCAGTCGCCCATCGGTCGTACGCCGCGGTCAAATCCAGCTACGTACACGGGTGTGTTTACCGACATCCGTGACCTGTTTGCCCAGATGCCGGAAGCGAAGATTCGGGGCTACAAACCTGGCCGTTTTTCATTCAACGTAAAAGGAGGACGTTGCGAAACGTGCGAGGGCGCAGGTCTCCGGTTGATCGAGATGGAATTCCTTCCCGATGTCTACGTGAATTGTGAGACGTGCAAGGCCAAGCGATACAACCGTGAAACCCTGGAAGTGCGTTTTAAGGGAAAATCGATTTCCGACGTTCTCGACATGACCGTAGAGGAGGCCGTCACGTTTTTCGAGAACCAGCCGCGTATCCTTCGGAAAATTGAAACCCTTAACGATGTAGGGCTCGGCTACATTTCACTGGGTCAACATGCTACTACGCTGTCGGGAGGTGAGGCACAGCGCGTGAAATTGGCGACGGAGTTGTCGAAGCGAGACACCGGAAAAACGTTATACATTCTCGACGAGCCGACAACGGGTCTTCACTTCCAGGATATTGCGCATCTTCTGGGGGTGCTGCAAAAACTCGTTGACAAGGGCAATACCGTGCTGGTGATCGAACACAACCTGGACGTGATCAAATCAGCAGACTACATTGTCGACCTGGGCCCTGAGGGAGGGCAACAAGGCGGACAAATCATTGTCACGGGCACACCCCAGCAGGTTGCCAAGCATAAGACCAGTTATACTGGCAAGTTTCTTCGCCCGGAACTGGTTCAGGAAGGCTGAAGCCCCGGTTCCACTCATCACTATGGCGTCCTTCCACCCGCAGGGATTTCTACCTTTGCATAGATGCTCCGTAAGGTGAACAAAGCGAGGCTGTACTGGACGCTCCAGGTGGGCGGTTGGGCAGCCTATGCCCTGATGCAGATCCTCATCAGTGCCCTTATTTCCGATAATGCCGGTGTTAGTACGCAACGCGCGTTGTTCTTCACATATGAGGCGGGGTTCGGCCTGCTGCTTACGCACGGTTTCCGAACACTTATTAACCACGGTCGATGGATGAGCGCCGGAATGTCTGTCCTGATTCCGCGCGTACTGGGGAGCGTGTTCGTCATGGGCCTGCTCTTGTACTTCCTTCGCATGTCGCTCTCCGTTCCGCTGGGATTATACAACCAGGAAGCCGCATTTGACCTGGCCAACATCCTTGGCCTTACCACGGTGTACGCGCTGATGTTCTTTCTTTGGTCCGTTCTCTATTTCATCTACAGCTATTTCGAGCGCTACAATACTTCGTTGAAACTCGAGGCTTCCGTGCGGGAGATTGAGTTAAACAACCTCAAGTCGCAACTGAACCCGCACTTCATCTTCAATGCCCTCAACAGCATTCGTGCATTGGTGGACGAGAATCCAGGGAAATCGAAGGAGGCCATCAACCAACTGGCCAATATTCTCAGGAACTCACTCACGACGGGCAAGACCGGCCTCACTAAATTCGAAGACGAGTTGCGCATCGTGCGTGATTACCTTGGGCTGGAGAGCATCCGTTTCGAGGAACGCCTGCAAACCCGGTTTGAAATCGACCCGGAGTCCAGGGAATTCCTCGTCCCTCCCCTGATGATCCAGACACTGGTGGAAAATGGTATCAAGCATGGCATTGCCAAACTCACTGCCGGTGGCATCATTCACATGAAAGCTTCGGTGCGCAACGACCGGTTGACGATCCAGGTGCGAAACAGCGGCCACTATGTGAATGGAAGCCAGTCGACCACGGGTGGGCTTGGCCTGGAAAACACCCGGCAGCGCCTGAAGTTGATTTACGGCAACCAGGCCTCATTTCGGATTCTTCCTGAAAGCGATACTTTTGTGCTCACTGAAATAGAAATCCCTCACCTGCGCTAAGCGCGCGCCCAGTATGAAAGCATTGATCATTGACGACGAGCGCCTCGCTCGTAAAGAACTTATCAAACTTCTAGAAGAGCATCCTTCCATCGAAGTGGCTGGTGAGGCTCAGAACGCCGACGAAGCCGAGCAACTCATCACCGACCTGAATCCCGATGTGCTCTTCCTGGATATCCAGATGCCCGGGCGCACTGGTTTTCAGTTGCTTGAGTCGCTCGATACGGTTCCGCTCGTGGTCTTTACAACTGCCTACGACGAGTTCGCGCTGAAGGCTTTTGAAATCAACGCGCTTGACTATTTGCTCAAGCCCATTACGGCAGAGCGATTGGGAGAAGCGGTGCACAAGATCCAGGAGAAAGAACGCATGCGCTCCGGGCGCGGTCGTGACCAGAAACTTGGCCTGGAAGACCAGGTGTTCGTCAAGGACGGCGAGCGGTGCTGGTTTGTGAGCCTTGCCAATATCCGGCTGTTTGAATCAGACGGCAACTACATCAAGGTCTATTTCGATACCAACCGGCCCATGATTCACAAGTCGCTCAATGCGCTGGATGAAAAACTGGATGAGCGTTCTTTCTTCCGCGCCAGTCGCAAGCACATCATCAACCTCAGCTGGGTGGAAGGCATCGAGCCGTGGTTCAATGGCGGCCTCATGGTAAAACTTCGCGGTGGCGATAAAGTGGAAGTGAGCCGCAGGCAGGCGGCGAAGTTTAAGGATATGATGAGTTTGTAAGCTCACTACCTCCTGAGCGTGTAAATCTTCAAGGGCAATCGGACGGTAAAGGTCCCCTTCGACCTTTCTGAGAAAAGGAAGTAGGGTGCCCAAATGAGCGCCCCAACAAGCGATCGGCCGATGTCGTACATTTCCTTTTCGGCAGTATCAACACTAAACGCGGAAGCGAGAAGTGTGTCTGCCGCGAGGAAGACAAATGACCAGATGTAGAATCCAGCTGCCAGGTGTGGAACATTGGATCTGCGGCGAAAGAAAAGCACGATAAGCCCGAGGTTGAATATGAGGTACCAGGAATTGAGCACCAATTCAAATAGCACCAGCAATCCCAACTCCGGGTTGAATGCGCTGAACTCACGATCAACAATCATTCGCCAGTTTGAATAAGCGAAGTAGTCGACCTCCCATATTGTTTTGAGAACAAGAATTGGTGTTAAGCAAATTCCTATGGCTGGCAGTATCAACCACCCACCAATAGAATTGTGTTTTTCGGGAGCTGGATTCGGCTCCGGATCATGGAAGTAGAGTCGTCTGAAGATGAAGAAGGCCGGGATCAACGAGATCAACAAGATAATAAGGAAGGGTGAGCTGGTGGTTTGCGAGGCGGCGCTACTATCGCGGTTTCGTGTCAGGGTGAAAGTAAGGTCGTTCAGTGCTGCGTCAACCTGGGCGACATAGTTCTTGATTTCTTGTTGCTCGACATGGGGGCGGAGCGCCTTGTACTTGAATCGAAGCCTGATGGTTTTGTTCTCATAGGCGACCTGGGATTCATAGGAGAAGGCCGGGGTGCCAAATCGATTTGTCCCAGTTGTTACATTCCACGTTTCCGGAAGGTGGATGGTAATCTCGTGAGTGATGTTCCTGGGGAAACTCAGTGCATAGGGTGAGCTCCTGATTTTTGTATCGGGCTTTGCCAGGTAAGACGCGAGGTTGCGCGGATAGAATGACACTGAGTATTGAGCCTTGACAGAATCGTATTGCCAGAAAGATGGCAACTCATAACTCTCCTCGGAAATGAGAATATTGGTTGCCTCGTTGTCGCTCCAGGTAATGGGATCTTTCAGCTGTACGTCAGGATAATCGGTAGCATAGTAGTTCAGGTACTGTTTCTCAATCTCTTCCTTGCTGTTGGAATTGAAATACTGTCGAATGCCGTTTGCCTCACGGCGATCATAAGTGGTTTTCACTTTAAGCGAAGCGGCTCCACCGGCTTCCTGAAGGTAAAAGTCTTCGTGGGTGATTTGCTCAGCTTCCTTTGGAGCGGGTATTGGTGCTAGGTCTCGTTCATTGACGTCAATAACCAGCCCAAAATAGTAGTTTGGAAAACTGATGTCTCGCAACGATCCACGTTGGAAATTGATGGTTGGATCGACCCAAATAACTGAGTCTCTCAATATAAAATTGACAACGCAGTGGTCGAACTGACCCGGCGCGGGCAAGTACTGTCGCAGCTCCTTACCGTATGTAGTATTTACGAGAACTGGATGACTCTCAATACCCGCCTCCCTGAGAAGGGTGGAAAGCAGAAGTGATTTATCCTTACAGTCGCCAAAACGTTGATCCAGAATAGAGGCTGGGTTGTGCGGCTTGTACCCATTGATGCCATCTGAAAAGGACAGATACCGAATGTCGTCCTGAACAAATTGAATAATCTGCCGAATGGAGTCTTCCTGGGTCGAGGCTTTGATTGGAATTCTCTTGAGTAGGCGCTGGTTTGTGTTCTGTGGGTAAAGCATCGCTGTCCACTTCGCAAGATCATTCCAGGTACCAAACGTCGCTATCTGGATATGATCGTACGGATCAAACCAGCCGGGCGAGGATTCATCCGATAGCAAAGCGGGCACATTCGTCTTGCTCCATTCATATTCCGTCTTATCTCCCGATTTGGTAATTGTCGCTTCAGGCGGGGTGTTAAAACTGCGAACCTCGGCCCTCTTTTCCGCGGAGGTGATCACACGGAAATAGACCTGGCCAAGCGGAATAGAGCTGTTGAAATAGAATAGCCGGGAAAACCTTCCTCCAAAAAGCGGATTGGCGCCCTTCAGGGAGAAAGAGTAGTCGACGATGTCACCCACGCGCAAGTCTGCGATGTTAAAGACCGCTGTGAGGTTTTTATCGTACACCCTGGAATCCATGCTTGTCTCTCTCCTCATCACTTCGAAGCGACCATTTAAGAGTTGGTTGATTCGTACTCCGTTGCGGACTACCACGAGTGAGTGAAAGGTTAGGGTCTGATAGCTGGGATCAAAATCCTGTGAGATGGTGGACACGGGCTCCAACCCACTTTCGGATATCACCTTTTGGGCGTAGTGGTAATAGGATTCCTGAACTGTTGTATTATGCTGGACCTCCCGAAGCAGTTCAAAATATCCGCCTGACGCGAAACTGGTGTCTCTGGGATCCAGGCTGAAAGTAATGGCCTTTCGCCAACTGGGATGCGATGCCGTTCTAACTTCATTGGATTGTCCGTAGATAACGGTGGACAGAAACAGGCAGCAGACTAGATACCTCATCCCTATTTCAGCACCAGATCAATCAGATCCTTCTCCACATTCCAATCCCGCGCCAGCCGAATCAAAGCGGTGGCCTCCATCTCCGTGACATATCCCTTCAGGTTGTTGGATTCCCACACCATGTTGAGGAGTTCGAGCCGCTTCTCACGGGTGTAGTCGCCGATGATTTCGTTCAGGAATGCGCGCGTCCGCTCAAAAGCAGTCACCTGGTCTTTTTCGATGAACTCGGTCACCCATCGAAGTTCGCTCTCGCCTTGCAGCCTGACCGCGGCAGCCTCCAGGTCGACGCGTTCCTTTTCGTCGAGGCCGTGATAGTGGAAGATAATGGCCTTCAACAGTAAATAGACTCTTTTCTCCTCGACAGTCATTCCGATAAAGGTCGTATTTTTTTCTTTTCAGATCATCAGGTCTTCCGTGATTCGATCAGCGAGCAGTTTTCCTTTCCCGGTAAGTCTCAGCACGTCACCCGACAGAACAAGGAGACCTAGTCGCTCGTAGCGATCCAATACACCCGCACAGCGTGTCAAAAGATCGTCGGCAAGTACATCGCGAAGTTCGCGGAGATCGCAACCCCACGACGTGCGAATCCGGGTGAGTATGTACTCGTTGACCTTGTTTTCACGCGTCAGCACTTCGGTTTCCATGGGCAGTATCCCATCCGCGAGTGATCGGACATACCGTGCATTGTTTCTAATGTTCATGAAGCGGCGCATTCCGTCATAGGAGTGTGCGCTCGGACCAATGCCCAGGTAGGGAACCTGCTTCCAGTAGTTGCTGTTGTGGCGCGAGTGAAAGCCGGGCAGGCTGAAATTGGAAATCTCGTAGTGCTCGTAGCCATTTTCCTCCAATACCCCGACCATGGTTTCAAATTGCCCGGCGACATCCGCTTCATCAGGCGGGTTAAGCTGCCCTTTCTTCAAACGGCTTCCGAAAACGGTTCGCTCTTCGATCGTGAGTGCGTAGGCCGACAAGTGTTCAGGCTTGTGTTGCATTATTTCTTCCAGCGTTCCCCGCCATAATTCAGGATCGAGCCCGGTGATTCCGTAAATGAGATCGACACTAAGGTTGGAAAAGCCAGCATCTCGGCTCAGCGAAATGCAGCGCCTGGCGGAATCGGCATCGTGAGCCCGGTTGAGGAATCGCAACAATTCGTCGCTGAACGACTGAATCCCAAGGCTAAGCCGGTTGATACCCGCAAGACGCAACTGGCGCAGTTTGGCTGGATCCAAGTCGTCAGGGTTTGCCTCGAGGGTAACTTCGGCGTCCGGGGCCACTTTGAATTGCTCACGAATGTTGCCCATGAGGCGTTCCAACAGTTCAGCAGGGAGCAGGGAAGGGGTTCCGCCACCCCAGTAGATGGTCTGCACGGGGCCCGACAGGAAATCTTTGCGAAGGTCCAGCTCCCGAACCATGGCAGAGACCATCTCTTCCGACCCACGCGAATCGGTGGAAAAATGAAAGTCGCAGTAATGGCAGGCCTGTTTGCAAAAAGGGATGTGTAAATAAATACCGGCCATGCGTGAAGTTGCGAATTGTTTCTCGTTTAGGCCTTCATTCCGGTACTTTTGCGGAATGATGCGGCTGCTCTTCCTTTTGATCGCGACAACGGCGTTGGCGGATCCGGCAGTGATCCACGATTTCAGGCGTGAATGGCAAGTATACAGAGAGGCCGGTTACCAGTCGGCCGATGCATCTTCACTGCGAGATGAAGTCACCATCTATTTCACATTGGACACGCGCCGGTTCGGAGGTCAGCAGCTGGCCGTCAGTCATCCGGAGAAGGCCTATGTCTTTGTCGATGGGCAGTTTATTTCAGGTGTGGGTTCGGGCATATCGATTTCGGTAGACTCACTACGCGAGGCATACGGTGAAATCGTACTCATGGCCGTTCATGCTTCGGGGAGGATATCAGAAACGGTAACAAACATTGTTAGTCCCGCGACGCATGGGTCCACAGACCTCGTCGCATTGGTGGCGAGGCCGCCAACCTATTTCCGGGACTTTGGCATCCTGACCTCCGCTTCGTTAGTGGTTTTCTTCCTCCTCCTGCTTCGGAGTAACCCGCAATTGACGCTTGACTATTTCTCGTTCTCAAAGATTTTCTCTTCTTCGGAGAGAAACGAGACCCAACTGACTTCGCGCATCACATCGAGCGAGAACCTGTTGTTCTACGTCTTCAGTGCCCTGCTCACGGGCTTCCTTCTTTCGGTAATTCTTTTTTCGGCCGGCCCGTTTTTTCCTGCGGCAGTCTCGTTTCAATTCGGCTCATTCGGCACGGCATTGCTGGTGATGGGGCGGCTATCGATGTTTATACTTCTCCTCCTGGCTGCGAAGCTGGTGATCGTGCTCATCTTTTCAACATTATTTAATTTTCGGGACACCATCAGTTTTCAATTTTTTAATTTTCTTCGTTTCGTTTTGTTCACGGCGGTAATACTGTCGGTGTTAAGTCTGTTCTTTTTTGTTTTTCGCATCGATTCGCCGGCCTGGTACGAGCGTCTTATTGGCTTGGGCCTTGTGATGCTGACCACGGGATCGGTGATGGTGCTTCGTAAATTACTGCGACGGTCCCACTTCTCCTTTTTTCATTTATTTTCCTACCTTTGCGTTTCGGAATTCATTCCGCTCGTGATCTTGTTCAAACTATTCCTTTGAAACGCGACCTGTGCTGATATGACTGACACGATTGCCCTTGACAGAATGCGAAAAGTAAAAAGCATCCTTGTCACCCAGGAACCTCCGGCAGACCCTACATCACCTTATTACAAGATTGCCGAGAAGTATTCCGTGAAAGTGGATTTTCGCCCCTTCATCCAGGTCGAAGCCGTTCCGGTAAAGGAGTTCCGGAGACAAAAGGTCGAGATCCTCAATTATACAGCCGTCATCTTTACAAGCCGCAACGCGGTAGATCATTTCTTCACGCTCTGCCAGGAGTTGAAGATCGAGATGCCGCCGGAAATGAAATACTTCTGCATTTCAGAGCAGACGTCAAATTATTTACAAAAATACATCGTCATCCGGAAGCGAAAGATTTTCACCGGATTGAAGGATACTCATGACCTGCTGGAGATTGTGAAGAAGCACAAGAACGAGAAGTTCCTCTTCCCCTGCTCCGACATTCGGAAGAACGACATTCCCGATTTTCTGCGCGACAACGGGTATCACTACTGCGAAGCCATTACCCACCACACGGTAGCAGCAAACCTGTCTGACCTGAAGGAAGTTTTTTATGATGTCCTCGCTTTCTTCAGTCCCTCGGGTATCCACTCGCTGCTTACCAACTTCCCGGAGTTTAAGCAAAACAACACGCGCATTGCGGCATTCGGTCCTGCAACCGCGAAGGCAGTTCGGGACGCCCGGCTGGTGCTCGACATCGAGGCACCAATGCCAAATGCCCCGTCAATGACGGGAGCTCTTGAACTCTATATTAAAAAGGCCAACCAGCCCAAGTAAGGTTTCAGGCGCACGGGCGTTTAATTGACGCGGTTAAACAACCGCGCCTGGATAATGGCGTATATTTGACTTCACTTCTGTGCTGTGAAGAAGCTTTTCGTTGCGTGGTTCGTCCTCATCAGCTCCCTCAGTTGGGGCCAGCAGGATCCACAATTCACGCAATACATGTTTAACAATTTCTACTTCAATCCTGCTTTCGCCGGAACGGATGGCTCCATGAAAATCAATTTTGTGCACCGCGCACAATGGGTCGGGTATTCACCCACCTTCGACGATGGCGGCGCACCCACTACACAATTGCTCAGCGTCAATACACCATTTCCTCCGCTCAAGGGCGGACTTGGAGCCTACGTCGTCAACGACAACCTCGGCGCAGTCACCAACATGGAGTTCCAGGGATCGTATGCGTACTACGTGCCGTTCCAAGGTGGACGCATGAGTTTCGGGGTCCGTGCTGGCATGGTGATGCAGAAGGTTGATTTCGACCAATTCCGTGCTATTGATCCCAATGATCCTCTGCTCGGACGGAAAGGCACCGAGTCGCAGGTGAGGCCTGATCTTGCCCTCGGGATCGCTTACCGGAAAGAGAAATATTACCTGGGACTTGGTGTGAACCACCTGAACCAGCCCTCTTTTGATTTTGGTCTCTCGCAACAGAACAAACTCAAGCAGCACTTGTACTTCACAGCTTCCTATTTCTATGACATGAGCATCGACCTGCGCTTCCAGTTCGTAGGGTTCGTAAAAAGCGACCTTGTTAAATCGTCGTTTGACGTCGGGGTTATCGCCTATCTCCGCAATGCGATGTGGGGCGGGCTGTCGTTCCGTCAGTCGGATGCCCTGAGTTTACTAATCGGGTACAGTTTTCTTCAGGACAAAGCGCTCAGTGTTGGCTATTCGCTGGATTATGTTGTTAATGATCAGGACGCCAAGGAGGCCACTTCCCACGAATTCGTAATTGGTTATACGTTGCCGGTGTCGAGCAGTGGTAAAAAGGTCGTCCGGACGCCCCGTTTTCGCTACTAAATGCCCGGATTTTTGGGTTTTTTCAAGAATTTACTCAATTTGGGAACTCTATTTTTTGGCAAAACAGGCTAATGAAATAAATTTATGGTCCATTCGTTGGACGGATGACCCCGAAGACGAAGACTTAACAAATCAAGTATGGATGTACCCGTGAATTCGAAACGTCTTGGCTACGTGCTCCTGGTTGCTCTCGCAGTAACTTCTGCTGGTTGCGGCCTCCTGGGACTCGGAGGAAAGAAGGGCGGTGGCGACCAGGGAGAGCTCGTCGGTGTTCCCAATCGCGAGGGATGGGTGATGACCATACCTTATGGCATGGTTCCGATTCCCGCGGGCACATTCCACATGGGCCAGGCCGATGAAGACCCTGCATCTACGCAGATCAACTTCAACAAACAGGTGACCATCGGTCCGTTCTTCATGGACGATACCGAGATCACCAACAACGAGTACCGCCAGTTCACCAACTTCTTCCTGGTCGACAATGCAACCATTGAAGGATTCCCGGCGGTGAGCGCGGAAGAATTCCGTCAGAAGTTTTATCCTGACACTACGGTCTGGGTGCGCGACTTCTCACACCACATGGGCGACCCGATCCAGGACTACTACTACTGGCACCCGGGCTATGACATCTACCCGGTAGTTGGCATCAACTGGGATGCTGCCGTGTTTTTCGGCAAATGGCGCACCGCCTACCTGAATGACTTCCGCAAGACCGTGGGAGAATTTCCAATGCCGGAGTTTCGGCTGCCCTCGGAAGCAGAGTGGGAGTACGCAGCTCGCGGTGGCCGCGACATGGCGAAGTATCCCTGGGGTAACCCTTACATCCGCAACTCGAAAGGATGTATGCTCGCCAACTTCAAGCCCGGTCGCGGAAACTTTTTTGACGACGGCTTTGCATACACCTCACCGATTCAATCCTACTTCCCCAACGACTACGGACTCTTCGACACTTCGGGCAACGTTTCCGAGTGGTGCCTCGATGACTTCAACCCGGCATCCGTTCCGACGGTTTGGGACCTGAATCCTCAATTCATTGATCCCCGCACCGATCCAGAGAACAAAAAGTTCAATGCCAAGGTCCCGCCGAAGAAAGTAATTCGTGGCGGATCGTGGAAGGACGTTGCGTACTACCTGGAGACAGGCACCCGCACCTACGAATTCAAAGATTCTTCCCGCGCCTACATCGGCTTCCGGTGTGCGATGACGCACCTGGGACGCTCTTCAGGCAAAGAATTCTGATACTAATTGAAAACTACTGTTAACTTTATAAACAGAGCCCAAACGAACCTTTAAACCTAAAATTCAATAATCATGGCTAAGAAAAAAGGCGGATTCATGCAGTTGCTTTATGAGACCATCATGCCCAAGGTCTATGGTATAGGGGCAGCGGTGGTTATCGTTGGGGCACTTTTCAAAATTTTGCACTTACCCGGCGCTAACGAGATGCTTATGATCGGTCTCTCCGTGGAAGCTGGTATCTTCTTCCTGAGTGCATTTGAACCGAAGCATGCAGAGTTTGACTGGTCCAAAGTATACCCGGAACTTTCAGAAGAATATGAAGGACCGGCGGCTCAAACCGCCAGCCGCATCAGCAACCGTCCTGACGGCTCTTCGCCTCTCTTGAAAATCGATGAGATGCTGAAGACAGCCAAGGTTGATCAGAACCTGCTCGATACCCTCGGCAAGGGCCTGACGAACCTGGCGACTTCCGCCTCGCAGATGAACAGCCTTTCCAACGCCGCCGTCGCAACCAACGAGTATGCGAAGAACGTGCAGGCTGCTTCTGCATCACTCAACGAAATGAACAAGTCGTATGGGTCTGCAATGAAGGCAGTGGGCGCCATGGCCGACGCCTCCAAGGACACGGGCGAATACCACGCCCAGGTGCAGAAAGTCACCAAGAATCTCGCCGCCCTCAATACCATCTACGAGATGGAATTGAAAGACGCCGATTCACATGTAAAGAATATGAACAAGTTCTACGAAAGCCTGGGCGGTGCCATGCAAGGCCTCTCTTCCGTAGGAACCAACACCAGCAAGTTTACCTCCGAGTTGAGCAAGCTCACCGACAACCTCACGGCGTTGAACAACGTCTACGGCAGCATGCTCACCGCCATGAAGGGTTCGAAGTAACTAGTAGGACAAAAGGTTTAAGGGTAACTAAAAAACTGAAAGACTATGGCAGGTGGCAAGGAAACTCCCAGACAAAAAATGATCGGTATGATGTACCTCGTGCTCACGGCGCTTTTGGCGCTCAACGTGAGCAGTGCGGTACTCGAGAAGTTCGCAATTCTGAACTCTACACTCCTTGAGCTCATTGAAGAGAACAAGACAGTCAACGGACAGAAGTTCGCGGCGATTCAGGGTGCAACCAGCGACAAGCCGCAAGTATTGGATGCAAAGGAAAGAGCCAAGAAGGTGCATGAACTTGCCACCAGTACAATCGAATCCCTGGACAAACTGAAAGTTGAACTGGGATCGGATCACTCCGGCAAGCCCATGGTGGGCGACGAATTGGTGTCCAACACCAACGTAGCCGAAGAAAAGATGCTCAACGACAAGTCTACGCTGGGTGCTGATTATGAGAAGAGCCTTACTAATTTCCACGACCAGGTTGAGCAGCTCTCCGGGATGAAGTTTCCCAAGCTGAACAAGAAGGCCGTTGATTTTGTGGAATTGAAGAACGAGAAGGGAGAAGTACAGCACGCCGAAAAGTCGTTCATCGAGTTCTCGTTTGAAGGCACGCCGACGATGGCCGCCATCACTGGCGTTACCCAGATGCAGACAGAAGTTCTTGAATATGAAGCTATGGCACTGGATTCCCTTTTCCAGATTGCCGAGGCGGTGAATATCAAGTTTGACAAAGTAGTGCCCATGGTCATTGGACCCGATGTGGTTGCCGCAGGCGCCAAATACACAGGTCGCCTGTTCATGGCGGGTGCAGCCTCTGGCGTGAGCCCGGAGATGTTCCGCAATGGAGCTGCTTTGCAAGTTACTACCGACGCTGAGACGGGTATCAAAATGGCAAAGATTGAATTCTCTGCCTCTGGAGAAGGAAAACAGTCTTACAAGGCTGTGATAAATCCCGGTGGCGGAAAAGACCCGCTCACCCGGACCATCGAGTACCAGGTAATCAAGCCGACCATTCGTATCACCAATGGAAACGCGCCGAGCCTCTACATGAACTGCGGTAACTTCGTGAACATTGAAGTACCGGCACTGGGTGCCAGCTACAACCCTTCATTCAGCATCAAAGGTGGTGTGATTGAGAAGGGCGATAAGCCGGGCAAAGTCACCATCGTTCCCAAGGAGCGCAAAGTAGCAGTCACCGTATCCAACGGTGGAGCCACTATCGGAACAGAGAATTTCGATGTGAAGCAGATTCCCAAACCACGGTATGTGGCCCGCGACAACACCGGGAAAGAAATTGACCTGAAGAACGGAGTACGTGGCGCTACCCTTGCAGGGATGCGCGTCAACGCAGACGCAGAAGATAACTTCAAGGCCGAAGTTCCAAAGGATGCCGTGTACCGCATCCGTAGCATGGACATCATCCTCGCCCGCGGAACTGCCCGCGTTGAGCAGATGACAGTGACTTCGGAACTTGTAGACCTGAACCGCTGGAAGGCACAGTTCCGCCCCGGCGACCGCATCATCGTCGACATTAAGACGGTGGTACGGAATACCTATACGAATGAACAAGAGCCTGTAGTGGTGGTTGCAGGTACCATTAACATTCCGATTCAATAACCCATGCATATGAACAGGAGGTCTTTGCGAGTTGGGCTGGCATTAACTTTTGCACTGGCAAGTACTGCTGCATTTGCGCAGCAGGAGGAAGGTGCGGTGAACCCTAATTCACTGCTGAATATTCCTCAATACGAGCAGTTGTACAAGGTGCGCGTGTGGAGAGTCCTAGACCTCCGGGAAAAGCAGAACAAAGGATTCTTCGCCCGTGGTAATGAGATCACCAAGTTGATCCTCAGGGCCATCAATTCAGGCGAGCTTGTAGATATCTACGAGAAGGATTCACTCACCACAAAACTATCCAAGGAAGAATTCATGGCCCGCATGGTCACCCAGGCGGGAGAGACCTTTCAGCCTTGGGTGCCCGCTCAGGATTACTACCAGGGCGACCGGGTATCGTTCAATGGAAAGAACTACGAGTCCGTCGTCAACAGCAAGGGTAAGAACCCTGCAACTTCTGCCAATGATTGGCAGGTAACATCGGCCGGACAAGCCCAGGTTTACAACCCGGATGAAATCTTCCGGCTCACGCTCCAGGAGGACATCATCTTTGACAAGCGCCGCTCACGCCTGTACTACGACATGCTTGCCATGGAATTTGCCGCCCTTGACCAGAACACGGGTACTTTCAAGCCCCTCGGCTGGTTCAAGTACAAAGACCTGGAGAAGCTTTTCCGCAATCATACCAAGGATGCCGTTTGGTTCAACCGCTACAATTCGGCCGAGAACAAGAACTATGCTGACGCTTTCTTACTCCGCCTCTTCCATGGCGTGATCGACAAAGTAGAAAACCCCGACAACGACCGCATCAGCGATACATTCTCAGGTCGCCCTTACCAGGAGGCAGTGTGGGCCATGGAATGGGAGGAGATGAAGCTTATGGAGAAAGAGCATAACCTCTGGGAATACTGATATTTCCGCAATCGGAACAAAAAGGGAGGATCTGGTCCTCCCTTTTTTATTGCTCGAACCGCTTGGCTTTTGTTCACTTGCCGGATTGATAGCATCTAATCATGGGAATCAAAATAATCATATCAATCAAAGTCCCCTTTTTGTTGCCATTCAATGATGCGCATCGCTCGCGCCTTCCCCACAACCGCCTCTAGCTCTTCACGACCGGCCGCACGGATTTTCTTCACTGACTTGAAGTGTCGCAGCAATTCGCCTATCGACGTCTTTCCAATGCCGGGGATTGACTCCAGTGCCGTGGTCATCGTACTGTGACTCCGGGTCTTTCGATGAAAGGTGATGGCGAAACGGTGGGCCTCGTCCCGAACCTGCTGGATGAGCATCAGTCCCTGGGACTTCTTGTTTATGTGGAGGGGCAGGGGATCTTCAGGTACATAGACTTCTTCCAGCTTCTTCGCGATCCCCATGATAGGAATCTGACCGTACAGATCCAGTGATCTAAGCGCTTCTACGGCGCTGGTCAATTGCCCCTTGCCGCCATCCACAATCACCAGGTCGGGGAGGGGTTGACCTTCCTCTTTCACACGCCGATACCGCCTGCCCACGATTTCCTTCATGGAGGCGAAATCATCGGGACCCTCTACGGTGCGTATGTGGAAATGGCGATAGCCGGCCTTGTCAGGCTTGCCATCGACAAAACGAACCATTGAAGCCACCGGGTCGGTGCCCTGAAAATTCGAGTTGTCGAAACACTCAATGATGCGGGGGACTCGCTGCAGCCGCAAAGCGCTTTGCAAGGCGGTGAGCGCTTCCAACTGGCGGTTAGCCTGGCCCTCGCGAAGTGCTTCTTTTCGAGCCTTTTGGTAAAGGACGTTTTTCAGGGAGAGGTCTATGAGCCTTCGCTTATCACCGATCTGGGGAACGACGTTCTCGACTGTTGCATCGGATACCTCCAGGGGGAGATTGCTGAAGAGAACCTTATGGGTGCTGCGGATGTCGCTGCGGACCTGGTGAGCCACCAGCGAGAGAATCTCTTCGTCCGTTTCTTCCAGCTTCTTGCTCACCTGGATATCCCGGGAATAGACAACGGCGCCTTCCGTCACTTGTAGAAAATTGATGAACGCCGTGTCGGGCGTGCTGAGAATCGCAATCACGTCAATGTCGGTGAGCTTGCGGTTGACGACCACCGACTTGGCCTGGAACTTCTCCAACAGTTCAAGCTTGTGGCGGTAGCGCTCTGCAAATTCGAACTGGAGGGCATCAGCGTGCTTCTTCATGTGTTCCTGAAAGTAAGCTTCCACCAGGCTGAGATTCCCTTTCAGGACATTCCGCGCCTGGGCAATCTCCTCCAGGTAGGGAGCTTCCTCTTGCAGGCCGGCGCAAGGCCCTTTGCAGTTGCCGAGGTGATATTCCAGGCATACCTTAAACTTGCCCCGCGCGATGTTCTCCTCCGAAAGGTTGAAGTTGCAAGTGCGTATCGAATAGAGCTTTCGGACCAGGTCGATCACACTCTTCATGGATTGCACACTGCTGTATGGACCGAAGTATTCGCCCTGTTGGGGGTTGAACTTGCGGGTGTAGAGGATTCTTGGAAATCGCTCTTTCAGGATGCAGAGGTAGGGAAAGGTCTTGTCGTCCTTGAGGAGTATGTTGTACTTCGGTTGATTCTGCTTGATGAAGTTGTTTTCCATGAGCAGTGCATCGAACTCCGAGGGAGCCAGGGTGAATTCAATCGCCTTGATTTCTGAGACGAGTTTTTCCGTCTTACGGCTGTAGGTAGACTGTTTTGTGAAATAGCTGGTGACGCGCTTCTTCAGGCTCTTCGCCTTGCCGACATAGATCAGGACCTGGTCCTTGTTGTAGAAGCGGTAGATCCCTGGCGAATCGGGAAGGCTGGATGCCTTGTCGCGCAGCTCATCGGTCATGCCGTCAGTTATTGATGTCCCAGGGCTTCTGGTCGATACGAACGGAGTCGGGCATCAGTTGATGGGCGCAGTCGAGGTTGATATCAAACCCCGAGCGCGGAACGCGGAACTTGCCTTTGGTGATCCCGGTTGCGGGGTCGGCGTAGACTTTCATCATGAACTTGTCCCAGATCGGGCGCGCCGTTTTCGTGCCTTGTCCAACGACCCAGGACCTGAAGTGTACAGCCCGTTCGTCGCCACCCACCCAAACGCCGGTAACCAGGTCGTGGGTAAGGCCCATGTACCAGCCGTCTGATGCATTATTAGTTGTCCCTGTCTTTCCGCCAATTTCATTGTCCTTCTTGAGTTCTGCGCTCAAGCCCCGGGACGTGCCAAAGGCCTCCTGGGTCCCGCCCATAAGCATGTAGAGCATCTTGTAGGCAGTTTGATCGCTGATGGCTTCCCGGGTTTTCGGGACGAATGTCTCGATCACGTTGCCGTTTTTGTCTTCAATGCGGGTGATGTAGAAGGGCTTCGTGTAGATCCCGTGGTTGGCGAACGTGCTGTAGGCCCCCACGAGTTCAAACAGCGACACATCGCTCACCCCAAGACAAAGTGAGGGGACAGCATCGAGTTTGCTTTCAATGCCAACGCGGTTGGCAAATTCCACGACGTTTCCCTCTCCGAGAGCTTTCATCATTTGAGCGGTAATGGAATTTACCGACCGGGCCATGGCTTGGCGAATGGTCATTTTTTCGCCGGTACCTCGCGTGCCATCGAAGTTGGGAGGATACCAGCTTGTGCCGGAAACCTTGAAACTCGGGGAGATGTCTTCCAGGACATAGCAGGGGGAGTATCCCTCTTCCATCGCCAGCCCGTACACGAAGGGTTTGAATGTGGAACCAGGTTGACGCGTACCCTGCTTCACGTGATCATACTTGAAGAACTTGTAATTAAACCCACCGACCCACGCCTTGATGTGCCCGGTGGTAGGATCCATGGCCATGAGTCCGGATTGTAGAAATCGCTTGTAGTAAGCCAGGGAATCCATAGAGCTGAAGAGCGTATCTTTTTCGCCTTCCCAGGTAAAAATTGGCATCCGTTTCTTCAGGTTAAGCATGATCCGGACGGAATCGGACTTCTCGCCGTACTTCGCCACCAGGTTCTTGTAAGCATCCGTCTGTTTGATTCGCATCTTGAGAAAACCCTGGATTTCTTTCTGATCGTCATCAACCCAGGGATTCCTTCCTTCCCACTCCTTCGTGAATTCGCCCTGAAGGACCTTCATGTGTTCCTTCATGGCCTCTTCAGCATACTTCTGCAAACGGCTGTCTATAGTGGTGTAGATTTTAAGTCCGGAGTTCCAGAGATCGATGCCGCGTTCAGCACACCACTGCATCAGGTAGGCGCTGATGACCGTGCGGAAGTACGTTGCCAGACCTTCATTCTGATCCTGGAGTCTGTACCTCAAACCGAGTTCGAGGGAAGCAATGGAGTCGAACTGCTCGCGGGTCTCAATCTTGTATTTGCTGCGGAAGATCTTATACAATACTTCGTTCCGTTTCGCTATGGCGTTTTCGGGGCGACGTAATGGGTTGAAAAATGATGGCGCCTGGAGCATTCCAACGAGCATGGCGGACTCCTGGAGGTTCAGGCTGTCGGGAGGCTTCGAAAAGTAAACCTCACTGGCCACCTTAATGCCGTAGGTGTTGTTGGAGAACTCCGCGGTGTTGAGGTACATGGCAATGATCTCCTGCTTGGTAAAGTTTCGTTCCAGGTCAACGGCGATAATCCACTCTTTCGTTTTCTGAACAATGCGTTTGGGGTATCGGCCGAGCTTGGCGATCGCGCCGTCAAGTCCCCGGTCGCGGTTTTGCGTGTAAAGGTTCTTCGCCAGCTGTTGTGTAATCGTGCTGCCACCGCCCGAAGGTGAGAAAGTCATCAGCCCCCAGGCAACGCGCAAGTAGGCAGGAAAGTCAAGGCCTGAGTGCTGGTAGAAGCGGTGATCCTCCGAAAGCACAAGGGTATTGACCAGCTCTTCGGAGAGCTCGTCAAACGTTGCCTGGCTACGGTTGAAGCGGGCATAACGTCCCAGGGAGACGCCGTCCGCTGAAATGATATCCGAGGAAAGATCGATTTCAGGGTTTTCCACCTCGGCGAGGCTCGGCATTCCGCCAAAGAGCCCGAAGAGGTCTACACTTACCGTGAAGACATAGAGCGGGAGTCCAAGCACGACGCAGAGAAAAAGGATCCACGTGTACTTGACGACCTTGGGAAACCAGGGACGTTTGTTTCCCATCAACTCAACGAGCTTACTTTTTGTAGTATCGGTCGTAGAAGCTGAGGTATTCATCGAGGGCTTTGTTACGATAGAAGATGTTGAAATTATCCTTCGTAATAACAAAGTTATGGAAATTTAAGGTCGAAAAGGGCTTTTCGGCGACGGGCTTCGTTTCAAACAGTTGAATGTACTCGAGGGCTTCCTTGCGGGAAGGGAAGTCACCCACGAACGTCATGGCGTACTGCTGATCCAGGATCAGGTTGGTGGAAGCGAGTTTCTGACCCTTGAATGAAATTGCGTTGAATGCATCGAGTTTCTGCGAGATCGCATTGCTGGCCTGGTCTTCGATCCGGTGAACCACCACAAAGTAGTGAGGTTCCTCAAACGAGGCGACGAACCGGATGCCTTTCGCGCGTTCCGTCTTTTCCAGGAAAGAGCGTGATCCTGCCAAGAGGTCCTGCGCGTATTGGTGAAGCTTTCCGTCTGGATGCTTTTTGATGAATTCACCCAGTTCATACTGGTAGCGCGTTACATCCTCTGTCTTCCCGGTGATAAGTATCTGGAGGATCTCGAGTTGTGGCGTAAAGGCGGTCTCGCCGATCTCCCGGGCTTGCCGCAGTCTTTCTTGTGTACCGCGAAGATTGTTTCGCTGGAATTCCGCGTATGCTTCCTTGTAAATCAATTTTTGCTTCTCTTGTGCCACACTGGTTTCTTTTAGGTAGTCAGGGTTAAGGAGAATCTTCGTGTAGGTTGAGTTGGGAAATTCAGTTTTGAGTTGATCGGCGACAACAACCGCGGCAGTGGAATCACCCTGCTCCTTTCGTATCAAGTAGAGTTTGTACAACACCTCGGGCTTAAAAATGGAGGCCGGGAACCGATCCAACAGTATTGTGTATGATTCCAACGCGTTCTCTTTTTCACTCAACTGGAAATAGTATAGATCGCCGAGCTTGAAGTATGCCTCCTCGATTTTGACAAGGGCCTCTTTTTCGGTGTCGGGTGTTCGTGGCAGTTGTTTGTACAAGGAGGCAAACGCCGCATCAGGTGATGTGGCCTGGGTCGCCTCTTCAGCAACGACACCAGGCTGTGCAGACGGCGTTGAGGCCGCGGTGCCAACCAGGGAAGCGCCCGTTGCCGCCTTGCTGGATCGCCTCCAGTTGTCATCAAGGGAAATGTTTCCCCAGATTCTGCGGAATTCGGTTTGCCCCGTAGAAACGGCCGATAGGTTTCCAAAATACCAATCGGTGGTAGAGGTGGTTTGCGACTGAAAGAACGAGCTGGATTGGGAAGATGCCGACTGGGATTCTTCGCGCCGCCTTTTCTTTTTCCCTTTTTCCTCCTTGGGCTGCCGGCTGGCGAGCACCGAGTCGATGCGCGCCCGCATCACCGAAGAATCGAGCTTGGCAAGGACCAGGAGGCTGTCCTGCCATTGGATGGTCTCCGTGTAGGTAACGAATTCTCCCAGCACCTTTTGCCGCTTCTCAATTGCCTGCATACCCTCGGTTTCCTTGGGAAGGGCACTGACGGCACTGTCGTAGTATGCTTTCGCCAATGAAAACTTCCGGAGTGAGTCGAAGTAAATTTCGCCCACTCGCAAAAATGCGTTGCCCTGTATCCGTCGGTTCCTTCCCGCATGGGCGGAATGCTTGTACTCGATGAGGGCTTCCTCGAGGTTCCCTTGCTTCCGCTCAAACTGGCCGAGTTCGTAATAGATCTTGTCTTTGAACTCTTCATTCTTTGTGTCGGCCAACAGGATTTCAAACTGTTTGCGAATGGTGCGCCGGTTTTTCGCGTTGCTGAGCTCAGCCACCTGCGCCATGTTCAGGCGAGCATAAAAGTCAATTTCGTATTCAGGGTTCGTGCTGATACACTTTCCGTAATAGCCGTAGGCCTCGGAGGTAAAGCCAAGTTGCTGGTACACCTGACCAATGATGAAGTAGATGCGCCCCTTCCGGTCGGCACGCGTGAGCAATGAATCGGCAGCCGTGAGACTCCGTACCATGTTGTCGTAGTCGAGGCGCACCTGGTAGTAGTAGGCCTTTTGGAGGTAATAGTCTTTGCTGTTAGTGCGATTGAGCGGCTGCTTTTCGAGGAACTGGATGGCTTCCTCCGCACGCGGAAAATCTCCCTGTTCGGTAAACGTGGTGATGAGGTGAATGATTGCGCGATGACGCAAGTGGACATCCTGGCCTTTTGTATTGACATACTTGAAGGTTTGGATGGCGTTTTGAAAATCACAATCGTAAAGCCGGGCCAGGCCCACCAGGATGTAATTGTCGTCGAGCCATTTGCTGTTGGGATGCCGTTGGATTGAGATGGACGCCATCTTGATGACTTCCTCCGTGTCTTTGCGATACCCGCTCGCCATGGCAGTATCCAGTTTGGGAAAAAGCCGAAGTACCTGGTTTGGATCATCGTCCATCGACTGTAAGATGGTCTTCTGTATTTCGATGATTTTTTCCTTGGCGTAGAAATACCCGTTGAAGTGGGCGGTGGTGTTATGGTAGAGGTCACTTGTCATGGTGTTTTGGTTCGACGAGCAGCGCCACATGATTACCACAGTAAGGGCACCCATCAGGATCCAAATCATTGCTCGAAAGTGCCTCATGTACCGGTTTGGTCTACAAACGTAAAAAACAGGTTTTCAATATTATAATCGCTCAAATTATCTAATTTTGGGGCTATTTCGACTGCTTTGAAGCCCAAAAAGACACTATCCGAACGCTTCAATGAGAAGTACCAGCTGGTGATCCGGCGGGAGGAGAACCTGGAGGAGAAATCCACCATCGGGTTTACCTATCGTCAACTCATGATCATCGGCTTTATGGCCTTTGTATTGATTTTCGCACTGAGCCTTTACCTCTCGCAATCGTTGCTGGCACGCTGGTTTGATCCGCGGTACGCCCAACGGGAAACGGACAAAAAACTTTACCAGCTTCGCCTTCGCGTCGATTCACTCGCGCGCGAAGAACAGGAGAAGGCGGAGTTCATTTCAAATTTCAGGCGCGTGTTTAACGGCGACACCTCGAACCAGTTTGTTGACGCACCTACCGCCTTGAAAGAACAGAAGAAACCGATCAAGCCGATGAACACCGTCAAGCTTGCGGCCACTGACTCGCAGTTCCGCAAAGACTTCGAGCAATCGGAAATGTCACTGATCTCGCTCACGAGCAGCACCTACAGCGAGCTGAGCGAAACGTTTTTCTTCACCCCGATCACCGGATTTATCTCCGACCGGTACGATGTGAAGAAGTCTCATTACGGCGTGGATATAGTAACCAAGACCAACGAGCCCGTGAAGTGTATCGCCGATGGCACGGTCGTGATGTCTTCGTGGACACAGGATGCAGGCTATGTCATTGCCATCCAGCACCGCGGGAACCTCATATCCGTATACAAGCACAATGCGGAACTCTTGAAAAAAGTTGGTAGTTTTGTGAACGCCGGTGAAATCATTTCTATAGTTGGCAACAGCGGTGAGATGACTAATGGACCACATCTTCATTTTGAATTGTGGTACAACGGAAACTCACTGAACCCGGAAGAGTTTGTAACATTCTAACCCAACCAAAACGTCATGTTCACCACGAAGGAGGAAAAGAAAGCGGCTGATGAGATCACCAATTCCAGTAACGTCATTGGAAAAGGCACGGTCCTGGAAGGCAACATTGAGACATCCGGTAACATCCGGATCGAAGGCCGCATCATGGGCAATATCAAGTCGAAATCGAAAATCGCGCTCGGCCATTCATCGCTCGTCGATGGAAACGTTACTGCACAAAACGCGGACGTGGAAGGCACAGTGAAAGGCAAAGTGGAGATTGCCGACTTGCTCGTACTGAAAGCAACGGCGACCGTGCACGGAGACATTTCCACCGGCAAGCTGGTAGTTGAACCAGGTGCCGTGTTCAACGGAACATGCAAGATGGGCGCCGCTGTGAAAGACATCAAGTCTGCCGAGCATGCCGCCTCCTCCAGCTACCGATCCGAACAAGCCGCCGTCTAATTCGTTTGCACGGTTTAGTGGCTTCGCCTTCCAGCTATTGGCGGGATTAGGCTTGGCCGGATGGTTGGGATATCGCCTTGACCTTTACCTCGAATTGAAGTACCCGGTTTTCCTCCTGCTTTTCATGTTTCTCACGCTGGGTGGTATGCTTTACAATGCTCACCGAACGCTAAATAGGGAATAGATGCTTCGCTTTTCCTTAGCGCTTACCGGGTTGGCCATCGCCATTCTTGGTGGCCTGGTGGCCGGCGAGAACTTTGACTGGTTTGTTGCACCTTCCGTTTCTCGCGCGACTATCCTCTTTCTCTGGCTTACCCACGTCATCATGTATGGCATGGTGGTCCGGCAGCTCAAACTTCATCCTGCCGACTTTGTCAAGATCTACCTTGGCATGACAGTCCTCCGAATCCTGTTCTTCGGGGCATTCGTATTCTTTATCATTCGCCTGGATCAGGACGGAGCATACCCAAACGCCTTGGTCTTCCTCGTGAGTTACTTCCTTTTTACCTCAATAGAAGTCCTTGCTCTGTATCGTGTAGTCAGCAGCCAAAAACCGCCGGGAGAGGGCCGAAAAGAGGCATAAACATTTTTTTTTGGGGTATTAATGAATAGTTTTGCGGTCGATAAATACGGCCGTGAATTCCCACCCAAAAAGCCTCAAGACACACCTGAAAACCGGGTTTTTTGCTGTATTCTTCTTCGCCCTTTTTATCAACCATTCTGGTGCTTTTGCACAGCATGAGGCAGCCACAACTCATGGAGAATCCAAGAAGGAGCCGGATATCACTGAGGTGATCATCGAGCACGTGATGGACAATCACGTGTGGCATTTTTTCGATGGGCACTATGGAACGCTCTTCTTGCCAGTGATCGTGTACACACCGGAGCGCGGCTTAGATTTTTTCTCTTCCAGCCGCTTCTTTGACGAGCATCACAACTTGATTGAGTACAACGAGTACCGACTCGAGCACAATAAAATCTATTTGGGCGAGGTCCCTGTCCTGGATTTTTCCATTACCAAGAACGTGGCCATGTTGTTTATCAATGCCGCTATTCTGCTGCTGGTGGGTGTGCAGGTGTCCCGGGCATACCGCCGCCGCCCCGGCCAGGCACCCAAAGGACTTCAGGCGTTCATTGAGCCGGTCATTGTCTTTGTTAAAGAGGAAATTGTGAAGCCGAACATCGGGCCGAAATACGAGCGATACCTCCCTTATCTCTTAACACTGTTCTTCTTCATCCTGTTTGGCAACCTGCTTGGACTCCTGCCAGGCGCCGGAAACCTTACCGGAAATATCGCGGTCACCCTGACACTGGCGGTATTCACGTTTATCATTACCAACGTTAGTGGTAACGGCAACTACTGGATGCACATTCTATGGACACCTGGGGTTCCGCTTCCTCTCCGAATAATTATTCTCCCGGTGGAGGTGATCGGCGTTTTCACAAAGCCATTCTCGCTTATGATCCGGTTGTTCGCGGCGATCACAGCGGGGCACATCCTGTTGTTAGGCTTGATCTCCTTGACCTTCATGTTCCAAAGTTATTTGGTAGGAGTGGGCGCAACTGTGTTTGTGGTAATTATCAGCCTGATTGAATTGCTGGTGGCGGGGATCCAGGCTTACGTATTCACCCTGTTTACATCGCTCTACATCGGAATGGCTGTTGAAGAGCACGGGGACGGGCATTAAAGAAATGAGAATGCGGCTTGCCGCATCAGAAGATACTCCGGGATAGACCCGGAATTTTGATTCACTTAATTTGATGTACTATGGTACTCTCACTGTTACTCGACGTTAGCTACGCCATCATGGGTGCAGGCATCGGAGCCGGACTCGCCGCTATCGGCGCTGGAATCGGTGTCGGACGCATTGGCGGTTCGGCAATGGAAGCGATGGCGCGTCAGCCTGAAATGCAGCCGAAGCTGCAGGGCTCGATGCTGATCATTGCGGCCCTTGTTGAGGTGGCTGCGTTGTTCGCCCTTGTGATTTGCCTGATTATTTCCGGTAAAACGAACGGAACTTTAGGCTAGTCAAAGGAATCGGGAAGCTTGCCTTTGGCGATGGGCCGGGCAGGTTTCCTCCCTGAATTAAATGACGTTCACGCGTCACAAAACATAAAAAGGTATGGAACTACTTACACCCGGCTCAGGCCTGATTTTCTGGCAGGTTGTTGTCTTCCTGGGGCTTTTCTTCTTGCTGTCGAAATTGGCATGGAAGCCCATCCTGACATCATTAAAAGAAAGGGAGACTTCAATCCAGCAAGCCCTCGACGCTGCCGACAAGGCAAGGGCCGAGATGGCCAACCTCCAGGTCGGCAACGAAAAACTGCTGAAGGAAACGCGCGAGGAACGCGACAAGATTCTTCGCGATGCGCGCGATGCCGCCAACCGGCTCCACGACGAGGCGCGCCAAGCGTCCAAGCGTGATGCGGACCGACTGATTGAGGATGCCAAGTCCGTTATTCAGTCTGAGAAAGAGACAGCCCTCCGCGATGTGCGTGAGCTGGTGGCTAAATTCTCGCTGGAGATAGCCGAGAAGGTGATCAAGAAGAACCTGGCGACCGACAAGTCCCAACAGGATCTGGCAAAGGACCTGGTGAAAGAAATCAAGCTGAACTAACCCATGGCTGAATCACGCGTCGCCGGTAGGTATGTGAAGTCTTTGCTGGGCCTGGCTGTAGAGCAAGGGGCCCTGGAAGAGGTGCATAAGGACATGCAGCTCTTTACGCGTGTGTGCAAGGAGAACCGTCACTTCGTTAATCTTTTAAGGAGCCCGATCGTCAGGCACGAAAACAAACGGGCCGTGCTCAAAAAGCTCTTCAACAAGAAGGTGCACAACCTGACGATGGCGATCCTGGACATAGTGACCGCGAAGAATCGTGAACCGATTCTGCCGGAGATCGCATCGGAGTTTCACAATGCCTACAATGTCCATAAAGGAATTGGAAAGGCGACCCTCACTACAAGCGTCGCACCTGACAAGGAACTGATGGCCACCCTTGATGCGCTGTCACAAAAACTTTCCAACAAGAAGACGGTGGAGATGCAGACTTCTGTCAACCCTGAACTCATTGGTGGCTTTATACTTAATGTTGGTGACCGGCAGATCGACGCCTCCGTTCGCAGCAAGCTCCGCGCCCTGAAATTGAAATTTGAAGAGCACTACTTCGTAAAAAATACCTAGACCCATAACGAACGCAATCATGGCAGAGATCAGACCCGAGGAAGTATCCGCAATCCTTCGTGAGCAATTGGCGCAAGCCCGGACGGATGCCGAATTGGAAGAAGTTGGTACCGTATTGACCATCGGCGACGGGGTGGCCCGCATCTACGGCCTGTCAAAAGCCCAGTCAGGTGAATTGGTCCAGTTTGAAAATGGACTTCGGGCCCTTGTGCTCAACCTCGAAGAAGACAACGTGGGCGTTGTGTTACTTGGTGACCCCGCCGGCATCAAGGAGGGCGCAACCGTGAAGCGCACCGGAAAGATTGCTTCTATCAATGTGGGTGAGGGCGTGCTGGGCCGTGTGGTAGACACGCTGGCCAAACCCATCGACGGAAAGGGACCATTGAAAGGTGAGGTGTTTGAAATGCCGCTGGAGAGGAAAGCTCCGGGTGTTATCTATCGGCAGCCAGTGAACGAACCACTGCAGACCGGCATCAAGGCCATTGACTCCATGATCCCCATCGGCCGCGGTCAGCGTGAATTGATCATCGGCGACCGCCAAACGGGCAAGACCGCTGTCGCGATCGACACGATCATTAACCAGCGCGAATTCTTTGAAAATGGTAAGCCGGTATATTGTATTTACGTAGCCATCGGGCAAAAGGCATCTACGGTAGCCACGGTGGCCAACACCCTGGAGCGCGCCGGCGCCATGAAGTATACGGTCATCGTTTCGGCTTCCGCATCAGACCCCGCGCCGATGCAGTACTTTGCTCCATTCACCGGCGCAGCTATCGGGGAGTTTTTCCGGGATACCGGCCGACCTGCGCTTGTGATTTATGATGACCTTTCCAAGCAGGCCGTATCCTATCGTGAGGTGTCGCTGCTCCTTCGCCGGCCCCCGGGCCGCGAGGCGTACCCTGGCGATGTATTTTATCTTCACTCACGCCTGCTGGAGCGCGCAGCCAAGATTATCAATAACGATGGATTGGCTCGCCAAATGAATGACCTGCCCCCGAGTATCAAACACCTCGTAAAAGGAGGCGGCTCGCTCACGGCGCTACCCATCATCGAAACCCAGGCCAACGATGTGTCGGCATACATCCCGACTAACGTAATCTCGATCACTGATGGCCAGATCTTCCTGGAGACTAACCTTTTCAACTCGGGTATTCGCCCTGCCATCAACGTGGGTATCTCCGTTTCTCGCGTGGGAGGCTCAGCCCAGATCAAATCAATGAAGAAGGTGGCCGGAACCTTGAAACTGGACCAGGCGCAGTTCCGGGAACTCGAAGCCTTTTCAAAGTTCGGATCCGACCTGGACGCCTCGACGAAATTGACCATTGAACGAGGACGCCGCAACACCGAGGTTTTGAAACAACCCCAGTACGAGCCGGTACCTGTGGAAGAGCAAGTGGCCATTATCACTGCCTCCACCCGCGGCTACCTCGACAAGGTGCCCGTGGCAAAGGTTAAAGAATTTGAAAAAGATTTTCTTGAGTTGATGCGAAACCAGCATCGCGGCGTATTGGACAACCTTCGCGCCGGGAAGTTGGAAGACGCCGACCTTGAAACGATAAAGAAATCTGGCCTTGAATTGGCCAGCCGGTACTAGTGCTGAACTGGAAGATGCAATAACATGGCCAGCCTAAAAGAAGTTAAGACCCGGATCAGTTCGGTGGTCAGCACACAGCAGATCACGAAGGCCATGAAAATGGTCGCCGCGGCGAAGCTTCGCAAATCGCAGGATCGAATCATCCAGATGCGACCGTTTGCAAAGAAGATGACGGGAATTCTTCAGAATCTCTCCTCGGGCACCACCGATGGGGATAACTGGTTCAGCAAGGTTCGAAAGGAAGAGAAGGTCCTGATTGTAGCCATCAGTTCAGACCGTGGTCTCTGTGGATCCTTTAACACCAATACCATCAAGGGTGTGTTAAGGCAAATACAAGAGAAGTACGGCAACCAGCACGCCAGGAAAAATGTAACGATACTCCCCATCGGAAAGAAGGCGGGCGATTTTTTTACGAAGCGAGGCTATCCGGTTCAAGGAGATTTTGTCGGACTGTTTCATGGTTTGACGTATGAAACAGCTTCGGTTGTAGCCACCTACCTGATGGATAGTTTCCAGGCCGGTACCTACGACAAGATCGAAATCGTGTACAACCAATTCAAGAACGTGGCAACGCAGGTGCTTACTATAGAGCAATTCCTGCCGGTTCTTCCTATGGCGACACAGAAAAAGCAGGATAACGATTACATTTTTCAGCCCAACCGGACCGAGATCATGACAGGGCTTATTCCGAAGTCGCTGAAGGTTCAATTGTTTAAAACGCTTTTGGATTCGGGTGCGTCTGAAAATGGTGCCCGGATGACGGCCATGGATAAGGCGAGCGAGAATGCGGGCGAGATCTTGAAAGAACTTCGGCTGACTTACAACCGCACTCGCCAGGCCGCGATAACGAAGGAAATCCTGGAGATTGTGGCAGGCGCCGAAGCGCTGAAGTCGGCCTAACGGCACTGGGAGAAAGCCCCCTGGGGTCCCGCTGTGCGGCTTTTACCCTGATTTCTTCACATTTACATCCTTTCTTACATACCCGCACCTGATAGGGGGTACCGGCGTACTTTTGACGCCACCATGTCACTGACGCAGGTTCTCAGAAACGACCTAGGCAATGTCATGGACCACCTTCCCGTGGTGGTCTTCGAATACACCTTCTACCCGGATGGGCGTCGTGGATTTACCTACATCAGTCCCCGCTGCGAAGAATTGCTCGGCCTTCGGCCTGATGAAATTGTAGAAGGACATTTGTCCATTGATCGGTACATCCACCCCGATGACCTCGAATGTTTTCAACAAAGCGTGGAGGAAAGTGTTCGCGAGGTGAAAGGTTGGAGTTGGAAAGGACGAGCGCGCGGAAGAGGTGGTTACCAGTGGATTGAGGTAAAGAGCACACCCACCCGAAAAGACGACGGCACCATCGTACAGTATGGAATCTTTTCAGATATCACTGAGTCGAAGAAGCTCGAAGCTCACTCCGCACTCACCGATAACCGCTACCGCAACCTTGTAGAGCAGCTCCCACTTGGGATAGTTATTTTCAGTGGCGGCTTTATCCGTTTCGCAAATCAGCACGCGGCGCGGTTGATCGGTGCTGCATCGCCCGCTGACCTCATTGGGGCGGAGGGATTCAAGTTTATCCACCCGGATCATGCGGAAGCTGTCAGGAGCAGGGTGCAAACCGCACTGGACGGCAAACCCGTTCCGCTCCGTGAAACCAAATTTGTACGCCTCGATGGCTCTGAACTCATTGTTGAAAGCGTGGGGTTCCCCTATGTGTATGAGGGAGAGCCGGCCATGCAAGTAATCTTTACAGATATCACTGAGCGCAAAAGGGCGGAAGCTGGTTATCAGAGGACCGAAACACTTTTCTTTGAACTCTTCCAGAACAGCCCGCTCGCCATCGTACTGCTCAACGAAAGGAGCGAGGTGGTACAATTGAATCGGGGGTTTGAGAGACTGTTTGGATTTACATATAACGACCTCGTGGGCAAGACGCTAACCGATGCCATCGTGCCGTCTGAGCTGGAACAAGAAGGCGACGAGATCAACAATCACATTACCGCGAACAAAGTAATTCGGGTAGAAACCGTGCGCCACCGCAAGGGTGGCGGTTCTGTTCCCGTGATCATTTACGGCGTGCCCGTCATGCTCAGGGACGAAAAGATTGGAATCTTCGGCATGTACGTCGACATCACGGAGCGCAAACGGGTTGAGGAGGAGCTAAAAATCAGGAATGCGGAGTTGGACAATTTCGTCTACAAGGTCTCACACGATTTACGGGCACCCCTGTCCTCGGTGCTTGGACTGGCTCATCTTGCTGCGATGCCAGGAAACCGCGATGACTTGTCGGAGTATGTAAAGCTCATGGGTGAGAAGGCGATGCAGTTAGACCATTTCATCAGCGACGTATTGAGTCACTCGAAGAATCTGAAGATGGATGTAACCGTCGACCTGGTCGACATGCATGAACTCATTGCAAAGACGTTTGACGACTTGAATTTTCTCGCCGGTACTGACGAAATAGAGAGGATCGGAGAAGTGAAAGGCGAGGAGTTGTTTAGCGATCGGTGGCGATTGGGAGAGGTTTTTCGTAACCTGTTGTCGAATGCCATCAAATACAGAAGGACCGACGGTGAAAGACCTCTCGTGAAAGTAATCGTGCGGGTAACGCGCCACCATTGCGAAATCGATGTCAGCGACAACGGAATCGGTGTGGAGTCGGCCCTTGTGCCGCGGATTTTTGAGATGTTCTTCCGTGCGAGTGATCGCTCCGACGGAAGCGGCCTTGGCCTTTACATCGTACGTAACGCCATCGAGCGACTTTCCGGCACCATCGACGTGCAAAGTGAGGCAGGAGTGGGAACCCGGTTCACCATTCGTATCCCAAACCTGATTCCGAAATAACCAGTATCTTGCCTGGCTAGTCTATGGTCGTCTCCGAAGTAAAGACGCAGGAAGATATCCGCGCGTTTATCCAACTGCCAATACGGCTTTACCGGAATGTTCCCCAGTGGATCCGCCCGCTGGACAAAGACGTGGAGGCTGTATTTGACCCGGAGAAAAACAAATCATTTCGTGAAGGAGAATGTGTGCGCTGGATTCTGCGCGACGAGCACGGAGTAACCCAGGGTCGGGTGGCCGCCTTTATCCTGAAGCGCATTGTTAACAAAGGGAATGACCAGCCTACCGGAGGCATGGGTTTTTTTGAGTGCGTCAACGATCAAGCTGTTGCCTTCCGCCTGTTTGATCAATGTCGCGAGTGGTTGGCCAGCCGGGGGATGGAAGCCATGGATGGCCCCATCAATTTCGGCAGCCGCGAAAAGTGGTGGGGCCTGTTGGTAGAAGGCTATGATCGCGAACCGAACTATCAATGTAATTATCAGCTGCCTTATTATAAGGATTTCTTCGAAGCGTATGGATTTCGCCTGTACTTCAGCCAGCTGACGTACTTGCGCGATGTGATGGAACCGGTATCAGATCGACTGGCATACAAAGCCAGCCTGTTTGAGGGCAATCCGGACTTCAGTTTTAGGCATCTTGCAAAAAGCGAGTTGAAGCTTTTGCCGGAGTACATCCGTTCAGTGTATAACCAGGCTTGGGCCAACCGGGCTGAAAACCCGGAGCTCTCCTCCGCGCAGGCAAAGCTCCTGGTCAAGCAGATGAAACCTATCCTCGACGTTCGGCTCCTCTGGTTTGGTTTCTACAAGGGAGAACCCATTTCTTTCTTTCTTTCCTTACCCGAGATCAACCAGTGGTTCAAGCATGTCAATGGATCGCTCAGCGGTCTCGGCTTGCTCAGGTTTCTTTGGGTGAAACTGTTTCGGCCCAACCGCAAGGCTTTCGGGATTCTTTTTGGCGTTGTCCCGGAGCACCAGGGAAGAGGTGTCGATGGCGCAATGGTGATGGAGGCCAGGAAACTTTTTCAATCGGGGAAGATGCCTTACCTTGAATATGAAATGAACTGGATTGGCGACTTTAATCCGAAAATGATTCAAGTCGTCGAGCAAGTGGGTGGTCATGTGAGCAAGCGCCACACTACGTACCGGAAATTATTTGATGACTCCAGGCCTTACCGACGCCACCCTATCCTCAACTAAGGATGATTGAAACAGAAGAGACCAAGAGTAGTTTCCTTTGGAAAAATCTCAGACGGGGCCTGATTTGGTTTGCTATCATCCTCATTGTCTTTATCGTGTTCGCTGAAGAAATCTCCGCCTATCAGGAGGAGATCAATGTTATCGGTGAAAACCTGCCACTGTTACTTACCATCTTTACCATCTCTGAAATAGTCTTCGGAATTATTCCGCCGGAGGCCTTCATGCTGATCTGGCAAACCAAAGGAGTGCTTTCAGAGTATGTGATCAACCTTACGTACCTGACGCTGATCTCTTACGCTGCTGGCGTGCTGGGCTTCTATATAGGTCGTTTCTTTTCAAAGTCGCCCTTTTACAAAGCGATTCATGAGCGCTGGCTCAAGCAGTATGATCAAAAATTGAAAACGTATGGACTGTACCTGGTCCTTGTGGGCGCTGTTACCCCAGTACCGTTCTCGGCAACGTGCATGCTGGCAGGCTCAGTGAATACACCAATCGACAAATTCCTGCTGATTTGCATCTCCAGGATTATTCGATTTGCCGGCTACGGCTGGGTGGTTTGGGCCGCGCCCAATTTGTTTACTTAGAAACCGGTGCCGTCGCTTTGGCATGCGCCGACGAGAGGTAAGAATAGACTGCCGGGATCACGAAGAGTGTCAGTAAGGTAGAGAACAACATACCCCCGATCACCGCGATGCCCATGGAAGTCCGGCTTTCTGATCCGGAACCCAACGCCAGGGCGATGGGCAGAATCCCAAGCATGGTCGACAAGCTTGTCATAATGATAGGCCGGAAACGTGATTCAGCCGAGCCAATAACTGCCTCCATCACGCCCAACCCTTGCTCCTTCCGCTGGTTGGCGAACTCCACGATGAGGATACCGTTCTTGGTCACCAGCCCAATGAGCATGATGATGCCGATCTGGCTGAAGATGTTCAACGTAAGGTTGAAATACCACAAGGTGAACAGCGCACCGGCCAGGGCCAGGGGAACGGTAAACATGATCACGAAGGGATCCTTGAAACTTTCGAATTGGCCAGCAAGTACCAGGTAGATGATGGCCAGCGCAATGACAAGCGCCATGTAAATGCTGGAAGAACTTTCGGCAAACTCCCGTGAAGCTCCGTCGAGACTGGTGGTATAGGTTTCGTCGAGCACTTCGTCGGCTATGCGCGTCATCTCCACAATTCCTTCACCCAGTGCCACACCAGGGGCGAGTTGTGCCTGGATTTTTGCGGAAGAATAGCGATTGAAACGATAAAGTTGTGGAGGATTGCTCTCCTCATGCATCGTCACCAGGTTGTCCAGTTGAATGAGCTCACCATTTTTGTTCTTCACATAGAGCGATTTCAGGTCCAGCGGTTCGTTCCGGTCCTTGCGCTCTACCTGTCCAATGATCTGGTACAGTTTCCCGTCCATGATGAAGTTGCCGAACCGAGTGCCACTCAACCCCAACTGGAGCGTTTGTGCGATGTCGAGAACGTTTACACCGATGTTTCGCGCCTTGTCACGGTCTATCCTAATGTTGATCTCCGGTTTGTTGAATTTGAGATCCAGGTCAAGGAAAGTAAACTTCGGACTTTCGCCAGCCTTGGCCATGAAGGCAGGAAGGACGCTCTTTAGCTTGTCCAGGCTCGAGGCCTGGATGACAAACTGGAGAGGGAAGCCACCGCGCCGATCACCGCCAATGGTCAGTGTCTGCGTGATGTAGGTACGTACTCCGCTGAACTGTCGAGCCTGAACGGTCACATCATCCACGATTTGTTGCTGAGTTCGCTCGCGCTGATCGGCATTTTTCAGGATTACGCGTACCATTCCGGAATTCACGCCCACTGTGCCGAAGCCTGGGGCCGTGACACTTACCAAGCCGGAATGCTCCGGAACTTCACGTTGCAGAAAGTTCGTGATGTCCACAACATACCCGTCCATATACTCATAGGTTGCTCCTTCGGCTCCCTGCGCCATGATGCGGAATTCGCCACGGTCCTCCAGCGGGGCCAACTCTTTGGGAAGACTTTGCCAAAAGTAGACGATCAGCCCACCGGAAATGGCGACGATGAAGAAAGCGAGCCCTCGCCGGCGCATGAACGACTCCAGTGCGCTGGAATAACTCGCTGTGAGCCATTGGAAGAAGGGTTCCGTCTTCCGGTAGAGCCACGGTTGTTGCTCCCGGCGTTTCAGCAACCGTGAACTCATCATCGGCGTGAGGGTAAGCGACACAAAGGCTGAGATAGCTACCGAGCTGGCTACAACGAGCCCAAATTCACGGAAAAGTCGACCGGTAAGTCCTTGGAGGAAAATGACGGGCAGGAAAACGGCCACAACGGAAATGGTGGTCGAGATAACGGCAAAGTATATTTCAACTGAACCGCGCTTGGCGGCCTCCATGGGATCTTCGCCTTCCTCGATCTTCACATAGATGTTTTCAAGTACCACAATGGCATCGTCAACCACG
Source organism: uncultured Ohtaekwangia sp. (assembly GCA_964549855.1). GTDB lineage: Bacteria > Bacteroidota > Bacteroidia > Cytophagales > Cyclobacteriaceae > ELB16-189. The sequence continues at coordinate 1,921 of CAZJWV010000018.1, read as the reverse complement.
AGGCCAATGGCCAATACGATGGCAAGCAGGGTGAGCACGTTGATGGTGAAGCCGAGGAGGTACATCACAAAGAAGGAACCCACGAGTGAAATCGGGATCGTGGCAATGGGGATTATCGTGGTGCGCCAATCGCGCAGGAAGAAGAAAATCACAGAAAGTACAAGACAGAACGCAATGAGCACGGTCTCTTCGACCTCCCGAATCGAGCTCCGGATGAATTGGGTCGAGTCCCAACTCATATAGTACTTGATGTCGGGAGGAAGGTCGGCCTGGATCTGTTCAAGTTTCTTGTAGAGCCGGTCTGCGATCTCGATGTTGTTGGCGCCCGGTTGGGCAACCACCGCAAGCGCGATACCCGGTTTTCCATCGCGGCGGAGCAACGTCCGGTCATTCTCCGGGTAGAGTTGGGCATATCCTACATCACTGAAGCGGACGATGTTATCGCCGTCATCTTTGATGATGAGGTCGTTGAAATCGTTCACGGTGGTGAGCCGGCCCATCGTGCGCACTGTCAATTCCGTATTGCGCCCCTCCACACGGCCGGAGGGTAACTCCACGTTTTCACGGTTCAGGGCCTGGAGTACATCCGTGGGGGCCAGGCGGAGGGATGCCAGCTTGATGGGATCCATCCAAAGGCGCATTGAGTAGCGGCGGGCTCCCCATACCTGTACGGAGCTTACACCGGGAATTGTCTGAAGTCGTTCCTTAAACATAACCTCGCCTATGCGCGACAGGTCAAGCAGGTCGCGTTTGTCGCTGGCTACGGAGAGGAAGATGATGGGCGATGAATCAGCATCTGCCTTTTCAACTACAGGAGGATCGACGTCGCGGGGAAGATTGAAGAGGGATCCGGAAACTTTGTCACGCACGTCGTTAGCGGCAGCCTCGATATTAACTCCAAGTTCAAATTCAACCGTGATCGTACTTCTTCCTTCGCGGCTAACCGACGTCAGGGTGCGGATACCGGCGATGCCATTGATCGCGTCTTCAAGCGGCTCAGTGATTTGAGATTCAATCACGTCGGCGTTAGCGCCAATGTAAGCGGTGCTAACCGTGACAACGGGTGGATCCACGCTGGGGAATTCCCGGATTCCCAGGAAGGAGAATCCGATGTAGCCAAACAGCATGATGACCAGCGAGAACACAATCGCCAGGACGGGCCGGTCAATACTGGTAGTGGAAAGGCTAGCCATAGTCTGTCAATTGATTTTAACAACCTGGACGGGAAGTCCGTTCCGCATTTGTAGAATGCCGGTGGTAATAACAGTATCCCCCGGCTGGAGACCTGAAAGGACCTCAAGTCTCAGGTTTGTGCGCGTTCCTGTTTCAACAGGAATCTCGACGGCCCGGCCATTCCGAGCTACAAATACCTTCTGCCCGCTTTGGTCAGGAATTACAGCCTGTGTGGGGACCAAAAGCGCGTTCGACTTTGAATCCAGGATCAGGTCTACCTTGACGAACTGGCCTGGGATCAGCAGCCCTTTTGAGTTGTCCGCAAGTGCCCTTAGTTTCAGGGTCCTGGTCTCCTCATTGATGCGGGGTTCCAGCGCATAGACTTCGCCGGCAAACACCCTCGCGGTGTCATTCTCGATGGTGAATCGGATCTTCTTGCCTGGGGTAATCTGCGAACTGTATCGGCTGGGGACGGCGAAATCAATTTTGGCCGGGGAGTTATTATAGAGGGTCGCGATCACGGTGGAGGGCGAGATGTATGCCCCGGTGCTTACATAACGAAGTCCGATAATCCCATCGAAGGGTGCATAGACGCGCGTCTTCTGCAATTGTGCCTCGAGAAGCTTGATATCCGAGATGGTTGTGTTGAGCCGATTGAGGGCATTGTCATATTCCTCCTGGCTAATTGCATCTTTCTTGAAAAGCTGGCGCTGCCGAGCGTTGCTGAAGTCGTCGCCGCGGCGAAAGC
>CAZJWV010000017.1:0-55422 GCA_964549855.1 uncultured Ohtaekwangia sp. | reverse complement strand
GAAAGACGCTGACTTACTTTTCTCACCTTGACGGCTTTGTTAACAGCAGTGTTTACGCTATCAATGAGGATAAAAATGGCAATCTCTGGTTTGGTACCGATGAGGGCGTCTATAAGTATGATGGTAGAACCTTTAGAAACTATAGTCAAAAGGATGGCCTGAGCCATATCGATATAACCAGGAAGGGCATCCTTGTTGACAAATCAGGTACAATTTGGGTAGGCACACATGCCGGCGTTTACCAGTATGATCCAGTTGCCGATAGCAAGGGCGGTAAAAGCTTTTCATTGTTTCAAGAGCTTCCTCCTGTAAATGTTACAGGCATTATGGAGGACAAAAGCGGGAACATTTGGTTTGCTTCTTCCAAGAATGGTGTCTTTCGCTATGATGGAAAGACCATTACCAATCTTGCAGAAAAGGAAGGGTTGGGAGATAACTATGCGGGTGGCCTTGCACAGGACAAAGCCGGGAACATGTGGTTTACGATGAAGAATGGCATCTGCAAATACGACCCTTCGGCTTCGCTCACGGCAGGTGGGAAAACCTTTACGGAGTACACCTCCAAAGACGGACTTGGAGGAACTGAATTTTGGGGCATAATTATCGAACAGTCTGGAATAATTTGGGTTACAGCCCGCGGCAGTACGACCCGATTTGACCCTTCCGTTCCACTACCAAATCCAAAAGCGTTTACAGTGTTTACACCTGCCGACGGTTTGAATTGCTGTGTGCAAAGCATGTATCAGGATAAATCAGGCAACATGTGGTGGGGTACAGGGCAAGGTCTTTATCGATTTGACGGCAAACGCTTTTATCAAGTCAAACAGAAGGGCCCTTGGTAGTATCGTGATGCATTCGCCTTCAGCTTTTAGCTTTTAGCCTTTAGCTTTTTTCCTCCATGTCGAAAAATCTGAAACTGTCCATACTCTCCAACACGCTGGCTATTTGCCAACTGGAACCAGGTAGCGAGATTCCATCCTGGGTGCACGCATCAAGCTTCTTCTCGATCAACAGAACACCCGAGGAACTCTCCATCGTCTGCGATCAGGCACTCGTCCCACCCGTTGTGAAGAGACAGGAGCATTGGAGAGCGTTCAAAGTTGAAGGTCCGTTGGACTTTTCGTTGACAGGGATTGTAGCTTCGATTTCAAAGGTCTTGGCAGACAGCAGAATCCCAATCTTTGTGATCAGTACCTACGACACGGACTACATACTGGTTCAGATGACGCACTTCGATCAAGCTGCGACGGTATTGAGAAGCTCGTTTACGCTTGAATGAGAAGAAAGCGAGTCGTCCGGTGGGTAATCTAATCTGTGTAAATCCGTGTAATACTTCGACAAAGCTCAGTACAAGTCCGTGGCTTACAGCCGCTTCAGCGCCAACCCCGCCACGGTCTCCCCAATAGCTAGCGACGAAGTAGCCGCCGGCGACGGTGCATTGCACACATTGATCGCCCCCTCAGATTCAAGAATCATAAAGTCGTCAACAAGTCCACCTTGCCTGTCGCAAGCCTGAGCCCGCACCCCGGCACCGCCTTCGACTAAATCATTCGATTGAATCTCTGGAATGAGTTTCTGCAGTGCGCGCGTGAATGCGGCCTTTGAAAACGACCGGTAAATCTCTCCGAAGCCAGTACGCCAGTATTTCTTCGCAACTTTCTGAAAGCCTGGCCATGCCAGCGTTTCTGCCAGTTCACCAAGCCGGATATCCGACTTGCTATAGCCTTCCCGGCTAAAGGCAAGCACAGCATTTGGACCCGCCTCTACGCCACCTTTCGCCATGCGTGTGAAGTGTACGCCTAGGAAGGGGAAGTTGGGATCGGGAACAGGATAGATGAGATTCTTTACGAGGTATTCCTTCTCCTTCCGCAGTTTGTAGTACTCGCCTCGGAATGGAATGATGCGGACGTTCAACCCCGGAACGGTCATGGCCGCCACCTTGTCGGAGTACAGTCCGGCACAGTTGATTACAAGGTTTGTTGGATGCGTTCCGCGATCCGTAATCACTTCACCTTTCTTGATGGAAATCACCCTTTCGCCAAGCCTGATCTGTCCACCATTGCCCTGCAGCAGTTCGCCGTACTTCGCGGCAACTCGTTTGAAGTCTACGATTCCTGTCTGAGGCACAAAGATCCCTTCAATACCTGCCACATGCGGCTCGTACTCTTTCAACTCTTCCTGGCGGAGGCGCTTCATCCCGGTAAGCCCGTTCTGAATCCCTCTTTCGTAAAGGTTGTTGAGCAGTGGTTGCTCAGCTGGTTCGGTGGCGACAACGATCTTCCCACAGAGTTCGAAGGGAATTCCTTCTGCACGGCAAAACTCGACGAGGAGATTGTAACCGCGGATGCAGTTCGTGGCCTTTAGGCTTCCGGGCTTGTAGTAAAGGCCAGAGTGAATGACTCCACTGTTGTTGCCAGTTTGATGTTTGGCGAGAGAGTCCTCTTTCTCAATGAGAAGGATGCCGGTCTTAGGTTTGGCGCGTTGCAGCTGGAGCGCTGTTGCCAATCCCACAATGCCGCCGCCGACAATGACGACATCATTTGCCACGGATTGCACGGATTAACACGGATTAAATCAAGCTTAGGCGTTGATGGCTTTGACCCGGACATTCAAGTCAGGTTCGACCATGACGAGATGATTCTTGGGGATCATCGTCCACTGCGGGCCGTCGGTCAACTTTTCAGAAACGACCAGTACGGCATTGTCATCATCTTTTGGAGCCTCAAGGCGCGTTGTACCGTCTTCGACTACGTAGCGGCTGCCTTCGGAATGATACATGGTAAGTGGCTCCTCCTTCGGATCGCTGCACCACCGCGTCGCTACGATGAAGGTGCCATCGCTGACACACATGTTCAAGTAGGCGGCCTCGGTGACACCCGTTTCGGCCATGATCTGCTTGCAATAACCAAAGGTATTTTCAAAGGCATCGGCGACTGCGTCTGTGGTCACCGTCTTGTGGTGCTTGTTCAGATGGTTTACCAGGTAAGCGAAGATGTGCTCGGAATCTGTTTGCCCCTTAATCCAATTGTACATTTCATTGGAAAGTGGCTCGCGGAGTCTTCGTTTCACTTTGTTGAACTCCTCAATACCTCCATTGTGTGCCATCAGCAGATTCTTGTATTGAAAGGGATGGCAGTTCGATTCTGAAACTTCCCCCACACTGGCCGCCCGCACGTGGGCGATCATGCACCCGGCTCTCACCTTGGGAGCCAGATTCCTGAGGTTCCGGTTGCTCCAGGCCGGGTTTACCGACACGAAGGTCACGGGTTCATTGTTAACGTCAGGAACGTACCATCCGACACCAAAGCCATCCCCGTTGAGCGGTTCTTCGATCTCCCGGGCGTGAAGACTTTGATTGATGAGTGAGTTCTTCGGTTTGTACAGCAGGTTGTCGATGATAATCGGCGTCCCGCGATACGCCATGAGGCGGCACATAGTAGTGGATTTGTTGAAAAGTTACGAAAATACTCGGCTCTGGGCACTAGGTGCTGGGCGCTCGGCCAATGCTTGTACTGGGGGAGTGTAAGTACCTATGAAAACGAATAGTTGACTTGGGGTGCGGGTTCTTTGCCTGCAGATTGCCGCAGATCTAATACACGCGGATTTACGCAGATCAGATTGCATTTATCCGCGCAAATCTGCGTCTTCAATCTGCGAAAATCTGCGGGCATAAAGGTCCCGCGCTGACCTACTTGGGTGCTTTATCGAAGGTGAGTGAAGCGGAATTCATGCAATACCTCAGCCCTGTCGGCTTGGGGCCATCATCAAACACATGGCCCAGATGCCCGCCGCAGCGGCTGCAGTTGACTTCGTCTCGTACCATTCCGTAACTGTGGTCAGATTCAGTGGCAACGGCCTCGGGAACGATAGGCTGGTAGAAACTGGGCCACCCGGTGCCTGATTCAAATTTTGTTTCGGAATCGAATAGCAACTGGCCACAGCCGGCGCATTTGTACTGACCTTTTTCGTGGTTATCCCAAAGCGCCCCCGTAAAGGCGCGCTCCGTGCCCTTCTTCCGAAGAACCTCGAATTGAATTGGTGTTAGGAGTTTCTTCCACTCCTCGTCGGTCTTGGTCACTTTTAATGTTTGGGTCTTGGGCTCATCCTTTTTGCCCTCCGCCTTCTTGGGTTGCGAAAGGCAGCCTTGAACAGTAAATATCAGTAGTGCCAGGGTTGGCACCGTCAGGAGTCTAGTTCTCATAGGCATCAAATTATCATGTTCGTCCCAAAAAATCCCACCATCCCAGTCCAAAAATCAAAATACCCCGGCCGCCTGCCAGGGTATTTTGTACCTAAACCTAAACCTATGAGAGTGTTTACTCTACATGTGTTCTTACGGGTATAACGCCGCGCAGGTTTCAACAGGTACATAAAAGGTAAAGAAAAGACCTTGATGGAAGGATTAGCCTGATTAAAGGATCAAATACACTGGTTTACTGTATTTCAAGGCCATCCTTTCATCCTTCCATCAAGGTCTATTTGAGCTTTTTTTGGAACTGCTTCCTGAACTTCTCCACCTTCGGCCGGATCACATACTGGCAGTACCCCGCATTGGGGTTCAGGGCAAAGTAATTCTGGTGATAGTCCTCGGCCGGGTAGTAGTTAGTCAAAGGACTGATCTCCGTGACGATTCGGCTGGGGAACACTTTTGAAGCTTCCAGCTGGCTCTTGTATTGCTCAGCGGTTTTTTTCTGGGCTTCGTCGTGGTAGAATACAACGGAGCGGTACTGAGTTCCTTCGTCGGCTCCCTGTTTATTCAAGGTGGTTGGGTCATGGGTGTTCCAGAAGATCTCCAGGAGCTCTTCGTACGACACGACGGCGGGATCAAAGGTGATCCGCGTCACTTCGGCGTGACCGGTGAGTCCGGTGCAGACTTCTTTGTAGGAGGGATTTTTTACCGTGCCGCCGGCATACCCCGATTCCACATGGCTAACCCCTTTTACTGAAAGAAATACGGCTTCGGTACACCAGAAACAGCCCCCGCCGAAGGTGGCCAACTGGTCTTTAGTCGATGTCATGGGTTTCGGATTTGCGTTTGGGGCCTGGGCAGAAGCTGTTACGGCCATCCCGATAGCCATCGGGACGACGAGAAATGCGGCAAAAAGCGTGTTCTTCATGATGGTCTAACCATTTTGATTCTTAAAAGGTTTGACGAAAAAATGAAAGAAACCTTTCAGTATTGGCTGTAAAAATCCCTCAGCGTTCGTTCGAGGTTCGTTTCCAGGTTTTTCATGGCCTGCTGGAATAACTCCCGGTCATTTGGAGAGGCCTCCCTCAATTTGCAGAGGTTCTGCTGGTTTTGGTTCAAGGCCTGAATGTCGCCGGTGTAGGTCGCCCATTCGTACTGCCAGTTGGAACGACCTTCAATATTCTCATTTTTCAACACCGCCTGGTTTTCCGCATCCGTGATGGTAAGCATTGAATTGCTGCGCCCGCTTTTCGTTTTCTTAAAATAAATAATCTTGGCAGTCACGGTTTTCATCACGTCAGTCACCTTGCCGGCAGCGTCTTTCTTCTCTCCAATCTTTACTTCGCGTGAGAGATTTTCCGTGGATGACGTCACCCGCGCGGAGCCTTCTTCGCGATAGCCATTGAACACGACACGCAGGAGTTGGTGCGGGGGCACGGTATCTTTTTGGGAGACAGGCCGGAGGCTGAGAAATTGACGTTTGATCGAATTGATGGAAGGCTGCAGGCTGTAGTTTATGGTCGAGCCGTTTATTTCCTCATAGGCTACACGGAGCGTGGCATTAAACTCCGCTTGCGTCATCATCTCAATGGATTCCCGGTAGCCGGGTTCGTAGGTGTTCGCTTCCTTGAAATTGAAGTATGCCCGCTTGGAATCCTCCCGCGTGTTTTTCATCAGCGCGGTAATGCCTTCTGCATAAGTCTCCTCCGCGGCTTTTGATTTGGCCTCTTTCAGTTCAGTGAAGCGAGTCTGAGGTTGGGTAATCACCTTCATGGCGCCCAGCGAGGTCTTGATTTGGTCGTTCATGTAGTTGATCTGCTCGTAACCCTTCACGGCGCTACGCCATTTTCTGGGATCGTCGGCGGAAATGTTGTTCTTGATCCCCGTTTCGATATACTCTACCGCAAGAGGATAGCCCTGTTCAAGGACCATCTTGGCCTTCTTGTTGTCCGGGCTGCTTCGAAGCCGGTTTACGGATTCAAGAACTGCCTCGTAATAGTTTCCATGGGAGAGCGCAGCCTTGCCTGAGGTACAGGCCTGGATCACACCGATAGCTAAGAGGAGGACGTAGAGTTTTTTCATCAATGAAAGGTGGCAAAATCAATGCCTAATTTAAGGCATTTGAAGACAACGCCAACGGCTAGCGAATGACTATGGCAGGGTAGAGTTCTACCAGGATGTCATCCAGTAGATTGCGCCAGTTGCCCCAGGAGTGCCCTTCTGAAACTTCAACGTAGTCGCACGTGCTGCCCTGCCGGTCAAGCGTCTCCTTCATTTTCCGGGCTTCCGTGGAAGTGTCGTTGATTGTGCCTGACGTCATGGCGATACTTAGCTTCACCGTATTCTTGGTGGCAAGGTCGAAGATTTCCGGCTTGTACCAGAAGGCAGGCGATTGGATTCCGCAACGGGGAAAAAGGTCCGGTCTCATGAACGAAAAGTAAGCTGCGTTCAGACCCCCCAGGGATGTGCCTAGAATTCCGCGATATGGAGAGTTGCTTGTTGCATCCGCACCTTCAACTGCAGGGATCAGTTCATCTGTAAAGAACTTAAGGTATTTTTCGTTGAGGGCCAGCTCCTGCATTCGACGGTTTTTCGAAAGGTCGGCCGGATCACGTGCATCTACGAAAACCACCTTGAGGGGCATCGTCCTCCTGTAAACCAAGTTGTCGAGTACCAAGGCCATGTTGCCAAGCCTGGCGTCAAGATACTCGCTGCCGTCAGTGACATAGAGTACTGGCAATTTTGTGTCGGCGGGACTCCCGGCTGGCGTGTAGACAATGTAACGGATCTCATATCCCAACTGCGTGCTCAGGATTGACTTTGCGATCAATGTTCCCTTCGCAACATTGGGTTTCTCCACCTGGGCCGGGTCGCGCTTCCACGCCGGCATCCGCAACTCTGAATTGGGTGTGCCTCCGCCAACACCCGCATACTGGTAGTTCGGGTTGTCGGGATCCAGGACCCAATCCTTGCCGTTGATGATGACTTTATAATCGAGCCGCGAGGTCGCGGGGAATGAGGCGGACAGAATCCAGATCGAAGTGTTTCGAATCCTCCGGCCTTGGTTGTTGAAGGGCTTCGATCCCCAGCCGTTGAAGTCACCTGCCCAGGCAACCGATGTGGCGGTGCCCCGGTAGAGGAAGGTGACCGAATCGTTGGCAACCAGGGGGATTTGACCCGCCTTCTTTCGCTTATTCCACCAGGCGTCCACCTTTGATTGAATTTTCAGGGAGTCTTTCTTCGCGAAAGCCGACAATTCTTTCAACGCTTTTTGATAGGCAGAGTAGTTCTGGCCCTCGCAAGCCAGGGAAGAAAAGAGAAGAAGAAAGACAAATCGAAACCTCATTTGGAATCCGGGACGTTATGCAATGCTATCCGGTTGCCTTCCGTGTCAATGAACATGCCCATATAGCCATACTCCGGCGAGATATTTGTCTTGGGAACCAGGACCTTGCCACCGGCCTTCTCCACCCGATCCAGGAAGACCTGGAGGTCAGGGTTTCCATTGAGGTAAATAAGAGGACCATCCGTTGACGATGGCTTGTAAAACTTGTCGTTAAAGACTAGTGAACCGCCAACGCCCCCCATTGGATTCTCCAGTGGAAAGAGGCGCATTTTGATGGGGTCGGTGTCAATGGCTGACATCTTGATCTGAAAAACAGACTCATAAAAAGCCTGTGCGCGGTTGAGGTCCCTGGTAGGGATCTCGAACCAGCTGATGGCGTTTTTGAATACCATACTGTGATTTATTTGATTTTGTGATTTTCCTAATGAGCTGCTATCGGATCATCCCGATCTTCCACAAAGCGTACGGAAAAAGCTGCCAGCAAAAGAAAGACTCCAGCCATTACGATGGCGAAGATGGCGTTGGAACCATATACGTGTTTCACAATAGGTCCGCCCACGAGTCCGTTGACGATCTGTGGCAGCGTGATGAAGAAGTTGAACACGCCCATGTAAATACCCATCTTCTTTGGAGGAATGGCGCCGGCAAGAATCGCGTACGGCATGGCCAGGATGCTCGCCCATGCAATACCGACTCCTACCATACTGAAGAGGAGGATTTTAGGATCATGGATGAAGTAAATGGAGATCAACCCAATGCCTCCCGCAAGGAGAGAAAGAGCGTGCGTCTGTTTCCTTCCGAGCTTGGCGGCGATAAACGGAAGTAGCAAAGCGTACAAGGCGGAGACGCCGTTGTAGACACCGAAAATAATCCCCACCCAATTGGCAGCGTCATTGAACGCTGCCGATGAGCGGTCGTCCTGTGGCAACCCGTAGACATGTGTGGCTACCGCGGATGTGGTGAACACCCACATCGAAAACAAAGCAAACCAGGAGAAGAACTGCACCAAGCCAAGTTGTTTCATGGTCTTGGGCGTCCTGGCAAAACCAGCAAATGTTTGTGAGATGCCTTTGGGGCCCGTTGTGGTTTCCTCCTTTACATACTCCTCGGGGGGAAATTCTTTCGTCGTTACCACTGTCCAGAGAATGGCGATGAGGAAAACCACCGCGCCGACGTAAAAAGATAATGTGACGTTGTAAGGAACCAGGCCCGCCGCCGCCTGCTTCTCAACGCTAAACCACTCCGCGAAAATGTAGGGGAGCCAGGATCCAAGAACAGCGCCAAGGCCGATGAGAAAAGTCTGCACAGAAAATCCGAGTGTCCTTTGATCAGCCGGCAGCAAATCGGCTACCAGGGCCCTGAACGGTTCCATGGCAATATTGAAGGAGGCATCCATGACCATGAGGATGCCAGCGCCGATATACAACGGGGGAAGCAAGGCAGCCAGGACATCAGCGTTAGGCATGAGCATGAGGGCTGCAGAGGCCAGGATGGATCCAGCAAGGAAGTATGGCCGTCGACGTCCCAGTGCAGTCCAGGTTCGGTCACTGTAGTACCCGATGATGGGCTGAACGATCATCCCGGTGAGTGGGGCGGCAAGCCAGAACCAGCTCAGGTGCTCAACATCTGCGCCGAAGGTGGTAAGGATACGGGACGCATTGCCATTTTGTAGGGCGAAGCCGAACTGGATTCCAAAGAATCCAAAACTCATGTTCCAGATTCGCCAGAAATTCAAATGTGGTTTCTGCTCCATTGCGTGATTCTCAATGACTCGATCCCGGGCTGGGCCCAGTTAGCCCTTTCTCAACCGTTTCTTCCTTAACGAATGTCCACAATACCGCCGATATCGCCAATGAAGCCGCGCTGATGATGAAGATGATGGATTTATTCTCAGCAGCCTGGATGACTCCGCCAAGCACCAGGCTCACGAGCAATTGTGGGAGTACAACAGACAGGTTGAAGATTCCCATGAACAAACCCATCTTCGCTTTGTCCACTTTTTCCGTCATGATGGCAAAAGGCAGGCTGACGGTGGCCGCCCAGCCAATTCCTGCTATTCCCATGAAGACATAAACCCAAAACGGCTCACGGCCGAATAAGACAATGAGAAGGTATCCCGCAGCCATCGCGGCCATCGAAAGCGTGTGCACCCTGACGCGGCCCATTCGCTTGGCTAGTGGTTCAAGCACCGCGGCCGGGAGTAGAAAGCCAACGGTGCTTAGGACCAGGAAGGAGATTGAAACCACCTGGCCGGAACCTTCGTCGGAAACGATGCCCATGTTTTGTTTCACATAGAAGATCATATAAACAAACATCGTCTGCACGCCGATCCAGCAAAATCCATGGGCAGCATAGATCCTGTAAAGATCCCTGTAGCTTGACGCGGATTTCACAGCCGTTTTCTCCGCAGAGGCCTCGAGGTTGCGGGGTTCTTCAATAAGGAATGGCGGCAACACGCTGAATCCAAAAACCAGGAATACGCTGAAGTAGATTAATGAATAGTTGCCGGACGTAGCCCCGATGCCATAGGCGAGCACGCCGAACATCCCCGAGATCGTCTGCATCCAAGTGTAGCCGCGCGTTCGTTTATCGCCCTCTGGTGTGACATCGGCGATGATCGAACGCGTTGGGTTGAAGCTGATGTTGATAGAAAGATCAAGCAGCAATGCTACGGGTAACGCTACGGCGAGGATTGAGGCACCGGTTTGTTCGCTGAGAGCGCCGAGATTAGGCAACGCCAGCAGGCTGAGCGCCGCGAGCGTCCCGCCGATCCATATGAATGGACGCCGCCGGCCTCCCCAAAACCACGTCTTGTCGCTGATGATCCCGATAATAACCTGTCCGACGATACCGGCGATCGGACCGGCTGCCCACACGATTCCTACTTCATGAATATCAAGTTGGTATTGAGTGGAAAGAATCCAGCTCAACGCGGCAATCTGAACGGAAAGAGCGAATCCCATAGCAGTGGATGGGAGACTGAGTATCGCGAAGAAGGACTTCGAAAGACGTTGTTGAATCGGGAGCATCACCAGGTGATTTCGAGGGCGTCGTGGGTCAATGGTACTGTGGCTTCTACAATAGGTTCTTCACCCATGCTGTCAGGGTCGGTGATGGGATCATATTTCTCCAGCGGGAGAAAGAATGCGTTGATCGCCGTGGAAGCATCAACTTTCTTTCCATTCACGATGAGTTGCTTCACCCCGGGTGTTCCATGAAGGACGATCCGGAGCGTTTTGTAAGGGCTCTGAAAAGATCCTTCTGCGGCGCCAACGGTCACTTTCTTTGCCGACCCGTTGTACGTAAGCCTGCGCAGGCTGAACACACCTTTTTCAAACGCGTAGGTGACGCCATCATCTTCATATAAGTCAAGTTGTGAACTTGTCTGCCCAGAATACACATGCAAGATGAGTTCAGTGACCGCTTCACGCGTGTGCATCACTGGGGCTTGCATGGGGACCAAGGAGCCAGCCTTTACGAAGACCGGCAGTTTGTGAACGGGGCTTTCCACAATCAATTCGCGTTCCCCCTCAAGCACATGCCCATCGTAAAGTGAATACCAGTTGCCGGCAGGCAGGAATATTTTTACAAATTCCTTCGTGCTCTCGACAGGGCATACCAGGATTGACGGCCCGAAGTAGTACTGGTGCTGAAACGTGGATTGATACACTCTTGGGTCGTGCGCGTCGGTGATGGCCATTGAACGTTGCACCGGCATACCCGTCTGGGATGCCTCGTAAAACAACGAGTATAGATAAGGCATCAGCTGGTAACGGAACCTGATGAAGTTGCGCGAGATATTCTCCACTTCTTCACCAAACGCCCACGGCTCCGCGTCACGGCTGTTGACCATCGTGTGACCACGGAAGAAAGGGGAGAATGCGCCAATGGAAATCCAACGGGCAAACAACTTTGTGCTTGCTTCGCCCACAAAACCTCCGACATCGTATCCTGCAAATGGAATTCCGGTAAGCCCCATGCTGCTCACCATTCGCACACCAAGCATCATGTGCTCATCGTAGGAGACGTTGTCGCCAGTCCACACGGCCGCATAGCGCTGCACGCCTGAGAATCCCGAGCGGGTGAGGTTGAATGGCCGCTTACCCAAGAGCGCCTTGGTCGCTTCGTAGGTACTCCTGGCCATCATCAACCCATACAAGTTTCTTGCCTTCCGTGAAGTCACGTGATCTCCGCCATGATCGAACTCTACATTTTCAGGAAGCATATGTCCCCAGGTGGCGATCTCGTTCATGTCGTTCCAGTAGCCTTCGATTCCCAGGTCACTGTATTGCTTCAGTTGTTCCTTCCACCAGTTGCGTGCTTTGTCCTTGGTATAGTCCGGGAAATGACACCATCCGGGCCACACCTGGCCAGTATAGTAGCCGCCGTCGGGGTACTTGAGAAAAACGTCTTTCGACTTTCCGTCTTCGTAGGGTTTGTATCCCTCTTCAATCTTAATCCCGGGGTCACACATGACTACAACTTCGAAATGCTGCTCTTTGAGGTACTTGATCAGTCCCTGTGGATCAGGGAAATGAACCGGGTCCCAGGAGAAGATCTTGTACTTATCCATGTAATGGATGTCAAGTACAATCACATCGGCTGGGATATCCTTGTTGCGGAACGTCTTAGCAAGTGTCCGGACTTCTGAATCGGGATAGTAGCTGTAGCGACACTGCTGGTAGCCGAGGCTCCACTTCGGTGGGAGCGGCATTCGCCCGGTTAGGTGTGAGTAAGAACTGATAATCTCTGCGACAGAGTCACCAGCAATGAAATAGTAGTTCATGTCGCCGGCATCCGCATAGAAGCTGGAGAACCGGTCGTTCGACGCCCCGAAGTTGAAGAAAGTCTTGTGACTATTGTCAAGAAAGATGCCGTACTGCACCCCATGATGAATACCGATATAAAAAGGGGTGGAGCAATAAAGCGGGTCTTCGATGAGGGAATAGTTGAATGTATCCGTGTTCCAGTTCTGATATCCAGCCCCGCGCCGGTCGAGCGGCCCGGTTTTCTCGCCCAAGCCGACAAAGCGCTCATCTTTCTGCATGCGGCGGTATGAAGTCACTTGCTCACCGATCCATGACGTCCCCAGGCCGGGATCTTCTTCGTTGAGAATAACACCTGCCTTATTGCTGAATGAAAGCGTTACAGGGTCTTTGAGGATTTTGATGCGAAGTTTGGGGCTGCTGATCTCTACGAATGCCGATTGATCGTTCAGCGTAAGGTCAACAGGCGCGGGTGACGCGACAACGGCAAACGGATAGTTATCAAACTCTTCGTTGCGCGCCATGGTCACACGGGCGATAGACGGCGTGTAAAACTGGACAGACATCCGGCCTTCCGCCGATTTGGCATTCAGACCGTGTGCGGTCTTCTCAACAGAAAGAATGCTAGCGAATCGTCGGCTGACGCGTGAAGGCATGAAGCGTGTAAATCAAGTCAAGTAACGCAAAGGAATCAGTGGTCCCAAGATAATGAGAGGGGATTATTCGGAAATCGATTGCGCTACTTCTTGACGGGTGAGTTGCGCAGCGAAGAATCACGAACAATGAGGCGCGTTTTCAGGATGCGCGTCTCCGGTACGGGATCGTCCTGGTTCTTGTCGGCAAGTTCAATGTGGCGGATGAGCAGGCGTGCGGCTTCCTGCCCCATCTCAAAACCCGGTTGATCGACGGTCGTGAGGGAGGGCTCGAGGAGCGACCCATACGACCAGTTGCTGAAGCCGACAACGCCCACATCCTGGGGTATCTTAAATCCCATCTCCTTGATGCCTTGCATCGCGCCGGTAGCCATCGGGTCGTTGGCGGCAAAAATGGCGTCAGGAGGTATGGGCATCGACATCATTTTCTTGGCGGCCCGTTTCCCTTCTTCCATGCTTCCCGTAACGCACTCTTGGACAAAGGACTCCTTGGCTTCGAGGCCATGTTCTTTTAGGGCGTCCTGGTAGCCGCGCTTACGGTCATTGGTGATTACCAACCCGGGCGAGCCTTCAAGGAAGGCAATCTTCTTGTACCCCTGCTCGATGAGGTGTGTTACAGCCTCTTTCGCGCCGACATAATCATCGACGATCACGTTGCTGCACCGGTTCGGATTGAACGTCCTGTCATAAAAAACTACGGGCACTCCCTTGGCGATCACGGATTCTATGTGTTCAACATTCTTTGTTTCACGGGAGATCGACAAAAGCATTCCATCCACGCGGCTATTGAACAGCGCTTTGATATCTGTCTTCTCGCGTTCGTAGGATTCATTGGACTGGGCAAGGATGACGCTGTACCCGGCCTGGTAGGCCACGTCTTCGACCCCGGAAATCACCGTCGAGAAAAAGAAGTGAACCAGCTCAGGAATAATGACACCGAGTGTGAAAGTCTTCTGCTGCCGCAGGTTGAGCGCTACGATGTTGGGTTGATAGTTCAGCTTGTCAGCCAGTGCATGTACAGCCTGCTTGGTCTTGGCGCTGATGTCCGGATGATCTTTGAGCGCGCGGGAAACGGTGGAGGGGGAAATGCCCAACTCGCGAGCGATATCCTTGATGGTGACCTGGCTGAATTTCATTGTTGTCGCCGCATTTATAACGGTGTCATCGCTCGTTGGGTCTATTTCGTTTCGCGATAAAGCTTTACATTAATGGTCAGATGACCAAGCACCTAAAGTAATCTTTTAGGGAGTATAAGCCAACAAACCATACCCCCGGTTAGATCCGAAAAACCACCAACCTATGAGTACCTATACTGCCGAATTTGTTGGAACACTTCTCCTGGTATTGCTAGGCGACGGAGTTGTCGCAGGAGTTGTGCTGAAAGGAACCAAGACTGAAACCGCCGGATGGTTGACTATTGTAACCGGCTGGGGAGCAGCACTAATCGTGGCCATCTATGCCGTCGGCAGTGTGAGCGGGGCACACCTGAACCCGGCAGTAACAGTAGCACTGGCATTCAAGGGGAGTTTCCCTGTATCCGATGTTCTCCCTTACATCGCCGCACAGTTTGCCGGTGCGTTTGCCGGTGCGACATTGGTTTGGCTCCACTACGGCCCGCACTGGAAGCTCACCCAGGACACCAATCTCAAATTGGCCGTCTTTTGCACAGCCCCAGCCGTCAGAAACATATTCTCGAACCTGGTCAGTGAAATCCTGGCAACGGCTATGTTGATCCTGGGAATTTTGTTCATTGGTCAGAATCAATTTACCCAAGGGCTCAACCCGATTGCCATTGGCCTGTTGCTTGTTGCGATTGGCCTGTGCCTGGGAGGTACGACAGGGTTCGCCATCAATCCTGCACGCGACCTCGGTCCGCGAATCGCTCACGCTGTGCTTCCGATTCACGGCAAAGGGTCATCCGACTGGGGCTATGCATGGATACCTGTCGTAGGACCGATTTTGGGTGGACTGCTGGCTGTTGTGATTTTTGGAATGTTAAGCTGAGATTTCGCTGTGGCTACCGAGAAGTATATTCTGGCGCTCGATCAGGGCACAACCAGTTCGCGCGCACTGCTCATCGACAGCAAGGGCACCATCAGAGGAGTATCCCAGCAAGAGTTTCAACAGATCTTCCCCAAACCCGGATGGGTTGAGCACAACGCCACTGAAATCTGGCAGACGCAGATGAAGTGCATGCTCAACGTCATGGCTGAGAGTAAAGTGTCCGCTTCCTCGATCGCAGCCATTGGAATTACAAACCAGAGGGAGACCACAGTGGTGTGGGATCGGAAAACCGGGGAACCCGTGCACAATGCCATCGTGTGGCAGGACAAGCGAACGGCTCCGATCTGTGAGCAACTGAAGAAGAGGGGATTGACCGATCATGTTCGCAAAACAACGGGGCTTGTCATCGACTCCTATTTTTCCGCAACGAAGATCAAATGGATCCTGGACAATGTGCCCGAGGCTTCAGAGCGAGCATCCCGTGGCGAACTGGCCTTTGGCACGATCGACACGTGGCTCATCTGGAACCTGACCCAAGGCAAGAGTCATGTGACTGATTATTCGAACGCATCACGAACGATGCTTTATGATATCAAAGCGCTCAGGTGGGACGAGGGCATGTTGAATGAACTTTCCATTCCTTCTTCATTACTACCTAAAGTGCTTCCTTCCTCCGCTGGTTTCGGCGTGTGGTCGTCAGACGGAGTCGATGTGCCCATCGCCGGAGTGGCGGGCGATCAACAAGCTGCACTGTTTGGCCAGGCTTGCTTTGAGCCGGGATCAGCGAAGAACACTTACGGAACCGGCTGCTTCATGTTGATGAACACCGGCACCGACATACAATATTCAAAGAATGGACTAATCACCACGATTGCATGGGGCCTGGATGGAAAAGTGGAGTATGCGCTGGAGGGAAGTGTGTTCATTGCCGGTGCCGCGGTGCAGTGGTTGCGCGATAGCCTGCACCTGATAGACCAGTCGAAGGACTCTGAGTATTTCGCCGCAAAGGTTCTTGGCACGAATGAGGTGTACCTGGTGCCTGCATTTGTTGGACTTGGCGCACCTTACTGGGATATGTACGCCCGTGGGGCCATCTTCGGATTGACACGTGACACAGGGAAGGAACATATTGTGAGGGCCACGCTGGAGTCAATGGCTTATCAAACCAAGGACATCATAAACGCTATGGAAGCGGATTCAGGCATTCCTCTCAAAAACTTGAAAGTAGACGGCGGCGCTTGTGCCAACAACGTCTTGATGCAGTTCCAGGCCGACATACTCGGCTGCGACGTCGAACGACCTGAAGTAATCGAGTCCACGGCGATGGGCGCGGCCTACCTCGCCGGCATCCAGGTGGGGGTGTGGAAGAAAGGCGACATTCTCAAGAACCGGAAGATCCAGAAAGTCTTCAAGCCGGAAATGAAGGAAGATGTTCGCTCAAGACTGTATGCGGGTTGGAAGAAGGCGGTGGAACGCACGAAGAACTGGGTGGACAACCCCTAAGGCATGCAATGGTCCCGGGATGATCGCAATACGTTTCTGGAGCGGCTGCGCCGTGAGTCATTCGATGTGTTGGTGATTGGGGGAGGCATTACTGGCGCAGGCATTGCGCTTGACGCCGCCAATCGTGGACTGAAGACTGTATTGATCGAGCAGCACGACTTTGCCTCGGGCACTAGCAGCCGTTCTACCAAGCTCATCCACGGCGGACTGCGCTACCTGAAACAGTTGGAGTTCGCACTGGTACACGAAGTCGGCAGCGAGAGGGCAGTAGTGCACAAGTTGGCGAGGCATCTCGTCGTCCCTGAAAAAATGTTACTGCCTTTATATGAGAAGCGTGGCATGGGATATTGGCTCGCATCGCTGGGCTTAAAAATCTATGATTGGTTGGCTGGTGTGAAGTTGGAGGACCGCCGGAAGATGCTCACCCGTGGTCAAACACTTTCTGCGGAACCGCTCATCAAGCCTGAGGATGTTACTGGCGGCGCCCTTTACGCCGAATACCGCACCGATGATGCGCGGCTCACCATAGAGATTGCCAAGCGGGCCGTTCAGGAGGGCGCGCTGCTTCTTAATTATGTCAGGGCTGATGACTTCGTGTACGCTGAGAACCAGGTGGCAGGAGTTCTTGCAATGGATACCCTGAAGCAAAAGGAGCTTACTATCCGCGCAGCTGTTGTTGTCAATGCCGGGGGACCCTGGGTCGATGAACTGAGGGAAAAGAACAAGTCCAAGGAAGGAAAATCCCTTCACCTTACCAAAGGCGTCCACATTGTTGTGGCCTACCATCGGCTACCCGTAAGGCAAGCCATCTACTTCGACGTGCCAGACGGCCGGATGATATTCGCAATCCCTCGCGGTCGTGTGACGTATATCGGAACCACAGACACCGACTACAAGGAGAGTAAGGAGGCCGTTCGAACCAGTCTGGCGGATGTGAAGTACTTGGTTGCGGCAGTCAACGAAACTTTTCCGTCCGCTCACCTGACCGTCGCCGACGTGGAATCGACCTGGGCGGGTTTGCGACCATTGATTCATGAGGAAGGGAAGTCTGCCTCCGAACTGTCGCGCAAGGATGAAATCTTCGAATCTGACTCAGGGCTCATTTCCATTGCAGGGGGGAAATTGACAGGCTATCGTAAGATGGCAGAACGGGTAGTCGACCGGATCATTGAAAGCAAGTGGAGTGAAAGAGAACTGACGCCCTGTATGACGGAGAATCTTGGATTGGCTGGCACAGCCTTTCACTCAGTAGCCGATGTGATCGCGTATACAACCAGCGTAGCAGACCGTACCGAAAGACTCGGTCTGAAAGGTGGAGCTGGCGCCTACCTCGTGCATCTCTATGGGAAACAGGCAGACGAGATACTTAAACTGGCAGAGTCGGGGAAGGCAGAAAACCCGGAGGTGCGGCTCACCTTGGCTGAACTTGAGTTCGCCCTGAACCATGAATGTTGCCTGCGTGCTGATGACTTCTTGATTCGAAGGACAGGCATGCTCTATTTTGATATCCACCGGCTGCAGCGGGTCAGGGCTGCCGTGTTCGATCATTTAGCAACACGTTTAGGTTGGGATGCCGGTCGCATCTCGGAAGAAAATCTCCGGATGGATGAGTTGACTAAGCATGCGATTGAGTTTATTGAATCATGATGGGAAAATCTGAGGTGGCACTATGGGGAATTGATCTTGGTGGCACAAAAGCTGAAGGTGTCATCCTCGGTCCAGGCGGCTCGGAAGACATTCTTTTTCGCGATCGCGTGCCCACCGGCGCCGACAAAGGTTACGAGCATGTTCTTGGCCAGCTTGAAACGTTGATCTCGCACATGGAAGCCAAGGCGGGGTATCGTCCTGCCCGCATTGGCATTGGGACACCAGGCACACTGGATCGACAATCAAACCTCATGCATGGCTGCAATTCTGTTTGCCTGAATGGAAAGCCCTTGCGGGATGACCTTGCCCGGCGCCTGCGGATCGGAGTGGAGATTGCCAACGATGCCAATTGTTTTGCGCTCGCGGAGGCCCGACTCGGGATCGTGCCGCGGGATTTTCCGAAGGCCAACGTCGTTTTTGGTGTGATCATGGGGACGGGAGTCGGTGGTGGACTTGTGGTGAACGGCCGCTCCATCGATGGCCATCATGGCATCGGCGGGGAGTGGGGCCATAACTTCCTGGATGAATCAGGGGGACCCTGCTATTGCGGCAAGTCGGGGTGCGTGGAGAGGGTGCTCTCCGGTCCATCGCTGGAGCAATACTACGAGGCCGCATCGGGAACAAAACTTCACCTGAAGGAGATTCACCAACGTGCCCTCGCGGGTGAAGAGGCTGCCGTTAAGACCATCGACCGCATGGTAGCCTTTTTCGGGAAGGCCATAAGTGTGGTCATCAACATCGTCGACCCTGACGTGATCGTCATTGGAGGCGGAGTCGGAAGAATTCCAGACATCTACACTCGGGGCAAGGAAGCTATCAAGGGCTACATCTTTAATGATGGTCGGGTGTCGACGCCAATTGTTCAGCCGTTGTTGGGGGATAGTGCGGGGGTTTTTGGAGCCGCATATTTGGTGGAGGATAGAAAGTGAGAGTAACGCGGCAGGGAATTATCAAAAGCCATATGCACAAGCATATTCTTCTGGTTCTGCTAGTAGGAATGGGATCCGTTTGCTACGGACAGAACAGTGACAAGGCAATCGGTTTTTCAGTCTATTTGGGCTACCATCGAATGCAGGTTGATAACCTAAACAACATGTTGATGGCTAATGGCCTGCAGCGCATGAAGACAGGCTATTTGTCGCTGGGGGTAGGTGTAAACGCCAGGAAGGAGAGGGCATTCTATCAGTTCTCTTTCGATATTGATGAAAACAATAAGACAACTTATAACGCGGATGGCATCGGCACGTCCGGTTACAGTCTTTCACTCGGTTTTTCCGTTGGCTATATCGTACCCATTCTTGGTAGCGATTTTGAATGGGTACCCTACGTCGGCTTTTCTAGTTCAAGATTCTACTTGACGGTGAACGATATCCCTCCTGTTAACCTTGGTTTCCAGTCCATGTTATCGACAAGAACGTCCGTCAATTATTCCAATCGAACAAATGCAATTGTATTTGGTTCGCGATTCTTGTTTCCAACGGGCCCAGTGACCTATGGCCTGGAAGTCAGCTTCGGCGTTAGTGTCTTCGGTGAGTGGACGAGCGAAGGAGGAGTTTATCCAATACAGGATGCTCCGTATATCGATACCAGCCGGTTTAAGATTGGGTACTTTATCATGCTCACCGCTTGGGGCAAGGATAGACAGCCAGGTCAATGAAAAGAGTATTCATCATAGTTGCGATTGTTTCTCTTCTGTTCCTGGTCTCACTCCAAGTGTTTGTCTATTTTTCTCAACCCACGTCTACCGAAGAATTGGAGACCCGCGTCGGCACACTTCCGGAGCTTACGCTCACGGGTATCGACGACCATGAGTTTAAGTTGACGCCAGGCAAGTCGACTGTCCTGATCTACTTCAATTCAGATTGTGATCATTGCCAGCGCGAAATTGCGGCTCTCCGTGAGAAACCGGAGTTGTTTGCTGAGGCGAGCTTGGTGCTGATGTCTGCCCAGCCGCTGCAAGAAATTCAGACGTTTGCTTCAACAATTGACTTTGGGACCGCCGATGCCCGGTTTGTTCATGTTTCGCACGAGCAGATAGCCACGGTGTTCGGCACCCTGGGGCTCCCGCACATCTTTGTGTATTCGAAGGAAGGGAAGCTAATGGAGATTTTCTCCGGGGAGACGCCACCCGAAGCGATTGCAAAGGTGCTCACACCATAGCCGAGAGCCCGGTGAAAACGTGCCTCAACTACGCTCGGCATGACGAGACGGCGGTTACGTATCAAGTGCCTCGGCTCCGCTCGGCACTTGTCATCCTGCCTGCCCGCCGTAGCGACAGCGGAGGAGGGAGCGGCTTGCCCTGAGCCTGCCGAAGAGAGCCGAAGGATGACACAATATTTGGAGCACCGTCATGCTGAGCGAAGTCGAAGCATGACCTGCGGCCGGCGCCTTCGAGGGCCTCAGGCACCGGCAATCTGAGAGCAATTTGACTTGTCGAGGTGGTCCCTGAGCTTGTCGAAGGGTTCGAAGGGCCGCCGAACGGCTCGCTACTTCTGCTCTCCCTTCCCCTCCAGCTTCTTCTTGGCATAATCTGCCAGGAACGGGAAGGAAAAGCTAAAGACCAGTCGCCAGCGGTCCCACTTGAGATCTGACTGTGCGGTCGGGTCGAAGATCGGGGCGCCGCTGCCGTCGGGGAAATTGATGAGCCTCGGTATTTTTTGGTTTGCTCCCGTGTGCGTTACACCCAGGGTGAGGTCTGCGCCCTTGAAATCAAGTACGACTCCACCTCCATATTGATAGAAGTCGGCTTTCCAGGAATTGTTGGCGGCTTCATCGGTCCGTTCAATGAAACGCGTTATGTCGTTTGGGACCGATGAGAAATCTGTGCTGAAACTGCCATAGCCAGAGATGTGCTCACTGATATAAAATTCAAGCCCAACCCCTGCATTCCATACACTTTTCATTTCGTCGGTCAGGTTGAAACCGACAGTTGTAGTAGGACTGCTTTGGCTGATATGCGGGGTAGCTGCCATCAACGTGTACTTTGAGATACCAGAATACCACTCTGTGCTGAAGTGAATCTTGCTCTTACCGATCGGACGAGTAATTCCGAAACCGATCGCCAGGGGAGATTTTGATTTCACTTCAATGCCTTCCTGGCTGCTGGAGGTGTAGGTCTCCGGTGGCGGGTTAGGACGATTGTCAAGCAGATGGGGAATTGAGCTGTAGAACAATTGGTAGTTGTACGTTCCGCTACCGCCCAGTCTTATCATGGGCGTCTTGATTGTAAGGCCCAGGTTCCATTTTCCGAACGTGCCTGCTAATCCAATCTTCCACAGCAAGCCGGTTTCGCTGTAGGTATACGCACGGCGGTACTGATACATCGCTACGGAATCAGTCGTGGAGAGTGCGCGCAATTCTATGTTGGCTCCCTTGCTTTGGTTGTTGCTCGAAAAATTTGTTGTCACTCCGACACTCAGCTTCTTGCTGATCGGATAAGACCAGGTGAGTCCCATCCATTGCTCATTGCCTTTGTTGGTAATGCTAAACTCTCCGGAAAACGATTTAAGTGGTATCGCGAAGGATCCATTGGGAACATTCTCCATCTCGTTCTTGTAGTTGAAGCTTACGTCCGCCAACTGGCGAGTCATGATCGCGTAGGCGAAATGGTGCTTGGGGAGGAACTTGACCTTGAACGTTCCTGCTGCTAGCGTCGGTACTCCTTTAATCTCCGACTTAGAGACGCTTTGTTTGGAGCCGAACGCATCAGTGGCACTTAGTGAATTGTATTCATACACGCTTGCACTCAGCAAGAATGCCGGGTTCTCGATCTGTGCCAGCCGGCCCGGGTTGTAGTAGACAGCGCCAAGATCCTCGACGCCGCCGATCACCGATCCGCTCAGCAGCATCGACTTGGTGCCGTATTGCTGGGTCCAGTAGTGTCCGTCCTGGGCATGGCATGTCGGGGCTACTAACAAGAGGCCAATGGCTACGACAGGAAAAGTAAACCTATCCATAAGTGAATGGTTAAGAGGTTTGAATTCAAAAATTGTATGTGTCAGTAGTTCGGTTTGGGCTTTTTCACCACTCGATACACCACCACGAAAATCACAACCAGTACAACGGGCAGAATTGTCATGAAACGAAGCGTGGCCTGTGGACCGGCATTATCGATCGACCGTCCCATGATCGGCAACACCATTGAAGTGGCCACCATTCCTGCGCCTCCCATCACCGACAATCCCAAGGCTCCCGTTCCGGGCAAGTATTCAGAGACGAAGCCAAGCATTGTGGGCCAAAAATAACATATTCCAAAGGCGAAAACGATGGCGGCAATGAGCGTGGCTGCAGGACCCGTGGCCGTGCTTAAGCCGTACAATCCAATGACGGACAAGATGGAAGAACCCAGCAATACACCGGGAGGATCCAGTCGATGAATGAGAGGACCAGCGAAGTAGCGGCCCACTGCCATAATTCCGGTAACTACGACGAGTATGATCATGGGGTCAATTCCAGCGCCTTCGAGAAGAGCGTTGATCCATTGGTTCGTTCCCAACTCGGTGGAGGCGGTGAGAAACATGGCAAACAACATTACCGGAAAAAGCAGCTTGGCTTTATTCACAGATCTGCCTTCGAAGACAATCGCAGCAACAACCAACGCCATCACGATGTATGGAGTGTTTGTTGAGAAGTCCGGAGCCAGCGATGGAACGGAGGCAGCCAGAATCATCGCACCCACAAGCAGAAGGATGGTGACCGGCGCCGCCAGGTTCCTGAACATGTCGCGATAGCTCACGCCGCTGGAGACCCTCTCAGTTTCAGGAATGGATTGACCCAGGAACAAATAACCGTACCAGAGCAGCGGGATGAATAACAAGCCCGCAAGCCAATGCCAGGAGAGCTCGAGTTGTGTCATCAACATCCACGCCAAAAGTCCTCCAATCACGATTCCGCCAGGAAACCAAACATGGAACCGGTTGAGCATTTTGGATTTGTCAGTGGGATACAGTGTCGCCACCAATGGGTTACAGGCGGCCTCGACACTCCCGTTGCCGAAGCCGATAATCAGGTTGGCTATGAAAAGGGTAACCTTGTCTGTTGCAGTCATGAGCACGGCGAGTCCGACGAGATGGCTGACAAAGGCCAGCCATACGATGCGTCGCGTCTTAACTACATCGATGATAACACCACCGAGGAAAGTGGCGAGCGTGAATCCCCAGAAGGCAGGTCCGAACGCCCATCCGATCTCTTCTGCCGTCAGGTGGTAGTCAGAACTGAACACGCCCTCGATTTTTGCGCGGATAGCGAAAGTAAGTGAGGTCACCAGGAGCGCCAGACAACTGGCGGTGAAGAGGCGGGAGGCATTTGCCGGTGCAGTCATGAAGGAACAAAAATCAATGATCAAGATGGAATGATTTTGTTGGGCGTGCAAACGTGGCCGGGACTTTTGTTCCCGAGGCCATGTCTTCCGCCGAGCATCAACAAAGCGTCGACGATTACTTTATTTATTGGTGATTTTTGGTGATTTTGTCACCTCCTCCGCAGGGGGTACGCTATGAAAAGAAAACTGAGGATGGGCATGGTGGGTGGCGGACTTGACGCTTTCATCGGTGCCGTGCATCGAAAGGCGGCCTTTCTGGATGGCGGCATCGAGTTGGTATGCGGTGCTTTTAGCAGCAGCGCCGAAAAGTCGAGGGCTACCGGAGAGGCCCTTGGGGTTCACCCGCACCGGAGCTATGGCTCCTTTGCCGAAATGTTCAAAAAGGAGAAGAACCTTCCCGGCGACATGCGCATGGACTTCGTGTCTATCGTTACTCCCAACAACGTTCACTTTGCGCCTTCAAAGATGGCCCTGGAGAGCGGATTTCATGTCGTCCTGGACAAGCCGATGACCATGAACCTAAAGGAGGCAAAGGCGCTGCAGCGCATTGTCCACAAATCGAAATTATTGTTTGCGTTAACTCATACCTACACTGGGTACCCCATGATAAAGGAGGCGAGGAGCCTGGTTGCTTCCGGGAAACTGGGAGCGATCAGGAAGATCTACGTCGAATACACTCAGGGCTGGCTTTATCAACCGCTCGAACGCACCGGCCAGAAGCAGGCAGCTTGGCGCACGGACCCCAAACGGTCAGGTGCTGCGGGGGCAGTTGGCGATATCGGGACCCATGCGGCAAATCTTGCCGAGTATATCACGGGCCTGCGGATAAAATCCGTGTGCGCGCAACTCAACAAGGTAATCCCGGGAAGAAAACTCGACGATGATGCAGCCATGCTGCTGGGGTTCGACAATGGTGCGTCGGGCGTGCTGGTTTGTACGCAAGTGGCTACCGGTGAGGAGAACAATCTCACCATCCGCATTTATGGGGAGTTGGGTGGAATGGAATGGAGCCAGGAAGAGCCTAACACGCTGGAAGTAAAATGGCAAGACCGTCCGAAGGAATACTACCGCACCGGGTTTGACTATCTTTCACCTGCTGCCAAAGGAGGCACGCGGACGCCCAGTGGCCACCCGGAAGGATACCTGGAGGCGTTCGCTAACTTGTACACAAACTTTGCATCTGCCGTGAGAGCTTATAAACCGGGCAAGCGTGGGGGAGATGACTTCGACTTTCCGACGGTAGACGATGGCGTTCGCGGGATGGCCTTCATTGAAGCAGCCGTAACCTCGTCGAAGGCAAAACAGAAATGGATAGCCATTAAAGGATGAAAACGATCAAAGGCCCTGCCATTTTCCTCGCCCAATTCATGGGGCCAAAGAAACCGTTCAACACGCTTGAAGGTCTTTCCAAGTGGGCTGCGTCACTGGGATATAAAGGAGTTCAGATTCCAACTTGGGATAGTGATTACTTTGACCTGGCCCAGGCCGCGAAGAGCAAGGATTACTGCGACGAAGTGCGAGGCGCTGTGGAAGGCCACGGAATGGTCGTGACGGAACTGTCCACTCACCTGCAGGGACAACTTGTGGCTGTGCACCCGGCTTATGATGCGCTCTTCGACGGGTTTGCCCCGAAGAATGTGAGAGGAAAATCCAAGGCGCGGACGCAGTGGGCAATCGGTCAACTAAACCTCGCGGCCAAGGCGAGCCGCAACCTGGGCTTGAAGGCACATGTCACATTCTCGGGTTCACTCCTGTGGCACACCATGTACCCGTGGCCGCAGCGACCCCCTGGCCTTGTCGAAGATGGTTTCAAAGAACTCGCGCGAAGATGGACACCCATTCTTGATGTGTTCGATAAGCAAGGAGTAGATCTTTGTTACGAACTCCATCCGGGCGAGGACCTGCATGATGGGATCACGTTCGAGAGATTCCTGGAAGAGACGGGTAACCACAAGCGTTGCAATATCTTGTATGATCCGAGCCATTTCCTGCTCCAGCAGTTGGACTATGTCCAGTTTATTGACTTCTACCATTCGCGGATAAAAATGATGCACGTGAAGGATGCTGAATTCCATCCGACAGGAAAGAGCGGAGTCTATGGAGGATACCAGGGATGGATCGATCGGCCCGGAAGGTTTCGCTCGCTGGGGGACGGCCAAATTGATTTCCGTCAGATCTTTTCCAAGCTAACCCAGTATGGCTTCGATGGGTGGGCCGTGATGGAATGGGAGTGTTGTCTCAAGCACCCGGAACAGGGGGCTGCCGAGGGGGCACCGTTTATTCGCAACCATATCATACGGGCGGCCGACCGCGCCTTTGATGACTTTGCCGCCGGTGGAAAGGATCCGAAGCGCAACAAAAAGATTTTAGGGATTTAGGTAGTATTGCGCATGCGAAACCTATTTCTGATCGTTTTCATTTCCGTGCTGGCCTCGTGCTCCTCGAAAGAGAAAAAGAACACAGAGGAGTACGTAGCGAATCCGTCGGGTTCGACGGACAAGCCCGCTAGCGTCGATCAAATCGCAAGGGGTGCAGCACTAATTAAGGAAAGCGACTGCAATACCTGCCATCATAAAACCAATACCATCATCGGTCCTCCGCACACGGCCGTCGCGGAGAAATACGAGTTTACGGATGCCAATGTGAAATTATTGGCTGATAAGATAATGAAAGGTGGTTCTGGGGTGTGGGGCCCGATCCCCATGGCTGCCCACGCCGACATTAAGCAAGATGAAGCAGAAGCCATGGCACGGTATGTGCTTTCTCTGGATGGGGAGAAAGAACACTGACTGGGACTGGGATGGACAGGATGATACTGGGATGAACATGATGAAAATGATGAACTTGAAGAAGGCACAATACTTGGGTCTGATTGCTGGAGTTCTGTTGGCCACGAACTTGCAGGCACAGCACAATACACTCACGAAGGAAGAAAAAGACGCAGGCTGGAAGCTCCTGTTCGACGGCAAGTCGACGACGGGATGGCACGGGTACAATATGAAGGGAATCTATTCTGCGTGGAAAGTGGGGGATGGGGAACTCTATTTGGATGCTACCGCTACCGATCGTGGAGATATCATCACTGATGAGGAGTTTGAAAACTATGAACTGGCACTGGAGTGGAAGATCACAGACTGCGGCAACAGCGGAATAATTTTCAATAGCACGGAGTCAGCGAAGTACAAACATGCATATGAAACGGGACCCGAGATGCAGATCCTGGACAATGCCTGCGCACCGGATGCAAAGATTCCAAAACACCGTGCCGGAAACCTTTACGACCTGATTGCCCCAGCCACCGAATCGGTCAAGCCGGCCAATCAGTGGAACGCGGTGAAAATCATATCCAACAAAGGCCACCTGGAGCTTTGGCTGAACGGGGCACTGCAGGCCGAAACAACCATGTTTACGCCGGAATGGGAAGCCATGCTGCAGAAAAGTAAGTGGAACAGTGCCCGGTATCCTGATTTTGGAAAATCAAACAAAGGCCGGATCATGCTGCAAGGCGATCATGAGGGCCGGGTAAGTTTTCGAAACATTAAGATTAGGTTGTTGAAGTAAGGAAAGGGAAATCCCTGAAATGAGTAAATTCAAGTGCTACCCTGACTTGAGATCATCCCGCATGGGGTACCTCCTGGTACAAGATCAAGGCTAATATTCGAGAACTTCAGGGGGCCTGCTTACGTTACGGGGGTAGAAAGAATGAAAGTGTATGATGATCGGGATATTTGAAAACGAGTTTGTCCGTTGCGAATTGGACGACGACGTACCGGTCCTGAAACACCGCTGGCTCCAGGAACCGCCCGCCGAGGATTTCAAATTCAACCTCCTGCGAATCCTCGACGAATACATCCAACTCAGAAAGACCTACTCAAGCCTTGCATGGCTGGCCAACTGCGAACTCCTGGGTGAACTGGATCTGGAAGTTGAAGAATGGCTCGTTAACGTTTGGGAAGGACTCCTGTTTGACAAGGCGGGAGTACAAGTCCACGCCGTCATCCTTGGCGCCAGCATCTTCGCCGACTATCCCATGGAGCGCTTCAAGCTGGATGCGGAAGAAAAGTATCGTACCAAGAACTTAAGCCTGGGCGTATTCTCCAACGAGGCAGAAGCTTATTCCTGGATCAAGACTCACCAACCTGCGTAAAATCCAAATCCCAAATCCCAAATCCCTCGGAGCTTGGAATTTGGAGTTTGGTACTTGGAATTTAAACGCTTGGTTCTTGTTGACTCAAGCAGTGAAAACTGCCCAACCCCCATATTATGTCAACAGAATCTACTCCCACGACTTCCCTGTCGGGCATGGCTCGCTGTAGGATCTCTAAAGCCTTTTGATCATTGTCGCAGCGGAATGTCGGTGTGATTACAAAACGGTTGCAGACGTAGTAGTTGGCGTAGGAAGCAGGCAAGCGTTGATCTTCATACACCAGTGTATCAGGCATCGGAAGTTCGATGACTTCCATGGGCTTGCCATCGGGGAGGCGCATGGATTCTAACTGTTTGAGATTCTCCAGCAAAGGCTTATAGTTTTCGTCAGAGCGGTTGTGCTCCACCACGGTCACCACGGTGCGCGCATCCACAAAACGCGTGAGGTCGTCGATATGCCCGTCCGTATCGTCCCCGACAATGCCATCGCCAAGCCAAAGCACCTGGTCCTGGCCGTAGTAGTCGATGAGATACTTCTCGATCTGCGATTTATTGAGCTGGGGGTTTCGGTTCTTGTTCAGTAGGCAGGACGTAGTGGTAAGCACTGTGCCCTTGCCGTTGAATTCAACAGAGCCACCTTCCATGATTATTTTCGGGGAGAAGACTGGAAGGTTGAGCTTCTTCGCAACAAGCGTTGGGATCACATCATCCAAATCATGTGGTGGATACTTACCGCCCCATGCGTTGTAATCCCAATCCACGATGGCGCGCTTCTTCTCTTTGTCGTGAACCAGAAATGCCGGACCATGATCGCGGCACCAGGCGTCGTTGGTGGGGTGAAAATGAAAACGGACTTTCGACAGCTCGGCGCCAGCCTTGTCGAGATGAGCCATCGCCGCATTCTTCATGGCGTCGTCAGCGACGTTGATGTTGACAAGTTCCGATTGCGCGAGCAGTTTGACGAATCGTGAATAGGCGGGGTAGATGCTTTGAATTTTTCCAGGCCACGACGCCTCCTTATGCGGCCAGCTTAGCCAGGTGGATTCGTGTTTTTCAAACTCAGCTGGGAAACGAAAGCCAAGTTCTTTCGGAGTCGATGTCATGCAAGAGGATGATCAGGCCTCGTCGAGGTAGCGTTGCGTGATGGGCGTGTAGGAATCGATGCGACGATCGCGGAGGAACGGCCAGTGGGTACGATACCGATCACTCTTGTCCATGTCCAGTTCTTCTACATGAACCTCTTCCTTGTCGTGAGCCGCTTTGTACATGATGCTGCCGAAGGGGTTGGAGACAAAGGAGCCACCCCAGAAATTCATTTCACCTTCTTTTCCAACCCGGTTGACAGAGACGACATACACTCCGTTGGCAACGGCATGCGACCGTTGAATGGTTTGCCAGGCATTGTATTGTTCTTCGTTGGTGGCAGCATCCTGGCTCGAAGCCCAGCCAATGGCGGTGGGGTAGAAGATAATCTCCGCGCCAGACAACGCGGTGATGCGTGCCGCTTCAGGGTACCACTGATCCCAACAAATGAGGATGCCGATGGTGGCGAACTTTGTCTTGAAGACTTTGTAGCCCAGGTCACCCGGCGTGAAGTAGAACTTCTCGTAATAACCCGGATCGTCGGGGATGTGCATCTTCCGATACTTGCCCAGGTACTTCCCATCGGCGTCGATTACAGCCGTCGTGTTGTGATACAGTCCTTCGGCGCGCTTCTCGAACAGGGAGGCGATGATGACCACGCCGAGTTGTTTGGCCAACGGGGTCAGGAAGTCTGTGGATGGTCCTGGAACAGATTCGGCGAGCTTGAAATTGTCGTGGTTTTCCGTGTCGCAGAAGTAGAGGGAGGTGAACAACTCTTGCAGGCAGATGATCTGAGCGCCCTTTTTGGCCAGGTCCATGATCTTGGGTTTAACCTTTTCCAGGTTTTCCCGGGGCACGCCTGAACAACTCATTTGGATAATGCCAACCTTGACTTTGCGGCTCACGTCTTCAAAATTTCATGCAAATATAGACTATGATTTTTGGGATTTTCTGTGATTAATCATGATTTAGCGATGGCTTTGCCAACGTTCAGACAAAAAGTTCCGTAACTGGTTATTGAAGTTCTTGCTCACAGAAATTGGTGTTTTGGCGGGGTCCTGGGTCATAGCAAGAATGATGGCGCAGCCATCGGTAGATCATGTTAATCATGCAAATCCCAGAAATCATAGTTATTTTGCATGAAACCCCGCATTTATGGCGACAAGCGCTGCGTTGAAATCGAGCTACAAGGTGGCTCACACGGAGCTTAAAGATTGGATCGAAGAATTGCGGTCGCAATACCAACCCGATGAAGTGGTCTGGTGCGACGGATCCAAGGAAGAGTATGATCGCTTGTGCCAACAGCTCGTCGACAAAGGAACTTTCATCAAGCTCAACCCCCAAAAGCGACCAAACAGTTTCGCGTGTTTCTCCGACCCCAGCGACGTAGCGCGCGTGGAGGACCGCACATACATCTGTAGTCGCAGGAAGGAAGACGCCGGTCCTACCAACAACTGGGTAGATCCTGACGAGATGAAGGAGACTTTGAAGAAACTCATGGCCGGTTGTATGAAAGGCCGGACGATGTATGTGATCCCTTTCTGCATGGGTCCGCTCGGCTCCAATATCTCACAGATCGGAATTGAAGTCACTGACTCAGAATATGTAGTGGTGAACATGCACCTCATGACCCGCGTGGGCACCAAGGTGGTTGAATTGTTGGGTGCCAGCGGGGAATACGTGAAGGCCGTGCATACCGTAGGGGCTCCGCTCGCTGATGGACAGGAAGATGTGAAGTGGCCCTGCAATCCTACCGTAAAGTACATTGTACACTACCCGGAGGAGCGCTCCATCGTATCGTATGGATCTGGATATGGCGGTAACGCACTGCTTGGAAAGAAATGCTTCGCCTTGCGCATCGCCTCTGTGATGGCCCGTGATGAGGGATGGCTTGCCGAGCACATGTTGATCCTGGGCGTTGAAGATCCACAAGGAGAAAAGACTTACGTGGCAGCCGCATTTCCAAGTGCATGCGGGAAGACCAATTTTGCCATGCTCATTCCACCTAAAGAACTCGATGGTTGGAAAATCACCACCGTAGGTGACGACATCGCATGGATCAAGCCGGGTAAGGATGGAAAGCTTTATGCCATCAACCCGGAGGCTGGATATTTTGGTGTGGCGCCGGGAACGAACATGAAGTCGAACCCGAATGCCATGAAATGTCTGGAGAAGAACACCATCTTCACAAACGTGGGCGTAACACCCGATGGCGACATCTGGTGGGAGGGGATGACGAAGGAAGTACCGAAAGACATTATCGACTGGCATGGGAAGAAGTGGGATCCGGCATCCGGTAAACCCGTGGCTCACCCGAATGCACGGTTCACCGCACCCGCCTCTCAAAACCCGGTGCTGGACAAGGATTGGGAAAATCCGAACGGTGTGTTGATCGGTGCCATCATCTTTGGTGGTCGGCGCAGCACGACCATTCCGCTCGTTTACCAGGCGCACAACTGGGCGTTTGGCGTTTATCTCGCCGCGACCATGGGTTCAGAAATGACTGCCGCTGCTTTTGGCGAACTGGGCAAGGTCCGCCGCGATCCGTTTGCCATGCTGCCGTTCTGTGGCTACCATATGGCCGATTATTTCAATCATTGGTTACAGTTTGGACGAAACATTCCGAACCCGCCCCGCATTTTCGGTGTGAACTGGTTCCGCAAGGATGACAAGGGAAATTTCCTCTGGCCGGGCTTCGGCGACAATATGCGTGTGTTGAAATGGATTGTGCAGAAGATCAAGGGTAAGTCAAACGCCGTTGAAAGTCCCATTGGCTGGATGCCGCATTACAGCGACCTAGACTGGACGGGACTGGATTTCTCCGTGCAGCAATTTGACAGCATCATGTCCATTGATCGTGAACAATGGAAGACAGAGTTGCTCTCACATGCTGAATTGTTCGAGCGGATGTATGATCAACTCCCGAAGGAATTCATCTTCATGCGGGAAATGCTGCTCAGCAGTCTGTGGCGGTCACCGAAGAAGTGGAGCATCGAGTCAGAGACGTTTGACAACTGATGTGCGCACCCCGACTACCCGTCGGGGTTTTTGTTTGCCTTGCATTTTCATAAACGATTCAAGTACCTTACCAATACCTAACCCTGAAACATGACCATTGGCGAACGCTGGGATGAAATAAGAACGGGCTTTCATCCCACCTTCTGGGTAGCCAATACCCTCGAACTTTTTGAGCGATTCGCCTACTATGGCTCGAAAGCCGTGCTTACTGTTTTTCTGGTTGACAAGGTTGGCCTAACCGAAGATGGGGGTGCTCTCTCCGGCACTTTTAATGCGGTGCTCTACGCACTTCCAGTCATCGCAGGGGTATTTGTCGACAAGTATGGTTTCCGCCGCACGCTCATGGCCTGCTTCGCGATTTTCTGCGTTGGCTATTTTCTCATTGGCCTTGCAGGGATGGAATACGGAGCAACAATTACGGAGGCCATTGGGAAGCGAAACTATGTTTTCGCTGTCCTGATGCTTACTGCTGTTGGTGGCTCACTGATCAAACCATGCGTGGTTGGTACTGTCGCAAAGACCACCAAGGAGAGCACACGGGCCCTGGGATTCTCCATCTACTACACGTTGGTAAACCTTGGAGGGGGAATTGGACCCATTGTGGCCTACTACGTGCGTACCGACATCGGCATTGAATTCGTCCTGGTCATGTCTTCCCTGATGTCCCTGTTGAATTTGATAGGGGCGTGGTTGTTCTTCAAAGAACCGGAAGGGGAGGTGACTGAGCCCAAAACATTCACCAAGGTATTCACCGACATGATGTTGGTATTCCGCAACGTGAAGTTCATGATCTTCTTGCTCATCTTCTCCGGGTACTGGCTCATGTTCTGGCAGATATACTACTCCTTCCCGTTCTATGTGACCGATGTTCTCAAGTATGAGGCGTTTGAATTCCTGGAGACAGTAGATGCATTCACACTTATCTTGATAACCATCCCTGTAACCGCGGCGGTAAGCAAGATGAAACCAATCGTCGCAATCATCCTGGGATTTACTATTTCAAGTCTTTCGTGGATCATCATTGGCGCCGGCGGAACAATTCTCACTGCCATTATCGGCATGGCCGTTTTTGCACTGGGCGAAGCGACGCAGGCTCCACGATACTATGAGTACATCAGTTCCCTGGCACCCAAGGACCAGCTGGGGACTTTCATGGGGTTTGCGTTTCTCCCCATTGCGGTGGGTACTTTCTGTGCGGGATTTATTGCCGACTATCTCCGTCTGAATTATTTGAACAGCAATCCTGAAATGGCCTTCTATATACTCTGCGGTGCAGGTCTAGTTACCACATTACTAATGATCATCTACAACACTATTATTTCCAAGTCGAGTACAACTGCCCAGTAGCATCAAGTTTCCAGTTTCCAATTTCCAGTTTCCAACCCCGACCTCCATGGAAAAAGCTTTCAAACCCTACGTCGCTCCCGAAGAGAACATGGCCGAGTTCACCATGAAGTCGATCCTGCTGGGTGTGTTCTTCGGTGTCGTCTTCGGATGTTCGACGGTTTACCTGGCGTTGCGTGCTGGCCTCACTGTCACGGCATCCATTCCCATTGCCGTGATCGCAATCACCCTGGGGAGGAAGTTGTTCAAGACCACCATCCTGGAGAACAACATTATCCAAACAACTGGCTCGGCGGGTGAATCGATTGCTGCCGGTGTGGCCTTTACGCTTCCGGGTTTCATGTTCCTTTCCATCGGTCCCGACGGAAGGAGCGTGGGCGCCGATTTCTTTAACTACACCACTATCCTCGTACTCGCAGCGTTTGGCGGTATGCTGGGAACGATGATGATGATCCCTCTTCGGCGATCATTGATTGTGAAAGAGCATGGCACCCTACCTTACCCGGAAGGCACCGCATGCGCTTCCGTGCTGCAGGCTGGCGAGAAGGGTGGAGTATTCGCCCAGACCGCGTTCACAGGGATGGGTGTTGCGTTGGTATACGCGATGCTTCAGAAAGTATTTCATGTGATCGCGGAGATACCTGCGTTTGTAAGCAGGGCGACGAACAAGTTTTGGCCTTCAGGAACGGTCAACGCAGAGATAACGCCGGAATACCTGGGCATTGGCTATATCATTGGACCAAAAATCTCAGGCGTCCTTGTGGCAGGTTCGGTGCTCGTCTGGTGGGCGTTGATTCCATTGCTCTCTACGTTGGTGAATCCTGACTTGATTGCCATACAGCTCAACAAGCTTGGCTACCTCGCAGACATGGCCAAAGGCGGTGGTCGCGGAGGCTGGGACCCGGCAACCCATACGTTTGCCAATCCGGCCGTTGCCATCTATTTCGCCTACATCCGGCAGATCGGTGCAGGCGCAGTAGCCGCCGGTGGATTCATCACGTTGATGAAAACGTTGCCCACCATCGTCGGCTCGTTTCGCGACAGCATGAAGTCGTTGAAAACCGGAGGGGAATCGGGCGTGCTTCGTACAGAGCGCGACTTTTCATTCAAGGTGGTGATCTTCGGAAGCATTGCACTGGTCCTTGCTGTTGTATTGCTACCGATGATTCCAGGTGACGGCATCCTTCAGAAATTCCTGATCGGCATCCTGATGATCGTGTTTGGGTTCTTCTTTGTGACAGTGGCCAGTCGCATTGTCGGCTTGGTCGGAACCAGCAACAGCCCAATCTCTGGAATGACCATTGCCACCCTGATGGGCACATGCCTGATTTTTACGTCGGTGGGCTGGACCGGAATTTTTTATGAACCAATGGCCCTGGTGGTCGGAAGCATGATCTGTATTGCAGCAGCAAATGCAGGGGGAACATCACAAGACTTGAAGACGGGGTACATCATTGGCGCAACACCCAAGTACCAGCAACTTTCGCTATTTATCGGCGCGATTGTTTCCTCCATCGCAATCGGGCTTATTGTTCAAATTCTGGACACTCCGACACCGGCGTTGGTAGAACAGGGAGTGATTCACGCCATCGGCAGCGAGCGATTCCCCGCTCCCCAGGCTACCCTGATGGCCACCCTGACCAAAGGAATTCTCTCCCAGAATCTCGATTGGCAGTACATCATGACAGGCATTTTTATTGCGATCACCCTGGAGCTTTGCGGAATCAAGGCGCTGGCTTTTGCGATCGGGCTGTACCTCCCGCTGTCCACCACGCTTCCCATCTTCGTTGGTGGCGCAGTGAAAGGATTCATCGATTGGAGAAGCAAGGAAAAGGCGGAGGAATCAGAACTCAGCAGGGGTAATCTGTATGCCACTGGCCTCGTGGCCGGGGGTGCCATCTTCGGCGTAATTGTGGCGGTGCTGAGCGTCTTCTATGGCGATGCGATGGAGAAGGTAAGCTTCGAGCATGGCATCACGAACGCGCTGGGTGTAGGAGGATACAGTATCCTGGGGACGCTGTTCTTTGTGGGGATGCTGCTGTTGCTTTACAGGACAGCAAGAAAAGACTGACGAAGTTCCTCCAACTTTTACATTCTGCGGTTTGATGTTTTATATTTTGCGGTTTAGTCAGGGGGTATCAACCGCAAAACAACAGAACATCGAATGTAGAATGTAAAAGTGTTAGGAGACAGTCAACGCCTTCCGAATCGTCCTCAACGCCTCCGTCTCCTCACCCTGCACCTTTCCATCTGAATTAACTACGGCGAAAAGCGCCTCAATCAATTGCTGGCGCTGTTCTAGTTGCGTCTGAGCAATGACAGACTCATTGGCGCTCAAAACTTGCTCAATCTTCACATTTGGATGCGCCTGGAAGGTGGATTGCGCACGCTGGAGCTTTGCATCATCCGGGCTCAGGCTTCCTAGTAATTCCTTGAGCGTGGCTTCTTCCAGGTAGTGTATCTGTCCGTCTACCCGTGCCACATAGACGAGAAGGTAAGCGGCTAGTTCGTCGAACGATTGAAAGGCGATCATGAATTTACCACCCTAAGCTACATAGCGCCAAAACAAAGAAAAAACCAGGAGCACCTCGGGCTAGTCCTTTTTATCCAATAGGGAAAGCAAGAATGTCTTGATCTTGGGCAGTGTTTCTGAATCGACAGCGAGCAGGTCGTTTCGCTTGTTGTCTTTACAGGTTACGAAGATCAAGTGCTTATTACCGTTCGAAGTTACCCTAAGCACAAAAGTTATTTTCTTATCAGACCAATTGGGTTTAGTAAAGCGTTGAAATTCGACTTCTTTGGTAGTACCGCTTTCGAGAACAGTAACTGGTTTTCCCAAACTGTCGCTCAACATCACCATGAATTGTCCAAAATTACCCTCATAGGCAAACATCAATGCGCCCACCTTTTTTCCGTCATTATTTGTATGTGTGGCTTCATTGATTCGTTTATCAGTCTCTTTATAAACAGCCGAGGAAGAGCTTACGCCAGATTGAGCCCAGCCCATAGCTGTAATGGTTATGAGCGCAGCGGTAAGGGAGAAGCGGGCGAGTGATGAGCGCATGGATTGTTGGGGTTTCGTACCTGCACCAATTTCTAATTTCCAATCGACAATGAAAAACCCGCCCGTCCCGATAGCTATCGGGACAAGCGGGTTTCCTTTTGATTGGGGCCTTGGTCTGCGAGTATTCTCTGAATCTCGCGTCCCGTATCCCGCATCTCGTTACATCATGCCACCCATGCCGCCTCCAGGAGGCATAGCAGGTGCATCCTTCTCTTCAGGAATCTCAGAAACTACAGCTTCCGTCGTCAGCAACAGGCCGGCGATGGAGGCAGCGTTCTCCAGGGCGAGACGTGCAACCTTTGTAGGATCGATGATACCGGCTGCGAAGAACTCTTCGTACTTGTCGTCGCGGGCGTTGTAGCCGAAGTCCTTCTTGCCGTCTTTCACTTTGTTAACGACTACAGAACCTTCCTGGCCGGCATTTTCAGCGATGGTACGGAGCGGAGACTCAAGCGCCAGGCGGATGATGTTGATGCCTGTCGTCTGGTCTTCGTTGTCGCCCGTTGCGCCTTTGAGGGCGTCAATGGCACGGATGTAGGCCACGCCGCCACCAGGGATAATTCCCTCTTGTACGGCAGCGCGTGTTGCGTGCAGTGCATCGTCAACGCGGTCTTTCTTCTCTTTCATTTCTACTTCGGTGGCCGCACCGATGTAGAGGATGGCAACACCGCCAGAAAGTTTGGCGAGGCGCTCCTGGAGTTTTTCACGATCGTAGTCAGACGTAGTGGTCTCGATCTGTGCCTTGATCTGGTTGATCCGGCCCGTGATCTCCGACTTCTTGCCGGAACCGTTCACGATCGTGGTGTTGTCTTTGTCGATGTTGATCTTCTCAGCACGGCCGAGGTATTCAAGCTTGGCGTCTTCCAGCTTCATGCCGGTCTCTTCCGAGATCACTTTGCCTCCCGTGAGAACGGCAATGTCCTCGAGCATAGCCTTGCGGCGGTCGCCGAAGCCAGGTGCCTTGACAGCAGCAACGCGCAGTGCGCCACGAATCTTGTTCACCACGAGGGTAGCGAGGGCTTCGCCTTCAACTTCTTCCGCGATGATGAGCAGGGGTTTGCCGGTTTGTGCTGAAGCTTCCAGGATCGGGAGGAGCTCCTTCATCGAGGCGATCTTCTTATCGTAAATGAGGATGTACGGATTGTCGAGATCCGCTTCCATCTTCTCCGTGTTGGTCACGAAGTAGGGGGAGAGATAACCGCGGTCGAATTGCATCCCTTCGACGGTCTTTACTTCCGTCTCGGTTCCTTTGGCTTCTTCAACGGTGATCACACCGTCTTTGCCCACTTTGTCCATGGCGGTGGCAATCATCTTTCCAATTTCGTTGTCGTTGTTGGATGAGATGGTAGCTACCTGGGTGATCTCCTGGGAGCCCTTGATGTTCTTGGATTGCTTGCGCAGGTTCTCTACAACAAGGTCAACCGCTTTTTCGATTCCGCGCTTAAGATCCATCGGGTTTGCACCGGCGGCAACGTTCTTGATGCCGTGGCTGTAGATGGATTGTGTGAGGACTGTCGCCGTGGTAGTGCCATCGCCAGCCGCATCAGCGGTCTTGGAGGCAACTTCTTTCACGAGCTGGGCGCCCATGTTCTCGATCGCGTCTTTCAGTTCAATGTCTTTCGCCACCGTAACACCGTCTTTGGTAACAGTAGGTGCGCCAAATTTCTTGTCCAGGATCACGTTGCGGCCTTTGGGACCGAGGGTCACCTTAACGGCATCTGCAAGTTTGTCAACGCCCTTCTTGATGCGGTCGCGGGCGCTGGTATCGAAAGTAATTTCTTTAGCCATGATATGTCAGGTTATGAATAGTTGTGAATTAGATGGTTCCGAAAATGTCGGAGTTCCTCATGATGAGGTAGTCCTTGCCGTCGATAGTGATTTCAGTGCCGGCATATTTTCCGTAGAGGATTTGCTCGCCGGGTTTAACCGTTACGGGCTTGTCTTTCAGGCCTTCGCCAACGGCAATCACTTTGCCTTTCTGGGGTTTTTCCTTGGCCGTGTCAGGGATGATGATGCCTGAGGCCGTCTTCTCCTCCGCAGCTGCGGGTTCTACGAGTACGCGGTCTTCGTTCGGTTTGAAATTGATCTTCGCCATATGGGTTTAGAGTTTGAGAGGTTTTAAACCTTGTTAGTGTCCGCGGAACGTCCAATTCTGTGCCAGAGGGCGTTTTTCTGCCATCCGGCCGCATTTGGCAGTTTTTGGGTGCCTCCGCGGGGCGCGAATATACTCGCTTTGTCAGTTTTTAAGCAAGAATGTCAGTGCTGAAGACTCCAATTCGAAGCCCAGAATCTGAATGCATTTCCCGCAGATTTGCGCTGATTGAATACACGCAGATTGCGCAGATCCGTGCATTCATATGCGGAAATCTGCGGCTTCGTCTGCGATAATCTCCAGGAAAAGCATTTGGGCTCCGTCTCCCAAATTCAATTCCTCAAATTGAGACATTATCAGCGTTGACCTCGGGCGTGGTATTCCGTATTATTGGTAGGGATGACCCCACCTGCCATGGAGACCAGACTACATGATAATTGGCTAACCGAAGGTCTGATCGACTTTGAGTTCAAGAAGTACCAACTCTTGGCTTACCTGAGCGCCGTGCGCGAATCTTTCAGCCGTGTCCAACTCTACCCCCAGCTCGCCGACATCGTTTTTCACTACCGCAACCTGATGGCCTTGCGGGGCAACAAGTCCCTCATCGTTGAAAACTTCCCCAAGGAGCTCTCCCTGGACAAGCTGCAGCAGCTCGAAGTGAGTTACAGGAAGATCATTGAAGACGATGCAGTGATGCAGGAGATCGAGGCAATTATGGAGTTTGCCATTCCCCAGCTGAAAGAACGCCTGGAAGAAGGATCCTCCATATATGATTTCGTTGAATCGAAGTGTGAATTGACATCGATAGGCGTGGTGCCGCTCTATTCACGGGAAGGATACATGTTCATGACACAACCGCCCGAACAAGAGACCAGCATTTACCGGTATCAAGTAACCGTGTTCCACAGCAGCACCGAGCCTATGCGCGGTCTGCAGACACAATTCGTTCGTACCACGGCGTTTAGCCTTGCAAACTCTTACGAGAGTATCAAAATGGATTTGGTTCGGAAGTTTGCAGACATGCCAAACCCTGCCGTCTTTCTCGTGCTTTCTCGAATGAAGTTACCCTTTCACCAAACGCTTGTGCCTGTGGCCAAGCGGCTGCTGATCAAGTACCTTTCAAAATCCGAGGAGAAATCTACTTTTTAGTAGTATCGGTGTTCGGCTGGGGAGTGGGAGTCTGAACCTGAACCTCTTGCTGCTCTTTGGCCCGCTCGAGAAGTTCATCCGTGGCGCCGACGTCACCGGGCGCGGTGAAATTCGTCGCCATCACAAGTGCCATTACACCCACAGCAAGACCCCAGGTCATCTTCTCCAGGAGGTCTCCCGTTTTCTTAACACCAATCAGGTTGCTGGCACTGCTTCCGCCGAACCCGCTGGACAGTCCGCCCCCTTTGGAGTTCTGTGCCAGTACGACGAGAACGAGAAGTGCCGCGGCCACAATGGTCAGGCCTATAAGTAAGTTGTACATGAAATTATCCCTTCAGGGCCTCAATTTGAGCGGCAAAGTAAGCCTTTTTCTGGGGAAACTTCCAAATCAGCTTCTTGAGCATCTCTATGGCCTTGTCCTTTTTGCCCTGCTTTAGCAAGATGTTCACGAGCGTTTCTGATACAATATTGTCGCCGTGATGAACGGAGTCTTCTGAAAGGTCAACCGCCGGTTGCGTGGGCTTGGCGCGAGGGAGCGTCGGCGCAACCTTGATGAAGTTGTCGATGATTTCGCCTTGCTCGGCAACCTTTGGAGTCACCAGCTTTGGCTTCTTTTTGCTTGTCTTGATGGCTTCAATCAATGGTTCACCTTCGGTAGGTTCGCTCGGTGCTGCGGGAGGCTCCGACTTTTTGGTCGCGATGGGTGCAGGGGGAGTATTGCCCGTGCCTGGATGAGCCAGCCTCTCGTAGCTCGCTTCAAATTCATGCTTGAGCTTCTGAAGCTTTGACAGTTCCTTGGCTAGGTCGGCGCGCAGGGCATCATCCTCAAGGGTAATTTCTTGCTTGGGTGCAGCAACCGGTGCTGGCGGAATTTCAATTTGTGGCGTAGACGTGGCTTCTAACTTCTTCTTCGGCTTGGCTGGAGTTTCCTTCTTCAAAGGAGCCGCTTCCACAGTTGGAGCAGAGGGAGGCGGAATCGGTGCAACCATTGGCTTCTCTTCAGGCGCGGTCACTGGGCTTTCTTTGACGGAGGTTCCTGAGGCCTCGGTGCCTGAGGTTTCTCGAAGGCCTCGAAGGGACCGAGGGCGCTGTGGTTCGGTCATCACCCACTTGAGTACTGCGCGATCTGTTGAATAAACGGCTGCGAGGGTAAGCCTTTCCTTCTGATCTGGTCTTGCCTGGTCCTTCGATGACCTCGCCATTAACATATGAACGACCTGGCAGTAAGGAGAGTCGGACGACAACGTTCGAAGCGCATCGGTCTCTTCCTTGCTAAGCGAAGTAAAATTACTGACCAACGATCGCAGCGCCTCAGCCGTCATAAAAATGATAGGGAGATAAAGCTACGGAAATTTCCAGCCAGCGCAAGCAACTGGATCTTACCAGTTTGCTACGGTTGCATTAAAGAGGTCGATCAGGATCTGATCGAAGATCTGGCGCTCGAGATCCTCCTGGATAGTTGGAAAATTGAGGGCGTTATCGAAGTCTTTGTAAAAGCTGAACACACGGTCTTTGAAGTTATTCTTTGGCTCCAGGGTGTCTTCAAATGTGATTTTAACAGCAATAGTAAGGCGGGAGAGTGCCGCCGTGGACGGTTTGTTGGGGTCGCCACTTGAGACCGGGGCCATGGCATTAACGCGGTACTCTGAAACGATTCCCTCTAGATGCAGTTCTGCAGATTCGGTAACGCGCAGGCTGGAGTTCTGCTGATAGTAATCCTTGACCCGGTTGGTAAACGTGGCCCCAATATTGGCCGGAGCCAGGTCGGTGTTGTTGAAAAATGGATCTACAGAAATTGTCTTGGCCGACGTGGCGGCACCGGAAAATGAATAAACGCCGCAGCCCTGGACTGCAATGGCCAGAACTGGGAGGAGGAGCAGGAGGGACCTAGTCTTCAAGTTCGTATTCCTTGATCTTGCGGTAGAGGGTACGCTCGGAAATTCCCAAATCCCGTGCCGCATATTTCCGACGGTTGTTGTTCTTTCGAAGTGCGCGTAAAATCAGCTCTTTCTCTTTCTTCTCAATAGACAAGGAGTCATCGGCTGCCTCATGGGTAATGTCCTGAACTTCCTCTTCTGCGGAGTCTGGAGCAGCTTGTTTGATGTGCAGCACCGGCTCTTCCTTGGCAGGAACGTGGACGTCATTGAAGAGGTCGGGATTTTCCTTGACCAACTGCGCGGCAAGGGCGGGATTGCCCATCCCCTCCAGCACGATGCGTTTAAGCTCGCTCACGTCCTTACGCATGTCGAAGAGGACTTTATAAAGAATCTCGCGCTCGGATATGTCTGACGAACCCCCTGAAGAATAAAGGGCGGGGAGGCTCTTCTCCTGCGGCAGGTAGGAACGCAGCACATCAGCGGAAATTTCCTTTTGCTCCGATGACAGCACGGATATCTGGTCGACAAGGTTCTTCAGCTGACGTATGTTTCCGGGGAACCGGTATTTCAGAAGGACCTCCCTGGCGTCAGGGGTGAGGTTGATGGGTTTCACCTTGTATCGTTCTGCAAAATCGGAGGCGAACTTGCGAAACAACAAGTCAACATCGTTGCCACGATCTCGTAGGGGAGGAACAAAAATGGGCACGCTGCTGAGGCGGTAATACAGGTCCTCCCGGAATTTGCCGCTCTCCACTTTATTCAACAGATTAATATTGGTGGCTGCAACAACACGCACATCCGTCTT
The DNA here is from genome assembly GCA_964549855.1 of uncultured Ohtaekwangia sp. Classification (GTDB taxonomy): domain Bacteria; phylum Bacteroidota; class Bacteroidia; order Cytophagales; family Cyclobacteriaceae; genus ELB16-189. The sequence continues at coordinate 13,416 of CAZJWV010000017.1, read as the reverse complement.
CTGCACCTTCGACGAACCCACCTTTAAGAACTCCCCGTTCTCCAGCACGCGGAGAAGACGTGCCTGTGTACCCAATGGCATCTCTCCAATCTCATCCAGGAAAATCGTACCCCCATCAGTGACTTCGAAGTAGCCTTTCCGTGCTTCGTGGGCGCCAGTAAAAGAACCCTTCTCGTGACCGAACAATTCTGAATCGATAGTGCCCTCCGGGATAGACCCGCAGTTGATGGCAATGAATTGGCCATGCTTGCGTGGGCTAAGGCTGTGGATAATCTTTGAAAAAGACTCTTTCCCGCTTCCGCTTTCCCCGGTGATCAATACGGTCATTTCGGTAGGGGCCACCTGCATGGCAGTCTTGACGGCCATGTTCAGGTAGGGCGCATTGCCGATGATACCGAACCTCTGTTTTACACTTTGAATCTCACTCTCTGTGATCGCCATATTTCTAATCCTCCTTCACCAATTCTCCTACCAGCGTAGCACCCGTGCAACGGTTGATCTTTACGTAGACGTATTCACCCTTAACTTTATTCTCTTTCGGGAAAACAATGACTTTGTTGGCGGTGTTCCTGCCCTGGAGGAAATCTTCCGACCGCCTGGAAGCACCCTCCACAAGTACCTTGAAAGTTTTGCCTACATCGCGGAGGTTATTCTCCATCGAATGACGATTCTGCCTGGCGATCACTTTTTGCAGGCGCCGCTTCTTTACATCCTCCGCTACGTCATCCCGGAATCTCTTCTCTGCCAGGGTGCCCGGTCGCTCGGAATACATAAACATGTATGAGAAATCGAATCGGACCTCGTCCATTAGCGTCAACGTATCCAGGTGTTCGTCCTCAGTTTCACCGCAGAAACCAGTGATCATGTCTGACGATAATCCGCAATCAGGACCAAGTACCTGCCGGATGCGCCGGATACGATCAAAATACCATTCCCTGGAATACCCGCGATTCATTCTTTCCAGAACGGCGGTGTTCCCGCTTTGAACCGGAAGGTGGATGTACTTGCAGATGTTCTCGTAACGCGCCATGACCTCAAGCACCTCGTCGGTCAGGTCCTTGGGATGTGAGGTTGAAAAGCGAATGCGAAGTTCCGGGTTCACCTTGGCGACTCGTTCCAACAAGTTGGCGAAGGAAACGCGGGGTTCGGAAGGAAGCTGGTTCAGTCTTGCTTTGTTGTTCTCTGTTTCACTCCATGTGTAAGAGTCGACGTTCTGCCCCAACAGCGTGACCTCACGGTATCCTTTGTTGAACAAGTCGGCAGCTTCAGCGACGATGGATTGCGGATCGCGGCTGCGCTCACGTCCACGCGTGAACGGGACCACGCAGAATGTGCACATATTGTCGCAACCCCGCATGATGGAGATGAATGCAGTCACACCGTTTGAATGCAATCGCACGGGCGTGATGTCGGCATAGGTTTCCTCGCGGCTGAGAAATGTGTTGACGGCTTTCTGTCCATCGTCGACACGCTCGATGAGTTGGGGAAGGTCGCGGTAGGCATCCGGGCCGGCTACCAGGTCAACGATCTTCTCTTCATCCAGGAACTTGGACTTCAGGCGTTCAGCCATACAGCCGAGTACGCCAACCAGCAACTCAGGTCGCTCTTTCTTCAGGCCGTTGATATGCTGAAGCCGGTTACGGACTGTTTGTTCAGCCTTGTCCCGGATGGAACATGTATTTAGGAAGACAACGTCGGCCTCTTCAAGACGATCCGTGGTATCAAACCCTTCCTTGTGGAGTATGGACGCAACGATCTCACTGTCAGAGAAATTCATCTGGCAGCCATAGCTCTCGATGTAGACCTTTCGGGAAGCGCCTGTTATGGTGACGGGGGTCACCATTGCATCGGCTTTTGGGTCTTCTGAGGGCGTCAGAATGTCCAATTCAGTTATAATCTCGCGCCTAGCATCCATGGGAGGGGCAAATTTAACACTTCTCAGCTTTTCTAGTGACATCTTGTCAGCTAGTATTTCGATGTATTCTCGGTGTTCTACAACCAGGAGTTTGAGGCGCAGCACAATTTAGGGACTGCACCTTGTCAGGTTTCCGAGATTGTCGTCGGACGACTTAAGGTGTCGGACACCAGATGCCGTCTGTATGCGGGTTTAGGCTGCTTTGGGTAGCTTTGGCCCCCACAATGGCTATCATCAAATCCGTAAGGGGTTTTTCTCCGGTATTTGGCAAGGAGTGCTTCCTCGCCGACAATGCCGTAGTGGTAGGAGAAGTGATCATGGGGGATCGGTGCACCGTATGGTTCAATGCGGTCGTTCGCGGCGATGTTCACTCCATTACCATTGGCAACGACACCAACATTCAGGATGGCGCCATCATTCACTGTACGTATCAAAAGGCAAAAACAGTGATCGGAAGCAATGTATCCATCGCACACGCTGCCGTGGTACACGGGTGTACGTTGGAAAATAACGTACTCGTGGGGATGGGCGCAATCATCATGGACGATGCGGTGGTGGGCGAGAATTCTGTAATTGCCGCGGGGGCAATCATCCTGCCGGGCACGAAGGTTGAGCCGGGAAGCATTTATGGAGGCATTCCAGCCCGAAGGTTGAAAGAAATAGGACCCGAAATGCGGGAGGTGATCGCACGAACGGCACGCAACTACCCGATGTACGCCACCTGGTACGAAGGCCAATAGGAATTCCGATTATATTTGCGACCCAATACAAGAACGCTATGAAGAATATCTCGCTGGCGCTTAACGCGATACTACTTGTCGCCGTCGCCGTGCTCTATTATCTCCAATTCAGCAAGTCCTCCGCTGGCGGGGCTGCAGGAAACGGGGTTAAGGGCGACCTTACAATGGCTTACATCAACTCCGATACCGTGTTGAAGTACTACGATTACTTCAAGGCCAGCCGCGACAGGCTCGAGGCAAAAGGGAAACAGATGGAAAACGAATTGAAGTCGCGGGCTACAGCCCTCCAGGGTGAGTTTGAAAACTATCAGCGCAACCAGAACAACCTCACCATCGGCCAGGCGCGGGCGGTAGAAGAGGACCTCACAAAAAAGCGCAACAACCTGCAGCTTTACCAGGAGGGCCTTCAACAACAAGTGATGATTGACCAGCAGAATCTGACGAAAGAACTCTACGATAAAGTGACAGGTTTCCTCCGCGTGTACGGCCAGGCCAACGGGTTGCAGATCGTGTTCAAGTACGATGCATCAAGCGACGTTATGTTCGCCGGCGATAGTATGGACATTAGTAAAGAGGTTATTAAGGGGCTCAATGAAGCTTACCGTCTCGAGAAGGCTGCCGCTCCTGCTGCGAAGGATACAACAGCGACCAAGAAAAAATAGCTGGTCGACTCCAACCTAAAGCCGGGCTTTCACCCGGCTTTTTTTATTTCCGTAGCAAAGGCCTTAACTTTCCACTATGCTGAACAAGCTGTTGGAGGCCCTCGGCGTTCGAGAAGAGGAACGCACCCAGGTCTTGCTCATGCTCGGCGCGGGGTTCTTCATGGGCATTTTTCTTGCGACTTACAGTGTTGTCGCGGAGTCCCTTTTCCTGAACAGGCTTGGCGACCAGCTCAACCAGGCATTTCTTTATGCAGGCGCCTTTGGGATTGTGGCCACCCTCGCCTTCTCCTACGCCCAGAATCACATCCGGTTTTCTGTGCTCACAACAAGCACGATCATCCTGATTGTAGCCCTTACAACGGTATTCTACTTCGGCTACCACTTTGGCCCCATTCAGTACCAGGAGCCTATCATTTTCACGATGTTCTGCATGACAGGCCCGATTACCACCGTACTGCTGTTAAGCTACTGGGGGATTTTCGGCCGTCTTTTCAATTTCCGTCAGTCGAAGCGAATCATCGGATGGATCGATACAGGCCAGCTGACGGCCGTGATCCTGGCAACCTTGCTGATTCCAATAACCTCAGCCTTTTTCGGTAGTGGGTCCAGATTCCCAATTTTCGCTGACACAGACAACTACCTCATTGTATCCGTCTGTGCCATCATCGTATCAGCAAGTTTCTTCATCACCATTGCTTTCCGTTTTTCCCTGTCTAAAAATGACCCGAAGGAATTTGGAGCGGAGGCTATTCGCGAGACGAGCCTGACGCGCGTGGTAAAGGATCCGTACACAAGATTGCTGGCCATCTTTCTCGTGGTCTCCATGGTGATGCTAATCCTGGGACAGTTCACATTCCAGGAACTGATTAAGGTTCAATACCCGAACCAGACAGACCTCACGAATTTCCTGGCCTTTTTCAACGCGGCCATTTACGGCTTGAGCTTTGTGATGCAGACGTTCATCAACGATCGAATTACCGGCAACTATGGTATTCGTATCGCGCTCATGTTGCTGCCCACGATTGTCGGCATATTTGCCTTGAGCGCCACCATCAGCGGTACTGTCTTCGGCTATACCCCGGAAATGGCGCCGCAAACATTCGCGTTCTTCTTCCTTTTCGTGGCGCTGACTCGCCTTTTCAACAACATGATCCGCGACTCCCTGGAAAACCCAATGTTCAAGTTGTTGTTCATCCCGCTCGACGGCCGGTCGCGATTCGGAATTCAGTCGAAGGTCGAAGGGCTTGTGAACGAAATGGGCAGGTTCGCGGCTGGTGCACTCATTATCATCTTTGCCTCGTTGGCAGCGTTCAAGATTTTATGGATGCCCATCATCCTGCTCACCTTGTCGGGACTTTACTTCGTCATCATCCAGAAATTGTACGGTGGGTACAAGGCAAAGATCAGGGCCAAGCTCGAGGCTGCGCAATCTTCGGCCGACCAGTTGGAACTTGGCACGGAGCGGATGACCCGGAAACTGGAGGGGAGGCTGCTGAACGTGACGCCGGAGTCAGCGGTGTTCGCTTACAAGCTCCTTGAAAAACTGCACCCGGAGAGCGCCAGTAAGTGGGTGAACCTGCTTATCCGGAACGAACTCCCGGAAGTTCACGAATTCGCCCAAATGCGAATGAATGAATTGAAGGGATTATCAGTGTCAGAACAGTACATCATAAAGTACGATCCGGCGAAAGTAAAGGTCGCTGACAAGAACCTGCTGTCACGCACAGAACTTGAAACGCTGGTCAGGGGTGGAGGAGAAATCCACAAGGCAAGGCTGACAAAGTTGGCGCGGTCTCCCCACGCGGGTGACCGGCAATACGCCGCAGAGCTGCTCCTGCATTCGATCAGCGAGGATAATACCTCGTATCTCATTGAGCTTCTGGCAGATACCGAGCCAGCGGTCAGATACGCTGCAATTAAGACGGCGGTTAAGAGAAGTTCCCCGGAAGTGATCCGGGCGTTGATTGAAAATCTCTCCAACCCACAGTACAGCAACCAGGCCGCCGACGCGCTGATGATCATCGGGGGCAAGGCGCTCAACATCCTGGATTCGTCCTTTTACCGGACAGGGCAGAGCACCCAGGTGCTGAACTACATTGTCCAGATCATCGGTCACATTGGCGGACAGCACGCGAAGGAAATTCTCTGGAACAAAATCGACTATCCGGACAAGTTCGTCGTCTCCCGTGTACTCGTGGCGCTAGGCGACACGGGGTTCAAGGCGAACAACAACCAGGGCCCGCGAATTCGTTATTCAATCGAAACCGACATCGGCGATATTGCCTGGAACTTCGGTGCGCTGGAAGAACTGGGGTCAGACGAAGAGGTTCGTGAGGTTCGTGACGCGGTTCGCGCTGAGGTCGCAAACGACATCGATCATGTGTACATGCTGCTGTCGATGTTGTATGATGCGCGATCCATTCAACTGGTCAAGGAAAACATCGAGAGCGGAACTGTCGAGGGAACTGCGTTTGCCGTAGAGTTGATCGATGTGTTCCTTTCTGACCAGCTGAAGCAACGATTCATACCCTGCATCGATGAGATCTCCGAACAAGAGAGGATACGGCGACTTGAGGTCTTTTATCCCCGGGTTGTCCTCGACGAGCGCCTGGTGCTGAAGTTCCTGATCAACCGCGATTATACACAAACCAACCGTTGGACGAAGTCGTGTGTGCTGAGGCAGATTGGCAAAGGGAAGATGGCAGAGTTTTCACTCGACCTCATTGCACAGTTATTTAATCCGGATCCCCTCATCCGTGAGCAGGCAGCGTGGGCGCTGTATGAAGTGAACCCGGATGAGTATGAACGCAATCTCATCAGGCTCGGCCCTGACATCAAGAAGGATTTGGATGCCAGGATAATTCCGGATCATCCCAAACCCAAGCAGCCACTTTTCGAGATCGTTCGCTTCTACCGCTCACTGGAACTGTTCAAGGGGACCCCCACGCTGGCCTTAACCTTCTTGGCAGACTGGTCAGAATTTACAATGCTGCCTCCCAACGGTACCCTGGTAATCGACGAGCGATCCAATTCTGATTTTTATGTCGTGTATAGAGGCTCGGTGGAGTACTTCCAACGGGGTGAGATGAAACGCATCTTCAGCCATGGCCAGTTCATTGGAGAGATGGTCACCTTTTCGGGGTATGCCAATTCCAACATCCTCGTCGCGAATGAAGGAGCCACACTCCTGCGCGTTGGGAAGGATCACCTCTATGAATTGATGGCAACCAACCTGAAGTTGGCTGATCGGGTTTTGGAAAATGTTTGAATTGACTTAAATTTCAAAGATTTTTTAGGCAAAGAGCCGTTTTGGATGGCTTTTGGCGATTTTTTGAACTTTAGTTGGAAGGCTGGATACGCTGGATTTCGTTAAATTTCTGATTCTGTAGTGGGCAAAATGGCAAATTTTCCCCAACCGTCGGGCCAATTGATGGAGGAGGGACAACCCCTCCCTGAGGAGATTACGCCCTCGCCGGAGAACCCATTTCCAGGCCTCCGCCCATTTTCCATTGAGGAATCGCACCTATTCTTCGGACGCGAGGGCCAGGTCGACGAAATACTGACCAAACTGGCCAAGTATCGCTCAGTCACCATCATGGGCTATTCAGGAAGCGGTAAGTCCAGCCTGGTCTCGTGCGGGGTGGTGCCGGTTCTTTATGGCGGATTCCTCACCGAGAACGGTCCGAACTGGCAGGTCATTCCCATGCGGCCGGGGACTTCGCCGATTGCCAACCTTACCGACGCATTGGTTGGGTACCTCCAGGGCAAAGGCGCTTTGAAACCTGAAGACCGCCCGATCCAGCAGGCAGTGATTCGCTCCGTGCTGCGTGGAAGTTCAAACGGCCTTGTTGAAGTATTCCGCTTCCTGGAAGGCGGCGAGAATCAGAATTTCTTCCTGCTCATCGACCAGTTCGAAGAGCTCTTGCGATTCCGCGAGATCGACGAGGAATCGATGAATGAGGCAGCTCATTTTGTAAACCTTGTACTCACGGCATTCCGGCAGCGCGAGATTCCTATTTATGTTTCCCTGAGCATGCGCTCCGACTTTATCGGGGAGTGCTCAGTGTTCCCCGGTCTCACAGAGACCATCAACGAAAGCAACTACCTCGTGCCCCAGATGGGGAGGGACCAAAAGCGCCTGGCCATCGAAGGTCCGGTCGCGGTGGGAGGGGGCCGTATTTCTGGGCGCCTTGTGAAAAAACTCCTGAGCGACATTGGCGACAACCAGGATCAGCTGCCGATTCTTCAACATGCGCTGATGCGCACCTGGGACTACTGGGTGTCGAACCGCGAGCCCGGCGAGCCACTGGACATTCGCCATTACAACGCTATCGGACGGATCAGCCAGGCCCTGTCGCTGCACGCCAACGAAGCGTACGAGGAACTCTCGGCCAACGAAAAGGAAATAGCTGAAACGCTTTTCAAGAGCCTGACTGAAAAAAACCAGGAAGGCCAGGAACTTCGCCGTCCCGCCAAAGTGAGTGTAGTGGCCGGACTGGCAGGAGCAACAGAAGACGAAGTAATCTCTGTCATTGAGCGGTTCCGAAGAACGGGACGTTCGTTCCTCCAGCCCGGAAGCCAAATCAAGCTTAGCGGGAACAGCAGTATCGAATTGTCGCACGAGAGTTTGATGCGGATCTGGACAAGGTTGGCCAACTGGGTGGATGAGGAGTCGGAGTCGGCACAGATGTACAAGCGCATATCCGATGCTGCCGCGCTTTACCAGACGGGCAAGGCCGGTCTGTGGCGTCCGCCCGACCTGCAACTTGCACTGAACTGGCAGAAGAAGCAGCGCCCTACAAGGGTATGGGCCCAGCGATACGACATTGCTTTCGAGCGCGCCATCGTCTTCCTGGACACCAGTCGGATAACCTATGAGGCGGAGTTAAAGAACCAGGAATTGTTGCAGCGGCGTTCATTGCGCCGGGCCAGGGCATTCGCTATTGTGTTGGCGGTTGCCTTCGTCGTTGCCATTCTGTTTATGATCTATGGCTTCATGCAATCCATAGAAGCCAACCGCCAGGCCGAACTTGCCAAACAAGGTGAACGTCGGGCGCTTGTAGCGGAGGATGATGCCTTGAGAGCCAGGGACCGCGCGGAAAAAGATCGCCAGGCCGCCATCAAGAGTCGGCAGGAAGCACTGAGAAACCTTCAGCTCGCCGACTCGCTCCTGAAGGTCGCTCGAATCGCCCAGGCGGAAGCTGAACGAAACCTTCGCGAGGCACAGCGGCAGGAAGCGATTGCCGTTGCCGCACAAGGGAAGGAACGCATCGAACGTGAGCGTGCCGAAGAGCAAACGCAAATTGCCACGCGTGAGCGGGATCGGGCCAATGCGCTGCTATACCTTTCCATCGCGCAGTCGCTAGAAGCGAAGTCGGTGACCATGGATGACCCGATGCTGGCCGGCTTGCTCTCCATGCAAGGCTACCTTTATCACACCAAGTATGGCGGCAAGAAGTATGATCCCTACGTATTCAATGGGTTATACTACTCCGTTGCAAAACTGTCGAACGACTTCAACTACAACCGGGCGAAAGTACCCGGTAAACTCAAAAACAAAATGTATGCATTGGCGGTGTCGTCGAAGAGCAGCACATTCTATACCGCAAGCAACGATGGCAGGATATTCAAGGGTGACTACCTGAATTTGACGGTCGACGACATGATCGCCATCAACCCGTATCCAAACCGGGTACTGGCGCTGAGCCCTGATGAACAATTTCTCGTAAATGGAACTGATTCAGCATCGATCCAGGTATTCAACCTGGGCAAACCCGGAGATGATCCGCTGATCATCCGAGGACACCGCGGATTTGTCGCTGACATCAAGTTCTTGCCAGATAACTCGGGATTTATTTCTGTAGGGTACGACCGCACGGTGAGGTTCTCCAACCCATCCTCAGGTCAGACTCGTGTGCTGGCGACACTTCCATTTGAAGCCCGGCAGATTGATATAAGTCACGACGGAAAGCTTCTTGCGGCCGTGGCTGCAACAGGCCAATTGATCATTATGGACCTGGCCACCAACACCTTCGACATCCGTCGGGATGAATCGTTGAATCATGTCCGCGTCTTGTCGGTGGCCTTCCACCCGACAAGGACCCGCCTGGCGTACGGCACTGAGTTTAAGGACGTGAGCTACACCGGGAAGCCGGGCGATTCCACCACCAGGGGATCAGTGAAGATCATGGACTACATCACCATGGAGACCATCAAGGAGATGCGCGGGCATAACGCCGGTGTTTCTGATGTCGAGTTCAGTCCGGATGGACTGTTGTTGGCCAGCGCCTCGTACGACAAAAAGCTTCACATGTGGGTGGTGGATCATGAGGATGATCTGCCAATCGTGATGGACGACAAGTCTAACTCGGGCAATATTTGGCGATTGGCTTTCGCTGAGGGATCCGATTACCTCTTGGCTGCCTCCAATGATGGAGAAGTGCGGGTGTGGCCCACCGACCCTCGCATGCTGGCCGAAAAGATCTGTCCAAAGTTGAAGCGGAACATGACCCAGGCGGAGTGGGACATCTATGTGGCTAACAACATTGGCTATGAGACGACCTGCCAGAGTCTATTGATAAGTGACTTCTGATGAGAGTCCGCAAGCTGCCCTTATTCATCATCCTCATTCTGACCCTTGGAGTAATAGACTCCCAGGCACAGGCGCCACAATCTCCTGTGAAGCAGCAACCTGCCCCTAAACAACAACTCACTGACGTTGAGTGTGATCAAAAGCTAATTGATGCGCAGGCCGAGTTCGCGGCCGGTCACTTCTATGGCATTCCGTCGATGCTCAGTCCTTGCCTTGAAGGAGGCCATTTGTCTAAGGACCAACAGGTTGCGGCTTACCTCATCCTATGTCAGACTTACCTGATCATCGATGACCCAATCGCAGCCAGCGACAATTACCTCAGGCTGCTCAAGGCAGACCCGGAGTTCGTTCCAAATACAGATGATCACCCTATCGATATTGTTTACCTGAGCCAACAGTTTACGGCCACACCGATTTTCACCCCGCACTTTCGCCTTGGCCTCAATACTTCATTTTACAGACTCATTCATTCCGTTTCCACAGAACCTTATGGCCAGAGAAGCTCCTCGCCGCTGAGCTTTGGCTTCCAGGCGGGTGGAGGAGTCGACTGGAATATCAATGACCACTTCAGCCTCTGCCTGGAAGGCGACCTGTCGAACCGGAGCTATGAACGGACCCTGACCAACGGTGTGGACAACGATGAGATCTTTGTGTCCGGTGGCCAATGGTGGCTTGATTTCCCTCTCTACGCGAAGTACTCCTTCATTTTTAACGACAAGATTCGGCCTTTTGGTTATGCCGGCATCTCGACGAGCTATCTTCTGTCTGCATCGAACCAATTCATATTCACAGATAACAAGCCCACCGGTACCCAGCTGGTTACAGAAGGCCCCCCAGAATCCGTAACCAGTCAGCGCAACCGGATTGCATTGTCGATGGTCGTCGGTGTCGGGCTTCGATACAAGGTGGGTAAGAATTTTCTGTACGCAGATGTGCGCTACATGGGCGGACTAACCAACCTGGCAAATGAGTCGACACTCTATTACCAGGACCCAAGCACCATCCTTCCTCCCCCGGTTCAGATTGGCAACCCGGATGCCTACTTATCGACAAATGCTACGCGTTACCATTACCTCAGTGACCTTTTTCGTATGGATAACGTGTCGCTGTCATTTGGTTTTGTGAAGCCACTGTATGATCCACGGAAAGTGAAGCGTGCGCGGACGAAAGGCGTAGCGAAATCTGTTGAAAAGGAAGGAGGGAAGAAGAAGTGAAAGCAAAGTGGTTTGTTTGCCTTGTTGCCGTGATGGCCTTGACTTGGGGGTGTGCCGACCAAAACTCAGTCGATGATCCCGCAGAAACCCACTTCATCAAGTTTTACGGGAAGGATGGCGACCAGACTGGCCGCGACCTGGTTGTAATGCCTGATGGAACCATGGTTTTGTTTGGAACCTCCCGGCCAACTGACGACTCTAATGTTGGTTCCCAATTGTACGTGACCCGTGTTGATGCAAAGGGTGTCATTCTCTGGGAGCAAGAATTTGGGGGCCAGCAAAATGAGGAGGCCAGGGACATCGAATTGACCTCAACAGGTAACCTCGTAATTGTGGGCAATACCTACCAGGTAGGCGGCGACCGCGATGTGATAATCATGACATTGAATGCAGCCACAGGTCAACCGATCAACAGCGCTACACATTTCCTTCCGGATGCCGGCTTAGCGAATCCCTTGGGTGACGAAGACGCGGCATCGGTTACTGAAATTTCAAATGGATTTCTAATTGCTGGCTCCTCAACATACGTAACTACAAAGCCGAGTGGGCCGGTGCCAGGTCAAACTGATTCACGCGATGCCCTCCAATTGCGGGTCAATCCGGATCTGACCCTGTACTCCAGCGGTTGGTCACATTCAATAGGTTACTATTCTGATGACTATTCTGTCAAGATTGTGCCAGGATCTCCTTCGGCCACTGGCGCCTTCTACACCTTTGGGTCAACAAACACACAGCCCAACACCAGTTATACTTTCCTTGAATACAATTACTGGATGGTCGCGCTGGAGTCAGATGGTGATGGAGTGGTCTTCACCTACTCTACTAACGCACCCGGGCATAAGAAGGCCACCTCCATTTGTCAGTCACCTGCAGGCTACTTCATGGCTGGTATGCTTGAATCCGGAACCTTGCCACAGGACCTTTACATCGTTGAGGCAGGCCTTCCCGATGTAAGTGCATTCCCCAGGCTTAAAGACAAGCCCCTTTCGATGGAATTGGGAACTGGGCTGAGGGGAGCGACGGCGGTTGCGACTTCCCCGGTCAACGGAGGTTTTCTCATTCTCACTGAGGAGAACGGCTTCAACGCCAACCAAAACTGGATGCTCACCCGGTTGAACAACAGCGGAACGCTGCCATGGACTCATCCAATTGTCTTTGGGGGTGAAGGCATGGATGAAATAGGCGCGGTTCAGGAGCTTCCGGATGGAAGAATCGTCATCATCGGAACCATGCGCACAGGGCGGCCCGACGTGGGGGAGTTTAAGATGACCCTGGTTAAGGTCAATAAGGATGGAAAGTTCGAAAAATAGGCCAAAAAGTGGCTTAATTCGGTTACTTTTAGGGTTTGAAGGCTATTTACCCTAGTTATACCCCTACCGCATGAGGATAGTGTTACCCCGCCGCACGAAGTCTTCCCAATTTGACCACGAGGCGACGACCGGCAGTAATCGAATCTTCTTCGGTTTCCCTGGTTCATCCGCCGCCTGACATGCCTTTCAAACAACCTTGTTGGCTACGAAAGGCAATCTTGCTGGTCGTGTTTGCTGGCGTTTGCTCAGCTGCATTCGGTCAGTCTGGTAATTTCAACTCTCTTGCAACAGGAAACTGGAACGTTTCAGGCACATGGAACCAAATAAGCGGATCTGACGCCGACGGTATTCCCGATGCCGACGACAACGTAACCATTCTCAATACTCATACCGTCACAGTGGGTGGTGGCGCGACACCCACTCACGACGCGAATAGTGTGGTGGTGAACACTGGCGGCATCCTTCGCTTCGGTAGCGGCGCTTTAGCCCGCACCCTTACCGTCACAACAAATTTCACAATCAGTAGTGGCGCAACAGTTAACATCAACGGTGCTTCCTTGCAGCCTCATGACCTGGTTGTTGGCGGCAACTTCACAAACAACGGCGGCACGTTCTCACCTACCAATAGCACTGGGTCGATCACTGTTACTTTTAATGGTGCCGGGGCTCAGCAGATAAACGGTACCTCGGCCACCCAAACCTTCTGGGAGGTGGTCGTTAGTAAGGGCGGCGGGGCATTGACGGTCGGGGGTAGCACGACGACAATGAACACGGCCACATTCACGATGTCGGCTGGAACGTTCACACCGCCTGCGACCATGAATATCGCACCTGTGGTCACCCCGGCATCAACCGGGTCCTTGATTTTGACCGCGGGCACCTTCAACGCCAACACGAATCTCAATATCAGCGGCGACTGGACGAATAACGGGGGAACATTCACACCGGGTGGTTTTACTGTGACGTTCACTGGAACAGCCGTC
>CAZJWV010000016.1:23652-56107 GCA_964549855.1 uncultured Ohtaekwangia sp. | reverse complement strand
TTCCCTATATCCCCTGGCCGACTCGGTCTATTGCGAGGAGCAATCCAGGAAGTTCAAGATGAGCTCCAGCTGCATGGGCCCCGACGTCGGGGGCGACGTGCACCGGGTGGGGAACTTCATTCTCCTTAACCGCGATATCTGCCTGAGTTGCGTGGCCTTTGTTTCCAAGCGCGACTACTGCCGACCCGTAATCAATCAAGTGCTCAGCGCAGTTGACAAGAAGAAGGTCAAGACCCTGGCAGACTTGGAAGCGCAATTGGGCATCAAGAAGGGCGGCGACAAGAAGTAGCGGCGGTTCCCAACCCCCAACCCCCTGCCCCCCTAAAGGGGAAATACGCGTTCTATGAAAATCGATCACCCGGAGAGGCGGCTAAAACAGTTTTGGGGTACGGTAGACCGAAAACATATTGAGTCATTTTCCAATTTCTTGATTGGGAACAAGGTGTTGGACATGGGTTGTGGACTCGGAACCACGACGAACCATTTTTCAAAGATGGGGTTTGATTGCACAGGCATCGATTATGATGGCGACACCATCGAGTATTGTCAAAAGACATATCCAGGAAGCGAGTTTCAGGTAGCAAACGCCGAACACTTGCCTTTTGAGGATGAGTGTTTCGACACAATCATTTTGAGGGATGCGTTGCATCATTTTTACGGGGAAGCTGACTTCGACAAGGTCAAAAAGGAAATAGTCAGGGTTTCAAAACGCAATGCCCGGATAATCTTCTTTGACCCGAATGTGAACTTCATGCTTAGGACAATGAGGTGGATATCAGCTCACAAGGACCAGGAGTGCAATTATGAGACTGCTTTGAGAATAGTGAGGGAGATGGATTGTGAGATAGTACATCATAGCTTCAACACGGTTTACAGCTTACCGTTAAGCGGTGGATATGTGGGAATTAATTTTGTGCCCAACGTAGGCTGGATTCATAACCTGATCTTAGTGACCGAAAGGTTCTTGGAGAAACTAATCAACAGGGTTGGACTTGGGCGACAGTTGTGCTGGCGATATTTGATCGTTGGGCAAAAGAACCAGTTGTTGTAGAGAGGATGAGAGCGATAGGGAACTACGTCCCAGATTATTTAAATTTGGTGACGGGTGACGCTTGATAAGGCCGCGGGCATGAACGCAAAATGGCACTATGAACCAGGAGCAGCACAACGAAGTGATTGAGCACATTTGGTACATGCGGCCTGTGTTCTTCGTCTCTGACATTCATCGCGCAAGCGAGTTCTATGTTGACAAGCTGGGTTTCACCAAGAAATGGCACGAAGCCGATGGGAAAGGTACCGTGTGCCAGGTCGACCGCGGAGGCTGCGAGATTATCCTCTGCCAGGACGCGAGCCGTCGTGACCGGAGCCGTGCCTTCATCGAGTTGAGACGCGAAGCCGTCGATCAGTTACTTAAAGAAGTTGGGGAGCGGTCAATCCCGACGAAGAAAGCCCGGTGGGGGTACGAAGTGCTGCAGATTGAAGACCCGGACGGTAACGAGCTCCTGGTTTGTCTCGATAATCTTCTTTAGGGGGATAGAACCTATTTGGATTGGGGACTGTTTGAAATGTAGTCGCAAATCCCAAGCACCAAATCCCAAATCCCAACCAGAGGTTCAATGGCACAAATCACAAAAATCAAGTCTAGTGAGCACGTAACACACGATGTGTTCCGCATCGTTGCCGAAAAGCCAGCTGGCTTGAAATTTCAGCCCGGGCAGGCGGTTGATATATCAATCAACAAGCCGGGGTGGGAAAAGGAATTGAGACCGTTTACTTTCACCTCGCTGCCTGAGGACCCTTACATTGAGTTCACCATCAAAACCTATCCTTCACACAATGGGGTTACGAATCAATTGCTTTCCCTTGTCAAAGGAGATGAGTTGATTGTCGGTGATGTGTTTGGGGATATTTCATACAAGGGAGAGGGAATGTTCATCGCGGGTGGTGCTGGCGTCACGCCTTTCATCGCCATTCTGAAGTACCTCGAAAAGAAGGGGGAAATCGGGAATAGCAAGTTGCTGTTTGCCAATAAGACCAAGGCAGACATCATCCTTGAAGAGAAATTCACCAGGCTTTTGAAAAGCAATTTCATCAACATCCTTTCAGATGAGAAAGAACCGGGTTACGAGCACGGCTTTATTTCGGCCGCACTTATAAAGAAGCACCGGGACGAGCGAACGAAGTATTTTTATCTCTGCGGACCGGATCCGATGATGAATGCGGTTGAGGGCCAATTGTCCGAATTGGGTATTAGACGAGAGTTTATTGTAAGAGAAGCCTTTTAGTCTGTTTTCTGATTCCCGATTTCTGATCCTTGACCCCTAGCCCCTGATCCCTGCTAGTCTCGACAGTTCAGGTGGTCGTCGGGTTAGGGCAAGAGCGTTTCTCCTTCTCAGCAGCGCAAAAGCAAATACCACCACCCAAATCATGAAGATGCAAATGTTGATGCGCTCCCAGATTCCAATAGTTGGGGTGGGTCCATTGACAGGAATATTCGGAGCTTCCAGAAAGGTCAGGGCACCAAAGACAAGGTGCAATGCTATGGATACGATCGTGTAGATTCTGAACCTTCGGCTTAATGCCGCCGCCCCAAAGCCCATGAAGAGCCACATGAAGATATTTGTTATGATGGCCCATACGATGTGCAGGGTGTCGGTCAACGTGGGGATCTCACCACGCATGTGCATGGGTGGCCAATAGAATCCAAAGAGACTGTAGGCGATAATCAAGCTCCCTACCAGGCGAAGATGGCGGATGTCTTTTCCTGCTTTCATGACCCCCCACCCAAATGCGGCAAATGCCAGCGAATACGGCAGGCAGAGCAAGACCCACAATATTCGAGTAGGAGCACCGATGGCAGAAAGTTCGCTCGGTGTATAGACTGCCATGACGTAGCCATCATAATGCAAGGGCACGAAGATGTTGATGGCGATATACCACAAAGATGAAAATGCCCCGGAATAGAGTAAAGCCCGCTCCATGGTCGAAGTGTCGTGCCGCGCAGCAATCAGCGAGATGGCCGCAACCCAACCCCACAGCACAGGAAGTGCCCACATGATATGTAGCCAGTGTAGTTCTCGCAGGATGATAACTTCAACAACGAACCAGATGAGTAGTCCACCCAAGGCAAGGCTGGCCATGAACCAATCAATTGATCTTCTGCGAAGGACCGAAACAAAGGCAGAGGTGGTCAGCATTCCCAAGCCCACGAGGATAATTCCAGGGAAAAGGAAATCCGGGAAGGCTCCGTGCATCATTTGAACGGGCATATCCATGAGGTGCCCGTCTGTTGCAATGATCAGCAGGACCCCACCCAGCAATGCGCCGGCACCTTCGTAGGCCAGGACAACAAGAAGTATAATTCTCGACCAGGTGGGTTGGCGAAGCATGCCTGAAAGTATAGTTGAATGAGCGAGCGTGGAATGAAATTGATCACCCAGCGTTTTGATAATTATCACTTTACGGATGGACCCATGGTTGCGCGGCAGGCCTTGGGCCCCGCTAACGCATTGCGTTCACTGCTATATTTTTACTCGATTCTTTGTTCTGTAGAAAGGTAAAATGACTATTGCAACCAACCCGGCAATCACCAGTCCATAGTCCTCTTGTATCGACAGGTTGATCGCGGCAGAAAATCCAACAAGTGACCAGAGCAATGGAATAATGATCATGTACCAGGGAATCCGGTTTACAGACAGCAGCAACATACCAAAGGTAAATATCACCGTGGGGCAAGGAACTCCAAAAGTGGGAGCCCTCGGATAAACATGACCCATGCCGTATCCAATAAGCGGATAGAAGAACAGTGCATATGCCAGGAATACCAGGGCCAGGATCCCGGGCATATTTAGGGTAAACGCCAATTGAATGGTCTTTCGGATTGCACCAAAGTACAAAATGAGAATACCCTGCAACAGGAAGACGGCACCGAAGAGGTATGCCGCTGGGTTAATCCCTGAGAAATGGATGATATGATAAAAGAGACCCATCCACAGCCAGAAAAATGCCAGGAGGTACATGGCGATCGTACTGGAGTGCTTGCTCCTCATGAATATCAAGACAATCGAACTTAGCGCCAGGAGATAGAAGACAATCTGTATTGGCCAAACGGACCGATTGTAATTCTCAAAAACATTGAGAAATTCATCTGTTGAGAAGGGTATCTTCATAGCCAGGATAAAATTCACTCACAAAGAGGGGAGGCACAATGACATTTGTCATAAAACACAGGGGCAAAATCCTGAACCTCCTCCTGATCCTTACTTCTCTCTTGGGGTACCTGGAATGGGGAAAAGGCAATGCTGAATTTCTTTTTCAAACAGAGGCTGGGATCCTGTCAAAAGTGTTTACCGACCCGGTTTCTGTTATTCATCCATTCACCTTGCTTCCAATTGCCGGACAACTTCTATTGTTGTGGACCCTGTTTCAAAGAGTGCCCAGTAAATTATTGACCTACCTGGGGATGGCTGGGATTGGAGTGTTGCTGGTGCTTATGTTCGCGATCGGTCTAATGAGTCTGAATCCAAGGATACTGGCGTCGACGGCACCGTTTTTGGTGTTGTGTTTCTTGACGATAAAGCATCACAGAAGCAGTGGACAAGACCGGACGAAACCGCAAAATGTAAAACACTAAATGTAGAATGTAAAAGTGAGACTCACTTTGGAGTTTTCCATTTGATGGTTTTGTTGTTTTGCGGTTCTTACTCGAGGTGGCATTGAATAGCTCGTCTTACTTTGGCTATATTCACTTACAGCAATGAAAATCAAACATGCACTTGTAGTTGCTACTCTGATGTTGACATGTTTAAGGGTTGGGGCCCAAACAAAGTCTGACACAGTCAAATTCCTCGTGTTTGCGAACGGTCAGGGCTTCCCAGGTGTAAATTTTTTCATACTTGGAACCACACTGGGAACAGTCTCGAATGCCACCGGGTTGGCCACTTTGATGATCCCACCTGATAAGGACAAGGTTAGATTTAGCGGAATTGATTGGCCGTATGGTACCGTGCAGATTTACAGACCGGTTGACTCAATCTTTCTTAACTGCGATAAAATGAGAGCAACCTACTATTTCCAAAAAAGGAAAATGCGTTCGAAAAGGCTGACCCGAAAGCTACCCTGATTGAAATAAAAAGAAGAATGAAGATTAAAGACACCAACCTCACCCTGATGGTCCGCGACATGGACCAGTCGGTAGCTTTTTATCAATCGCTCGGTCTCACCCTCAAGAACCGCTGGGGCAATCACTATGCCCAACTCGCTGCCCCGGGTTTAACGATCGGGCTGCACCCCTCTGACAAAGGGTTCACCGCGTCGTCTGGAAATACGTCGATTGGGTTCACAGTGGACAATTTCGATGAGGGAAAGACCTTCCTGGTGAGCAATTCAATAAAGGCGACAGAACGTAACGAGGAAGGTGGACAGTTTCTTCACTTCACCGACCCTGACGGGACAGCGCTGTATTTCATCAAACCAAAGAGGTAAAGGTGCGGAAGTGCTCAAGTACTCACGTGCGCACGTGAGCACTTCAACACTTGCGCACTTTCCTTAGCCCTTGCTATCTTGAGTGGAAACGTCACCTCATGGTTAACGAGCACCTCACTGTACTCGGCCGAATATTAAACAAATATGCACCACTGGGTCCTTCGGAAGTTGGAGTAGTGATGGACTGTGGCGAACTCCAGGAATTGGGGAAGCAAGAGGTGGTCTTTGCCGAGAAGCGCTTCAATGGCCATGAGTACTTTCAACTGAGGGGCATTTCACACCGGTACAGCACAGATGGGGATGGTCAGCAGTTGACTACCGGCATCTTCCAGGGAGAATGCGTCATTACGCCAAATTTTACAAGGACGAGGAATGGCCAGAGTATTTTTTCGCTTCAGGCGCTCACGGATTCCCTATTCCTCAGAGTTCCAGCCGGTACTTTCAGGGAGCTGATGGACAGACTTCCGACGATCAGGAGTTTCGGCAACAGTGTGGTAGGTCCGGAGTTTAGCCGCGGCCTGCAATACGAAGTCATCTTCCGAAGTTACACTGCGCGGGATCGCCTGCTCTATTTCAGGGACAATTACCCTGGCCTTGAAAACGAGATTCCTCACACCGTCATCGCCTCTTTTCTGGGCATCACCCCGGTTTCATTCAGCCGGCTGCGCAGCGAAATGACCAAGGGCTGAGCCAAAGTTCATTTCTTATCATTTGATAATTTCCTCGGGTCGCAGTGGCCGTTTGCATCTCTAAAATGATTGCAAACCCATTAACCAAACCCGTATGAAAACCATTGTAATTACCCTTTTCTCGGCCCTGTTGACTGTTTCCGCAATGGCGCAAACGCCTGAAATGCAATTCTACCTCTCCGGGGGAGTTAAATCGTTCTCTGAGAAACCCTTTAACAACACCATCAGCATCTCGCCTGACTTTGTGCCTTCCATTGGCGCCGGCCTTACGTGGCAACGCAACGGTCTCCAACTCGGTACGGAGTTTCTTTACCTGGACGGCAAAAAGGACACGGATGATTTTGGCAGCATCCTCTCCGGGATCAATGCCAATGTCCTGGCTGGGTACCAGCTGATTTCCGGCCCGAAGTTCCGTTTAAGCGCTCAATCGGGCTTCACCTATGCCCTTCACCACCTTACCGTTACTGACCACAATTATTCAGGTTCCGCACACCTCAACTCAACCATCTATCACAACATGGTCATCGCGATCCCTGCCGTCGTAATGCTCCAACACGTAAGCTCCAACGGCCTTTTCACTGGTCTCCGGCTTAGCTATACCTTTGCCGTGGGTCACAACGAGTGGCGTTACATCGAAGGTGCAAATACCGAAGTGTACACGTCGGGCGCGGATGGATTCCAGGCGCAACTGATCTTCGGTGGACTTCTCACGCTCAACAAGAAGAAGTCATGAAGAGCACCATCGCCTTGATGCTGATGACAGCATCTTCATTCACAACCTCAAATGACCAAGCCATGAAATCCATTCAGCAACGATTAAACGAAGAGGTAGCAGAAAGCAAAACACCTTCGGTTCAGTACTTCTTCTTCGACACCGATTCTGTTCTCTTTGAATTCAGCACCGGCAAAAGCAACCTGGTTACTGAAGCCAGCGTTGATGCCAGGACACGATACCACCTGTTTTCCGTAACGAAAACATTCACTGCCGTAGCCGTATTGCAATTGGCTGAAACCGGCAAGATCGATCTCGGTAAGGCTGCGGTTGAGTACCTGCCAGATTTTCCCTACGACAAGAGCATCACGGTGCGCCAGCTTTTGAGCCACACGGCAGGGATTCCGAACCCGCTGCCGCTCCGATGGATACACCTCGAAAATGAGCACGCAAGCTTTCACAGGGACGAATTCTTCAGTGAGATTTTTCAGAAACACCCGAAGCTTGAGTTTGCACCCGGTACAGGTTTCAAGTACAGCAACCTCGGATACGTATTGCTCGGCCAGTTGGTGGAGCGTATTTCCGGCCTGTCGTTCGACGAGTATGTACGCCGCAACATCGTCGAGCAATCCGGGGTAACCCGTGACGACCTGGGTTTCACCCTCGACACTGCCCGCCATGCCGTCGGCTATCAGCGTTGGTTCACGCTGTTGAATGCTGTCCTGGGATTCATGATCGACAAGAAGAAGTTCATGGGTGAGCGGACCGGTGACTGGGTTCCATTCAAGCCATTCCATAACAATGGCATTGCCTACGGCGGTTTATTCGGAACCGGCAATTCGCTGGTACGCTACGGACAAGCGCTGATCTGCAAGGATTCGAAACTTCTCAGCGACGCCTCCAAGAGCACGCTGTTTACCGAGTGTACTGTGAATGGCAAGGGTACTGGCATGGCGATGTCGTGGTTCACAGGACAGGTGAAAGGTCATTCATACGTGGCTCACGCCGGCGGTGGCGGAGGCTACTACATTGAGCTTCGCTTGTATCCGAACCTGGGCGTTGGCAGTGCTTTACTTTATAATCGCACAGGGGTGAGTGATGAGCGTGCACTTGATAAGCTTGATGTATCCTTCCTCCCAGGAGCGAGCAGATGATTGAGTATAATTGACCTTCAGAAGATAGAAGTCCATAGTCCATAGTCCATTGTCCATGGCATGCTATGGACTATGGACCATCGACCATCGACTTCCCCACTATCCCGCATTCCGGGGTTGACGCCAGTTTCTGAAATGTCTACTTTGGACCGCCTAAACCCGGACTTCATGTCACAAACCGTAGGGAAGATTTCACTCCCAATAAACGCATTGGTCAAAGCGTGGCTCATCGTTGGCACCCTCGATATCATCGCCGCGATCATCCAAACGCTCATCATGGGGGGTAATATCACGCGGCTCATGCAGTACATCGCCAGCGGAGTCTTTGGGCCCGCTTCATTTGAAGGAGGTATGGCTTATGCAGTGATGGGCCTGGCCTTCCACTACGTGGTTGCGTTTGGGTGGACTATGCTTTTCTTCATCATTTATCCCCGCCTGCGTTTTGCGCCGGCCAACCGGCTGCTGACCGGCATCGGTTATGGCATCTTTGTCTGGTTCATGATGAACCGCGTTGTGTTGCCTATTTCCAATGTGAAAATGGGCCCGTTTGATGTGCAGAGGGCCGTCATCGCCGCCCTGGTCCTCATCGTCGCGATCGGCGTTCCCCTTTCTTTCCTGGCCAGTAAGCACTACGCGAAACAGTGACCTAGGGGTTTCTCAGTCTAGCCACAAATTGCCATCTTAGTCCTCGTCGAGGTCATGCAGATGCAATGAAGAAGCTACAATTCATTTTCTATTTCCCTCTTCTTCTCTTTATGCTTCTGGCTTGCGGACCGGAAAGGCCCAGCCGGGTGCTGGTGTTCACAAAGCACGCGGCTTTCATCCATGAGTCGATACCTGCGGGTATTACTGCAATTCAACGGCTTGGCGCAGAGAATGGGTTTGCCGTTGATACCACCTCTGATGCATCATCGTTCGCGGAGCCAAATCTAGGGAAATACAGTGCGGTCATTTTCCTCAATACCACGGGTGACGTTCTTGACTATCGACAGGAAGCAGCCTTCGAGCGTTACATCCAGGCAGGAGGAGGTTTTGTAGGGATCCACGCTGCTGCAGACACGGAATACGACTGGGGCTGGTACGGACGACTGGTAGGAGCCTACTTCGAATCTCACCCGGAGCCGCAAGAAGCGCGATTCGTGATCCACAACCGCAATCATCCCTCGACCTCCCATTTTACGGATTCTGCTTGGCGCCGAAAGGAAGAGCACTACAATTTCAAGAAGATCCGCCCGGACCTTCAGGTGCTTATCACCGTCGACGAGCGCTCGTACCAAGGCGGGACAAACGGGGCATTTCATCCTGTGAGTTGGTATCATGATTTTGATGGGGGTCGCGCATTTTACACGGCCTGGGGTCACGCTTCAGAAACTTGGCAGGAAGATGTATTCGCGAGGCAGCTCTTGGGTGGCATCAGGTACGCCATGGCAGAGAACCGTGAGCTGGACTACTCAAAAGCGCATTCGCAGTTTCCACCAGACGATAGCCGGTTTGTGAGAACGCAACTGGCGCAGGCTGGTGATTTCTTTGAGCCAACTGAGTTGACCATTCTGCCTAACCTCGACGTGCTCATCGTCCAGCGAAGAGGCACCATTCTTCTTTACAAGTCTCAAACTGGAAAAGTGAAACAGGTTGGCAAACTCGATGTTTATTTCAAGGCAAAGAATGCTCCCGGAGTAAATGTGGAGGAGGGACTGCTGGGGCTGGCGAAGGATCCACAGTTCGAAAAGAATCACTGGGTATACCTCTTCTACAGCCCCTCAAATGCAGCGGTAAACAGGTTGTCAAGGTTCGTCTTTGAGAATGACACGATCTTGAATTCCTCCGAGAAAGTAATCCTGGAAGTAAAGTCTCAGCGTGAGGTTTGCTGCCATACCGGCGGTTCGATTGCCTTTGGCCCCGATGGATTACTCTATCTCTCTACCGGCGACAACTCAACACCTTTCGATGAGCCGAAACAGAAATATGTCAACAGCGGGTTCGGTCCGTTGAACGATACACCTGGTCACGAGCAGTATGATGCACGTCGTTCCTCGGCAAATACGAACGACTTACGGGGAAAGATCCTACGCATACGTTTGAATGACGATGGTAGCTATTCCATTCCGGATGGAAATCTCTTTCCGAAAGGCACAGAAAAAACGCGGCCTGAAATTTATGTGATGGGCAACCGCAACCCGTACCGGATTTCTGTGGATCAAAAGAACAGCAACTTGTATTGGGGCGAAGTGGGTCCCGATGCATCCACCGACAGCCTCGCCACCCGTGGGCCGAGAGGCTATGATGAGTTGAACCAGGCGCGCAAGGCTGGCTTTTTTGGCTGGCCACTTTTTGTTGGAAATAACTACCCGTACCACAGTTATAATTACGTAACCGGAGTTAGCGGGCCTTTGTTTGATCCGCTACAACCGATCAATGATTCTCGCAACAACACCGGGTTGAGAGAATTACCTCCGGTTTCACCTGCATTCATTTGGTACCCGTATGGAGCTTCACCTGATTTTCCTCAAGTGGGCACTGGGGGCCGCAACGCCATGGCCGGGCCGGTGTATTATTGCGACATGTACCCCGAAGCGACACGGCTGCCGGATTATTACAATGGAAAGGTGATCATTTATGATTGGATGCGTCGCTGGATGAAAGCCGTCACGCTTCAACCCAATGGCGACTTTGACAAAATGGAACCGTTCATGGAGTCCATCAAAACGAATTATGCTATTGATGTAGAGGTTGGCCCTGACGGTCGCATCTACTTGCTGGAATACGGCACGGGTTGGTTCACCCAGAACCCTGACGCAGGCCTCGCGAGGATCGACGTGGTGAAATAGGGCCGTGTCTCAGTTTCGTGATGTACCATCCTTTCTTTTCCCGCACCCTTCGGCAAGCTCTGGGCAAGGATCCTCGCTGATGAACCGC
This sequence comes from uncultured Ohtaekwangia sp., assembly GCA_964549855.1. Classification (GTDB taxonomy): domain Bacteria; phylum Bacteroidota; class Bacteroidia; order Cytophagales; family Cyclobacteriaceae; genus ELB16-189. The sequence goes on along the minus strand of CAZJWV010000016.1, from coordinate 45,152 downwards.
AGATTTACGCAGAGAAATACAGGATCTGCGGTAATCTGCGTGTATTCAATCTGCGAAAATCAGCGGGAAATGTATTTGGACCCGTGCAGCGGTAATAATGTGTGGAGTAACTGAAACACTACCTGAATGGTGACTGTTTCTAAGACTGCACGCAAATTCCGATCTTAGGATTACCTATGGTCACACCAACCTCGTTACGCAAACTTGTGCTTTCCCTGGAGGATGTCACCGAGCAGCCCTACTTCGAGATGACGTCGTTCCGGGTGGGGAAGAAGAAAGTCTTTATCACTCTGAACAAATCTGAGACCCGCATTTGCATCAAACTTACCCCTGAAGACCAGGACTTGTTTTCCCTCCACGACAAAACTGCCATCTACGCGGTGCCCAACAAGTGGGGGAAGCTGGGGTGGACGTTTGTGGATTTGAAGAAGGTGAGGGCGGAGGTGATGAGGGAGTTGGTGAAGACGGCGTTGCAGGGGTTTCAACCTAACAAAGTCAAGAATTCGAAAACGAAATAATTCGTAGCTTGGAAATTGTCCACCCATGAACCGCCGCACCTTCATTCTTTCCACCACAGCCGGCCTAACAGGAGTTCTTCTTTACGGATGCGGCAATTCGGACAACAACTCCAACCTCTACCGAGTCTGGGACGAAGAAGCAATCGTCGGGCTTGGCAATAAGTACATGACAGCAGTTCCGGAGGAAGCCGATGCAACGAAGCTCAACGGTCTTCTGGATGGGGTCGGACCTGACATCGAAACAAAACTGAAGGAGGATTTCATCGCCGGCCGTACCGTTCAATTGGATGGCTGGATCATTTCCGTCACAGAAGCGCGCCAGTGTGCGCTGGTGTCACTCTCCAAAGCCGCCTGATCATGCACCACGACGCTCGCGAGTTGCCGGACCATTCCGTCATTGAAGGCGATATCTGCATCGTGGGTTCCGGAGCGGCCGGCATTTCAATTGCACTCGAATGGATCAACACCCCTTACAAAGTCATTCTCCTTGAAAGCGGTGGTTTCGAGTATGATGACAAGGTCCAGGACCTCTACAAAGGGGAGAACACGGGCCAGAAATACTACCCGCTGCGGTCCAGTCGGCTTTCCTACTTCGGAGGCACCACCAACCACTGGGCAGGTATGTGTTCGCCCTTCGACAACGTAGACTTCCGCAAACGGGATTGGGTGCCAAACAGTGGGTGGCCGATCACGCGCCAGGATCTCGATCCATTTTACGAACGGGCGAACAAGGTTCTCAAGCTCGGTCCCTACAACTACGAACTTGATTACTGGCAGAAGGAGAAATCGAACATGAATGCATTTCCCCTCGACGAGAAAGTGATCTGGTCGAAGATGTGGCAGATCAGCCCCTTGAGGGGCTTCGGACGAGGCGGGCTCTCCAAAGAATACCGCGAAAGGATCGTGAGCGCAAGCAACCTTCACCTTTATACCTATGCCACAGCAGCCGACATACGGACGAACGGCGCGGTGTCGCAAGTGAAAGAAATCGTGGTGAAGAACCAGGCAGGAAAAACGCACAGGGCCAGGGCGAAGCATTTCATCCTCGCCGGTGGTGCAATCCAGAACACCCGCATGCTGTTGGCAGCCAACTCACAGGCACCGAAAGGTTTGGGCAACGACAACGATCTCGTTGGTCGCTATTTCATGGAACACCTGGAGATCCACGCCGGGGAGTTCTGGCTTTTCCGTCCCTTCGCCACAGACCTGTACAACTGGAATACCACCTGGTGTGAACTTGCCATTCGTGAAGAGGTTCAGGAAAAGAATGGCATTCTTAATGGCACGGCAGGCCCTGATGGACTCGCTTGGGAACGAAACACGCGTCCCCGGATGGAGATCTACCAGGACGAAGACCCGCGAAACGCAGTCGACAATATGATGAAGGTGTGGAACGGTGCCGACAGTATCGCCCAGGCGCAAAACAAGGGCAACATTGAGCGCGCCTATGCCTTCCAGATCCGGATGGAGCAGGCGCCAAACCCGGATTCGCGTGTCTTCTTGAGCACCGAGAAAGACGAGCTCGGTGTACCCAGGGCAAACCTTCATTGGGCACTCACGGAACTTGACAAACGAAGCGTGAGACGCATCCTCGAGATCATTGGGGAGGAGGCAGGCAAGGCCGGCTTCGCACGCCTAAGGTTCACCGAAGAGTTTCGCGACCCGAACGACATGACTTGGCCGTCGGGCACCAACGGCGGCTGGCATCACATGGGCACCACGCGGATGAGTGATGACCCGAAGCAGGGTGTTGTAGATGCGAACTGCCGTGTTCACGGAATTGACAATCTCTACGTCGCTGGCGCTGCGTGCTATGCAACAGCGGGTGCGCCAAATCCAACACTGACCTTGGTCGCGCTATCATTGCGGCTATCGGACTATGTCAAAGGTCGCTTGAAGTCGAGTGCCTGATCGGGGCAGCTGAAAGCTAAAGGCTAATAGCTAATAGCTATTTGTGGAAGGCTTAAACTTTAGATTTTCAATATGAAGAATCGAGTCAAACTCCTGTGGGGTGTTGTGTGGTTGCTCGCCGCGCAAGCTTCTTTGGCACAAGTGGATTCACTGAAGCGTGTGCTTGCCTCCGCCGACTCAGACTCCACGCGCATCAAGGTCCTCAATAAGCTTGGCGAGGAACTAATGTACGACCGGCCTGATACCTCAGTGTTGCTCGGGCGACAGGCGCTTGCCTTGTGCGAGAAGGTGAAGTCCGAGAAGCACCTCTCCAAAACGCTTGCGTCTTTGGGTACTTACTTTGATTTGAAGGGGGACTTCGACAGCGCACTGGTTTACTACTTCCAGGCGTTGCCGCTCAAGGAAAAACTAAAGGACCCTAAAGGAACCGCGGCGGTACTCAACAACATCGGTATTGTCTACATGGAACGCGCTGATTACCCGAAGTCGCTGGACTATTATGCCAGGGCTGTGGCCATTCATGAGCGATTGGGCAACCAGATCATGGTGGCCGGATGCTTCAATAATATTGCAAACGTTTACTTGAAGTTGTCTGACTACCCTACGGCGCTCCGGTACTATTTCAAATCGCTGGAAATCAAGGAGGCCATCAATGACCTCGAAGGCCAGGCCGAAACCAAAGCAAACCTTGGACTGGTGTACAAAAGGCAGGGCAACCTGGATAAGGCGGTCGAGTACTACCTGGCGGCACTAAGAATTGACGAGCAACTGGATTACCAGTACGGCATTGCGATCGACTATAGCAGCCTTGCGACAGTCTACAGTGACCGCAAGGAGTTTGCAAAGTCCCTTGAATACTCACGAAAGTCTATGGCGATGGATAAGAAGATGGGGGACAAGCTGAACTTAGCCACCAGCTACAACAATATCGGCAATGCGTATTTCAATGCGTGGTCGCAGGGAAATGAGACAGCAGCTTCCATTGGGGAATGGGCCGCACGCAATTCCAAGTTGCTGCTTGACAGTGCCTACTACTACCGACAGATGGCTTTCGACCTCAACAAGGCCATGGGTGCTCGGGAAGGGATGACGTACAATCTTACGGGCATGGGTGCGATTCTCGTCGAACGTGGAAGATACGCTGACGCGATCAAGGTCTATGAGACGGCTCGGTCGCTCGCGCTGGAAGTCGATGCAAGGATGAGGCAGTACGAAGCTCATCATGGATTGGCGGGTGCCTACGAGAAGTGGGCGTTGTCCGACCAAGACCCGGGAAAGCGTGCCGCCCACTTGTCCGCTGCTATTTCCAACCTGGTGCGTTACACAGAAATCAAGGACAGTGTGCTGAATGAAGAAAAACAGAAGGAGATCGGCAAACTCGAAACCCGTCACGAGTACGAGATAGCGGCGATCCAAAAGGATCAGGAAGAAAGGGAACAGGCTCGTTTGGCGGCGCAAGCCTTATCCCGGCGAAACAGCCTTCAGTATTCCGCCATTCTTATCGGGTTGTGTGCATTGTTTGGTGCCGTGTTTTTCCTCGGGCGTATGAAATTGCCAAAGTGGGGTGTTGAAATGGCTGTTTTTGTGCCCTTTCTCATTCTCTTTGAGTTCCTGCTCGTCTTGTTCGATCCCTACGGCGAGCAACTGACAGGCGGTGCCCCTGGCCTGAAACTCCTGATCAATGCGGCGATGGCAGGTTTGATCTTCCCCGTGCACAGTTTCTTCGAGCGCACGATGAAGCGAAAACTATTCTCTTCTCAGGCGTAGGTCTTATATTGAAGTTCTTTTTCTTCTGCTTGGGGTCGCTGAAATAGAGAGAACATAACACTGTGAATAGTTCAACCCGACGATTACTTTTCTCCACACTGGGCATTGTCGTATCCCTGGTGGTTGGGTTTCTTGTCTACCAGAACTGGAAGGTAGGCCGCCAGACCAAGCGCCTAGTGAAAGCACGATTGGAGCGGGTAAAGCCACTCATGGTGAAATTGGAAGCTGGGGACTCATTAAATCCGGATGATGTTCTTCCCTTCGCCGACAGCCTCGGTTCGAGGGAAATGACTTACGAGCTTTTGAAAGAACATGGGAAGCTGGCGGTGTTTCCCGAGAGGCTGATGACCATTGTCAGCAGCGCCGAAGCCAACCTGGCTACATGGCTGGAGTTTCCCACCGAACTCGGTGCAATTCCCGATGAGTTGGAGCACGTTCAGCGTGTAGCCATTCCCATGGAAGATCAAGTTGTCTATTACGAGGTCTTCAGGTTCCGCATGAACGCCCCCCACGAGATGTCGCAGGCAGGGTGGATGCTGGGTGTCGTGGGGCCTTATCATGAAAATAGCCTGCCCTATGATTTCCCCCGTGCTACCTTCAGCAGGTTGAGTGAGGCGAGTACCACGTCACCCGAGGCTGAGGCTCGGTGGGTGCATGAGAATATCTCGTTCAAGCAATGATATAAATTTGCTCTATGACAAATAAAGTCAAGGACCCCTTCGCGATCGAGCAGAGTGACGAAAGGAAGATATACAGGGCGAATTTGATCTTGCCGGCGACCTTCCTGGGCGGGCCCTTGTGCGCAGGGTACATCATCGCCGAAAACTTCAAGACCTTTGGCGATAACCACAAAGTAGGAGCGACCTGGACCATTTCTATCCTGTCGACGGTAGCGATTTTTTTGGCCGTCTTCAAGATTCCTGACTCCATCTTCATTCCTCCTCAGCTTATTCCCCTGGTCTATTCTGGCATTGCATATGGGATCATCAGTGTGCTTCAGGGAAGAGAGATTGAAGCCTATGTCATTGAAACAGGCAGGGTATTCAGCGCAGGGAGGTCGGTTGTGATCGGGCTGATCGGGGCGGTAACAACGATCATTCCCGTCATCGGATACTTCTTCATGGCAGATCCGATGTTGACAGCAAGCAACAAGACCTACGGCCAACTCAATCACGAGATCTATTTTGATGAGTCGACCATCAGTGATTCTGAAGTGGATCGCGTTGCGGAAGCGCTGACCCAAACCTTGTTCTTCGACGATGTGCAGCAGAAATCAATTTTCATCAAGGCGATAGGCAGTAAGTATTTTCTTTCCATTCCGGTGACAAAGAATGCGTGGAACGATCGTGAGACAGTTGCGTATTTTGAGAGTCTACGCCGCAGGCTTACCCCCCTTTTGTACGGCAACCCAATTATTATTCAGCTGTGCTCTGATGGAGACATCACCGATGTAAAAAGAGTCTTGGGTGCAGTCCGATCCAAACCTTAAGTCCGATTGCGAGTTCCGCACGGTCAGGCCCAGAATCTGCGTTTCTTCTTACCGCCTTTAGCGGGTCGCGTGCATAACTTGTAGCTTATTCTGTACACAGTAATGTCCTGCTGATTTTTCGGTTAGCGCTACCACATGGACGGTTGCTTTAATAAAAAAAGGAGTCACCCAATGGATGACTCCTGGATTGCCTTTACTGCTTAGTGCTTACTGTTTACTTCTTCCGTTTCTTCCCAGCTTTCTTCTTGGCTGGCTTCTTACCTTTCTTCGCAGGCTTTTTAGGAGCGGCTTTCTTCTTCGCCTTGGCCTTCGGTTTGGCTTTTGCTTTGGCTTTCGGTGCGGCCTTAGCGCCACCCTTACCCATCGCATTCAGCGCGGAACCAGCCTTGAACCAAGCGATCTGGCCAGCATTGTAGGTGTGATCTACCTTGATGGTGTCCTTGCCACCGTTCTTGTGATTGAGCACCAGCGTGAGCTGCTTGCCCGGGGCAAACGAAGTCAAGTCTGCAAAGTCGATGGTGTCGTCTTCCTGGATTTTGTTGTAGTCGTCCTTGTTGGCGAACGTAAGTCCGAGCATGCCCTGCTTCTTCAGGTTGGTCTCGTGGATTCGGGCGAACGATTTAACCAGAATAACTCTTACACCAAGGTGACGCGGCTCCATGGCGGCGTGTTCGCGCGAAGATCCCTCTCCGTAGTTTTCGTCACCGACGACAATCGATCCGACGCCCGCAGCCTTGTAGGCGCGCTGCACTTTCGGCACTTCGTCATACTGGCCAGTGAGCCCGTTCTTCACATTGTTCTGCTTCTCGTTGAAGAAGTTTGTTGCGCCGATGAGGAGGTTGTTGGAAATGTTGTCCAGGTGACCGCGGTATTTTAACCACTTGCCAGCCATCGAAATGTGGTCGGTGGTACACTTGCCTTTGGCTTTGATGAGAACGCGGAGGCCGGTGAGGTTCTTGCCATCCCATGCCTTGAAAGGCGTCAAGAGTTGCAAACGGTCGGACTTCGGATCGACTTTAACGCTGACTTTGCTGCCGTCTTTCGCCGGAGCCTGGTATCCCGGATCTTTTACATCAAACCCTTTCGTCGGAAGCTCATCACCCTTGGGAGGGTCAAGTTTTACTTTCTCACCGCGCTCGTTGGTGAGGTAGTCCGTCATCGGGTTGAACGTCAGGTCGCCGGCGATGGCCAGCGCGGTAGTAAGTTCCGGCGAGGCAACAAAAGCATACGTGTTTGGATTGCCATCGTTGCGTGACTGGAAGTTGCGGTTAAAGCTGTGGACAATCGTGTTCTTCTCCTTCTTGTCGGCACCCATGCGGCTCCACATCCCGATGCAGGGACCACAGGCATTGGCGAACACTGTAGCGCCAATGCGATCGAAGGCCTTGATGAAGCCGTCGCGCTCGATGGTATAGCGCACTGTTTCCGACCCTGGGGTAATGGTGAATTCCGCCTTGGTCTTCAGGCCTTTGTTGGCCACTTGAACAGCTAAACTGGCGGCACGTGAGATGTCTTCGTAAGAGGAGTTGGTACACGAGCCGATCAAGCCAACTTGAACTTTCGTGGGCCAGCCGTTTTTGGCCGCCTCTTCCTTCATTTTAGAGACAGGTGTTGCCAGGTCAGGAGTAAACGGTCCGTTGAGGTGGGGCTCAAGCGTCGAGAGGTCGATCTCAACGATCTGATCGAAGTATTTCTCAGGATTGGCATACACTTCCGGGTCGGCCGTGAGGTGTGCCTTGATCTTGTTCGCCATCTGCGCAATTTCCTTGCGGCCAGTGGAGTTTAGGTAGCGTTCCATCGAACTGTCGTACCCGAACGTCGAGGTTGTAGCCCCGATTTCTGCACCCATGTTGCAGATGGTTCCCTTACCGGTGCAACTCAGTGATATTGCCCCGTCACCGAAATATTCAACGATAGCACCGGTACCACCCTTTACGGTCAGGATCCCGGCTACTTTAAGGATGATGTCTTTGGCTGAGGTCCAGCCGTTCATACGGCCGCTGAGTTTGACGCCGATGAGTTTGGGGAATTTGAGTTCCCATGCCATGCCGGCCATCACGTCGACGGCATCGGCACCACCTACACCAATGGCGACCATACCGAGGCCACCTGCGTTTACTGTGTGTGAATCAGTTCCGATCATCATGCCGCCGGGAAAGGCATAGTTTTCAAGCACTACCTGGTGAATAATGCCGGCACCCGGGCGCCAGAAGCCGAGTCCGTATTTGTTGGAGACGGAGGAGAGGAAGTCAAACACTTCCTTGCTCTCTTTGTTTGCGTTTACAAGGTCTTCGGCAGCACCTGTTTTGGCCACAATCAGGTGGTCGCAGTGCACCGTGGAAGGCACGGCCACCTTAGGCCGGCCTGCGGACATGAACTGAAGAAGGGCCATTTGGGCGGTTGCATCCTGCATGGCCACCCGGTCGGGGGCAAAATCAACATACGACTTGCCCCGGCCAAAGGCTTCCAGTTTCTGGTCGCCATGAAGATGGGAGTAGAGTATCTTTTCCGAGAGGGTCAGGGGCTTTCCGACCATCTTTCTTGCCTTCTCAATACGCCCCGGCATTGCGGCGTAGAGTTTTTTGATCATGTCCAGGTCGAAGACCATAGTCTAGGTTCGTTTGTGTGAACTGCTAAACTACAAAAATGTTGGGATGTGCGGATGTTTGAACGTTTGGACGTTTGGACGTTTTGATGTTTGGACGTTGGTATGGGCGTTGTGGGTTTGGATAGGGCAATGGGAGATAGTGGGCGAGCTTGCCGAATTCTGTCATGTTTTCCGTCAAGCAGAAATGACTCACGTACGACAGTTGAGGTTATTTTAGGAGAAAAGAGACAGAGATGGCTACAATTACGCGCTTTGAAGATTTGGATTGCTGGAAGTCGGCCAGGCAACTGGTAAAACTGGCTATTGCAGCCAGTGAAGAAGGGAAGTTGGCCAGAGACATTAGCATGCGTTCTCAATTCCTGCGCGCGGCGGTCTCGGTTATGAACAATCCCGATAGCTATCGGGACTGATGGTTTTGGGCATAGCTCAATTAGGGACTCAATAAAGTACTATGACATATCACACTGCTCGGCAAATTAGGTGAAGAGTATGACCTATGCATTTGAGGATTCAGACTATATCCCACTTCAAAAAATCACAGACCTTCGGGAAAAATCTGAGCAGGCAAAAGCCCTTACACTAGGTCTTATTCGTTACTTACGCCGCAAAGCCCCAAAAAGAAAGTAAACCAAGCTCCCCGTTGACCACCCACGGCAACGTCCCAACGTCCGCACTTCCCAACGTCCACACGTCCACGCTTCCCAACGTCCACGCTTCCCAACGTCCACGCTTCCCAACGTCCACGCTTCCCAACGTCCACACTTCCCAACGTCCACACTTCCCAACGTCCCCACATCCAAAGAACTTGCCCGGTATGACGCAACGTAGATTTTCCGGAGGTCAGCTTCCTACATTTAGACCTTAATGGTAATTTTGTTCAAAATATATGGCGAGGCCAGGCCGTTATTAATTCGATATATGCGTCAATTCATGATCATCCTTGCAGTCCTTGTCTTCGGGTGCATGGACACTAATATGGACGATCCTTTCGGGGATGCGAGGGCTGAACTCGATGCCCAGGCTGCTGTGGCTATTGCATTGGCAAACAGCGGTACGTGCATTAGCGTGGGCTCCTGCCGAAGTATTGGTTTCGGTGCTAAACCTTGTGGGGGAGTCAGGGGATTTTTGGTGTACAGTAATTCAATAGATACAGTAAGGCTTGCATCACTCGTTCAGGATTACAATATGGCTGAAGCACGATTCAACCTCGAGTGGTCTCTGACATCCGATTGCTCTGTAGCCAGCCCACCGGATAGCCTGACTTGCACAACTGGAAAATGTGTAGGGTACTACAAAGGTGTAGCTAGGCCAAACTAGGGCATTGTGCATTGGGCGCTCTAACACTCAACAATCCTACTACGCTCGGCCGTTAGCTATTGGCGCTTGGCCTTTAGCCAACTTCTCCAATAGCCAAAAGCCAACAGCTAAAAGCCTTTGGAGGGAACTCTTGGTGCTGAACCGGAGCTTCCCCCGCTACTTGCTATTGATGAAATTGAGGAACTCCCTCTTCACTTTGTCCTCTCTGAATCGTCCCGAGAAATACGCAGTCCCCGTCTTGCTGTTTGTATCGCCTACGCCGCGCATGGCGACACACATGTGGTTTGCATCGATCACCACGCCGACATCCTCAGCCTGGAGAATGGTCTCCAGTTCCTTGCCGATCTGTACGGTGAGGCGTTCTTGAACTTGGGGGCGACGCGCATAGTATTGAACGATGCGATTGATTTTTGACAGGCCGATCACCTTGCCGGAAGAGAAGTAGGCCACGTGTGCGCGACCATAAATCGGCACGAGGTGGTGTTCACAGTGGGAGTAGAATGTTATATCCTTCTCCACCAGCATCTCCTCATATTTATACTTGTTTTCAAAGAGACGGGAGTGCGGCCGGTTCTTCGGGTTTAGACCGCTGAATACTTCTTTGACATACATCTTGGCAACGCGCTTCGGTGTGCCGCTGAGGCTGTCGTCGGTCATGTCGAGGCCGAGCGTTTCCATCACCTCGCGAATGTGCTTCTCGATCCGTTCGATCTTCTCGTCATCCGACAGGTCGAAAGCGTCCGGGCGCAACGGAGTGTTCCAGTGCGCGCGCGTCGCTGCGTCCGGGTCAAGCGGCCGGATAGTCAACGGAATTTGCTTCGGTCTCATAAAGTCTGATTTTGAGGTCCAGCCGTTTGTCTACTTCCTTTCGGAGAATATTCCAGATCACAACAGCGATGTTCTCTGCTGTCGGGTTCAGTTCCCTGAACCACGGGGTATCCAAGTTAAGGTTTTTGTGGTCCATGTGTCTGAGTACATGAGTGCGAACAATGTCGCTGAGTTGTTTGAGATCAATCACGTACCCTGTGTCTGCATTGGGCTCACCGGTTACGGTGACGATGAGCCGGTAATTGTGCCCATGGTAGTTCGGGTTGCTGCACTTGCCGAATACGTCGAGGTTCTTCTCATCCGACCATGCCGGAAGGAAGAGCCGGTGCGCGGCGTTGAAATGCTCTTCGCGAGAGACGGCAACCTTCATGGCTCATTACTTAGTTGGCGATATGCGCAGGGAAGATTTGGTTCAGACAATGAGGTCTCGTTAGCAAAACTCGTCAAAAACTTCAACGAGGTGTTCGCCAATCATCTGTGCATTGCGGCCTTCGATGTGATGACGTTCAATGAAATGAAGCAGTTCACCATCCTTGAACAAAGCAATGGAGGGTGAGGAGGGAGGATAAGGCAGCGTAAGCTGTCGGGCGCGCTGAACCGCTTCCATATCCACGCCTGCAAAAACGGTGGCGAGGTGGTCTGGTTTCTTTGCGGTTTGCTGCAGCGCCCACTTCACACCCGGGCGAGCGGCACCTGCGGCACATCCGCACACTGAATTGATCACCAGCAAAGTGGTGCCCTTTTCGTTGAGGATCTGCTTATCAACTTCAGCCGGAGTCTTCAGTTCGGTGAAGCCTGCGGTGGTAAGGTCGCTCCGCATCGGGGCAACCAGTTGTTCGGGATACATGCTCATAAATAAGAGTTCAGGTTTTTAGATTAACAATATCAAAGGAATCCTAGTTCCAGTTTTGCCGCTTCACTCATCATATCCTGCGAATACGGCGGGTCCCAGGAGATTTCCACGTTTACGTCGTTTACGCCTTCTACCTGCTTTACCTTCTCCTTTACCTCGGAAGGGATCACCTCAGCCGATGGGCAACTTGGAGAAGTCAGGGTCATCAGGATATGCACGTTGTTGATGGGGAAAATTGAAATCTCATAGATCAATCCCAGCTCGTAGATGTCGACAGGGATCTCCGGATCGTAAATGGTCTTGATGGCCGCAATGATCTTCTCGCGGAGATCGGTGGTATCCGTTGGTGATGTCGTATGGGACTGTTCCGTGTTCATGTGCTGGCAAGGGTTTGAATCATCTTCGCTTCCTGCTTCATGCGCTGAATCATGGCGGCGAACCCGTTCGACCGCTGGGTGCCGATGAATCGGTCCATCCCGATAGCGTGCATAAAGAAAAGATCAGCATGCAAAATCTCGCCGGGAGTATGCCCGTTGAATATGCGTATCAGCAGGCTGACCAGGCCTTTCGTAATCGCTGTATTGCTGTCGGCGCTGTAGTAAACGCCATCCTTTTTCTGCTCTACTGTCAACCAAACTTTCGACTGGCATCCCTTCACAAGGTTGCGATCCACTTGATGTTCTTCGGCGAGCGGTGGCATTTTCTCACCCAGGTCCATGAGGTACATCACGGCCATTTCGCGATCGCCGTCCAACAGGGCGAACTCGTCGATAATCTCGCGTTGTGTCTCTTCGATCGTCATTTGCGCAATGCACTAACCCGCTGAAGGCCTTCCACCAGCGTGTCAATTTCTTCTTTGGTATTGTAAACGGCCATCGAGGCGCGGATGGTTCCCTCAATGCCGAAATGGTCCATCAACGGCTGCGTGCAGTGATGACCCGTGCGCACGGCAATGCCCCGGGCATCCAGCAACTGGCCCACGTCGAAGGGGTGTATGCCATCGATGAGGAACGACTGTACGCTCACTTTTTCTGCGCCCGTGCCCACAAGCCTGAGTCCAGGCACTTTCTTCAGTGAGGCTGAAGCGTGTGCGAGCAACTCGTTCTCGTGCTGGCGAATATTCTCCTTACCAAGCCGTTCGATGAATTCGAATGCTCGACGCAGCGCCACAACATCGGCAATGTTCGGGGTGCCTGCCTCGAACTTGTACGGAATGTCGTTGAAGGTAGTCTTAGGGAATGTTACCTCCTTGATCATCTCGCCGCCGCCCTGGTAGGGAGGCATGCGCTCCAACAATTCCCTCTTGCCATAGAGAACGCCGGCGCCGGTAGGTCCATACATCTTGTGACCCGAAATGCAGTAGAAGTCGCAATCCAGTTTTTGCACGTCGATGTCGAGGTGGGCTGCCGCTTGCGCACCATCGATCAACACTTTAGCACCTGCGGCATGTGCCCGGTGAATGAGCGATTCTATAGGGTTGATAGTGCCGAGGCTGTTGGAAGCATGATTGAGGGCAAGAATTTTCACCTTCGGTGTGAGCAGGCCATCCAGGGAGGTAAGGTCAAGTTCACCTTCGGGCGTCACGGGGATCACGCGAATAATCGCCCCTCGCTCTTCGGCAATGAGCTGCCACGGCACAATGTTGGAATGGTGCTCCAGTCCGGTCAATAGGATTTCATCACCCCGTTTAAGTTCGGCTCGTCCCCAGCTTGAGGCGACGAGATTGATTCCTTCGGTCACTCCGCGTACGAAGATGATCTCTTCTTTCTCGCGTGCGTTGAGAAACTGGCGTGCGGCTTCCCGGGTGTCTTCGAAAGCCCTTGTCGCTTTTTCCGCCAGGGCGTGGACCCCGCGGTGGATGTTGGCATTGTACCCCTGGTAGTAGTCGACCAGTGCCTGTATGACGCTTTTTGGTTTTTGGGTCGTGGCCGCGTTGTCGAAGTAGATGAGCGGGTGCCCGTTCACCCGCTGGCCAAGGATCGGAAACTCCTTGCGCAGGGTAGCAACATCCAGGCCGGTGAGTGCAGAAATCTTCATCACTGATGCCCGGGGTGGAGCTTTTTAAGAATAAGTTCTTCTACAAACGTCCGGATAGTCGTGTTCTGTATGCCGTCCAGCGTTTCGGCGGCGAATGCACTTAAGAGCAGACCTCTGGCCTCATCCTTCGGTATACCACGGGAGCGGAGGTAAAACATTGCTTCCTCGTCGAGTTGGCCGGTGGTGCAACCATGCGAGCATTTCACGTCGTCGGCCCAGATCTCGAGCTGGGGTTTCGTGTGAATGGTGCTGCCTTCGCTGAGTAAGATGTTGCGGTTGGATTGGAAAGCGTTCGTCTTCTGCGCATCCGGACGCACGAAGATCTTTCCGTTGAAGACCGCCTTGCCATCGTCGTTGAGAACGCCTTTATAGAGTTCGTTTGAATATGAATTGGGCTTACGGTGATCAACCACCGTATGATTGTCGATAAGTGATTTACCGAACGCCAGGTAGAGACCATGCAGTCGGGCGTCAATGCCATGGCCATCCAACTGGAGTGTGAGGTTGTTGCGAACCAGGCGGCCAGAAAATGTACATGTATAGCAGTTCACGCGCGATGCCGTGCCCAATTTCACCGTCGCATTGTTGATAAACACTTCATCGCGGTCACTTTCCTGAATCATGACAAAAGAGAGGTTCGCGTGATCACCCACCACGACATTTGAAACCTTGTTGTTGAACCGGGCAGTCAATGTTTCTCTTACCTCGTATTCAAGGAGCGTCGCATGGCTGCCTTCTCCGAGGCTGAGATTCCACCGCGGAAAGGTCATGGAAGGTGCACTACCCGAGTGCATGTAGATCACAGCTACCGGATGCTCCAATGTTTGTCCAGCTGGAATTTCAATGTGGAGCGAATCCGTTGCAAAAACCACATTGAGGAGGTCAAAAACGTCGGCATCCAGCGAAGGATTCTCAACGGGCTTGCGACTCACCCGGAGTGATTTGTCAAGAATGCTAGAATGTGATTCCGACCAGGTTCCATTAAGAAAGACCAGCCGGTTCACTTTCAGGTCGTGGATCAGATCCGGGGATAGATTCGCCTCAGTACCTGTTGGCAGTGCAAGGGCGGGAAGACTCTCCAGCGCGCGAGCAACAGGCGTGAAGCGATATTCCTCGGTCTTCACGGTAGGAAGTCCCTTTGCTGCCAACAATTCCCATGCACGCTTGCGCACCGGTTGGGTTAAGTACCCAGAAGCTTCAGCTGCCGCCGCGAAGTGGCCCAGGTTGTTCTTGATGTCAGTAGAGGTCATTGCTCCGCCGTGGCCAGTCCGGCCTTGATCCAATCGTAACCCTTCTTTTCCAATTCAAGTGCAAGCTCCTTGCCGCCCGACTTCACAATGCGGCCCTTGTAGAGCACATGCACCTTGTCAGGGACGATGTATTCAAGCAGCCGCTGGTAGTGTGTGACGACTATGATGGCATTGTTCTTCGAGCGCAGGCTGTTCACTCCTTTGGCGACGATGCGCAATGCATCGATGTCAAGTCCCGAATCTGTTTCGTCGAGGATAGACAACTTGGGCTCCAGCATGGCCATCTGGAAAATCTCATTCCGTTTCTTTTCACCTCCGGAAAAACCTTCGTTCAGCGACCGGTTAAGGAGCGCCTGATCGATCTCGACGAGCTTCATGCGCTCCTTCATCAGTTTCAGGAAGGCTACTGCGTCAAGAGGCGTTTCACCACGGTGTATCCGCACCTGGTTTAGTGCCGTCTTCATGAAGTTGATTGTACTTACGCCGGGAATTTCCACAGGGTACTGGAAGGCCAAGAATACACCTTCGCGGGCGCGCTCTTCCGGCGCCATGGCAAGCAGGTCCTTCCCGAGATAAGTGACGGATCCTTCCGTTACTTCAAATTCTTCGCGACCAGCCAGGGCGGCAGCCAATGTACTTTTGCCTGAGCCGTTCGGGCCCATGATGGCGTGCACTTCGCCCACGTTTACGGTGAGGTCGATCCCATTCAGGATGGGTTTATCTTCAATGCGTGCGTGCAGGTTATTAATCGTAAGCATAATTCGTTTACCCTACACTGCCTTCCAGCGTGAGGGCCAGTAGTTTTTGTGCTTCGACGGCAAATTCCATCGGAAGCTGGTTAAGCACTTCTTTTGCATAGCCATTGACGATCAGCGCTACGGCCGCTTCTTCGTCGATGCCCCGCTGCTGGCAGTAGAAAATCTGATCTTCACCGATCTTCGACGTGGTCGCCTCGTGCTCCACACGAGAGGAGGTGTTCTCCACATCAATGTATGGGAACGTATGGGCTCCGCACTTGTCTCCCAGCAAGAGCGAGTCGCACTGCGAGTGGTTGCGTGAACCGATAGCGCGTTTGTGAATTTGTACCTGCCCACGGTAACTGTTCTGAGACTTCCCTGCTGAAATTCCTTTGGAGACGATTCTCGACTTGGTGTGCTTGCCCAAGTGAATCATCTTGGTGCCGGTGTCGGCCTGCTGGTAGTTGTTGGTTACAGCGACGGAGTAGAATTCCCCGACGGAATAATCACCCTTCAGGATGCATGAAGGATATTTCCACGTGATGGCAGAGCCGGTCTCCACCTGCGTCCAGCTGATCTTCGCGTAATCACCCGCACAGAGCCCGCGCTTGGTGACGAAGTTGTAGATACCGCCCACGCCCTCTTTGTTGCCCGGGTACCAGTTCTGAACGGTAGAGTATTTTACCTCAGCCTTTTCCATGGCATAGAGTTCGACAACGGCTGCATGAAGTTGATTCTCGTCGCGCATGGGTGCCGTGCATCCCTCGAGGTAGCTTACATAACTTCCTTTTTCGGCCACGATGAGTGTGCGCTCGAACTGACCGGTGTTGGCAGCATTGATGCGGAAGTAAGTTGACAGTTCCATTGGGCAGCGAACGCCCTCCGGTATGTAACAGAAGGATCCATCTGAGAAGACGGCAGAGTTAAGGGCAGCGAAGTAATTGTCAGTGGCAGGCACGACGGAACCCAGGTACTTCTTTACGAGGTCTGGATGTTCGCGAACCGCTTCGCTGAAAGAACAGAAGATGATTCCCAACTCTCCCAGTTTTTCCTTGAACGTGGTGGCGACCGAGACACTGTCAATCACCGCGTCAACTGCGATACCTGTAAGTCGCTTTTGTTCAGTAAGAGAGATACCCAACTTTTCAAACGTCTTGAGCAACTCAGGGTCGATTTCCTCGAGACTGGTTGGCGATGATTTCTTCTTCGGTGCAGAATAGTAAATGATGTCCTGGTAGTTGATCGCCGGGTACTTCACATTGGGCCACTTCGGCTCAGTCATGGTTGTCCAATGACGGTATGCCTTCAGCCTCCATTCCAGGAGCCACTCTGGTTCCTCTTTGCGCCTTGAAATGAAGCGAACTATGTCCTCGCTCAACCCTTTTGGCGCCGAATCCGACTCAAAGTTGGCCACCCACCCGTGTTCGTACTCACGAGTGGTTATCTCTTGGATAATGTGGTCATCCTTAGCCATTTGTGTATTTAGACTAATTTCAAATAAGCCCTAAAAATAAACAATAATGGGCCCGGAAGGTTCGGAAATGGGCGATTTATTCGGCCAAGGTGAGGTTGCGGTCGAGGCTTTCCTCCAAAGAGATCATGGTCTCTGTCCTGTCGATGCCTGAAACCTGCTGGAGCTTGTCGTGGAGGACTTCTTTCAGGTGGTTGGTATCCCGGCAGTGAATCTTCACGAACATGGAGTAGTTGCCCGTGGTGTAGTGGATGTTTGTTATCTCTGGAATTGCTTTAAGCTTTTGAAGCACCTGGTCGTATAAGGAGCTCTTTTCCAGGAAGATACCGATGAAAGCCGTGATGTCGTAGCCTAATTTGGCGTAGTTGATTTTCAGTGTTGTCCGCTCAACCACGCCCGCTTCAGCCAGTTTGTTCATCCTCACATGAACTGTTCCCTGTGAAACGAAGACCTGCCTGGCCACTTCGGTGAATGGCTTCTTTGCATCCCTTACCAGGACATCAAGGATCTTGAGGTCAGTATTGTCATATTTATAAGATTCGGTGACTTTTGCCTTCATATTCTCAACATTTGATACAATATCATGATGTTTTTTTAAAGTATTCCATTTTTTATGGTGATCTGTTGAATCTGCGGCCTGTTCAGTCGTTTCTTTGACCCACGATTGACACACTGTAGGGTGTTGAAATTGGCAGACAAGCCCTCCTGTCTCGGGGGTGAGGAAGCCTGGCAATCTCAAACGGGAATGCCGGGCATGGGATAAACACAGGATAACGTTCGTTGCAAGGCGGACTAGGATTGACCACTCACGTGTTCTTTTGTCCTGCGGCTAACCACCTCGTGAAGGTTCGAGCCCTTCCTCTACAGCACCCCCTTCCCCCTAAAGGGGGAAAGGAATCACTACCGGAATTCTAGTTCCCCTTTAGGGGCTAGGGGCGGGGCAGGCGCTTTTATTCCCACAGTTTGTTAGCCATCTTACGATTGAATGGCAGCAAATTTTCCCTGGCAGAAAAGTTACCCGGAAGGCATCCCCAACGAGATTGGCCCGCTGGAGTACGGTTCGGTGGTTGAACTCATCGACGTCGCCGGTCGCAAGTTTGGCGACCGCGAAGCGTTCGAAAACATGGGACGCGCTCTCACGTTCGCGGAGATCGACAGGTTGTCGACGGACTTCGGGGCATACTTACAGCAACGACTTGGACTGGTGAAAGGCGATCGCATCGCTATACAACTCCCGAACGTTCTTCAGTTTCCCGTTGTCCTATTTGGCGCCTGGAAGGCTGGACTGGTCGTTGTGAACACCAACCCGCTCTACACGCCGCGGGAAATGGAACACCAGTTCAACGACGCGAAGATTTCTGCCATCATCATTCTTGAGAATTTCGCGCACAACCTCGAAGCTATCTTGTCAAAAGTTCCGGCCAAGAACATAATCGTGACGGGGCTTGGCGACATGCTGGGAGTGATAAAAGGCACTGTCGTGAACCTCGTGGTGCGGCATGTGAAGAAGATGGTGCCTGCCTTTTCGATTCCCAAAGCGATCTCATTCAAGGCCGCACTCAAAGAGGGCCGGTCCTTGAAATTATCGCGACCAACACTTGATATTGAAGATCTTGCTGTGCTCCAATACACCGGCGGCACAACCGGCATAGCCAAAGGAGCACAACTCTCGCACCGCAACCTGGTGGCGCACAACATGATGGTGACGCATTGGTTCAAGCCGTATCTCTCGAAAGGGTGGAAGGACGTGATCATTACCGCAATCCCGATGTATCACATCTTTGGACTCACGGTGAATGGCCTACTGATGTACTCGAGTGGGGTGAAGAATGTGTTGATTACCAACCCGCGCGATATCCCGGCATTCTGCAAAGAACTGCACAAGCATAAGTTCACCATCCTAACCGGCGTGAACACGCTTTTCAACGCCTTGTTGAATAATGAGAACTTTAAAACACTCGACTTTTCACAACTTCATGGAGCTGTCGGTGGAGCCATGGCGGTGCAAGACGTCGTGGCGGCCCGATGGGAAGAGGTGACCGGCACTCCCGTTGTGGAAGGATACGGGCTGAGCGAAACCTCACCGGTGCTTTGCTGCAACCCGTTGGACCGGAAGCACAAGCGTGGAACCATCGGGCTGCCGATGCCGTCCACAGAAGTGGGCATTTTTGATGATGATGGAAAACAGCTCGAGCCCGGCCAGACAGGTGAAATATGTGCCCGCGGTCCCCAGGTGATGAAGGGATACTGGCAAAAAGACAATGAGGGAGTCTTCTTTCACAAAGAGTGGTTCCGCACCGGCGACATCGGTTTCATGGACCCGGATGGATTCTTCAAGATTGTCGACCGCAAAAAGGACATGATCAAGGTCTCGGGTTTCAACGTGTTCCCTAATGAAGTCGAGAATGTGATTGCCGGGCATCCGAAAGTGCTGGAGGTGGCTTGCATCGGGATTCCGGACGCAAAGTCAGGAGAGGTGATTAAAGCCTATGTTGTCAAGAAAGACCAATCTCTCACCGAAGACGAGCTAAAGGCATTTTGCCACGAAAATCTTACCAATTATAAGGTTCCTCGTTTCTTCGAATTCCGGAAAGAGCTGCCCAAGACCAATGTGGGCAAGATTCTGCGGCGTGCCCTGAAAGAGGAGCACGCACTTGCTTCCAAGGTATAATTCCTCCCGATCCGGGTACGTCGACTGTGATTTTTGTGATTCCTTTGACTTTGATTCTTATGATTTCTTTGATGAACATGATGATTACTATGATTTCCATGATTTTGAACTCTAATAGCAAGAAATATTTCCTGGGCTTCCTGGCATTCATTGCGTCAAACGCCGTGACCGCCCAGAACGAACTTCATTACTCAGGTGAGAAGCACTTGGCCAACGTGCGTCAGCTGACCTTTGGTGGCGACAATGCGGAAGCCTACTGGAGCTTCGATAGTAAGAAGGTGAGCTTCCAGTCCAACAACAAGAAGTGGGGGCTGGGTTGCGACCAGATCTTTTACATGCCGGTTGATGGCCTTGACCTGAAGGACGGGCACATGCCTTCGATGATCAGTACGGGAAAGGGCCGCACCACGTGCGCATTCTTTCTACCCGATGGCAAGTCGATACTCTACGCTTCTACACACCTCGGTGGAGAAGCTTGTCCTCCTGAACCAGAACGTAAGCCAGGGGGCAAGTACTTGTGGCCTGTTTACGACACCTACGACATTTTCGTGGCGGACCTCAACGGAAAGATGATCAAGCAGTTGACCAGCACCCCGGGTTACGATGCAGAGGCAACCCTGTCGCCCAAAAAGGATAAGATCGTGTTTACCTCCACGCGAAACGGAGACCTGGATTTGTACGTCATGAACATCGATGGGACAGGGGTGAAGCAGATCACGAATGAACTCGGCTACGACGGCGGTGCATTCTTTTCGCCGGATGGAAAGAAGATCGTCTTTCGTGCCTCGCGCTTCACAACAGAAGAAGAAAAGGAAGAGTACCGCAATAACCTGAAGCAAGGATTGGTCGCCCCGACCGCCATGGAGCTTTTCATCTGCAATGCCGATGGATCTGATTTGCGTCAACTGACAAAACTGGGCAAAGCAAACTGGGCGCCGTTTTACCATCCTTCTGGTAAGAAGATCATCTTCAGTTCTAACCACAAGGGAACCCGCGGCTTTGAATTCAACCTTTATATGATCAACGAAGATGGCTCGGGCCTGGAGCAAATCACTTTCGACAAGGTATTCGATTCCTTCCCTATGTTCTCCCCGGATGGGAAGAGGATCATCTTCGCTTCCAACCGCAATAACAATGGTACGCGCGACACAAATTTGTTTGTCGCGGATTGGGTGGATTGAGGCAGACCGCCCGAAGTCGAGGCTCTTAACAGGTATCCGGTTTCATCACACATTCCGTACATGGAGCAGTACTCGTATTTGGGGTTGTCCGTTGGGGTTGTCCGACACCTTAAGGTGTCCGGACGAGTATCTTGAGAACCTGACTCAGTTGGGTCCCGAAACTGTGGGGTGTCCGACACCTTAAGGTGTCGGATGACGCCTTGGAAACCTGACACTGCGGATCACGAAACTGTGGGGGTTAGTCGCGGATTGGGTAGATTGAGTTTGAATGGAGCGCTCCGTTGAGATATTCGTTTTTATCAACGTAATCGTAATCGGCTTTTCTCATGCCCTGGCACCAGCCGCGTGGGTCCAGTTCTTCAAAGTACTAGCTGAAAAAGGTCAAGCCGGAGCGCTGGCCAATGGATTCCTGAGCATCACCTTTGGCTCTATTATCGTGGCCTTTCATTGGACCTGGGATGGATTCGTACCGGGAAGCGTCACTTTCCTGGGAGTTGCTCAGGTGATAAAGAGCTTCGTTGCTTTTGTGCTCCCTTCAGTAGGCTTGCGAAGCCTTGCGCATGTGAGGGCGACTCGAGAATCAAGCTACCGCTACGGTGGGATTATCTTTTTGGCGTATGGGGCGCTGTTGGGATGGCACCTTTGGGTGGGTTAAGCAAAGTTGTAAAGGGGCTCCCCACGAAACCGCAAAACAGGGAACAGTAAATGTAAAATGTAAAAGTTAAGGTTATCCCACTTTTACATTTGCTGTTTACTGTTTTCCATTTTTCGGTTTAGTCAGGTACTCTTCCGTTGATACAGTGGTGCGCACCACCCAGTACCCAGTACCCAGTGCCTAGTACCCAGTACCCAGTGCCTAGTA
>CAZJWV010000016.1:8636-23552 GCA_964549855.1 uncultured Ohtaekwangia sp. | reverse complement strand
CCCAGTACCCAGTACCCAGTACCCAGTACCCAGTACCCAGTACCCAGTACCCAGTACCCAGTGCCCAGTACCCAGTACCCAGACCCCAGTGCCTAGGTCCCAAACAGCCACTCCAACCCAATGTACTTATCAGCGATTACAAGCACGGAAAGAATGGTCAAAATGACCGGCGCGAACCAAAGGATGGTAAAAGAGAGGTAGCCACGAAGCCATGATTGCGTGTATCCTTCGTTGCCAATGGCAAGTTCTGTATTCATGTTGTTGATCTTCCACTTGTAGCGGATGAAGTAGCACATCAGGCAGCCGCCGGTGATCAGCATGATGTCGCAGAAATCTGCGACGAATGAGAGAAAGTCGGGAGTGTTGTGAAAAGGCAATTTGTTGAGAAAGGGGATCATGCCCTGGCTGAACATGCTGGGCAACCCCAAAACGAAAATCAAGCCTGACATACCCCAGACGACCGCCTTGCGCGGTAATTTCTTCTGATCCACAAAATAGGCGGCAGGAACTTCGAGGAGGGAGATCGTTGAGGTGAGCGCGGCGAAGCAGATCAACAGGAAGAATGCACCCCCTACGATTCGCCCGATGATCGGACCCATGTTGGAAAAGGCTTGCGTGAGAATCACGAAAATTAGTTTTGGCCCCTGGCCAGGTTCAGCACCCAGAGAAAATACCAGCGGGAACACCATGAGTCCGGCGAGGAAGGCAACCGATGTATCGGCCAGCGATATGATTGCCGCTGACTTTACGATGTTTTGATCCTTGGTGACGTACGACCCGTAGGTAATGAGACATCCCATGCCGAGTGAAAGTGAGAAGAAGGCCTGGCACAGCGCATAGAAGAGTGTCCTGGAATTAATTTGATCGAGTTTGGGGACAAGGTAGAAATCGACACCAGCACCAGCGTTTGGCAGGGTGAGACTGTAAATGATTAGTACAATGAGCAGTAAGTAAAGACCGGGCATCATTATTTTGTTGGCTGCTTCGATGCCCTTGGCAATCCCTTGAGAGACGATAATGGCAGTGATAATCATGAAACCAAGTGAGAAGAGGAAGATGGGTCCAACCCCGTTTACATATTCTCCGAAAAACGAATTGAAGTCAGGATGGTCAAGGAGATTGCCAAAAGAAATTTCCAGGAAATAGCCGAAGGCCCAACCGGCAACCACATTATAATAGGAGAGGATCAGTACCCCAGCAAGGATTCCGTATAGCCCAAGGTATCCCCAGACTCCGCCGCCGATTTTCTTGTAAGAACCATAAGCATCGCTTCCAGCATTCCGCCCGATGGAGATCTCGCCGACCATCACTGGAAAGCAGAGCATGAAGATGCAGACCAGGTAGATGAAGAGGAAGCCGGCACCCCCGTTTGTTCCCGCAAGGTAGGGGAAGCGCCAGATGTTGCCGAGTCCTACGGCGGACCCGGCGGCGGCCAGGATGAAACCGATGCGGCTTGAAAAGTTACCTCGATTGGACATGGTACGTTGAATTGGCGGGCAAAATAGACCTTCCACCCCGATAATCAAAAGTTGACTTTTTTTGGTGTTTAATATGTTCTATAGCGTTGGTATGGATATTGAGCGAACAAGTTAAATTTGTAAAACACCCTATTTTTTAACCTGACTATGGAGGAACCGAAGAAACTCACCACTCAGGAGAAAGCGCTCCAAATCAACCTGAGCAAGTCCATTTACGGATCTTTTGCAGAGATCGGTGCGGGCCAGGAAGTGGCAGCCAACTTTTTCAAGGTCGGCGGAGCCTCGGGCACAGTGGCCAAAACCATTTCGGCCTACGACATGAAGTTCTCCGACGCCATCTACGGTCATTGCGACCGGTACGTTTGCGAGGAGCGGCTCATCAGCATGTTGGACAAAGAATACGGCCTCCTGCAGGAACGCCTGGCTCACCGCGCTGAGAAAGTCAGGTTCTTCGCCTTCTCCGATACAGTCGAAGCTCTCAACTATGAGCGCACCAACCAGGGTCAGGGATGGATCGGGCTTCGCTTCCAGACGAGCCCGCTCGGTCCCTTCAACGACTGCGTGGCCCATATCAAGATGCACGACAACGATCCGCTCCAGCAGCAATTCGCCGTCGGCATCTTCGGTGTAAACATGCTGTATGCCTGTATGTTTCTCAACGATCCGGAGAAGATCATGATGTCGCTTCTTGACGGCCTCAGCACCCGCCGTATCGAAGTGGATATGCTCCGCATCAGCGGCGAAGATTTCAAGCACGTCGACAATCGGTTGATGGCACTCAAGCTCGTGAAGAATGGTCTGACAAAGGCGGCCATGTTCGGGCCTGACGGAACCGTGTTGCAACCTTCGGAGGCCCTGTACAAAAAGAACGTGCTGGTGCTCCGCGGACGATTCCGCCCAGTCACCCATGTGAACGTCGACATGCTGCTCACCTCCAGGAGGCATTTCAAGAGTGAGCCGGACGTTGATCGCTCGAAGATTGTAGTGCTTACGGAACTTACACTCAATGACCTTGGCGCCGATGGGAACATCGACGAGAAGGATTTTTTAAACCGCGCCGACATTATTTGTTCTTTAGGTCAGACGGTGCTGATCTCCAACTATTTCGAGTATTTCCGGCTTGCGGATTATCTCTCCAAAACTTCGAAAGGCAAAAAGATCGGCATCATCATGGGGATTTACGCCCTTCAGAAAGTCTTCGAGGCAAAGACTTACGAGAGCCTTCGCGGCGGAATGCTGGAGAGCTTTGGTATTCTTTTCGGAACAAACATTAAGCTCTACGTCTACCCGGCGTGGAAGAAGGACTCCAAGGAATTATTTACTCTGAAAGACTTTGAAGCAGGGTTACCCGAGAACACCCGCGACTTGTTCCGATTCCTGATGAAGAATGGAAAGATGGAGGACATCCAGGATGCCAATATCAACAACCTCCATATCATTTCGGATAACGTGCTGGCGATGATCCGCAAAGGAGAGATGGGCTGGGAGAAATTTGTCCCGCACAAAGTCGAGTCCGCCATCAAGGAGCACGGTCTCTTCGACTATCCTTACCTCAGCGATCGCGTGCCGGTGGAACCGGCTAAGACCTAGCCTTCTTCCTGTTTAAGTTTTGCAAAGTACCGCTTCGCCTCGGCCATCACCTTAGGCGCGAGAGCGATGCCGGAAAACATGGTCGGAATCGCCATCAAAGCGTATGCGATGTCGATGACGTTGATCACATCCGCCATCGAGGATACGGCGCCGACAATAATCGTCGACAAATAGATATAATCGTAGTATTTGGCGTATTTGACGCCGACGAGAAACGAAAGGGCTTTGCTCCCGTAGTAGGAATAGGAGAAGAGCGAAGTGATCGCAAAGAAAAACGCGCAAAGCAGCAGTAGGTACTTTCCGGCATCACCCAGCGAGTTCGAGAATGCCAGCGAAGTCATCGTAACGCCTGTGGCCTCGCTCCTCCATACACCGGTCACCAGGATGGCCAGGGCCGTGAGCGAACACACCAGCAGCGTATCAATAGCGGGACTCATCATAGACACCAATCCTTCACGGATAGGCTCCTTGCTCTGGGAAGCTCCTAGCGCCAAGGGGGCTGTGCCGATGCCCGCTTCGTTCGAAAAAGAGGCACGCCGAACTCCAGCCACAATTAGTCCGCCAACAATACCTCCGAGTGCGGGTGGCGCTGTGGAGTATTCACCCCGGAATGCATCGGTCACAATGAGCCAAAGCATGTCGGGCAATTCGCTGAGATGGGTGAGGAGAATCATGGTGACGCATCCAAAGTAAAGGATGATCATCAGCGGCACCATCTTGCCGGCCCAGCTGCCGATGCGCTGGATGCCACCGATAATTACAATGGCTGAAATGATAGTGAGCACGATGCCGATCCCGAACTTCCAACTGTTTATCTCCATGCCGAGCAGGTTGAAAGACCATGCCCTGACTTCCGGCGACTCAATTCCGATATCGATGATTGCCTGCGTGAGCTGATTGGCCTGGAAAATGGGAAGGCAGCCCACCATACAACATATGCAAAAGAGTCCGGCCAACGGCATCCAGTATTTTGGAAGCGCTTCACGAATCACGTACATCGGGCCTCCCTGGATTTCACCGGCAGAGTCTTTCCCCCGGTACATCACCGACAGCGTGCTGGTGAAAAAGTTAGTCGACATCCCAACGAACGCGGTGACCCACATCCAGAACAAGGCGCCTGGTCCACCCAGGGCTATCGCCGCCGCCACGCCTGCAATGTTGCCCATGCCCACTGTGGAAGCCAAGGCTGTCGAGAGCGCCTCGTATGGACTGATCTGTCCAGGGTCATTCGGGTCATGGTATTTACCACGAAGGACTGCAATGCAGTGAGCGAAGTACTTGTAGTGAACGAATCGGGAATAGAGAAGAAAGAACACCCCACCAAAGATGAGGATGAAGAGAACCGGTGTCCATACTCCGGTCGCAATCGAGTTGATAAGTTCGCTCATCTAATAGTTTAGCGCGCGCAAAATAGACAATTGGGAGGATTGATCTCTACCGCTGCTCAGACCTGAGCCATCCATTCGATACACCTGCCCAGCAGCAGAGGTGCCAAAGGAGTCGGGCGCCGACGTTAGCGTCCCAATCATTGCCCACGCCGGGGGAGACTTCTGACAGGTCGAATCCAATCACCTTGCGACCGCTCCTGGCTACTTCGCGGACCAGGTCTACTGCCTGGTCGAACTCGAGGCCGCCGGGAACAGGTGTCCCGGTATTTGGGCAATAGCGAGCATCCAAGCCGTCGATATCAAAACTTATGTATACGTTTTGAGGCAGTTCGTTCACGATCTCTGCGCAGATGGAACTCCAGTTTTCGTTGTTGCGCAATCTCCGGGTCAGGTCGTCGTCAAACAGGGTGCGAACCCGGCCACCACCACGACGGATAACCTCGTGTTCAGCCTCACAAAGATCGCGGATGCCGACCTGCACGAGCTTGCTCACCGCCGGAGATTTCAAGGCATTGTACATGATGGATCCGTGCGAATACCGAAAACCCTGGTATGCCTTCCGCAAGTCGGCGTGGGCATCAATTTGCAGTATGCCAAACTTCGCGTGCTTCTCCGCCAGTGCCTGCAGGAGGCCCAACGGTGTGCTGTGGTCACCACCGACAATTCCCACAAGTTTTCCCTCGGCCAACCAGTTGCTGGCCTGCTGCCGGACGTAAATGTTCAGGTTGGCGCACGCCTCATCAATCTTTTCGATCAGCTGACCCGACGCTTGTAGATCCTCTACACACCGCTGCACATGGAACCGCGTCGTCTCGCTGATGACTTTGATGTCGGCCGGAATCTCTGACATGCACATCCCCAGTTTCCATGCATCAGGTATCTCACGGTGATAGGCATCAATTTGCCGGGAAGCTTGTAGGATGGCTTCGGGCCCTGAGGCAGTGCCGGCGTGATAAGAAACGGTCGCCTCCCACGGAACGGGGAGGAGCAATACTTTTGCCGTTTCCGGCGTGAAAGGCAAGCCAAAAAGTTTGCCCGGCATACCGGCACCGTTCACGTTAAATCCTTCGAGTGAGGGGTCCATCAGCGAATGCTGGAATTGGTGAGTTCTGTCAATCCAACTCGAAACGTTGCCCAAGTATCCGAAGGACTTGTGAGCATCACAAAAGCTCCCGGCTTTAGGTCGATGTTGCGCTTCGCAAATTTGCTCACTAACAAGGAAAGTACAGGATTGTGCCCGATGCACAACACGCTGTTGGAGTCATGCGGGAGGAAACTCAATTGGTGTTCCCAATCGTCCGTGGTAGCCTCATATAGTTCGTCGACGAAGTGCATGCGGTCCGCTGAAAGCCTCAGGCTTTCATTCACACAGTTTGCAGTCATCTTTGCACGCACGGCACTGCTGGAAATCAAGTAATCTGGCTGTACGGAAAGCCGATGAATTATGAGTCCGGTTTTCCTGGCGCTTTCTTCCCCTTCGGACGTCAGTGTGCGCGCCCGATCTGCCTGACCCGGTTGTTTTTCAACACTTTGGGCGTGACGCATCAGGAAAATGTGACGGGTTACCCGAAGATTATTCATGAGCATTTATCGAAGAAACCTTGTGCAAATATCATCGCTGAAAATTGACTTTTAAAAAAATTCTGATATTTGGGGCCTTCTGAACAAATTTTTTAATGGCAAAGAATCTCGTGATTGTTGAGTCTCCGGCGAAAGCGAAGACGATTGAAGGGTACCTCGGCAAGGACTTCAAAGTGTCGTCCAGCATGGGCCATGTGCGCGATTTACCTAAGGGAAACGGTGCGATTGACATCGAAAATAACTTTGAGCCCACCTACGAGGTGAGCCCCGACAAGAAGGAGGTAATCGCCAAATTGAAAGAAATGGTAAAGGACGCCGAGATGGTGTACCTGGCGAGCGACGAAGACCGTGAAGGGGAGGCCATATCCTGGCACCTCAAGGAGGTACTTGACCTCAATGACAAGAATACACGCCGCATAGTTTTTACTGAGATTACGAAGAAGGCAATCTTGAATGCCATTCAGAACCCGCGTGGTATTGACATCGACCTGGTGAATGCGCAGCAGGCACGTCGTGTGCTCGACCGTCTCGTCGGTTTTGAGCTGTCGCCGATCCTGTGGAAGAAAATCGCTACCGGGCTTTCTGCTGGAAGGGTGCAATCTGTCGCCGTTCGACTCGTAGTGGAACGCGAACGCGAGATCGACAAGTTCGAAGCGAAATCCTCATTCAAAGTTACCGCGCTCTTCGACCTGGGGGATGGCAAGAAAATGTCTGCCGAACTGGGAGAGAAATTCGATTCTGAGGAGGAGGCGGTGAAGTTCCTGGAGTCATGCAAGGGAGCCACATTCACCATCAGCGATCTGCAGAAAAAACCTGCGAAAAAATCGCCCTCACCCCCGTTCACCACCTCCACCATGCAACAGGAAGCCGGGCGAAAGCTGGGCTTTTCTGTTTTACAGACGATGGTAGTAGCGCAGAAACTGTACGAGGCTGGGAAGATCTCCTACATGCGTACCGACAGTGTGAACTTGTCGGATGAAGCCGTGCAGGGAGCGACCCGGCAAATTGAGACGGCGTATGGCAAGGAATTCGTGTTTAACCGTGCTTATAAATCGAAATCAAGCTCTGCTCAGGAGGCTCACGAAGCGGTGCGTCCTACCGACTTTTCGGTGCTCGACGCGGGTGCGGACAGCGGTCAGAAGCGACTTTATGATCTGATATGGAAGCGGGCCATTGCCTCACAGATGGCTGACGCGGAACTGGAGCGAACGACAGCAACGATTTCAATATCTACCAATCCCCGGACGCTGACGGCCTCGGGCGAAGTGATCAAGTTTGAGGGATTTCTGAAAGTGTATCGCGAATCACAGGATGATGACGAAGACGAAGCCAGCGCGGATGGCAGTGGCCGCATCTTGCCGCCACTCACGGTGGGCCAGGTTATCGACCTGATGAATCTCGACGCCACGGAGACGTTTTCGCGGCACCCGGCACGCTACACCGAACCGACGCTGGTGAAGAAACTGGAGGAACTGGGCATTGGCCGACCGTCCACCTACGCCCCCACGATTTCCACCATTCAGAAGCGCGGTTATGTCGTTAAGGAGATCCGCGAAGGCCAGGAACGGAAGTACAGGACATTTACCCTCGCCAATAATGAGATTGCCGCTCGTGTCGACACTGAGATCACCGGCGCTGAAAAGAACAAACTCTTCCCGACCAACATCGCTATGGTGGTCAACGATTTCCTCGTGGAGCATTTCCCTGACATCACGAACTATTCGTTTACGGCCGAGATTGAGCAAGAGTTCGACGAGATCGCCAGCGGGAAGATCAAGTGGCAGAAGATGATCGCGGATTTTTACAAACCGTTCCACAAAACAGTAGAAAAAACCGGGTTGGTTGAACGTTCCGCGGTACAGAACAAGAATCGGGAACTGGGGGTAGATCCTAAATCAGGGAAGAAAGTGTATGCCAAGCTGGGCAAGTTCGGTGCCTACATACAAGTGGGCGAGAATCCGGAAGACGGAAACCCGGAAAAGCCGAAGTTCGCCAGCCTTCGCCAGGGCCAATTCATTGAAAACATCACCCTGGCGGATGCCATGGAGTTAATGAAGATGCCACGCGACATGGGCCTGTTTGAAGAAAAGCCTGTGGTAGTGAACATCGGTCGCTTTGGCCCATATGTCCTTCATGACAAGAAGTTTGTGTCGATCCCGAAAGGGGAGGATCCGTACACCATCATACCTGAACGAGCAGTCGAACTCATTCATCTCAAGCGAGAAGCCGACCGGAACAAAACCATCAAGTTGTTCCCGGAGAACCCTGACGTGCAGGTATTGAATGGCCGGTTCGGACCGTACATCAAGGCAGGGAAAAAGAATGTGAAGATTCCGAAGGACAAAGTCCCGGCAGATTTGACGCTGGAAGAATGTCTTACCCTCGCCGAAAACGCACCTGAACGTAAAGGCAGGTTCTTCCGCAAGAAAAAGGAATAGCAGACGCATTGAGGAATGGTTTCCTGCCTCTGGCATAGTTCAAATTCCTGTCCTAATCCGTGTAAATCCGTGTAATCCGTGGCTTATCTTAGCTTGAAAGCCATCCCATGAATACTCAACCTTTGCGCCTTTCTGCGCCCCGTTCGGCGGGCTCAGGGCAAGCTCTGCGTCTCTGCGTGAGCCTCTTCATACTTCTCACCTCGCAGGCGCCTGCTCAACCCATCCTCGACAACTTCCTCGCTGGCCCCTTCGCCTCCGGGCTTGCAATTTCTAGTGATGGGAAGCAGGCATGGATTGTGAATGATAAGGGACGGCGAAACATCTTTCTTCGTTCAGCTGCAGGCCAGGTGAAGCAACTGACTTCTTACGGTCAGGATGACGGGCAGGATATTTCACAACTGACTTTTTCTCCAGACGGAAGCGCGCTGCTCTATGTACGTGGTGGTGAAGGCAACCGCGAGGGTCACAGCCCCAACCCGGCAAGCCTTGCGGCAGGAGTGGAGCAGGCCATTTGGTGTGTGCCGCTGGCCGGAGGTGATGCATATCGACTTGCTGCAGGTTCAGATCCAGTATTCTATCCTGATGGCAAAAGCCTGTTGTTCTCGCGTGGACCACTGATTCAGACAATCGGAGTTTCAAAGGATTCAAACCCTTCGCAACTATTCTTCGCACGGGGAAGCAACGGTGACCCCAAATTCTCGCCCGACGGAAAGGAAGTACTCTTCGTCAGCTACCGCCACGACCATAATTTCATTGGCGTCTATACTCTGGCCACCCAACAAGTGCGCTGGATCGCTCCCGAGGTGAGCCAGGACCAGCTGCCTGCCTGGTCGCCCGATGGTAAGCGCATCGCATTCATCAGGATGCCGGGACTCAAAGCGGATGAACTGATCAGCTTCGTTGCCGGCCGGTCATTCAGCATTTGGGTGGCAGATGCAACAAGTGGGAAAGCTCAGAAAGTTTGGTCTTCACCAGGTAAGGACGGTGGTTTTGCCCAGTTCTACCCGAACACTCCATTTCGCTGGACAAAGACAGACCGCCTGCTGTTCTTCTCCGAACACGAAGGATGGAACCACGTCTATTCAATGAAGCCCGACGGATCCGACCTTCGCGACATTACACCGGGAATCGGAGAGGTGGAAAGCTATTCACTTGACGCTATGGGTTCGTCAATTTACTTTGACGGAAACCGGGAAGACATCAACCGGCGGCATATCTGGAAAACCGGTGTGATTGACGGCAAGGTGACGGCAGTCACATCTGGAGAAGGAATTGAAATGTACCCGGTGATGGTCGGAACCGACCTCTACTGCTTCCGATCGACGGTAAATCAAAACTCGACACTGGTCCGTTTCGACGGCAAGAAATTTGAAAACCTTTCTGTTACTACTTCGGCAGGGTTCGCACCTGCTGTATTTCTGACTCCGGAGCCAATAACATTCAAAGCGGCGGATGGGACAATCATCCACGGGCAGCTTTTCATCAACCGCAAGGTGAGTGGAAAGAGACCAGCCGTAGTCTTCATGCACGGCGGGCCGGTCAGGCAAATGCTGCTGGGTTTCCACTACAGTGGCTATTACAGCAATTGCTATGCATTCAATCAGTATCTCGCAAATGCTGGATACGCGGTGCTTGCGCTCAACTATCGCGACGGGATTGGGTACGGTCGCGCATTCCGCCAGGCGCCGGACCAGGGACCCTGGGGCGCTGTGGAATACCAGGACGTTGTGGGCGCGGGTAAATTCTTACAAGGTTTACCCGAAGTGGATGCGAGCAAAATTGGGTTGTGGGGAGGTTCCTACGGAGGCTACCTCACAGCCATGGGGATGGCCAGAAACCCTGAGCTGTTCAAGGCTGGTGTCGATCTGCACGGTGTTCACGACTGGGCGTTCCGAGCCCGCGACTTTTCTCCGGGCGGTGGATGGGCGATCACCGGCAAGGACATGGAAACGGCATACAAAAACTCACCGGTCAATGACTTGAGCAAGTGGGCCGGACCCGTCCTACTGGTCTGCGGCGACGACGACCGCAATGTGCTCTTCCAGGAAACTACTGACCTCGCGGAGAAGCTTAGGGAACGCAAGGTTCATGTGGAGATTCTAACACTGCCCGACGAGGTTCATGGCTTTCTGCGGTACGCGAGTTGGCATACGGTGTTCGAACAGGCGAGGGACTTCTTTGATAGGAAGTTGAAGGCAGGGAATTAGGGTGGATTCTCCAACCCCCTGCCCCCTAAAGGGGGGAAACGATATCGGTGGATAAGTATAGGTGAATTGTTGGATTTCAGTAGGTCGGTACCTTGTATTCCTTTGCGGTCCTTTGCGCCTTTGCGTCCTTGCGGTGGTTACTTACTCTTCAGGGTTTGCGGACACTTCCGTCTTTGAGTACACCCGATGGACGGACTATGGTGGAC
Organism: uncultured Ohtaekwangia sp.; assembly: GCA_964549855.1. Taxonomy (GTDB): domain Bacteria; phylum Bacteroidota; class Bacteroidia; order Cytophagales; family Cyclobacteriaceae; genus ELB16-189. Next base: position 12,664 of record CAZJWV010000016.1, on the reverse strand, counting down.
TAAAGTCCATCGACTTTCTAGTCACTTTGATCCACGCCTTAAAAGGCGTGGCAAAACAAGCTTCTAACTCTTACTCATTAGTTCTTGAAACTCCCTCATCCCAGCCGTAGCAACTTTAGGAATGAAGTGAATGTTAGTACCACTCCGCCCTTCAGGGATCTTTGGGTCGATAATGTATTTTGGTACTTCGGGCGAGACCATATCAACCAGCCCTGCCGCCGGGTAGACGACGAGTGAAGTTCCGACGACTAGAAAGATATCTGCCTCAGCGGCAATTTCAGCGGCAACCTCCATCATCGGAACCATTTCCCCAAACCACACGATGTTCGGACGAAGCTGTGAGCCGCGTTCACATTTGTCGCCGAGTTTTAGCTCCCACCCATTGACTGGGTACACCAACGATGGATCCACCGTGCTTCGGGACTCAAACAGCTTGCCATGCAAGTGCACCACGCGCGATGAGCCTGCCCGCTCGTGGAGATCATCTACGTTTTGGGTGATGATTGTTACATGAAACAATGACTCGAGGTCGGCGAGGATGGTGTGAGCTTCATTGGGCTTTGATGTCAGAGCGGCCTTGCGCCGTTGGTTGTAGAACTCCAACACCAGTGATGGGTTTCGACGGAATGCTTCCGGTGTTGCCACGTCTTCCACGCGGTGGCCCTCCCACAGTCCGCCAGAGTCGCGGAACGTAGCCAGTCCGCTTTCAGCGCTGACGCCGGCACCAGTCAGTACAACCAGTTTCTTCATTAACTCAGGAATTCTTCCGGATGACGTATCCTTTGGCGGGATCGATGCCAAGTCGACGGAGGTGGTTGGCGAGTGAGTCGAGACCTACGGAGTGACGGCGTGCATCCACGCTCTCCGGATTTCGAATGGGCCATAGGAATACGGAGTCGTACGAGGTGCCCGTCTTGGGATTTTTTACGAATTCGACCCAAATCTGTGTGCCATATTCCTGAGGGAAGCGCTGTATCATCAGCACATTGTCCTGGTATTGAGCGACTTCTCGCGTGTTAAGACCGCCCTCGCGCGATGCTCCAACAATTACCTCATAGTAGGTACTCATGGTCGAGTCGTCAGCGTGACGGATAACTTCAAAGGGTACATCTACAAGCTCGCCCACTTTAGCTTGAGGCGGATAGCCGCACCGGGTGAGGATTCGGTCGACGTTGACGAGGTTCTCTGAATCAAGCGCATGTTGCTTTATCCACAATGACCGCAGGGCTTCCGAGTCCCATCCTTGCGTGCGACCCACGGAGTCCATTTGGTCGCGGTAGCGATGATCTTTTTCACGGATGTCAGCAAGTTCAAGCCGAACCTTCTCCCATGTGGCATCGGATGGGCCGCAGGCGCCGAGAAAGAGGAGGGAAGCGAAGAGGGAGCGCATGGGTTGACGTTTGGATGTTATGACGTTTGGACGTTATGACGTTTATGACGTTTGGACGTTTTAATGTTTGGACGTTTGTTCTATTGGCAACTTAGGAAATCAAAAGAAGATGAACGTCCCAACATCCCAACGTCAACACGTCCCAACGTCCACACGTCCCAACGTCCACACGTCCCAACGTCCACACGTCCACAGTTATTCCACTAGCCCTTCCAGGAATTCCTTAAACTTCTTTGTATCGTATTGCATCGCACCAACCTCCTTACGCGCTATTTTGCCGTCGGGGGAAATCACAAAGGTGGTGGGGATCGATGGAACGTTGAGCTGCTTGTGCAAATTCCCCGATGGCATGTAGGCTGGGAAATTGAACGACCGGGCGGAGAGGTATTTTTTCACCTGGGGGAGGGCTTCGTCAGGATCCAGTGAGAGCATGACAAAGACAATTTTGTCGTGGTCCACTTTGTCGTATAGTGCTTGGATGCCCGGCATTTCGGCCCGGCAGGGTCCGCACCACGTTGCCCAAAGGTTCAGGAAGACGACTTTGCCCTTAAAAGATTCGAAGGAAACCCGCTGACCCTCAAGATCCTTGATCACAAAGTCATAATCGAACATCGGTGCCGGATCGTCGGGCTCAACACCGGCATCTCGAACCCCTGTTTGAAGCAAGGTCCATTGTGATGCCTGGGAAATCGAGGTCATCAATCCCGTGACTTGCAAGATGACGATGAGCAACCCCGCCAGAGCGATCGGCCGAAGAAAACGAAACAAGGAAATCAACGCGGTACGACTTTTGTTACCCACAGATGTGTCGATTATTGAGTAATTTGGCACAAGTTACCACTCCCGAATGAATTACAAGAGGCTGCTCTTTCTCCTCCTCTCATACGTAGCGGTCATTGCCCCAGCCTGGGGCCAGAAGATCAAATACAAGGACCTGTTCGTATTGTTAGGCGCCCGGCAATTCCCCGAGGCTGAGCCTTACCTTAAAAAGTACCTCAAAGACAACGACGACAATCCCAACGCCTACCTCTACATGGGGTTGATCCTGGAAGAAAAGGCTACGCGCGCTGATATCTTGAAAGATAATGAGCGATATACTTCCTTGCTCGATTCTGCTGTGCTCTACTATGGGTTAGCCATGAAAGGCATGACAGAGAAAGAGGTTTCGAAAAACGACGAGTACTACCAGATGTACAACCGGCGTGATGCGCGCACAGGAAAGTTTGGTGCAAAACACTCCGATGTGCTGCTCGACCTGGAAACGCGCATGAAGTTAAAGGACCGGGTGAAGCTGGCCAAGGACTTAAAACTACAGTTCACGGAATCATATCATGCCTATCACCGTGCGGAGAAGATTTTCAAGGTCATCCAGGCCCGGTACCCCGACCTCAGGAGACTCTACCTCCAGGCTGATGACTCTCTCATTCATAGTTTGGGTCATCTGGCAACGGTAATCGACTCGTGTCATATCTTCTTCAACGAGTACAAGGCCATCGCCAAGTCGATTGGAAGGATTGGTTATAACCAGGACCTCAATCCACAGGACATTACGGACTTCAAGCGAGAATTGTCGCCTGTGGATTTCTACGTGGACGATATCAAGATAATGGACTTCAAGCGTTGGGCCCACGCGGCCACGGAGGTAATTGATAAAGAGATCAAACCGATTCGTGATCAGTTGGTGGCGCGGGACATGGAGCTGAACAAATTGCAGCAGCTCGTCAAGAAGGATTCAGTTTCTGTCCTTGCAGATTTGAAGATCCTGCGGGCAAAAGGATTTCCGGAATTGACCAAGATTGATCCAAACCCCTTACCGCTCCAGGTCTTTCAATTGAAGGACGCTGAGATTGAATTCGGCTCACTCGTATCGGAAAACCGAAGCCTTCGCGACACAGCGCGCCTTTCACACCAGGTGGAAGCGTTGCGAAAGGAAATGGCGCTCGCGAAGAGGCTTGACAGCATAGCAGGTCACATGGTAGAACGTAACCTTGAGGAAGAGTCTGCCAACTACAAGCACTTCGTGACGACGGCCTATGGTAGTCCTTCAGTATTGAAGAGCCTTATCCGGGGCACAAAGGAATTGGCGCTGCGCGAGGTCATCCGCCGCGAGTCGCTTATCTTAAAAAAGGGCGATGCGCTGAAGTGGATGATAGATGGCGCCGACTCGATCCCCCTGACGATGCCGGTGCCGGAGCGCAGCCGGTTTAAGCCAATGATTATCCAGGAGGAGAAGTACACCGCGGGCATTGTTTACGCAGACTCAGTGGGTTCCGGATATTTCTATGCCGTCACGCCTTCCCGGCTTCCTACCATGAAGGCAAGGTTCTCCGTCAACAAGGATGCCTTTAAGAAGAGGTACCTGTCGGTGACCAAAGCCATAGGCACCCAGGATGACCAGGGCCTCGTCTTCTTTGTACTTACTTATCAAGAGGCCAAATTCAAGGACAAGTACCAGGCTACGCTGACAAAAATTTACAAGGTGGAAGGCCTGGCCTGGAGTGTAGACTTCGCCCTGGACCAGGTTCCAGTGGAAATCTCGTTTTCCAAAGAGAGTTCAGAGTTAACCGTGAAGACCAAGAGCTCCATCGGTGAGTTCTACCTCTTTATCGTCAACCGCGACGGGAAGTTGAAGCGCTAG
>CAZJWV010000016.1:2399-8536 GCA_964549855.1 uncultured Ohtaekwangia sp. | reverse complement strand
ATTTCTTAAAGCTGAAATACTTCGTCACGGAGAAGGAAAGATACCCCGCACTCTCCAGAGACAGCGTTTCGCCCGGAAGTGCCTTGGGCATGTTATAGGTGTAGCTAACGAGGAATGCCCAGTCCTTTTTCACCAGCGAGACAGGCAGGGTGAATCCGTAGTTCATGATCCCGAATTCGGTGTGTTCATTCGTGCCATACAGGGGCTTCTTGATGGCATGGGTCCGGTTGTAAAGTAAAATGAGAAGGAGTTGGCCTCTTGTATAGTTGAAGTACTCTGTTACGAGCTCTGAGCCAAAGATGACGCCGACGGAGGGAAAGAAGAGTATGCGGTCGAACCCGAGCCAGTTCCTTTTTGTGAGGTTAAGACCAATGTTGGGCATGATCCGGTGAGCGGTGCGCTCGCCGAAGTAGAGATAGTAGTCCAGCCTCAGCATCACCGGTTTGAAATCAAAGTAATTGTTGACACCGATGTTGTTTGTGTAGGGCACCGACACCGTGCTGTCGGAGGGCTGGTTGTAGAAGTAGTGACTGTATTCCGCCATGATGGAATACTTCTTGGTGAAAGTATGCATGTACCCGGCAGACGCCACCGTCAAGTAGAAGTTCGGGTTGAATTGCTGGCTCCAATAGGAGGTGATGTCGGCATAAGCGCCAGACTTGTGATAGTATGATATACCCGGAGCAAGTCCGAACTGCTCAATATTAAATGTGCGATTGTCAGAAGTAATGTTGCTGTTGTAGCCAAGGCGTACGGCGAGTTGAGAATGTTCCAGGGACTTCAGGGAAGCGTCGGCCCGAAGAAGACTATCGATGAGGTCAAAGATCTCCAGTGAATCCTCGGCAGAGAAGACCTGGTTGAGGGAATCCAGGGAAATAGAAAGCGCTGCCGACGTCGTGTCAGTGCGAGGAGTCTGGGCGTAGCCCAGACACACTGACCACAGGATCAGGAGGACGGTGAGGGTGCGCTTCAAGCAAGTGGGTTAATTGCGCTTCAGGCGCTGATTTTCCCGGAATTGCTCTCGTCGCTGCTGGAGGGCGCGCCGCTGTTGAAGCTGGTTGAGGATCAGTTGACGAAAGTCCATTTCTGCCTTACGGAGGTTGATCATCTGCTGAGCAGAGATAACACGGAGTATCCGTCCACTGTAATCCTTTTCAAGATCCAGTTCACGCTGTTTGATCTGCAGGCCGAGGTTGATCAACTCTTGTTCCTTGGCGGGATCGGGCTTCTTGGGGTCCAGTCCTTCTTGTGCGCGGCGGAATTCCTGGCGGACTTCGTTTCGCTTCATGGCAAACTCGCGGTAGATGGGCCAGAATTTCTCTGCCTGCTCCGGCGTGAGGCCGAGCCGGTTGGTGATCATGGCAATACGGGCTGCCTCTACGCGCTCGCGGGTCTTGGGATCCATTTGCTGCTGAGGCACTTCAGGTTCCTCCTGCGACCACGCCGGGCTGGAGGCAACCATGAGCAGGGCGACGATTAATATATTTTTCATGGGGCTCTAAGGTCTAATCAGTTTCAATCGAATCGATCTCATCTACAAGTTCATCAATGTTGCCTTCGTCGAAGCCGTCGAAGCCAAAGTTGTCCAGGGCGTCTACTTCCAGCATGTCGACCTCGGTGCCGTCCAGGGGGATGGATTCCAGCAGGTCTTCGATGTTGAGATCGGTTTCTTCCAGGTAGGCTACCAGCTGCTCAGATTCCAGGGAGGCAATCACCTCTTCGGGACCTTCTGCACCTGGCTCGCGGTTGATGATGAAAAGGGCAGCCGCGGCGAGGACAAGAACCGGCAATGCATAGCGCAGGGCCAGCCTTCCCCAGGCCATCCCGACAGCCGTCGGGATGGCAACCCTAGCCTGAATGACTCCGGGCAGCTTTTCAAAGTAGCCCTCAGGCACTTCAAAAAGGGACTTTTTCGGTATTTCGTCGAGGCGTTTCATGGCTTGTCGTTTCGACTCATTTGGGGTTATAAGGTTTAATCTCGGGAGAGGAATTCTTCAATTTTTTTGACGGCATGGTGGTAGCTGGCTTTCAGGGCCCCCTCGGAGGTCCCGGTCACTTCGGCCATTTGTTCATACGACATGTCTTCATAGTACTTCAGGTTGAACACCAGCCGCTGCTTGTCAGGAAGGGTGAGGAGCGCCTTCTGAAGTTTCTTCAGAATCTCGTCTTCCGGTGCAGAAGGAACAGCCTCAATTTTTGCGGCCAGTTCACCTTCCACATCTCCCAACGGCAGGAAAAACCTCCTGCGCTTCCTTTTGATAAACGTCAGGCATTCATTTGTCGCGATGCGGTAAAGCCAGGTGAACAACTGTGCATCCTCGCGGAAGTTGTCGATGGCTTTGTGCACTTTGATGAACACCTCCTGCGTCACATCGTCAGCGTCGTCGTGGTCGACCACCATTTTACGCGCCAGCCAGTAGACCTTCTGCTGGTAGGTACGTACCAGCATATTAAACCCGTAGTTGCGCGTCTCCGGGTTTCGGATCTTGGCTAGCAGCTCGTGGTCCTCCAAGGGGTGGGTGGGTCTTGGTCTTTCTTAGACAATGATAGCAAGGAATGGTTTAACCGGCGCGAAAGTAACCGCGTGTATCACCCCGGGAACGAATCCAGGCTGTCGGCCAGCAGGTCATAGGTTTCCCGCGAGTGCGCAGGGAAGTTGGCAAAACGTAGCTGGGTGGTTTTGGCTGACCCATAGCCGTCGCCGGGGCTCAGTCCGCGTGATTCAAGGTGGGTGACCAGCTCTTTCAACCTCGCCGGGCAGGACACGGTGATTACCGTCTTGGATTGGAACTCCTCCTTCTTCACAAAAGGTTTGGCGTCGGCAGTCTTCTCAAGAGCCTGGTATAGAACGGCTGCTTTGTACTCTGTCTCTTTGCGAATTGTCGTGATCCCGCGGCGGAGAAAATCTCCCACGACCTTTCCCAACAAGTAAATGGAAAGCACATTCGGGGTCGCCGGTGTCTGGTTCTTTAGCGCGAAGCTGTGAAGCGAGGGAAGGCTGTGATAGGTGGCGAGAGCGATGCCGTCTTTTTGCAGTCGCTGTGCCTTTTCAACGCAGCGCTCGTTGTACATCCACACCCCGAGGCCTGCAGGCAGTCCGAACCCTTTTTGCACGGAGAAGAAAACGGAATCAATCCCGTCGTAATCAAGTTCGCTGTAAGGCAGTCCACTGACGGCGTCGACTATGATCAATGCATCAGGTGACTGCTTGCGAACGGCTGCAAATACCGAAGCCGGAAGTGCCACTCCTGTGCTCGTCTCATTTTGTGTTATGGCTATCAGTTCCTGGCCGGAGGGAATTCGAACGTCGCCGAACCCATTGCCATCAATTGCGGTTTCAGGAGTTGCTTCTCTCTTCAGCAGCTTACTGGTTTCAAAATATTTCTTGGCAAATGCGCCGTTGACGAGATGGAAAGAGGTGCGGTCAACAAGGCTTTGGATGCTGCGCTCCCAGACTTCAGTAGCGGAGCCGACAAAGGCGATATGATAACCGGGCGGTAGCCCGAGAAGTGTTTTGAGCCCATCCGTTGTCTCGCGAAAGATCCTTTCGAACGCCTTACTGCGGTGAGTAAGCGAGGGAACCCGATCGCGGACGGCCCGGCGGAGATGATCCGGTACGGTGAAGTACAGTTCGGAGGGTCCGGGGGTGAAAGAGACCATGCAAGTTTTAAGGTGGGAGTGAGGTGATTTTGGGGTGCAGCCACTTTGGCGTTTTACATTTACTGTTTCTTGTTTCTTGTTTTACGGTTTAAGGACAGATTTAACCGCAAAACAGGAAACAGTAAATGTAAAATGTAAAAGTGCTTTGGCGTTTGCTCTTAATTCAAAGTAGCCGCTACGGAGATAGTCGTCTTAAGTAGCTTCGAAATTGGGCAATTCTGCTCCGCATCTTTCACCGCAGCATTGAACTTATCCGGAGTGATATTCGGAATCTTCGCATTCACTGTGAGATTGGAATTGGTAACGGTTCCATTGTCAAGCACAATCTCACACTCGGTATTGATCTCGGTTGCGGTAAAGCCAGCCTCCTGGAGGTTGAAAGCAAGTTTCATGGAGAAACACCCGGCGTGCGCGGCGGCAACGAGTTCTTCGGGATTTGTCCCTGATCCGCTTTCAAAGCGGGAGAGGTAACTGTAGGGAGTTTGTTTCAGGATACCGCTGGCAGAAGTGACAGTTCCGGTTCCTGTTTTACCCGGACCCTTCCACTGGGCTGAAGATTTGCGTTTGATAGGCATGGTGATTCGTGGTTAGGCAACAAAGATAGGGTAGAATCTCACTCAAGCACATCAACACCTGAGCACTTCAACACTTGAGCACCTGACGGAGTACGAAAAAACTATACTAAAATCAAGGTTGACAACCGGGTTCTTTTTCCCCACGTTTGATTCAGAAATCCACTCGGATTTGGGACACGTTTGCTGAACCTAACGTTAAAACAATACCGAGCGAAGTGACCAGCCAAAATCAGGCCGCATCCGCCTCAGGCGGGCCTCGCCCAAAAAGCAGGATAACAGCGGAAGGTTGCGACTGGAAGCAGCTCAAAACTTGTCATAATTGAGGTTCAGAAACACCTCTCCAATCTGGGTGGGTTTTTCTTTTTACGTGCGCACGTGTTCATGTGCCCAGGTGTGCAAGGTTCTTTCCGTGCGCACATGCGCACTTCAGCACTTGAGCACTTTTATGAGGGGGTTTCTGATCATAGCGTGCCTTTTCATTGCTTCTAGCTGCTTCGGCCAGGAGTCCCGAAAACACCATGTCATTTCCGCTGAAGTCTTTGGCCTTGGAATAATTCTTTCAGGAAACTACGACTTCGCTTTCGGCTACTCGAAGACGGGTTTCTTCGACCTTCGCGCTGGACTTGGCGTTTTCTCGGTTCCAGGTGGAAGTGGTACTTCCATACCTCATGCATTGACTTACAACCTTGGTGCAGGCGCTGATCACTTCGAGTTCGGTATTGGTGGCACCTATGTCGCCGGCACTAACACAGGCGGTCTGCAATCGCGGGGATACGCATTAGCCCCCGTCATGCTGGGCTATCGCCGCCTTTCAAAAAGCGGGTTCCACTTCCGGATCTATAGCATTTTCTTTACCAATGGGAAGGATGTTTTTGTGTTTGGAGGTTTGGGCGCAGGGAAGGCGTTCTAGCAGAACACACTTCCAATGCCAGCGGATCACGAGAACCGTACAGTCGGGTGAACCATTTTCCTGGTGAAGATGAACCCTGGTCAACACCTGGAAGGCGAGCTGGTTAGCTTCGTCAAGCTTTCGATGCAGCCGCGTGTCAACCTATTCACAGTTATATGCCCAATTGGTGTTTGCGGTCCGTGGCCGGCAAAGCCTGATTCAACCAATGTGGGAGGAGGAATTGTATCGGTACATCTCCGGCATTTTGAAAGGCAAGGGCCAAAAGCCATTGGCCATTAATGGCATGCCCAATCACATTCATCTTTTCATAGGATTCCGCCCAACGGCTTGCTTGTCGGATTTGGTGCGGGAAGTCAAAAAGTCTTCTAATGCATTCATCAACGAAGGTCGCCTCAGCCCCTTTGAGTTTTCTTGGCAGGAAGGGTTTGGAGCTTTTTCGTACAGCCATAGTCAGTTGAGTCAGGTCATCAGGTATGTTCAGAATCAGAAGGCCCATCATAAGAAAACAACGTTTCGTCAGGAATACGATGCGATGCTGCGTGAGTTCAACATTTCTGTGCACCCGCGATACTACGATGAGTGGTTTCTTCAATGTGGAGAGGAGTCGCCTCCGCAGATTGATGCTGCACCTTGAACGATTAATGCGATGCCTTCGGCATCGGGTGGGTCCTCTGAAACACATTCTACAGATATGGCACCCCTTCGGGGTGCTGACGGGGTTGAAGCACAACTGGACCAAAATTGTCACTTAGAAAATGCCTCCTGATGCCGAAGGCATCACATATCTATAGAAACGGTCGCCCGAAATGAACCCCGACCCCGAAGGGGTCGCATCAACCGAGTCCTTCAATGAACTGGACAGGATCAATCAATGCCGAATCTTCAATTTTAATACAGCACCCGGAATTTTATTGTATGCTCAATCCCTCGCAGCAATAGATATGGCACCCCTTCGGGGTGCTGACGGGGTTGAAGCACAACTGGACCAAAAT
>CAZJWV010000016.1:0-2299 GCA_964549855.1 uncultured Ohtaekwangia sp. | reverse complement strand
CCGAATCTTCAATTTTAATACAGCACCCGGAATTTTATTGTATGCTCAATCCCTCTTAACTCACGAATCACTTCCTGATCATACCCTTTGTTTATATCGGTAATCACATAGCCAATCTGCTCATTGGTTTTGAGGTATTGCCCTACGATGTTGATGCCGTGGTTGGCAAGCACCTGGTTGATGCGGGCAAGGATCCCCGGAACGTTGTCGTGGATGTGAATGAGCCGGTGTGCGTTCTCCAGGGTGGGCAGCGTAAGATTCGGGAAGTTAACGCTGTTGCTCGTGCTTCCTGTGTTGATGTACTCCATCAGCTTTCCTGGCACGAACATGCCGATGTTCTCCTGCGCCTCGGCTGTGCTTCCGCCAATGTGAGGCGACAAGAGTGTGTTGGGAAGTCCGCGGAGCGGGGATACGAACTCTTCGTTGTTGTCGAGGGGCTCATGAGGGAAAACGTCCACGGCGCAACCCGCCACTTTGCCAGAGAGTATATTCTCGCGCAAGGCGTCGATGTTCACCACATGACCCCGGCTCAGGTTCAGGAAGATCACGCCAGGCTTCATCATCGCAAACTGTGAGGCACCTATGAGGTTAGTGTTTGATTCACGCCCGTCGACATGGAGGGTGACAACATCAGCGAGAGCCAACAGTTCGTTGAGGCTCCTGCACTTGGTGGCATTTCCCAGGGCCAGCTTCTCTTCCCGATCGTAGTAATACACCTTCATGCCCAGGCTTTCGGCAATCACAGAGAGCTGCGCCCCGATGTTGCCGTAGCCGACGATGCCTAATTTCTTTCCCCGGATTTCATAGCTGCCTTTGGCGGACTTGTCCCAGCGCCCCTCATGCATGCTCATGCTCTTGTCGGCAATGCGGCGGTTCAGGATGATGATTTCGCCGATGGCCAGCTCCACTACGGAGCGTGTGTTGCTGAACGGCGCGTTGAACACGGCAATACCCCGGCGGGTGGCTTCCTGGAGGTTGATCTGATTTGTGCCGATGCAGAAAGCTCCGATGGCCATTAAACGGTTAGCGTTCTCCAGGACTTTCGCCGTCACTTGGGTCTTCGATCGAATGCCTAGGACAGAAACGTTTTTGATCTTCTCGCACAACTCTCTTTCATCCAGCCCGGCAGGATAGGTTTCGACAGAGAAGCCCTCGGCCCTCATCAACTCAATGGCAACGGGGTGGACATTCTCCAGCAAGAGCACGCTGATTCGATTCTTCGGATAGGAGATGGCCGTGTTGAGCTTATGGAGATACAGGAACTCGTCAAGGCTCGGTGCCACGTGGTCGGCCTTGCTGGCGACGTTTTCCCGTTCAATGTTCTCAGTGAACGCGAAGAACTTGTTGGCCAGGCCAGCACGCTTGATCTCGTAGTCCGTGTACCCGTCGCCGATCACATAGACATCACCGGGGAGGTTGAGATCCTTAAGGCGTTCTGACTTTCCGTTGTTTTGAGATAGCGGGTTGTTGGTGTCAAAACCGGTCACGGTTCCATTCTTGTCAAAGACAAATTCGTTGGCGAGGATATTGGCGGGCTTGATGCCGAACTCAGTCACCACCGGTTCGATAAACTCCCGGAAACCGTTGGAGATGATGTAGATCTGGTCGGCGTGGGTGGTGAAGAATTCGCGGTTGCGCTTGAATGACTCAGATACTTTGGCCTTCAGCTGAGTAACCAGCGTTTGCAAATGGGGTCGGCTGATGGGCAGGAGGGCAAGTCTTCGCTCAAGGGATTCCCGGAAGGAGATGGAGCCGTCCATGCCCTCTTTCGTGATGTCCTCGATCTGTTTTTTCCGCTGCGCCAGCTCCGGGTGGCCGGCCAGGGTGATGTCGGCAAGGACGTCAAAGGCCTCTACTTTGGTAAAAGTGCTGTCGAAATCGATTACATAGTAACGGTTAGCCATTGGTCCTCTCTTGGAAGACGGCAAAGGTAGTTCAAGGACGGAAGATTCCGTAAACCCTGACGATCCGGTTCTCACCGCAAAGACGCGATGGCGCAAAGTTGCGCAAAGCCTTTGCGGGCCTTAGCGCCCTTGCGTCTTTGCGGTGGTTACTGAGTCTTCTGGGTTTCCGGATACTGCGCTTTTGTGAGCGAGTCACTTTCCAAACGGCAGCCGCTTCAAAGCTACGTGCCCATTGCTCACCACAATGAGCGCATCTTGCAACGCACGAATGTCTTCCAATGGATTGGCTGGAACAATTACCAGGTCTGCCTCAAAGCCGGGGAGGAGCTTGCCCGTCTTGGATTGTATCCCCAGCAACTCGGCCGCAGTGACGGTTGCCGATTGGATGGCTTCGA
>CAZJWV010000015.1:29951-56383 GCA_964549855.1 uncultured Ohtaekwangia sp. | reverse complement strand
TATTTGAACCAAGTTCCCTAATTCGCTTCGATGACTCTGATGAAGATAACCCAATTGTGTCATCCGATTGCAGGGCTGATATCACTGCTTCAGGATCTACCGAGTATGGAGCGACATTTAATCTAATGCTTCCCACTGCTTATTAGCTGTTGAGATAACTGATGACCATCTTCAAGTATCGACTTAATTCGTGAAGACTTTACTCCGATAGGATTTTAGCATCACTGCTCCAACGCGGAATAGTATGGACAAAAAATCAATGTTTAGAAGAGTGACCTTATGGATGAAGTGCGATTATATGCAAAAATGTTAATACTCTAAGGCCGTCAAGCATGACTGCGGTTGTATCGTATCCTGATTTTTGTCAGTTGGGACAATCGAGTTGGCTACCAAGGTTGTGTTAGTACATGTGGAGTCGCAACCGCTTCAGGGCTTTATCTAAAGCCGGCGAGTAGATTTGATTGTTCTACGATCTTTCGTCTGGCCTTAACAGGTGCCAAACCATTACCGCAAGTGCGGCCCCAACGACTGGCGCAGCGATATACAGCCAGAGGTGTTGGAAGGTCCCGGAGATAATTGCCGGAGCGATTGACCTTGCGGGGTTCATCGATGCTCCACAAATAGGACCAGCAAACATCGCTTCAAGCAACACGGTACTTCCAATTGCCAACCCTGCAAACATTCCTTGCTCTTTAGAGCCAGTGCTAACCTGTATGATCACCAGCATTAAGAAAAATGTTAATAGCGTTTCAAGCACGAAGGATTGCATGGCTGAACCGGTAGGCAACGTCGTTCCGAGCAATTCGTTCGTGGGGAACAGAAAACGCAGTACCAGAGTTGCGATGATTGCACCTGCAATCTGACTCAATATGTATGGAACAACCTCGCGAATAGAGAACCGTTTGGCTATGGTGAATGCAATTGTTACAGCAGGATTCAAATGTGCCCCTGACACAGTTCCCAATGCATAGATCATAACCATCACGATAAGACCGAACGTGAAGGCAATGCCTACATGTGTAACTGATCCTCCGGACTCCTGGTTAATAACAATAGCTCCGGTGCCACAAAACACAAGGGCGAATGTGCCAAGAAACTCTGCGAAGCATTTTTTCATTAGTATGCTTTTCTTAGCATGTCGGCATATGCCCTTGGCAACGTGCTACTCTCAACTGCCTTTGCAGCTTTTTCCACGTCATACTCAAACCGAACAAAATCGACTTTCACGGAATCAGCTGAGGTCAATGAGAAAGACTCGTCAAGCGTGATCATGACATATCCGCCGCGCGTATCTCCGTCCTTTGGCTTCCCAACCGAACCAATATTGATTGCGTGGCGGAAGTTTCCCTTGTCATCCTTCAGGATCCGGTGATACGGTTTGTGAGTATGACCGAAAAACATCAAGTGCGCATCTGCCTGTTCCATAATTCTCAGGAGGCTTTTCTCATCGCGGTCCACGAAAAGGTATTCATTGATCTTCCGGGGACTACCATGAACCATAAGCAAATTGAATTTTTCCCCTTCGTTCAACTGGTACTCGAGCCGGATATGTGATGGCAAGTCACGAAGGTATCGTCGTTCATCCTCTTTTACGGCCTGATTTGTATAGGAGATCGAGACCACACCATTAGCCTTCTCCTCGTCCGTTTTGTACGCACAACCACAATCATCGCTTCTTCTGCCAATACCGAAATCGTAGTTGCCAGCAATAGTTGGAATGTTCCTCGCGCGTATCTCATTTACTACCTCGTTGGGCCAAATGTTGTAACCCACAAGATCGCCGAGACAGTAAACCGCATCTGGCTTCTTGCTTTCAATATCTTTCAAGCATGCTTCGAGGGCAGGGAGGTTAGAGTGAATGTCACTGAACAAAGCAATTCTCATGGGTAACTGGTGTTTTGATCTTTGAATTCAGGTGCCTCAGCAAATTGATCGTAATATTGCGATTTATGTTTCTAAAAAAATTGTCAACAACAATTCGGACCTTTGTAGCTCTCGAAGAGACTTCCAAGGGACGCCTTCATTTTATCCCACACTTTCTCGTCGATGCAATAGCAAACGGTTGGCCCATCAATGTCTCCCTTAATTAACCCGACTTTCTTAAGCTCACTAAGATGTTGCGAAACCGTGGATTGGGATAATGGTAATTTATCCACAATGCCACCACAGACACATGACTGGGTCCGGATCAGGAATTGAAGGATCGCAATCCTGGCGGGATGCCCCAGCGCCTTAGCCATACCAGCCAGGTCATTTTGCGTTTTGGTGAATTCCGCGGTTTTGGTGAGTCCCATATTGTAGTAATCGTAATATTACGATAAGATTTCAAATTTTCCATGCATCACTTCTGGATTGTCAGCCAGAGATTGACCTTGAAGATTTATAGACTTAAATTTCCGGAGACAATCTTTCAGGATTCCTTTGAAGCAGTTCTCGAGTTAGATTTGCAAACGTTGAATTCTCGCCGCATTCAGTATTGCAATCAGTGCCACACCCACGTCTGCAATTACAGCTTCCCAAAGATTTGCTAGACCACCTGCCCCAAGAGCAAGCACTATTACTTTGATTGTCATCGCAAGTGTTATGTTTTGCCACACGACACGACGCGTTATCTCACCGGCTCGAATCGCCGAAACAATCTTTGATGGCTGATCATTTTGTATTACCACATCCGCGGTTTCAATTGTCGCGTCACTGCCAAGGCCACCCATTGCAATGCCGACATCTGCCAATGCAACTACCGGCGCGTCGTTGACACCATCTCCGGCAAAGGCAATGTGCTTACCGGCATCTTTCAGTTGCTTTACCTTCGCAACCTTGTCTTCGGGTAACAAGTCGCCAAAAGCTTCATCAATGCCAATCACCCTGGCCACCTTATCCACAACAGATTGCTTATCGCCTGAAAGCATCACGGTCCTGACATTAGCGGCATGCATGGCCGTCACTGCACTTTTTGCATCCTCCTTGATCTCGTCAGCGATTGTTATAAAGCCAGCATACTTTCCTTCAACCGAAAGCACTACTAAGGTGTCGACTTCGTTTGCTAATTCTGGCGGTGTGGCTATCGAAAATTTGCTCAACAGCTTCGAATTGCCAGCGAGCACCTGTTTTCCGTCAACGTCACCCTTCAGTCCGTGTCCTGGTATTTCTTGGACATGGTTAGCTTTCATCACACTTGCGTTTGCACCGGCAAAGTCGATAATTGCCTTTCCCACTGGATGGGTTGATTTACTTTCGATAGCAGCAGCTATCCTGATCAATTGATCTCTATCAAACTCGCTGGGTTCAACTCGCTGAACTTTGAATACCCCTTTTGTAAGCGTTCCAGTCTTGTCCATCACAATCGTGTCAACTTTCGTCATCACATCAAGGTAGTTTCCCCCCTTAAACAGAATTCCATTTCTGGATGCGAGTCCGATACCTCCGAAGTATCCCAGGGGAATGGAGACTACCAGTGCACAGGGACAACTGATAACCAGGAAAACCAAGGACCGGTAAAACCACTCGCGGAAATCATAGTTCTCCTGGAAAAATGCTGGACCAAAGCAGACGGCGAGCGCAAGTGCAAACACGATTGGAGTATAGATTTTGGCAAACCGGCTGATAAACAACTGGGTCTGAGATTTTCTCGCAGTAGCGTCCTGCACCATTTCCAGGATCCTGCTGAGTTTACTGTCCTTGAATAGGGCAGTGACCCTTACTTCCGAGACTGTGTTTAGATTTACCATCCCTGCGAATACTTTGTCCCCCTTTGCTTTCGAGTCTGGTTTGCTCTCACCTGTTAAGGCTGCAGTGTTGAAGGAGGCACGTTCAGACAACAACTCGCCATCCAATGCGACTTTTTCACCGGCTTTTATTTGAATGATCTCGTTTAGCTGAACTTCCTTCGGAGTTGTTTCTAACGACGTGCCACTCCTAATGACCGTGACTTTGTCAGGTCGAATGTCTAAGAGTGCCTTAATGCTTCGCTTTGCCTTGTCTACAGCGGAGTCCTGGAACCATTCGCCAATCGAGTAAAAAATCATAACTGCAACACCCTCACTGTACTCGCCAATGGCGAAAGCCCCTATTGTGGCGACGCTCATAAGGAAAAATTCATTGAATATGTCAAGACGACGGGCCTTACGGAACGCCATCAATAGCACATTGTAACCACCCAATAGGTATGCCAGCACGTAGACAGCCAGGTCTATCGGAAAGGCTGGTACGTAATGGAATCCGAATTCCAGCACGAGCATCACTGCAAGGATTGCAAGTGAGGAAAGCAAAGGCAGACGAGACCGCCATCCTGAATCCTCGGTGTCGTGCCTATGGGCAGAAGCGGGCGGTGGGGTTGAAGTTTCGCCACTATTTGATTGTACTTCTTGTTGTTCTTCCATGATTTTGACTTTATGAAATGAAGTATGTAATGATACCTGTAACCAACAGTGTGACTCCAGTGATTATTCCTGAATAGTGTTCTACCGCATGCCAGTTGAGTTTTGAAAGACCCTTGTAAATAAGTCCAACCCAGACGAGCATACCTGTAACTGTAACTGTCGTATATAGAGTAGCCACAATTGCGACTGTCGCCCAACCTCTGGCGCCGGCAAGGAGAAAGTAGGCTTCTATTTCCAAACAGGGAGAAAGGAACATTGCCAGGGTCAGGCTCCAAACGACGCCTGTTGACTTGACGGCATCAGGCTGTGAGTGAAGGTGAAAATGCCTGTGTCTGTTGTGCTGGTAGATGTAATAACCACCTAGCAAGACAAGGATCGTTGGCGCTACATAGGCTGCAAAGAATGTTACTTCCTGGGTCAGGCGCTGGCCGGCGATCCCAATGGCAACTCCAATTATTACCGTGCTTAAAGCATGTGCAAGCCCTGACAAAAGGGTTATACTCATGGTTTTAGAATGAGACCAATTTTCTCTTTTGCCAATAGCTATTACCGGCAGCCAATGGCTGGGAATGAGCGCGTGCAAAACGCTCAGAATGAGACTCCCGGTAATAAGAGTGATCATATTCAGATCTGCAAGTAAGGTTGCATAAGGCTTTTGATATCCTCCGGGATTTCCATCGGGCGAAGCGGAGGCACATTTACGCCACCAGTGTTACCAACCGGTATGCGTCCAACAAAAGACTTTACACCTCCGATTAATAGTCGTGGAATCTGACCGAGCACCTCTCGCCAGTTTTTGATCCGCACACCGAAACCAAGCATAATCATGTGAACATGCGAATGTTCTCTGGGCCACGGTTGACCAAGGATGTGGGCACGCTCGAGGTGTCTCCATGCCACCTGCAGGTGCCCTTTTTTGAACTCTGCACGGTAGCTGTCCAGTTCGAGCCGATAATGAACTTTGAGTCCATCCGGCATATTCCAATAAACCTTCATGTGGAATTTATTAGTGTCCGTGTTCTTCATCTTCGCTGTTCTTCATTTTTGAAAGAATAGCGTATGCGTTCTTTACAACAATTTGAGTGTCTTCTCCGGAAAAGCCCTCCGGGAGGACGACTTCGGTAAATCCCATTTCACTGTTGCCAATCTGGACCTCCATCATAGTAAAGTGATGTTCGCCTTCATGATCTTCCTTATTCTCCTCTTTCAATGCAGCGTGAGGCTGATCGGTCATCTGATAGAATATATACTTCTTGCCCTGATAGTCAATAATCGCACGTTCAGGTAAGGCAGGTACCTCAACGCCACCTGTCTCGACAACTGCTTTTAAATACATTCCGGGAAGTAAGTTCCTGTCTTCCTTGTCGATATGACAGTGTATCCTGATGGTCCGATCCGCGCTGATCTCACGACCGAGCAAATAAACTGTTGCCTTTCTCTCTTTTGATTCATTGGCTAATGTGAATCGTACTTTCTGACCGATCTTGAGTCTTGGAATGTCCTTTTCGAAGACAGTCAACTCCGCGTGAAGGTGTTCAGTGTCCACTATCTCAAACAATATGTCAGTTGGGCTGACGAACTTGCCAATGTTGACGTTCACCTCAGTCACGTATCCGTCGATAGGTGAGTAAAGATTTATTTGACTGGATACTTCACCTTTGCTGAGACGTTCCATGGGAATGTTCAAAACACGGAGTTTCTCCGTCAAGCCTGTTACCTTGGATTGCCAGCTTACGAGTGTGGTCTTGGCCTGTTGAAGTACCTTCTGGGCTGCAACGTTCTCTTTGGCAAGTTCTTCCTGGCGCTGGTAGTCCTTTTCAGCAAACTCAAGCTGATTCTTAGCCTCAAGATAGTCTTGCTGCAACTGTACGAAGTCAAGGTTTTCAATGGTTGCGATCAGCTGTCCTTTCTTTACCCGCGTACCTTGCAATAACGGAGTGTTCTTTAAGAATCCACCCATTGCCACAGAGACGCTCACCATCTGTTGTGGTGGTACATCAAGCTGGCCATTTACCTTGATGGTCCCGCTGATTTGCTTGTTCTCCACGTGGCCGAGTTCGATACCAGCCGTTTTGAATTGGGCCTCGGTGAACTCGACAGTATTCTCTTCCTCTTCGTGATGTTCAATCTCTTCAGTTTGTTCCTCGGCAGTCTGGCTGCAAGAAACCACAGCGAGTAGGCTCAGCAAGAATAGGGCTCTTGAAAATCTATATTTTATTGATGCAAGTTTCATTTTCTGTTTCCGGTTAAGTACTCGATGTAGATAATGCTCTGGTTATAGTCATTTAATGTTTGAAGGAAGTTCTCCTTGATCCCGATGGCATTGCGAACACCAAGCAGGTATTCCGTGTAGCCGATCTCTCCTCCACGCAAGGCAGTTTGAACTTGCTTAAGGATCAGATCAGCGTTGGGCAACGCGGAATCACGATAGTAGTTTAGACTT
This sequence comes from uncultured Ohtaekwangia sp., assembly GCA_964549855.1. Taxonomy (GTDB): domain Bacteria; phylum Bacteroidota; class Bacteroidia; order Cytophagales; family Cyclobacteriaceae; genus ELB16-189. The sequence continues at coordinate 49,561 of CAZJWV010000015.1, read as the reverse complement.
CCCCTCAATCGCGTGTATTGTTCAATAGCTTGCTGCAACTGACCTTCAAGCAGTAGCTTCTCATTCTGATAGTTGCTTTGTGCAGCTTGTGAGGAATATCCGGCGGCTTTGGATCTTCCCTGATGAGGAGCAAACCACAGTGGAAGCGACAGCCCAATCTGGAAGCCAGAGAACCTGTCGGCAGCTGTTGCTAGTCTTCCGGTCTCGAGATTTGGTACATCGATCAGTGTTTGATTGAAGTACCCCACCAATAGATCAGGAGCAAACCGGGCATTCTGCACCTTCTTTTCACCCTTTGCAACTTCTACCTGTTGACGAAGGAACGCGAGGGAAGGGTTAGCCGCGAGAAGTGCTGTGTCAACTTCCGTGAAGGTTAGTTCAGTCAGCGACCCCCCGATTATTTCAGGGAGCTCGGAGGTGTTCAGGAGAGTCTTGAGCTGTGACCTAAGGATCACCATTGTTGCTTCATTTTGCCTGATCTGATTCTTCACCTCGTTGCTTTGCGTTTCAGCCGTTGTTTGCTCAAGAAGATTGGCCTCGCCGGTCTTGAATCGTAGTGATGCCGATTTGGCGAATCCTTGATAGATGCTATCCTGCTGAAGGAGCAAGTTGTGTCTGTCCCTGGTAAATGCCAGTGAATAATAGACCTGCTTGACCTGATAAATCAATTCACTCTCAGTAGCGGCTTTTTTTAGTTCGGAAGAGGCGACAAGGGATCGATTGAGGGCCGCCTGACTACCCAGGGCCGTAAATGGTATCGACTGTGTTATTGTGAAGTTGTTATCCTGCCTTGCGTAACTGTTGTACTGACCATACAACAAAGACACATTGGTCTTTGGCAAATCAAACCCAGTTTTCTTCAACTGTTTTTGTGCCTCAACATCAAGCGAAGCCGCTCGAACTTTCAAGTTTCGCTGCGATGCCAGGTCAATCGCTTGTTGGATCGTCAGAGGTTCTGTCTGTGCATTCGCGACCAGTATTGAAACTGCGCAAATGAGTGTTGCAAGTATTTTCATACAGAATGTGTCTTAAGTCCTTTCTTCGACAATTTTTCAAATGCTACGTACAGGCATGGAAGAACGACCAACGTCAGTATAGTCGAGCTTACCAAGCCTCCAATTACCACGGTTGCAAGAGGCTTTTGAACCTCCGCGCCTGCGCTGGTGGCCAATGCCATAGGCAGAAAACCCAGCGAGGCAACAGTTGCTGTCATTAACACTGCGCGTAACCTTGTCTGGGTTCCTTTGAGAATGATCTCATTCAGGTCCTGAAGTCCTTCAGCTTTCAGTCTGTTGAATTCAGCGATCAGGACTATTCCATTCAGAACCGCCACACCAAAGAGGGCGATGAACCCAACGCCTGCGGGAATACTAAACGGCATTCCTCGCAACAGCAACGCGACCACGCCGCCGATAGCGGCCATTGGAATTGCTGTGAAAATCAGTATCGCATGCTTGGTTGAATGGAATGTGAAGAATAACAAAGTGAAAATGAGAAGTAGTGCAGCTGGTACCGCTATTGCGAGCCGTGCCTGTGCCTTTTCGAGGTTCTCAAATTGTCCGCCATAAGTAACAAAGTATCCTGGGGGAAATTCTACTTTATCGACCTTCGTTTGAATTTCCTCGACAATACTGGCGACGTCTCTTCCACGAACATTGAATGCGACGATGATCCTTCTCTTGGCATCCTCGCGCTGGATCTGGTTCGGGCCAATCTTAAATACTACGTTCGCAAGTTGTTTCAAAGGAACTTGCTCTCCCGAGGGGACGGTGACAAACAAGTTCTGCACGTCTTCAATGTTCTGCCTGTTTTGTGAGGCAAGTCTCACCGTCAGGTCATAGCGACGCTCTCCCTCGAAAACCAGTCCCGCCGACTGCCCGGCAAACGCCAGGTTGATCGCTTCGTTAACTGTCCTTACGCTGAGACCATACTTGGCGATCTCATCACGGTCAATGTCGATTACGATTTGAGGCAAGCCAGTGACCTCCTCGATATAAACATCCCTTGCACCTTCTGTCCCGCTCGCAATCCTGCCGATCTGTTGTGCCAGGTTGGTAAGGACATCGAGATCTTCACCGAATATCTTGATAGCCACATCTTGCCGCACTCCGCTAATAAGCTCGTTGAAGCGCATCTGTATTGGCTGCTGAAACCCGAACGTGACGCCCGCGACTGACTCCAGGGCCTCGGTCATTTTATCGGCAAGTTCCTCTCGACCGCTTGCTTTCGTCCATTCACTCTTTGGCTTGAGGACAACGATCAGATCGCACGCTTCAATCGGCATTGGGTCGGTGGGGATTTCCGAAGACCCGATTTTCCCAACAACTTTGCTTACTTCATCAGGAAACTCTGCAAGCAGGACTTCGGCGGCCTTTGTTGAAGCATCGACCGTGTATGACAAACTGCTACCTGTGAGTACACGCGTCTCGACCGCAAAGTCACCCTCCTCCAGTGTCGGCAAGAACTCACCGCCCATACGGGCAAACAGTATCGCACTCAAGGCAAGCATTAGCACCGCTACCGACACTACAATGAACTTGTGTCGCAATGCAGAGGATATAACTGGCGTGTACATTCTGTGAAAGAAGTCCATCATGCGGTCTGAGATATTTCTCTTGTGGACTGGGTTCTTGCTTAAGCAAAGGGCCGACATCATGGGAACATAGGTCAATGAAAGGATAAAAGCACCGAGAATGGCAAAGCTCACTGTCTGTGCCATTGGCTTAAACATTTTCCCTTCGATGCCAACCAAGGCCAGGATTGGCAGGTAGACAATCAAGATGATAATCTCACCGAATGCAGCAGAGGATCTGATCTTCGATGCTGATTCGTAGACCTCAGCATCCATTTCAGATTGTGTTAGTCGCTGTGTGGTTTGCCGCAGTCCCAGGTGGTGCATTGTGGCTTCAACAATAATGACAGCTCCGTCCACAATGAGCCCAAAGTCGATAGCACCGAGGCTCATGAGATTGCCTGATACTCCGAATACATGCATGAGCGATACTGCAAAGAGCATCGCAAGTGGGATCACAGAAGCGACGATTAGTCCGGCGCGAAGGTTACCCAGGAACAGGACCAGAACTGCAATTACGATCAATGCTCCCTCAAGCAAGTTCTTTTCGACTGTGCCGATTGCCCTGCCGACAAGATCACTTCGGTCCAGGTATGCTTCAACGGTAACTCCCTCGGGAAGCGTTTTCCGTATCTGCTCCATTCTCTCCTTCACTGACTTTACAACTGCGTTTGAGTTTTCGCCTTTCAACATGAGCACAATGGCACCTACGACTTCGCCTTCATCGTTGTAAGTCATCGCACCGTACCGGATGGCACTGCCAAGTTGTACATCGGCGATGTTCCTGATCAGGATTGGAATTCCGGTAGTCGTGTTGGATACGACGATCTTTCCAATGTCTTCAATCGATCCGATGAGGCCCACACTTCGGATGAAATAGGCATTTGGTTTTTTGTCGATGTAAGCTCCTCCCGTATTCTGATTGTTGTCCTGAAGCGCAAGAAAAACATCGTCGATTCCCAGGTTGTAGCTTCTCAGCTTGTCAGGGTTGATTGATATTTCATACTGCTTCAGATAGCCGCCAAAGCTCGCAACGTCTGCAACCCCTGGCGTACCCAATAGCTGCCTTCGAACGATCCAATCTTGGATGCTTCTAAGTTCCATTGCGTTGTACTTATCTTCATAACCATCTTCGGGCCTTATAATGTACTGGTAAATTTCACCAAGCCCGGTTGTGACTGGGGCAAGCTCAGGTGTTCCAATTCCAAGTGGTATCTGGCTGGACGCAGTGCTCAAACGCTCATTCACTTGTTGGCGCGCCCAGTAGATGTCGACGTTGTCTTTGAAGACAATTGTCACTACCGAAAGGCCGAACCGCGAGAAGCTTCTGATCTCCTCGATGTTGGGTATCGTGGCCATCGCCTGTTCAACAGGAAATGTTACGAGACGCTCGATGTCGAGAGCCGATTGGGATGGGGCAGTCGTGATAATCTGCGCCTGGTTGTTTGTAATATCAGGAACGGCGTCAATTCGTAGTCGTGTGATCGAATACCCGCCCCATACGATCAACGCGAGCGTGAATATTCCTACAATTAGTTTATTCCTGATGGAATAGTGAATTATCCTATCCAACATCTGTTTGAATGTTTTGACTGACCTCGATTGCTTGCGCAACAAGTAGATCAGCATGAATGAAAAAGTGAAATGAGACGAGCTTTCTTAGCTCACGTGCAACTTCGTGTGGAAGCCGATGCTATTCTCAGTAGACCCGAATAGCTGTTGTTAGATTCGAGGAGGTTGCCAAATAGAATGCGCGCTGGAAAGGATGGGCTTATCCAGGTAAGCTGTAGCAAACTCTGTGTTATGAAGCTGACCAAGAAGATTGCTGTATCCGGAAGCGGTTAGCTGGACGTGGGCAGCGCAACAAGTGCAGATACAAAAAGGAGTGCACAAATCCTTTTCTTGGGGCTCATGATCGTGGTCAGCCGTCGTTATAACGGTCCCCAGTCTTTGTTCGTCGAGGCACGTTTTGCTATCACTGCATGGGTAGACCGCCATCAGCAGTATGTATATAGCGAGCACAAACCTCACGACCTTCATGCTACAAAGATACGTACAGCATTGAAAAAGGATGGCGAAAATGAACATTTGTTGTTGAATTCTACATCCAAACCTAGTTTTTAGCCAGCGTCTAGACTACTAAAGAGTACCAGAGTGCCAGCTTTGCATCTAGGTTTGTTCTGTGAGAAAACGGGCCCCCGTAACAGGTTGGATCGGGTTGGCCATTCCCATCAACATTATTTGAGATTTTGCATTCGTATTTGAACTCCATAGTGATTCAATCCATGCTGGATTCGAACTCGCTTGGATGATACGCTGAGAATCAGCCTGCTAAGTGTCACCCAATCCTAAGTAACTGACAGTTCTACTGACAATTCAACAATTTTTATTAGCTGTAAGCATAGTATTTCATAGCACGAACTTAAGTATTCGTCTGGATGCGCTTCGAACTGCTTCGAAGTGTAAGAGAATCAACAATTAAACAACTAGTAAAAAAATGTTCTATGAAAGAAAATGCCTTTGAAGCAAAAGATGGTTTGAACGTGAACAAATGTGACAAACTGATTATGGAGCCCATTTTGCCGGCAGAGACCTCAATTGAGTCTGACAGTAAGGATATTCCTGAGTGGGTTGAGTATTTTTCTGAAATCTATGACGAAGTAGGTTTTGAAATCCCCTGGGTTGGATATACATTCAGAAATGAGCAGGGGCAGGTAGTTGGATTCGGCGGATTTTCAGGGCCACCTGAAGACGATGAAGTGAAACTCGATTACGTAGTAACGTACGATGAGTCCATCAGCATAGAGACAGTAATAGGCATTTATAGAGAATTGCTTGAAATAGCCTACAAGGCCGACGAGAACATCATGGTTTCTGCAACAACTAACCCGTTGAATTCCGAGGTATATGAAGTCTTTGTAAAAAGTGGATTCCTTACTTACCAATTCCCTGACGACCCAGTTCGGGGTCAAATTACTTGGATACATAAGAAACATCTGGAAAAGTTCTCCAATCGGCCTGATCTACAAAAGGTAGCACAGGCACTACGACAGTTTGAGGATGCTCCACGACTGGCGGAGCAGGCTCTAAGACTTGTAGAGCAGGCTCTGCTAAAGGTAGAGCACCCCTCCCAGCCGTATGACAGTGCTGGCTGAGAGGAATCGAGGTCCACATTCGTTCATATGCATTGTTGCCTTGCTTTGTCAAAGCAGTAGCCGAGCTTGAGAACTTCATTCACCATAGCGTGTAAGGAACGCCCTTAAGAAGTATTCTATCTATGGACTATTGAGCGCTAATTATCAAGCTCGAATATTTGCATGTTCTCGATACACTGGTTTACACTCACCAGTTGCCCTGGATAGAAAACTAGTTCCTTGACACCGTTCTTCTCGATATCGGAAGGGTCCAGCATATCCACCGTATGGTCAATTATTACCTTTGCCTTGACAGTGTATGCATTGTTTTGCTGGTTAACTACTTCAGAAATAACTATTCTATAAATTTTGTTCGGATTGCCGAATGCACCGGTTGCACCTTCGGCTACGTAGTTAAGGATCTTCTCTTCCCGGCTCATCATTGCCGAGCATATACTTCCGCGTTGACTTGATAATTGGCTTGTGCTTACAACAAACTCCTGATTTGTTTTGATGACCCATCTCTTGTTTTTAGGAACTTCCTTCGGGACCGATGACAAGACTATGGATTTCTGTGCGAGTCCCAAGGCAGGAAACAACAGAAGCATGAGAATAAGAGTCTTCATAAGCATCAATCTTGAGCTGAAAGTAACAAATAATGACCGAAAGGTCATCGTAAAAGGTTTGCTATTTCTCCAGTTTCGGTCGCATGGGGAGGCCGAAAAACAAGCAGCTAATCGAAAAGGTCATCTTGAAGATCAAGAGGACTAGAGAGCTGAAGAAGGTCACGCTCCAGGAATTCTATAATGACACCGGCATCCATCTGGCTAGAATAGAATCTCAAAAAAGGGATATTCCAATTAGCACCCTCCAGAAAATCTGCGAGTATTTCGGAACGAACCTGAGTGAGTTTCTGAAGGGGTTCTAAATTCCAAAAGCTACATTCTTAAGCGAACTGCTAATTCAACACCTTCTGTTAGCCAGTAGCTAAATAGCTAACAGAAGTCATTTGTATCTTCACACCAATGGACATCGCCGAATTAGCGGATCGCATTAACAAGGAAGCTGTGTCCGGCACCTATAAAATAGGCTCTATTCATGAATTTAGAAAAGCCAACCTCGGGAAAAAGCAACTTCCTGCGAAGATATTCACCTATCATACGACTTCAGATACTTATGCGTTTCACCATGGAGGACGTGACGAAATTCAGTTCAATATCGGAGAGGAACTTGTTGAAGGTAAGAAAGTAGTTCGATTTGGATTGTGTTTCTCGCTTGAACCCAGTCGCAGCCTAACCGATCCATCCTCTCACTTAGAATCATTCAAGAATAGTTTCAATGATTGCTTTGACAAGCATCCTGATTGGTTCAAGCCATTCAAAATCTGGTACTATCGCAGTAACACGAGATCAAGAAACTTCGAGCCTAAGCCAATCGAGGCTGATTGGTTCACTAATGGAACCTTCATTTGCTTAGGCCGATTGATTGACAAGAGTCTGTCGGACCTTCAAGAGAATCATGTTGTCGAAATAGTCCGCGGTTTCGATGAACTTTTCCCGATATACGAGTACAGTGTCTTGCACAGACAACATAAAGGCCTGGAACTTTTCACAAGACTAACTTCAAACGACAACAATTGGGAGTTGCCAAGTGGACATCTATGGAAAAAGAAGGATCAGGGGAGTAAGCATATTGCTTTTGAGAATCAGTATGGATTTGGGCACGAGGAGTGGTTGTTAGATCCTCGGATGAGGATAGGCGAGTTTCAATATGGATTTATTCGTGGACTTCTAGAAGTTGATTCAAGTCAGCCATTGCAACGAGTTTACCTCTATACAGTCGTCAAGGATAGAACGAGGAACCTAGTCTACTATGTTGGCACCATTTCCAATGTGTCACTGATCAAGAATGATCTCGCGGAACAAAGGAAGATAGGACCGGTCATCACACAATTAAGACAGGAAAGGATACGCGAAATCCTAGAAGTTCATGGCGACCCGTCAGGTTTGACTAAGTATCCCTTCCAGGCGGTCATAAAATTTCACATCGATTCTGCTTCCTTTTTTGATGAGCCTGTCTCCCAGCCAAATTTTGACTTGTTTAAGTACAAGAGATTCAAACCATACAAATTAGATGGCTCGATTGATAGTGTCTTTGACGCACCGCAAGAAACTGATGGACCTGTAATCCTTGTTCCTGGTAAGGCTGATCAGACTTCAGTGTACAGCAGAAAAGGAAAAGCTTCCTCTAAAACCATCATCAAACTTCACACTGAAATAGTCACCGCTTTAGAGGTTTTTCTTGGACCAATTTATAGTGCCGCAAACCATAATATCTCCATTGAGCTAACGCGATTTTCGGGAAACATTGCAGATGTTGTAACGTGGGATGACGACACTAGGATCTGCATTTACGAGGTAAAGACTGGTGCAAGTGCAAGAAGAAATATTCGAGAGGCAATAGCCCAGCTTTTGGACTACGCTTTGCACGCTGCGCAGTTGACAGTTGAAAAACTAGTGATAGTCTCACCTGTCGCACCAAGGAACAGTGATTTGTCATTTATTCGCGAGTTGAAAAGTTCGATAAGTATTCCGTTAACCTATTTGGAGTACATTCCAAAAGGTGATATTCACTTCAAAGAACACGTATAGGGTTGTGGCTTATGGGGAGAATCACAATAGAGGGGATTCACATTGTGACATATGATGAAGAGCCCGGAAAACGCTATTGGAAAGGCATGTCGGACGCAATTGCAACAAAGTTTGGCAAAACGACGACTAGAAATCATGCTCAAGTCGAAGCGATCTTACTCGAATGCTTTGCCTTTCTGGCCAACGAATTCAAAGGTCTTGTTTCAAAAGAAAAATCACTCACGTTCTACCTTTATCTTTCTTGGCTGCATGAAGAGTCCATTAAGCTTTATCAAAAGATTCTAGGTGGGCTCCAGCAAAATGCAGTGTCGCCAGAGGACCTTGCGATGTACCGTAGGGTACTAAAGCTCATCTGTGAACAAGGATGTGATGTCGATTTGGCTTGGGGAAAGCAAGCTGACCCGAATGAGGCGAACCGAATTAATGGTGTCGTTGCAGACCTACATTACCTAGGTACGTGGTTGTACTATTTCGCCGATACGATAGCTATACAAAAAATGGTTCATGAGTGTCACGAGATATCCTTCGGCCACGATGGTATTTTAGAAGTAGGATTTCAGCACCACTATGGCACCGTTTATAGCAATTTCTTTCCTCTTTTAATTCAAGACTATCGTGAAGGAACATTTGATGAAAATTCCGTATTAGAGTTGAGAGATGCAATTGAATCGTGTTTTGGAATAAACTATGCTTTCGCGGGTTCACAAATATTCAAGATTAAGGAGCATCATGGTCCTGGCGATCCAGTTCAAACAATTGAGCCGTATGTCCTTCCGGCAAACTTGGTTGCTGTGTTAGGAGTGGATCCAAACCTAGCGCGAGCTTTTTACGACGGTCTGACTATCACCAGAAAGAACAAGTTGACACTTGAAGATGCTATTCTTAAGCCGTATTCAATGCAGAGATACTTCTTTCGTCCAATTCTTGTTTACACTGTGGGAGGGGTTGACCGTGCTTTGGTAGGCAAAGAGAAGTTTACTGAAAGCATTGTAGTTCTTGCTACCAACGCAATCCACTGGGGGGCCCTTCCGCAGGAATGGCTTTCCCTGGAATGTATGCAGGGTTTTGTAAGTAGGAAGGCAAGAGAGCACGACAAAATCTTGGAGGACAAGATTGAGGGGATTCTTAAGCAAAATCAGCTGCTGTACTGCCGAAATATCAAATCATTCAAGCAATTAGGCGCCAATAACGTCAGAATAGACAATCCCATAGCTGGCGAAATCGACTTCATAATTGTAAATCCAGCAATTCAAACTGTATTTGTTTGTGACACAAAGTACAATAGGGCCAGGTATGAGATGGTTGGCTTTCGAAACGACTATTCAAACTTCTTGAAGGAGTATGAGTCTCAGCTTGAACGAAAATTGACTTGGTTAACACAAAATTTGCAGCTTCTGCAAGGCCACCTACGAATTGTCCACAAAAAGCCGGATCTCGATTTGAATGGATTTTCTGTCAAGCCGGCATTTCTAATCAACACCCCGACGTTCTACATGTTCAACGGAAAGTATCCAGCTGTAACTTTAAACAGATTGACAGACTTTCTTCAGGGAAGGGATGATTTTGAGGCCCTTGATATTGAAAAGAATGGGTCAATCACTCGTTTCAAGAGGCCGTTCTTTACCAAATAATCTCGCATGCTGGAACTGTATTGGTTCAGTCTATTTCCGAAGAGATTTTGAATGCTATAGGCACCTATTCAAGTCCATGATGAAAGTCTCTTGTTGCACTCATCAATTGGTAGCCGCTTGTTGTATGACATTAGTTTTTGAAGGGCCTTTCTGGCCAGCTTCTTTGTTACTAGCTTCTTTTCAATTATTCGATCAAGAAGCCAAAAGACACCATGCAACTCGATCTTTTGTACCCCTGCTACTTTTCTGACGAGTCCATCTCCCGAAAGAACCATCGCGCTCAAGTGACTAGCTAAGTAGAGGACTGACTTATCAGAACTTGAGAGTCCCTTCATCTTCCTTACAGATTCAATTGGACTGATCTCATCACAGTTATTTACAGTTAGATCTCCTCGATCAACGAATGGTTGTAATGCATGCTGTTGGGATTCACTAAGCTCGTCGAAAACCTCATATGAAGTGTGTAGCTCAAATCCAAGAGAAAAGAGTTTCCCGTGCAATCCAATATGGATGAGGTCGATAAAAATGTTTGCATCAGTTATTGCAATCTTCATTCGTCGATGAGCGATAGCTCATCACGAAATTCGGATAATTTTTTATTATCCAATGAAGCGGCTTTTGATAATGAGATGATTTCCTCCGAAATCGCCCTGTGAAGAAGTTGCTTGAAACGGTTTGATTTTTCATATCCAGTGTACTCACCAGGCTCCTTCTTCTTGAACCCTCTCATACTAAAAAAGGTCATAAAGCTTTTGTAATAGCTTTCGCTAATTATGCCAAGGTTCTTGGCCCTAATGACAATTGATTGGATTGAAGCACCAAATTGTTTCTTAAGATAAACAAGTTCCTGGAGCGAGATCCGAGATCTTGATTCTCCCAATTCCTTTAGAAGTGAGGTTTTGGGGATAAGCATTGCCCCCGCAAAAAAATGACAAAAATGCTCTCTTTCCTTTTCTCCAAGGTGAGCAACTTTTAAGAGTATGTGGCCCAATTCATGCAGCACAGTGAATCGTTTCCTATCTAGCACCAAAGTTGAGTTGACTACTACGACCGGATTCTTAATCCCTTCCCAGGATGAAAGCCCTACGAATTCAGGGCCAGACTCGATTTCTATGACCTTAATGTTGTTATCCTCCAACAACTCAATAACATTTTGGAGAGGATCCTCACCCAATTTCCATTTTTCTCTAATCGTCTTTACTGCTCTTTCAACATCATCATCGGTCTTGATTTCTATATCGGCAATCGGATTGGTAAATCTCTCGTCAATTCCTAGAATATCCTCCAATTCAAAATACCGGTCAAGAATATCTATGGCACTCTCCTTAATTCGCGCTGATTCCTTGCTTGATAACTTCTTCAGTTTTCTGAACTCAATATTCTCAAGTTTTACTACCGTTTCACGGTCAAAGTAATCTGGTCGGACGCCAAGTGCATTGCAAATTAGCAGTAGCAGGTCAGTGTCAGGTTTCATTAGCCCCTGCTCATACTTGTTCAGGGCCTGCTTTGAAACTTCATTATCCAACTCGTCGGCTAAATCCTGGAGGGAATAGCCTTTCATGATCCTGGCGGATTTCAAGCGTTCAGAAAAATTTACCATGGCTCTTGGGTTTTAGATCTCTTTAGACCGAACGCTATGGCAAAACAGCTGTTGGACCTTGAAAAAAGAGCTAAATCAGATACCCTTGTAGAATAACACCACAAAGATAATGAAAAAAATATCCCGATGTAGACATTATGTCCAAAATTTGGACATTTGTCAACCAACGGTTATATTTGTCATACTACGGATGGAAAAGACAGTTAAACTGTAAAGCCAACTAATGCGATAAACAAAGAAGCCAGTCGTTACGGGGGTAACAACTGGCTTGAACCGGAAAGAAAATAAGTGCTTGCGGCAATTATTCCCAAGGGGCTTATCACCCCTTGTTCTTTCCAAATGCTCTGCTCCAAAACTAAGCGTTTTTGAATCAAACGCAAGCAGCTTTTCTGCGAGAGCAACCCTGACCAGCGATGTCCCAAAGCTTGTCGAAAAAAGTGGGGAAGTGCTGAACGTCCGACTCCGACGGCGCTGTATGTGAAGGATGCCTTGATGTGTTGCTCAGTTTTGCTGAGGGTGTCCTCCTCTTGATGTAGAATACCTACGTGCCAATCAAACCCTGAGTTGGTTAGTCTGACCCAGTTTTTGATCGCCGGCCTACTCAATAGCATAGATGCATCCGGCCTGAAACGCTCTCGCGGTCGTCAATTTTTAATCCGAGAGCAACATTAAACACTACTACTATGGCTACTGATAAAGCCAAACATCTTGATGACGTGCTGACGTCTCACAAAATCAGCAAAGAAGAAGCTCTTCGTGATAAGCATATCGCGAAGAGAAATGAGGTCACCGATGCATTGAAAGCCAAGTACGGTACAAAACTGTACGAGCCCTTTAACTCCGGCAGCTACGCAAAGCATACAGCGGTAAATAAGAAGTTTGACTTCGACGTTGTATCGCCCTTTAAAAAGGATGCCTTCGAGACATTGGAAAAAATGTACGAAGACGTCTACTCATTCCTATATGAGAAGTACAAGCATGTAGCGACTGTTCGAAAGCAAAAGGTATCCATCGGCCTCGATTTCTATCCAGATGCTGATGGGCATACTGTAAAAATCGATGTTGTCCCGGGACGGGAACTTAACCAGGACAAATATCCAGACAACACGGATCTTAACTTGTACGTCTACGATCAGTTTGGAAAACTCGAAAAGGGTAGCGAACGCTTGAAGAGCAACATCAGGGTTCAAATTGATAATGTAAAACGGAACGCTGATCGCGATTCAGTTCGACAAATTATTCGACTCTTGAAGGTTTGGAAAATTTACAACAGCAAGACACCCAAGTCATTCTTTATCGAACTCATCGTGATCAAGGCTTTTGACAGAAAGGATGTTAAGGGTGACTTATGGGAAAAGCTGAAGATTGTCATGGAGTTTATCCGTGACGAGGTGAAGTCTGTGCCACTTCCTGACCCCGGGAACAGCAACAATGACGTGGCGGACACGCTAACTGATTATGACAAGGCAGTCATGAGTGACGACATGAAATTCATGATTCAAAGGATTGATGAGGATAGTGATTCCATCAAATCCTACTTCAAAATCAATGAAAAGTTTCCTCCAAGCGCTGATAAGAAAGAGAACTCGTACGGTTTGAAGGCTGCAGCTGCAATGTCGATTCCCCCAGCCACTCGATTCGGATAGTATGGATCGGCTACGGAGGATTTCGGAGATTGTCTCAACTCTGAGTGCAATTGAGATTACTTCACCTTTTGTCCAGGAAGGTGAAGTAATCCAAGGCACAATTCGGGCCTCAGTTAATGAGGTGACCCTTCCGTTCGACGTTGTAATCTACGCGCCATATCCTCTTCAGTTTCATGGGTCTGAGACGATATCCTTTTTTAATAAGGACCTTATCGAATTTGATCACGTTATGAGGAATGGATACATCTGTATTCACACTTCTCACAGTCCGGGTTTGGAGGAAAAATTGAAGCTTGACTTCGAGTCGTTAAAGGAATGGATAAATAGATTTTACATATCCAAGGAGCAAGATGCACACTACGAGCACATAGTGGCACCTTCTAACAAGACAGTTTGTTACTTTTTCACTGACGTCGATAGAACATTTCACAGAAATGACTTTGGGCTGATCAGCTATTCTAGGTTTGCTGAGTCAAAGGTCGAAGGACAGCAAACTCAAAGTTACTTGGTTCAACAATTTGAGATTGATGGATCAATTGTGCCTTGCCGGTGGAGTGAAATGTACCATACAATGAGCAAGGAAAAAGGGTTGTTCATTTTTGTTGAAAACGCACCCGTATTTAGCAGGAAGTTTGCAGTAGAAAACTGGCTGCAGCTCGCTAACACGCTAGGCCAGGAGTTCCTAGGATTCTTAAGTAAATTCCTCAAGCAAGCTGGGAAAAGGACAGTTCCTCTACTGATTGGGTATAACATTTCCAAGACCGAAATTCATTGGCAAGTAATTCTTTTGAGAGGTAACGACCCGCCGATCTACGGACAAAAAGTGGAAGGATCGAAAAACTACATAGGCACAGTTAAAGACAAGGAAATAGTCTGGGGGAGCACCAAGAATTGTTCATACGAATATTTCTTTGGCAGAGGCTCACTCAACACGGCATTAACCAACGCGAATGTACTCATTGTAGGCGTTGGCGCCGTCGGAAGTCAGATTGCAACCTCATTGGTTCGTGGTGGTTGTAGGAAATTAACTCTTGCAGATCATGACTCCAAGGATCCTGAAAATGTTTGCCGCTCTGAATACTGGTTCAAGACTGGTATAACGACCAAGGTTCTGGAGTTGGCTGATTCACTAAAGTCGATCTCACCGTTTGTTAAAGTTACTCCAGTCGAGAAATTAATGGATGTCGCTAAATGTTCTGTTGAGAACCCGGAGTACTCTGATAGTCTAAAGAAAATGCTTAACGAGTTTGACATTATTGTTGATTGTAGCACGGATGATGATGTCTCATATGTCCTTGAAAGATTCAAAGTTCGAGGACGCGTGTTCAACATTTCAATTACCAATCATGCAAGGGAGCTTGTGTGCGTGACTTCTCCGGGGATCTATCAATGGCTAAAGTCGATGAATCATAAATTTCGGAGCCCCGACACGGATTTCTACAATCCCACTGGATGCTGGAACCCGACATTTCGGGCATCACACAATGATATTTCAGTTCTGGTTCAGTTCGCTTTGAAGCAGATTAATCTAACATTTGAAAAGGGAATTCCATTTAGGAATTTCATTTTGAGTGGCGTTACTGAAGACGAGTTCAATATTAAACTCCAACAGTTTTGAGATTCACGAATAGAGACATAAAGCTTAGTGTGGAATTCAGAGACGGAATCGTAGACGAACTAGTTAGTCTAGCCAAACGTCACTACCCAAAGGAGTTTGGTGGAGTGCTCGTTGGTCGATACGTTGAAAGCAATAGTCTTGCACTAATCGAAGGACACGTATTGCCCAAGAAATACGCTTCGTCCAGGTACAGTTTTGAGCGGGGGAAAGCAGGCTTAAGAAATTCCCTTGCAAAACATTTCAAAGACAAGCCAAGCAAAATTTATGTTGGAGAGTGGCATACTCACCCTGATGGACCTGCAATTCCAAGCAGCACTGACATCTCTGCGCTTCAAACAATAGTTAGTCATGATGAGGTTTTCATTGAGAATCCAATCTTGCTAATTATCGGAATCAAACCTAAGCAGCATGAACTTGGTCTTTATGTCATATACAAAAGAAAAATACATTCATACAGGGAAATATCTTTAGACAGTGAGTACTAAACACAGTAAACTATGAGTGCGAATAGTCGAGTAAACTTAAGTGATCTCTTTGAAGGGCTCCAGAATCAGATGCTGGCTCAGCTTAATACAAATAGAGAAATAATTAGCCACCCTACGTCCAAAGGCGATGCCCTCGAAAATGTCTGGATTGAGTGGCTTCGAAAGTATCTACCAAGTCGATACAGTATTGATAAGGCAATTGTTGTTGACTGCCAGGGCAATCTTAGCGATCAAATTGACGTCGTGATTTTTGACCAGCAGTATACTCCATTTGTGTTCACACAGAATGGCATACATTATATTCCTGCGGAAGGAGTCTATGCGGTATTCGAAGTTAAGCCTGATTTGAAGGGCTCGGTTGAGAGCGTATCCTACATTGAATATGCTGGTAGAAAAATTGCCAGCGTACGTTGCCTCAAAAGGACCTCGACAAACATCATTGACCGAGGCGTTGCTAGACCCCCCCGTGAATTGACAAAAATAATTGGGGGAATTCTGACCAGCACAAATTCGATTGCAAAGAATGAAACAATAGAAAAACAACTCTCAAGTTTACAGGCCTTGGAATCCATTGATATGGGTTGCTCAATTGAGTTCGGAGCATTTCACATCGATTACACGGGTGATGAAGATCAATCCATCCAGGATTTTAATGATCGAATTCAAAACTACTATACAAGGAGAGTTTTTGACAAGGTGAAATTTAGTGCAAAGGAAAAGGCCCTTGTATCATTTTTCCTTCAGTTGACCCGATACTTGCAACAGAGTATTGGAACAGTTGCTGCGATAGACCTGGGTGCCTATGCGGAGGCAATCAACTATGAGTTAGATAAGAAAATCTGAATCATGAGCTTATGAACAAGACAACCAAATATGCAGCAAATGGCGCAATTTTGATCGGTATTCTAAATGCAATTATCAATGCTTTCAAGCAGCTCAATAGGATGGATCAGGACCCAAGCTTGGAGTTTGATTGGTCTAAATTCTTTCTTGCTGTCGGCAAGGGCGCATTGGTGGGAGCTGCCGGTGGGGCGGTGGTTGGTGCTGTCGTTGACTATCGGAATTCTCAGATTAAGCCTGTTGACACCGACAAGCAGATGGCAATTCTAACGGACATGATGAAACTAGATAAAAGAGATCCCGCCTACCTGAAGTTGGACTCTAAGGCAGTTCAGTTAGTGAATCTGCTAAGTAAGGAATATGGAGATTGGATTCAATCAATGCCAAGACTTGGATCAACCGTAGCGGGCACTGCCCTGAGGGAAAGGTTTGATATTGATTTTAGCATCAACTTTCGCCCAGGTTCTTTCACCTCCACCGAAGAAATGTTCCATTCTGTCCTAGGTTTTCTTGAGAGACAAGTGGGTAAGGCATCAATCATCAGAGTGAGAGACCAAAGGAAATCTGTTGGCGTCTTCGTAAATGTAGAAGGCACAGAGCACAGAATAGATATTGTGCCTTGCAAGCTAACAAAGGGAGCAAATGGATCAGGGTATTTATATGTGAACCCTAAGTCACTATTTGAAGTCCCAACTTACACTAAAACGAATGTTAGAATCCTTAACAGCACCAGACTCTCACCGACCCAACAACGGATCGCAATCGCATTAAAGAAGTGGAAGGAAATGAATGATCTGCCTCTTAGTTCTCATCTCCTGCAACTCTTAATTCTTGATGCTTACAAATACTCTCCAAGAATACCTAAAGGACTTACTGCGAAAGTGATAATGGTCCTCAATCATATTGCCGCGCAATTGGATGTCGCCGTAATTCGGGGAAAAGAAAACTCCAACAATGTAGTTACCGATATTCCAGAATCAGACAAAACCGCAGTCATGCAGGCAGCAAGAAACACTGTTCAAGAGTACAACTATCAACCTAATTCGATTATTTCGATGATTGCTTAGTTAAGCGTCTAAAAGGGATTATAAGGTCTTCCACAGTTAGCGAACGAGTAATATGAAAGTCGCTTAGGATAGTCCCGGAGATTCTATAACTCACCTTCATCGGCAAATGAGTGATATCCTTCTTTCGTAACAATCAAATGATCTAGTACAGGTAACCCAAGAAACTTGCCTGCTGCAGTGAGCTTTCTTGTAAGCGCCAAATCTTCCTCACTTGCTTTTAGATTCCCGGACGGATGGTTGTGAGCCACAATCAAAGTACTTGCCTTTGCTTTGAGAGCGGTAGCAAATAGCAGCTTTAAGTCAACCACAGTTCCCTCAATCCCTCCGGTACAAACGGTGTGGTATCCTAACACCCTATTATTTCGATTCAATAGGAGGGCTTTGAATTGCTCCTGGAGTTCGATCCGGCCTAAGTCCCAGTTGGCCATGAAGGTCCGGTAGGCATCCATTGAGTTGCTGATTTTGGGCAGTTCGGAGGGCTTGACTTTGCCCTTGTAAGACAGACGGATTTGAGGTACACGTCCAGGTGTACTGGTTTGTTTTATCATATTACTTTTTTGGTTGAAATTCTTCCTAAAGACCAGAACAAGCCGAAGCTGTTCTCGTATTCTACTATGTGACCCGGAATGGTCAACCTCACAAAGTGATAACGTGATCAGCCAGGACCAGGTTGATCAAACAATCAAAAAGAATTGGTAAATTGAGGTAAGAAAGCTGATTAAGAGCACTGTTGTAAAAGTTGTCAGTAATTACGTCAGTAGCTTAAAAAGAAAAAGGCCCAAGAAACTGATCTTCAATTTCTTAGGCCAAGTGCTTGTGATCCCGCTGGGATTCGAACCCAGGACCCATACATTAAAAGTGTATTGCTCTACCAGCTGAGCTACGGAATCTTCAATCTACCTGACTCCCTCACGAAGTCCCGAAGCTGTCGGGGCTGAGCTACGGAATCCTTACTACTTCCTGACTCCCTGCGCTAAGTCCCGACCTGTCGGGGCTGAGCTACGGAATCCTAACATACTGTCAGCCCGGACTCGTTCCGGGCCCAAATTTCGGTCTTCGGAGGAAGCTTCTTGGCCTTCGCTTGCCGTTTTACGTAATTTGAGCCCGCAAAAATAGCAGGATCAGAGTTATATGCAAAAGGGCCGGTTGCTTCTCCTCGTCTTCCTATGGCTTGCATCGGTCGTTCATGCCCAGGACATCGCCAAGCTGGTTGCTGACCCCGCAGCGCAGTTGAAGCACGCCGATTCCTTGTTTACTGCACGATTATATACCCAGGCACTCGAAGAATACGAAGCACTCCATGCCTCCGGTCGCTGGTCGCCGGCCATGCTCCTGCGAATGGCCTACATCCAGGAAGGTTTAGGAAGGCTGGGTGAGTCACTGTACTACCTGAACCTCTATACGCTGGCCGCCAACGACGACCAAGCCTCCCGGAAAATGGAGGAACTGGCAGAAAAAAATCACCTTGAAGGGTACCAGGACGATGCCTGGGAGGCCTTCTCAGCACCCCTGCGTGAGTACTTCCTACCCATCACCGCGTTGCTTGCCGCCTTGGCTGTTTTCATCCTGGCGCTCGCTCTCTTCAAACGCGAATTCTCGATCACGCTCATGTGCCTGCAACTGGCGCTCATGCTGGTGCTTGCCCTCCATGTGCAGTACGGCCAGCCTTCGGCGCGGGCCATCGTCACTCGGCCCCAAACGTACGTGATGAGCGGCCCTTCGGGTGGTGCCCGCGTGCTGGGGATCATCGGTGAAGGCAACCAGCTCCGCATCCAGGGACAAGAGGATGTCTGGCTACGAGTAAAATGGAGAGATCGGGACGCCTATGTAAGGGAAACGATGGTGCGCAGGGTCGAGCTTTGACGACCTGTGTTCCCGGATTCAAATTGAGAGTGATTTTTTAGAATTGGGAATCGAAAGGTCGGGGAGCAGAAGCCACGTGGCGAAAACGTGCCGGATTCATTGGATTACCATAGCTGGGTAATAGGAAACGTACTCAAACCGTCGCGGCATCCTGATTGTTGTATTCAACAGGAGCAATAAATCCCCCGATGACTACTACACCTAAGACCGTAAATGGTGACAACGACACCGACCGGTATGAATCTTCCTACATCTCTATGTGGATGTCGGACGGGATTCTCTGCGCACGCTACGCAGCCAACCTGCATGTGTCGATCGAGGTGGCCAAAACTGTCGTCGAGGCCCGCATCTTCTATTCGAAAGGCCAGAGCTACCCGCTCTGGGTGGATATGAAGGGAATCAAATCGATGACACGCGAGGCCAGGGCCTACCTGGCTAGCGTTGGCGCCACCCTGGTCACGGCGGCCGCCCTCATCACGGGTTCATCGGTGAACCGCACTCTC